>NZ_WMKZ01000010.1 GCF_019024285.1 Alkalihalobacterium elongatum
GGTGCCCGTGTCCTTCGTTTTGAGCAAGGCAAGGGAACTAAACGAGCTCTATGGTGCCCGTGTCCTTCGTTTTGAGCCAGGCTCGGGAACTAAACGAGCTCTATGGTGCCCGTGCGCTTCATTTTTAACATGGGACGGGAACAAATCGGTCTCAATAGTGACGGAGTGCTCCGTTTTTCGGCACCACAGCGACTAAATGTAATCCCTAACCGTGTTACACCTCAATAATAATTGGCAAGATCATTGGTTTTTTCTTCGTTTGGTTGAATAAATATTGTCCGACAGCTTTTTTGATGTGTTTTTTGATAACGCCCCATTCTTTTGATTCGGCTTCATCCAAGTTGTTTATTGTTCTTTTTATTAGCGCATTAACATCCTTTATAAGATCTTCGGAATTTTTTACGAACACGAATCCACGAGAAATTGTGTCGGGACCAGAAATAAGTTTCTTATCTGTTTTACTCATTGTTAGAACAACGACAAGCATACCATCCTCTGATAGTTGCCTCCTATCGCGTAGAACGATTTCACCAACATCTCCGACACCGATCCCATCAACATACGTATTTCCTGTTGGAATCTTGCGAGTGTGATTGGCTACGCCGTCTTTTATATCAACGACATCGCCATTTTTTAAAATAAAAGTATTTCCTTCTTCAACACCAACTGACTCAGCTAATAATCGATGGTGGTGTAACATCCGATATTCTCCGTGAACAGGGACAAGGTATTTTGGTTTCATTAGAGTTAACATTAATTTTAAATCTTCTTGGTATCCGTGACCAGAAACATGCATTCCTGAAGAGCTGCCTGGACCATATATGACGTTCGCTCCGAGTGCATATAAGTTGTCGACAATTTTGGTTACCGCTTTTTCATTCCCTGGAATCGGGCCAGCAGCTAAAATAACTGTATCACCAGCTAAAATGTCGACACCTCGGAAATCACCTGTTGACAAACGAGATAAGGCAGCCATTTGCTCGCCTTGACTTCCTGTACAAAGAATTGCTACTCTTTCTGGTGGTAAATCATTAATTTGTTTTGGATCTATTAACATTCCATCTGGTATATTTAGGTATCCTCGTTCCATTGCTACTTCAACAACATTTACCATGCTCCGTCCGAGTAAAGCAAGCTTACGATTGGTTTTTTTGGCTGCATCAATCGTTTGTTGAAGGCGGCTAACATTTGAGGCAAAGGTTGATAGAATAATTTTTCCGTCAGCTTTCATAAAAGCATCTGTGACGTGTGAACCGACCATTTGCTCAGATGGGGTTGCTCCAGGACGTTCGGCATTCGTGCTTTCCGATAATAAAAGAAGTACGCCTTCTTTTCCAATTTCAGCCATTTTATGAATGTCTGAATGTTCGTTGCTTGCAGGAGTTAAATCAAATTTAAAATCTCCAGTATGTACAACATTTCCTTCAGGTGTACGGAAGAGAATCCCTAAGCAGTCTGGAATGCTGTGAGTTACTTTGAAAAATTCAAGATTCATCTCTCCAAAGTTCAACTTAGAATTAGCATTAATTTCATGTAAATCAGTTTCCCTAAGGATTTTATGCTCTTTTAACTTTAACTCGATCAATCCAAGCGTAAAGCGAGTTCCGTACACAGGGACATTTAATTTTTTCAGGAAAAATGGGATCCCGCCAATATGGTCTTCGTGTCCATGCGTTACGATTAGAGCTCGGACTTTGTCTTTATTTTCTTCTAAATAGGAAATGTCAGGTATGATTAAGTCTATTCCTAATAAACTTTCATCAGGGAATTTGTTACCGCAATCAATCACCACCATGTCATCTTCATACTGAACGACATACATATTTTTTCCGATCTCATTCATTCCGCCTAATGCAAAAATAGATAATGCAGTTTCAGTGCTGCTCAACTTTTATACCCCCTAATCATACATATTACTGGTAGTATACCCAGTTCAATTGTGTTTATCAGAAGGGTTCATTCAATTTATAGGCTGAAATATGTAATAAAACGGTCCAATATCAAAAAGCATCGGTCTTTAAGAAAGATCAAAATAAAAACAAGGCATAGAAATGTGTTCTATGCCTTGTTGGTTGTTGGTAAGTTAATGAATGTTTGTTTAGAGTTAATTAATATTTATATCTCAAGCTGGAGCTTACCTTACTTCATACAGCACTTTTTATATTTTTTTCCGCTTCCGCATATGCACGGAGCATTACGGCCAATTTTCTTAAAGTTTTTGATATTGATTTCCTTTTGAGCCGTTTGTACTGAAGGGAAAGTTAGTGGTGGAATAGGCTTTCCGCTTTTTTCTTCAGGAAGCATCAATTCATTTGGTGTATACCCTTTTAATGACCATAGACGTGTTTGATTTTTAACTTCCTTAAGTAGGTCTTGTAAGACTTGAACAATCTTTACGGGAAGATCTACCTTACTTTGTAAGTATTCAATGATAATTGCTGGTTGTACTTCCGTATTGATCATATAAACGATTTGGGCTGCTAGTTTATCGCTCTCAACCGATATTTCTGAATGTTCGACTAGTAGATTGATCAAGTCATTTAATGCAGAATTTTTTTGAACAAAAGCTGCCCCACTAGACCTTAAAAGTTGTCCTTTTGTAAATTCAAAATAATCGACTTTTAAATCATTTTGGGCATCAATTAGTTTCTGCGCATCAAGTACACGATGATCGTGGTACCCGTGAGCCGAAGCATGAACTTGGCCATAATAGTCACTCGCAAAAGAAATAATTCGTTGATATTCAGTTGGATCTATGTCTTGTCCAGTAAGCCGCTGTATAGTATCAATTAGTGCAGCTTCACTCAACACTCCATAGTAATAAAGCATCCCTTGAGTGAGTTTCACCCATTCTGTATTTCGACGAATGACACGTTCAAGCTCATCTCCATCTATATTATTAAAAAGGTCTGCTAACTCAACTGGAATAAATAAAACTTTCTGTTTTTCTTGAAGACCAGGAAAGACGAGACTTTGCGCTTTCAGAGTTTCAATTTTTTCGAGTGATAGACCAGGATGACTAATATAGCCTCCATTGTTTATGATCGTTTTCATTAAATCATATTTTTCTTGATCTAACATATACAGTTGTTCTTTAAATAACGAAGGAACGACTTCAGCTAGAAGTGTTGCTAGTTCGCCCTTTTTCAATGAACTTGCATTTTTTACTTCGAGATTTTTCCGAATAGGATCAAGTTCATTTTTAGTTAAGCTATTAAGAGTGTCTAACAGTTTACAGGGTAAGTTTGTTTTTTTCCATAGTTTTTGTTCGCGTTTTTGTTGCTCTTGATCAGGTATTTCGTTCTCAAGAACGGGTAGTACAACATCTTTCAAATTAATATCCATTCTTTCCATCCAATCTCCTCTGTTTTAATAATGCTTTGATGACAATTATGTATTCTTTTAAGCTACCTTCTTATTTTAACATAATGTACAATATTAAGCAGTTGCTCGAAAATAAGGCTAACTAAAAAATAATTCCCCATAAAGTCGGCTGGAATTATTAAAAGAGCTTTAGTTGTACATAGTTTGCCGTTTCGAAATTGCTTAAGCGAACTCCAAATAACCATAGAGGTATATCCATAAGATGACGCTCAAACAAGTTTTCTACTACTGAGTACACTTTTTCGTGGTCAGATGTTGTTTCATTTAGGGTGATACTTTTTGAGTGACTGGCTCCACCACGTTCAGTTTTGTAAACAACTGAAATTGTACTTGCTCTTAACTGTTTTTCTTGTAATCGTTGACACAGAATGTCAATCATCTGCCGGGCAATTGTCAGAAGTTGCTCTGGGTCTGTTGTCGGTTGCGAAAATGTTTTTTCTTTTCCGATCGTTTTATCACCTTTCTCACGATCAGCATCAATTAAGTCGGAGCCAATCCCTAGTGCGTTATTCCGCAGTACTTCTCCCCTTAAACCTAGTATGAGCTTTATTTGGATCGGATCTGTTTGTGCAAGATCCCCAATAGTATATATTCCGAATTTATTAAGCTTCTCTTCTGTCTTTTTTCCACAACCATGGAGTTTGCTAAGTTTTTGCGGATGAAAATAACTGCAAAATTGCAGGCGTTCTAAATGAACATATCCGAACGGTTTTCTTACATCTGCTGCCATTTTAGCTGTACACTTCGTATCACTGATCCCGATGCTACACCCTAAATGTAGTTTCTCCCACAATGTTTTCTGAATGTACATTGCGATCTCTTTAGGAGATGTGCCTTTATTTACCCTTTCTGTTAGATCCACATACGCTTCATCAACTGATGCAACTTCGGTTGGCCCTATTAACCGTAAGAAATCCATAATTTTTCTAGAGTAGGAAGAATACAATGGATGATTTCGCTGGACAACTACTGCTTCAGGTACTTTCTTTAACGCCTCATAGATCGACATCGTTGTATAAACGCCTTTATTTTTTGCTTCATAACTAGCTGCAATAACCATTCCTTTATATTTGTTCGTCGGACTACCGCCAACTATTAATGGTTTATTTCGTAATGAAGGGTCCTCTGCTTGATGGCAACTAGCATAAAACGCATTCATATCTATTAATGCAATTGTCTTGTTGCCAGGCATGTTTCTCCCCTTCCTTTCAATTAAAAAATGAAGACATGTCTAACAATATTATATGACTTCTAAACAAAGTAGTCTAATGATTGAGCATCAGGATGTGCTTATATAGTGAAAACAAAGAGCAATAACCCTTGAGAATAAGCCAAAAAAAAACTCCAGGAAAACCATGAAGTTTTAATTAATAATAATTGCAAATCGATTTAAGCGACAACTTGGAAAAATTCAATCCATTCACTGTCTGTTCAAGTGGATTTGAACAGTTGGGCAAAACAGTAATGGAGCGTTTCTATAATAAGCTCTGGAAATCACGTAACGATAACTTAGCGATAACATCATACCCTAGGCCTCTTCCACGTGGCCATATAACTACGGTTCCCATATTAGGTATTCTCCCTAATCCAACACTTTCTGGAAAGTTGTGACCGATTATAACTTTATTTGTACCAGGTGAAGGCGCCAATTCTAGAGCAGAGGTAACTAAGTTTATTATTCTTACTCGTTCAGTCGGAGGCAAAGGATCAGCTAATTGATAAACTTCCGCCCAGAAAGGATCGATTTCTTTATTCTCTTGTTCGAAAGCTAATGCCGCAGTTTCCCTTGTTCTACAGAAGGGACTAGATATGATTGGATAATCTATTGGAATATCTAAACTGCGAGTTGTTTCTCCATAAGCGATTGCTTGTTGACGGCCTACATTCGAGAGGTTTCTTTGAGTATTACAGTCATAAAAACTTAAAAAAGGTTGGTCAACTCCGATAGTAGCTTCAGCATGTCTTACATAAAAGTTAAATCCGCCTTCTTGTAGTAAGTTCAACAACTGACGTTCTCTTGAAAAAGATTGTTCTGAGTAGATAGTAAATGGTTTATGTTTGGAAGCTAACTGTATAGTCGAGGATATGTTTTGTTGAGTGGATGTTTTGAAGGCTAACCTCTGTAAGGCCGTAATTGATCGAACAGGAGAATTTTCATAAGTCACTTTCATAGTAACTCCTTCCTACGAAGTTTAGCTTTAAGACATTGTATGACAGATACCCTAGGATGGTTATCGTAAAGTCGTTATATGTCGCTAGGTGTAGCAATTTGATAGCAGTTACTAGTTTTTGTATAGCTCACTTATATATTCTGTGTTATAGCCATTTTTCTTTCATTGAGCTTAATACTTTCGATGTGCATTAACGTAAAAAAGCACCCCTTAAAAGGAATGCTAATTTGTAAGAAGTTATTTAAATAGATTTTATTTGGGACATCTAAAAGATGATTTTCGATCTAAGCTCTAGCTGCTTTCCTTTTAGATCGATAGGAAAAGAAAACGGCTATCGAAATAAAAATAGCTACAACAATTCCAACAGTAATCCAGCGATGAGGGTCTGATTTTACCAGGATTTCTTCTCCAACTCTCCATTCTGTTCGATGACCAATTCCGTCATCAGCAACAAAAAACGTCGCTTCGTTAGGCTCATAATAAAAATACCCGTTCTCGTCTAAAGAACCATTAGCCACTTCATTTCCTTCATCGTCATACGCATACACGATTGTTCGATTAGAATGGCTCCCATCCTCATAAACTACTTGAATTTTTCCTTCTTCAATAGGATCAATGAGCATTTTATGCGCGTGTACAGGAATAGCGAATATTATCAAAATAAGAATTATCATTACAAACTGAGCAAAATGTTTTCTCATAGGGCCCCCTTCAGTTACGAAAGAATGACTAGATCATTCATTTTTTCTGTAAATTGTGCTGAAATGAGCAGCCTAGCTTCTTCATTTGTCTTTGGTCGGTAGGGTGTTTCTTTAAATAGTGTATATAATCTTGGGTTTGCCAGCTTTGCTTCTTTCATTAACTGCTCATCTTCTAATAGCGAGGTCGTGCCTTGCCTAATCATCTTTCCGTTTTGCATAATTAAACATTCCAATGCCCAACCATAAGCAATGTCAACATCGTGAGTTGATAAAATAATAGTGTGACTAGTATCCGTTAAATAGTCTAGTAATGAAAGAAACTCTTCTAGGGCAACAGGATCTAATCCAGAAAAAGGTTCATCAAAAATTATGATTTCTGGCTTCATAGCTAATACACCAGCTATCGCTACTTTTTTCTTTTGACCTAAACTTAAATTGTAGGGTGCTTTGTGTCGAAGATGTTCAATCCCAAGCAGGTTAAGGGCATTTCCTACAACATTTATTACGTCTTGTTCATCTAGGCCTTTATTTCTCGGTCCGAAGGCAATATCTTCAAAAACAGTCGGGGCAAATAACTGTGTATCAGGACTATCAAACACAAATCCTACTTTACTTCGAATCGAACGAATCGTTTTTTTTGTTAAATATTGTCCAAAGAGCTCTATTTCACCTGTTTGAGGTAAAAGCAAGCCGTTTAAGTGTTGAAGTAAAGTTGATTTACCACTTCCGTTTTGGCCTAATAATGCTATTTTCTTGCTGGTCAGGGAACATGTAACATTAGATAGAGCGATCGTTTGATCGGAGTATGTGTAATTAATATTTTTAATCTCAATTGTACTCATTAGAACCACCACTTTTCAATAATAATTAGTAGGATCATAAAACTAGTGAAAATGGTCGATAAAAATACATCGTATTTTGAAATCGGTTTAGGTGCCGAAGTTGGAATTGTCCCATCAAATCCTCTTGCAACCATAGCTTGAGATGCACGTTCTGACTGAATATAAGATCGCAGAACGAGACCTGCCATGACACCACTGTATACTTTTAAAGATTGTTTATGAAAAGACGACGGCTTAAACAGACGAGAAATAAGTGCTTTTTGATACGATAATAGAGTAATATAGAGAATTCTCGTATAATGAAGCGACATAATTAAAATCGCTACTATCGCTGAAGGAAGTCGCATATTTGCAACTCCATTTAAAAATTGAGCCATTGGTTGAGTAAGAAGCATGATGATCATTAATAACACTGATGATAATGCTTTCAAATTTAATTGAATAACAAAAAGTAAACGATCGGAATCTATGTTAAACCCTTGTGCAAATAGGATAGGCACACTCATTAAAGTCAAAAAAGGAATAAGAATTAATAATTTTGAAAAGACATACTTCAAACCGATTCCCATTGTAAGTATCGCAAAAAGTAGCATAAAGAACGTAAAAAATAATAGTAAAGGCTCTTCTAGTGAAATAACAATAAACGTTGAAATCAGACACGTTACTGTTTTTGTTCTTGGCTCCCACTTTCTGCCCCACGATTGTTTTGTAACAGTTGGTTCAAAACGCTTTATTTCCTCTATGAATGAAGAACCCATTCTACTTCCCTACCTTTAATAAGCTCTGGCCGAACTTGTAGTAATATTTTTACGATAAACCCAGTAAGTATACCCTCTATCAATAGTAAGGGTATATGTCCCACTAGTAATATACGGACAACAGAAAAGGTTCCTTCTGTATAATACGAACTTGTCAAAAACAGAATACTTGAGAGCAGTAAAATAGTAAGTACAATCCCAAACATGCCGATAACACTAGCAACTACTGCTAGATTAGCAGAACGGTTCTTTTTATAATGGTAAAATATAAAAGAACAAACTATCGCTGGCAGAGCAACAAGAAGTGTATTAGCTCCCAACGTAGTTAATCCACCATGCTGAAAAAGCAGTGCTTGTAAAAGTAAACTAATAAAAATGGCTATAGCACTTCTTCTCCCGAGGATAATTCCGAGTAACCCACAAAGGAGCGGATGTACCGAGCTTGGTCCAATCGGTATACTTATTAACGAAAGGACAAAAAACGTAGCGGTCATTAAACTGATTTTAGGAATTTCTTCTTGAGTAATACTTTTAATTGAATAAAATAAAAGGCCACCAGCTGCAGCCGTTGTTACAGCTACAACTGGTAGGTTAAGGACTCCATCTGAAAGATGCATGTGGAATCACCAACTTTCTTTATTAATGATCGTGATTATGTCCTTCGTAATCAGTTGGATTTTGAGCAACCACTTCTTCTCCAGTTTCGATTAGAACTTGTAGTAGAAATTCTTCTGCATGATGCTCAGTAAATATACGGTATGTTCCAGGTACTTCAATTGTAAAAGTATATGTCGTTTCACCGTTAGGGTTCAATGAAAGTATGTATGCGTATTCGCTTGTCGCTGTAAAATTTTCACTCGTTATCTCCTCACCACCATCATCCATTACGTGAGCCATGTGATGTTCGAGGTCTTTGATATTACTATCCTCTAATACATAGCCGATTAGAATACTTTCATCTCCATGTTCGTTTTTATTAAAATTCAGGGTATAAGTACCAGCCTCAAGATCATAGCTACCAGCCCATTCATATGGCAATTCATGATGATGGTCAATTCCGTCTTCTTCTTCATCTTTGTTTTCTTCCGTATTTTCTCCCTCTTCTATCTCGACTTCTTCTTCTCCAACTTCTTCAGCTTGTAATTCATCAGGATTGGCGATTTCCGCTACCTCCTCTGTATTACAAGCTACTAAGCTACCAGCAACTAAACAACTTAAAACTCCTGTGTATAATTTTTTCATTTCTCTTCCTCCTAAACTAGTTTTCTTATTTCATAATAAGTTCAGATAAACCATAGGACTAAAAAAAAAAGCACTCTCAAATTGAGCGCATTAGTGAAAAAAACGGCACAAATGAATAAATGTAACAGAACATAACACATTTGCGTCGATCAATCCCTACGCCCCGAAGGTTTGAACAATGTTCAGATAGGCAGGTCTCCTGACTTATGCTTCGTCCTACTCTGATCCTTCCCATATCAGTAAAGCTGATACAGTGGTTTTCATCATTTCGTCCACATTTACAGTTGCGGGGACAGTTTTGGATTCTCACCAAATTCCCTATTAAGTCTTAATTAGACACCTAACTGAACTAATTATTATGAATATATTAATAACAAAACCTATTAAACAGCTTCTGTCGATAATTGTCAATGGTTTACATACGTTTTTTCCGTATATTGCTTCACAGTTTTTATATAGATTATTGAAGCAACAGGCTTTTCAGCTTAAAATTTTTATGACAGAAAATCTCACATACATACATTAATTACATAGACTACTAAATACTAACATCTTTTACACTTTAAAATATTAAAACAAGTTTTAAATATTGATAATAGACAAAGATTTGACAAAATTGAGAAACTAATGTTTTAATAGTCATAATTCACTAAATAATCAGTCTTAAAGGTGCCGATTTTTGGTTAAAAGGGAATCTGGTGAAAGTCCAGAGCTGCCCCCGCAACTGTTAGTGTAGACGAAATGACATATTCCACTGCATTGAATGGTATAAAGCCACCGATGTGGGAAGGGTCAAAGTAGAAGAAAACACGAGTCAGGAAACCTGCCTTTTTGTACAAAACCACATTTCTTCGGGGATGGAGAATTTGGGAAACACAGCTAAAAAACGGTTATTACATTTCATTTTTGTAAAGACCATTTTTAAAATTCACCATTTGTGTTGTCCAAGTTCAACTCTCCTTCTTAAGGAGAGTTTTTTCGTTTTATAGTTAAACAAAAAGGAGGGTTGAGGTTCGAATTAATTTTTTACTTTAGGAGGATATATATGAAAAATAAAAATAGATGGTTAATGGCTGTTTCAGCCATTGCAATACACCTTTCAATTGGCGCTGCTTATGCTTATAGTGTCTACAAAAGACCATTGACAGAAACAGTCGGTTGGTCTGAAACGAACGTTACATTAGCTTTTACTATTATGATGGCACTTGCTGGAATGTCTGCAGCGTTATTTGGAAGTTTTGTTGAAAGAAATGGCCCTAGAAAATCGGCTATTGTTGCGGCTGTTTTATTTGGTATGGGCCAAGCTGGATCAGGTCTTGCAGTTGCTCTTGATTCTTCAATTTTGTTCCTGCTTACATATGGATTATTAAGTGGTTTAGGGTTAGGGATCGGCTATATCTCACCTGTTTCGACACTCGTTAAGTGGTTCCCCGACCGCCGAGGATTAGCAACGGGTATGGCTGTTCTTGGATTTGGTACCGGTGCTTTAGCAACAGCTCCAGTTGCAGCTGTTTTAATAGAGTCTATTACAATTACTAACACATTTTATATTTTAGGAGCAACGTATTTCCTATTAATGATGTTGGGTGCCTCATACATTGAACCACCAAAGCCAGGTTGGGTACCAAAAAGTATGGTTAAGGCCATTTCAAGTGGCCAGAATTTGATAAAAAAAGACTTACGTCAACTTACGGCAAAACAAGCAGTAAAAACGAAACATTTCTGGATGTTATGGTCGATGATGCTTATCAATGTTAGTGCTGGTATTATGATGATTTCGGTTGCCTCACCGATGGCACAAGATGTCGTAGGATTATCCGCTGCCGCAGCAGCTACTATGGTAGGGATTATGGGTATCTTTAACGGTGGTGGTCGATTAGGTTGGGCGGCAGCTTCAGACTATCTTGGACGTCATAACGTTTTTTTAGCCTTTTTTATCATTCAAATGATCGCTTTTGCTACTTTACCATTTACAACAAATGCTCTACTATTCCAGTTACTTATTTTATTAGTAGTCAGCTGTTACGGTGGCGGTTTCTCTAATCTCCCTGCTTTTATTGGCGACTTGTTCGGTACGAAAGAGCTCGGGGCAATTCATGGCTACCTTCTAACGACCTGGTCTCTCGGTGGGATCATCGGACCGTTGATTGTATCCAATATTAGAGCTGCAACTGGCAGTTATATTCCCGTATTTTACGTTTTTCTTGGTATGATTATGTTAGCTTTTCTTATCTCTTTTTTCCTTCGTAATGATATTGTTAAACTACGCAACCAACACCAACAGCAACAGGAACAAAGTGTCGGTTAATCATTAATAGCTGGCCCAATAGCTTAATCACGCTATTTGGGTCAGCTATTTGTGTGAGTAACCAACTTTATTTTCTGGTACGCATCAGTTGAACAAAATTGATAGTTTTAATTTTTTATCACGCAAGGTCATTTTGTTTATTTCTATCTTGTTTCGTGCAGAATGAAATATGAGGTGATGCTATATGAAAATTCTTATATTAGTAGGAAGTATTTTTGTACCAGGATTTATGATAATTCTTCAGAAAAAATGGAAAAAGCTTCGAATTGTATTTCATTCACTGGCATTAATCGCACTGTTGACATTTGGAAACATAGCATCCTATGCAATCTATACGGTATTAAGGGACAATACCGTATTTATGACAAATATTCACGCCCTATTCCTTAACCCGCTCTTTTTAATCACTGGCGCTTATTTAGCGTTTTATTCTTTATATATCATTGCGTTAAATGCTATTAAAGATTTTGATATGTGAGAGCGGTGTTTGTAAATGTGTGGTGACCTAAGCTAGCTTAATAAAAACATAGGTCGTCAACAAAATTTAATTAAAATAAGTACCATTCTTCACATTTCACCGACGATTTTTTATTTTCCTAATGATTATTTAACTTTTTTCTCCTAAGGAAACATCAATTTTCACTATATGACTCTTTGACGCTAGTCTATTAAATTTAAAGTACCGGCGGAATATTTGAGAAAACGCGTTTTCTAGTGGAGAATTTTTTGTATACTTTTAAGCTAACAGCCGATGAAGTGGTTGAACAATATGCTCCAATTGTTAAGAAACAATTGAAGCAACTTAATGTTTTTAAAGATTATGAAGACTATTATCAAATTGGACTAATTGCATTATGGGAGGCTTATGAACGTTTTGACCCCCAAAAAGGAACGTTTGCGACTTTTGCCATGAATACTGTCCGGGGAAAACTGCTCACCCAACTCTATAAAGAAAAAACGTATGCAACAAGACATCATATTACCGAGGAAGATTTTCATCAAATTACCGATCAAAATGTAGCTACCCCACTAGAGAGGGAACTTTTAGCTCCGTATTTAGAAGGGCTTACAGAGAGGCAACAAATCTGGGTAAAAGAAGCTATAATGGTTGGAAAAGCGACCGCGGATATTGCAAGAGATTACAAGGTAAGTGTGCATACAGTAAGGAGTTGGAAGAAAGGAGCTCTCAAAGTATTAAAAACCCGTTTGAAAAGGGAAAGTTTACTAAATTAGTAAAAGTAAATTTCACTTATAAGTATAAGGATTGACTGCGTATAAAGAGAATATAAATATTAACAGCCAACACTTATCCTGAAGTGTTGGCATTTATTTATTCTAATTTATTTGAATGACAAAAGAATTTCTCTCAACTCATTAGTTGATTTTACTGTGGTAACGTAAGTTTGTTTTTCACCAAATATGTAAGTGAGTGTACTTTCTGTCCCCTCTTCCCCCAACCATATGTGGATAGGGTGACTTGGGTAACCTTCTGCATAGTTTACGATCATATCAAAATCAGGTGTGGTTTCATTTATATTAATATGTGAAGGTTGTGTGATAGCTGTACGAATCGCTTTCTCAATCCTATTAATAGATTGTTGGTCTTTTAAAGTCTTTAAAACATCGTGATTTATTTCTCCTGTTCTTATGGACTTTGAGATTTCAATACTTGAAATTTTTTCGTTCAATAAATCCATCGTTTCTTCTTGTGTGGAGTCACAGCCTGTTAAAGTAGTTAGGATAATAACAAATAATATAGTACTCAGTAGTTTCAATATAAGTTAGCTCCTGTCTCTATTTGTTTTTATGTACTTAGGAAACCATGACATACGTAAACATCATTTAAATTTAAGGACTATTTTATTATTGTATATAAAAAAAGCTGCGCTCCTACAAGTTTCTTCCACTTAAAGGAGAACAGCTCCAAATAGAATAAGCCACTTTATTCTGCTAGTTCTTTCGAGCGTAATATTCTGATCGAACTGTAGATCAATACTGCTAGTAATATCAATGTCACAATCACGGTCAATCCAAAATCAGGGAGAAGCCTCCCTTCCATTAATAAAGAACCGACATTGCCAGTAAGCTGTGCTGGGCTCCAAGTCATCCATCTTTCAAACGTGTTAGTAATAATAGAAAGAACTATTACAGTCGCAAGTGTAACAAAAGCGACTAAGCCTGGAATGCGGAATATAGAATTGAAAAAAATCGTCAGCGTTAAGATAAATATGTACCAGCCAGCAAGTAGCAAGTAGCTTTGGATAAACAGAGTAAATGGAATGGGATCAAATAAAATCGAACCGTAATACCAACCAGCGAGATACCCTACAAATAAGGAAATAACGCCGATTAACAGTAACGCCACCCATTTAGCCGTCACATAAGATCCAAACGGAACAGGTTTCACTAACACCATCCCAGTAACTCCACTTTTTCGTTCACCTGCAATCGTTCCCATAAATGCTAACACTATAATTAGAACACCCAACATATTTAGTTGTGAAGTGACCATTAATAGTACTTCATTACCCGATGGTAAAGGCATTTCAATAACGGCTCCTTCTGGTAAACCCCCGACAGTATCGAGTATTTGTGGCATAAAATAACTTGTTAATGGATCTGTCATGCCAAGTAAAAGAAATACAATCGGTAACCAAACCCACTTGAAGTTACGCCACATTTCTAGTAACTCTTTTGTAAATAACACCCACCACTGCCTCATCCTTTCACCACCTTTACAAACAAATCTTCAAGTGTTGTTTTACCTAATTCAAAGCTTGTAATGGGAATATCATGTGTAACAATTTCTTGCAAAAATACGCGCTTGGCTTGGTTTAAATCCGCCACAATGACCTTTGCCTGTTCGTGCTCAAACTCCATTTCCTTAACAAAATCAAACTGTCCCCAATATTGTAGATGTGGCTTTGCTATTTCACTAGTATGTATAAAAATAACTGCTTCCTGATGCTGCTTTCGTAATTCTGATAAACTATTTGCTACTTTAATTTCACCATCACTCAAAATAATAATATCTTCACTAACTTCCTCTGCATCATTAAGGACATGGGTTGAAAATAAAATAGTCGTGTGTGCTTTAAGCTGTCTAATCATTTCGAGAACTTCACGTCTTCCAAAAGGATCAAGTGCAGACACAGGCTCATCCAACAATAACAGTTTCGGACGATGTATAATCGCTTGAGCAATTCCTAGTCTTTGCTTCATACCTCCTGAATACTTCCCAATCCGCCGATCTTTTGCATCGTATAATCCAACCATTTCAATGAGTTCTGCTGTCCGTTCCTTTGCTTCTTCTCGCGATAAATGACATAGTTTACCAGCATATTCCAAAAATTCCTGACCACTCATCCAATTATGGAAAACTGGATACTGGGATAAATAACCAATATGATTTCTAAAGTCATCATTTGTACCAAACTCTTCAAATGTAATATTTCCTTCTGTAGGTTTCAATAAGCCAGCAAGCATCTTTAAGATTGTCGTCTTACCAGCTCCATTTGGACCGAGTAATGCAACACATCGCCCCTCTTCTAAGGAAAATGAGGTATCTTTAATGACATGATCACTTTGAAAAGATTTTGATAAATTGTTAACCTGAAAAAAGGGCATCACTGTTGTCTCCTTCCAATAACAAAATACAAAATTGGACCAATAATATTGATAATTAAAATAATGAGTAACCATAACCATTTAGGTCCATTGGTTGCATCAGCGCGCTTTAAGTCAATTAAAGCAATAATAATTAAAATAACTTGAACAAAAATTAACGGAGCAATCAGCATGAAATGCTCTTCAATCGTTTGAAGTATTTCAGTCATTTCTATCATCTCCCATTTTAGGTGTTTTTTAAGGAGTTTTTATTATTTGAGGTATTTGGCTATATTTTACTTTAAACATCAAATAATGATACAAAGGAAATATAAAGACCTTGGGACAAAATCCAAAAATAAAGGTCATCATCATGCCGAATTGACAAACTAAAGTCTTGTCAATCATTAAGACTTGTGATGATGACTATATACATTTGGAATAAAATTATCAAACTACTATTAATCCGTACTAATAGGTAAAATAATTTCGACTACGGCTCCAGTATTGTTAGCTTTATTATACATATTTAATTGGCCCATATGAATGGTCTCAATAATTCGTTTACACACCATAATGCCGAGCCCGTTACCATTCTCTTTTGTTGTCACGAAAGGTTGACCTAATTTAGTAAGAATGTGATCGGGAAAGCCTTTACCGTGATCTTCAAATCGAATCATAATATGATGTGAATTGTGTAAATCTACCGTAAGATGAACTTGTCCATTATGATCTAACGCTTCTACACTATTTTTAAATATATTAATGAAAACTTGCTTTAATTGATTGCCATCACAATAAATGGACGGCACGTCTTTGAAATTTTTTACAAAGTCTATATTCTTTAAGATCCCAATACTCGATAATAATACTTCAATTTCTACAAATAATTTCTTGATATCATTTAACTCTTTCGACAGAACAGTTGGTCGTGACAGTACTAAAAATTCATTTGTTATTTCATTAATTCTTTCAATCTCTTTCAGCATAACAGGTGTATATGTTTCGCTGTATAAGTTTTGCTGCATTAGTTGGATAAATCCCTTCAATGTTGTTAAAGGATTTTTAATTTCATGAGCTACCCCAGCAGCTAATTGTCCTACTATTGTCAACTTTTCAGTATTTTGAATATAAGCTTCTGTTTTCTTATACTCGGTTATATCATGAAGTTGAATTAAAGTACCTTCTTGAAAAGGGAAACAATCTACTAAACAAACGAGATTTTTTGAGTTTTCGATGATAATCTCATAGTTTTGTATCATATCACCTTGCTTAAATCGATTATAAATCTCATTTAAAGGTGTAATCTCTTGAATGTAATGCTGTTCTATTTTAGTCCCTGATAGTATCGCTTTTGCTTTTGAATTTACATTTAAAATTTTTCCACTCTCTTCGGTGACGATATAACCAATACTGGAATGTTCTAACATCATCTTGTTCATCTCATCTAAATAGCGGTTTTCTTCACGCAAATCTAGCTCTCTTTTAATAGAGTCAACGACAGTTTCAAGCGTTGTTAAGATCATTGGGTGAGCAAAATCTAAAAATGTCATCACTGATATAGTTCCAATTAATCGGTCGTTTACATATAATGGTGCGCTGTAACATGCTGCACTATGAAGAAAATGATGATAATGTTCTGTTCCTAATATTTGAATTGGTTTTTTAAGCTCGATTGCAGCCAGTACCGAACTGACTCCTGCTTTTCTTTCAGTAAATTGAATACCTTTTTGCAACCCAGCAAGTTTAACGATTGTATCTTGTAAAGTTTCATCACCCATATATTCAATAAATGTTCCCTTATCGTCTGTAACGGTAACTAATAATGGAATTCCTTTTGTCTTAGAAAGAAATTGACTAATAAAAATCTTTATTACAGATAAAGTTTCCGAATACTTTTCTTGAATTTCTATTAGTTCTTCTGTTGAAACTTTATCGAATGAAGGAATTTGGTTCGGATCAATTCCATATTCAGCACAACGTTTTCTTACCAGAGCAAAATATTCATTCATCATAATTCATTTCCGTCCTTTTGGTGTAATTTAAACTAAATTTATATAAAACAAGAAGCTCTATTAGAGTAAATTTTATGTTTAAACCAGATGAAGTTTTTCAATGAAAAGAAACTTTTATTATCCTGCAATACGGAATTATCATACCATGTTCCCACGTAAAATGTAATAATAGTCTCTCTCTGTCATGTTTGGACAGAGAAAGATTCGGTAAATCCTGACACTACTTTCCATAATTAACAACAAAAGTCGTAAGGATGCAGTGGTGGTGCTGCTCGGTAAATCCAATTTGGTTCAAATCTATGATCCTTCCAATGCCAAGCACTAATGCGGCAGCACAAGAGTCGATCATATGACTTTCTTCCTCAATCCGTTCGGGTAAATCTAATAATTGTTGTTTATAGAGCCAATCACTTATAAAACGTCTTGCAGCTACATTTTGTTTATAGTTGAGGACATAATCAATTTCTTCTCGTAATAATCTAGATCCAATCACTGCTCCTGGGTGAACCTCAACAAATGAAATCGGATGGATCGAATTTAGGCTTTCTATTTCACGACTAAGCTTTATTCCACGTAAAGTAAGATAAACCATTCGGTTGAAAGTTGGTGTCATAATTGATCCAGACTTCATTCCTAATGAAACGATAAACTTTCTCAAAAGCTTATCACTTTGACGATCACCTCCGCCGTCTTCATATGATAAAGGCGCATCTATCCCAATCACAAGTTCATCACGTTCACTTTGTACCATAACCTCATTCAAAATCTTTTTATCGCTCATCTCACTCAAAATCTTATTAAATATCAACTGTTTCCCTTTTGTTTCAAACACGGTTAATACCGTATCTTTGTGATTACGAGGCCCAGATAAATCAATACCTAAAACAATCATTTTATTACCCTTCTTTTTAAATTTTATTTTATTCGAAAATCAACATCAGCTTTTAATATTGTACTTATTTAAAAGGTATCATTATATTTAATAGTAACAGAAACAACGATAGAGTAAATGATATATCCTCCTAAACATAGTAAAGCCCATAAGCATGGAAAGCTAATGGGCTAAAGAGTTTATAGTGTTTTTCATCTGCAATTATTATCCTGGTTTCATAAATAGCCTAATTTATGTTAAAAGATTCTCGCTAAAAGCAAAAATAGAAAAAAGCGAATATTCATTAAGTTAGCGTATCCTCCCTAACATCGATATACACTATACCCTGTTTATCGATTTGCGCGTAGAAAACGTCTTCAATCTTTTCAACATTGTGTGCTGTTAAGGTTGTTTTGACCCATTCCATGTCTTTTCCAAGTAGCTCCAGACTTTTCATTAAGATATTACCGTCAAGAATGAAGGCTTGTCCAACCCCTCGATTCGGTTGGATATTGTACACATCTTTTTGCATAGCTGGTAAGTAAGGTGGCTTTACTAATACGGAAATCGTGCCATCAGTCTCTAATATCGCTGTATCTACCTCATCTAAATTAAAGACATTTTTTTTACGTAAACTGGTTAAGAGGCTGTCCATTGTAAGCATCCCCTTTTTTAAGCCGTCCTCTAGAACCTGTCCATCTTTTATGACATAAGTTGGTTCACTTTCTAAAATTTTTCGACCCGTAAAGCTTTTAATGGCAATGATGTTACTAATAAACGTATATAATGAGAAGAAAACCAACCCTATAACACCTATATAAACAGGGATATCCTTCATTAACATAGCTGTTGCAACGATTGAACCGATCGTAATACCCGCTACAAAATCAAAGAAAGTCATTTGAGCAATTAATTTTTTATTAAGAATTCTGCACAATATGTATAAAACAATAAATAATAATGTCGTTCGGATAATTACTTCAATGAGTGTCATCTATTTTCCCTCTTTCATTACTCTCCTAACTGTATTTTATTACAAAATGTATCCTTGTTTATAAATTCCCAGTAAGAATAAGTAATATCCATGAAAAAACAAATTTAATACTAACTTTCTTTAGACAATATTCCATTTTAGCCAAAATGAATATCTTAAACCGATAGCATTTTTAGGTGGAGAAAAAGGAACAACCGAAACCAACACTTATCATTTGGCATAAAAAGTTAGAAATACACGAATTTGATGCTTTTCAATTGGTCGGAGTAATTAACCTTAAAAAGGCAATTGGTGAAGTTACAAATCCTGCTTTATGAACTTAATATTTTGAAGCAATAAATGGAATTAGCCAAAACATCCGCAAGTTATTAGAATTTTATCCGTTGTCTAGCTTCCAAAAAAAGCATTATGTTTAGTAAGGTTGCAGGGAAGTATCAGAGCCTGGAAAGCGAATGATACACCCCTTTTGCAGTCCCTTCCCGATTTCACATTTTATTATCGCCATAAGGAGTGATGAAATATGAATTTTACAGATTATATTAGACGAAGTATACATCTCCATGGTATTGCTGTTAAGGAAGGCGATCTTCCTTATATTGAACACATATTGCATACCATCGAGCAGGCTCAAACCCCATTAAAAGCTAAGCCAGATCTAAATGAAGAAGTACCGATTACCATTGTTGATCCAGAGTTGATCCGCCATGACTGATTTATCCTCGTTAACGGCTACAGAACTTGCACCGTTATTAGAGTCAAAGCAACTTTCTCCAGTAGAAATAACACAATCCATAATTGAGCGAATTAATACAATTGATCCATCTGTTAATGCTTATATAACAACTCTTCATGAGTTAGCGCTTCTTCAGGCACAACATGCTGAAACTGAAATCATGAACGGTTTATACAAAGGGCCGCTTCATGGTATTCCAATTGGAATAAAGGATAATTATTATACAAAAGGGATTAGAACGACAGTAGGTTCAAAAATTTTAGCAGATTTTATTCCTGACGAAACGGCAACTGCTGTGGAAAAACTGCTAGCTGCTGGCGGAATCATGCTTGGAAAGTTGAATATGCATGAATTTGGCGGGGGCTTAACGAATACAAATCCTGTTTACGGCAACTCACGAAATCCTTGGGACACAAACTATAGTCCTGGTGGGTCTAGTGGTGGAAGCGGAGCTGCTCTTGCTGCGGGGCTTGCTACACTTGCAACTGGTACCGATACATTCGGTTCGATTCGTGTACCCGCTTCAATGTGTGGAGTGTACGGCTTAAAACCAACTTATGGTTTAGTCAGTACAAAGGGCGTCGCCCCGTTAGCTTGGTCTCTTGATCACGCTGGTCCTATGGCTCGATCAGTGTCCGATATAGCCATCATGCTAAATACAATGGCAGGTTATGATCCAAAAGATCCTGGTAGTATAAAGGCACCTATTCCGAATTACACGGAAAATCTTCATAAAGGGATTAAAGGCTTAACGATCGGAATTCCTACCTACTATCTAGAAGGGTTAGACCCTGCTGTTGAGGCGCTATTTAAAAACGCTATGAAATCATTCGAGCTACTAGGAGCGGAAATTAAACAAATCAACATCCCAGAACTAACGATGTCAACATTTGCAAGTTATATCATTACGATCGGCGAAGCATCGACTTATCATTATGAATGGTTACAAACAGTGCCAGATGATTATGCCGATGATGTGCGAATATTTTTCAATACAGGTGTCATTACGAATACACCACAATATGTCAGATCACAACAAGTACGCCGCGTGTTAGTCGAAGGATTAAAAAAGGCTTTTGAAGATGTTGATGTAATAGCAGGACCGACGATACCGATAACTACACCTGCTTTCAAAGAAAATTGGGTTGAGCAAAATTTAGAAATTACGAGACGCTGTATGCCATTTACGTCACCACCAAATTTAACAGGTACTCCTAGTTTGTCAGTTCCAATTGGACGATGTTCCGCAGGACTTCCTGTAGGTATGCAGCTGATTGGTCAACATTTTTCGGAAAAGCAATTATTACAAGTAGGTAGCGAATGGGAGAAAACAAATCCTTTAAATACGACGCTTTATTCAGTATAAAAATAGTAAAACCCTTGCCTGTTATGCTCGTTCAAGCATTGTCATGGCAAGGGTCAAATTTTATGTTTTTATTCGTAGATACACTACTATTTAACTGGAATTTCAATTGTTTGATTATAGCGTTTCATATAGTGCATTCCCTCAATCAGCAAATATTCTGGTTCCTCTATCGTATCAAACAGAAGTGTACGTTGCTTTAATAAAGTTCCATCTTCTAACTTTAACTCGGTTTGATTAACAATCGTCCTTAATTCTACCGACTCATTCCTCGTTTGAATGAAAACCCCATCAAGCATGACGTCCTCATCTGTAGCAATCGTCAATTCTAATCCAGTGGAAGTTGTTGTTACATCAGCCATCCAAAGTTTTTTCTCACCAAGAAGAACTGGGTTTTCACCGATATCAGATAGTAATATAGTTTGGTCTAGCTTTTTATACCCAAAAAACTCCCTCATAACGATTTCAAGTGACTCTAACGTTTCAGGTAATGCATCAAAACGAATATCAAATTGGGTTCCTCTTATAGAAGATCTGCTCCCGCCTCCAAGCTGTTGAACAGGTGTACCATTAGCCATCAATTCAATACCACCCAATGCATAATTCACACGATCAAAATTATCAACATTTAACAACCCATCAATCACCGTTAATGTAGGAGTTGCTGTAATTGAATGGAAGGTTATGTTTCCTTTATCAACTTTCAACTTTTCTCTAATCGATTGTTTGATTTCTGTTTGCATCGCTTGATTAGGATTGTAAGGAAAGGTTATCGTTTCTTCTATTACCTCTCCGTTTTGCGGTTGCATTGAATAATGAAGTGTTAATTGTTTGGCAAACGGACTGACAGGTTCAAAAGACATCATTCCTTTTATTTCTGTTCCTTCTTCATTCAATAAGGTCTGTCCTCCACCAACAAAAGAATCAGTAAATAGTCCAGTGATTTTTCTAAACCGTATATCGTCATTAAAGCTTAAACCCTCTGGATTGGATAATGTATAGTACAAGATCAATTGGTTGGCATCAGTCATAATGCCGTTAATCGTCAGGTTTGTTCCGTCGGCAAACTGCCTTTGTTTTTCAACGACTTGCCCCATCCCGGCCTCATTTAATTCTTTTAAAGTACCTGTTATGACTTCATCAAAACCGAACAGTTTCTTTCCGTAGTATGCAAACCCATTATAATGATATCCAACAACCATCATGAAAAGTAAAGCGGCAGCGACTGCTCCATATATAGGCGCCTTCCGTTTCTGTCTCTTGGCTGGCGTTGTATCTAAAGCTCCTCTTAATCTAGCTTCTAATTCTGCTGGTGCCGTAATCGTATCCAAGCGTTTTTTCTCTTCTTCTAACCGTTTTTCCACTTTACTCATCTGCATCACCCCCATAATGATCTCTTAGTTTTTTTAACCCTTGGAAAATTCTTGATTTAACGGTGCCAATGGAAACATTGGTTATTTCTGAGATTGATTGATAATCTAGATCATGAAAATATTTTAATTGTATCGCTTCTTTTTGATGTTCATTTAAATGGAGCATAAGCTGCTGAATATCTATCTGGTGTTCAGTGTTAATGTATGGATTAATGTCAATGGCCTGCCCCCCATCACTTTGGGTCGGTGTGTTCCAATCTTCTATTAGAATTAGCTTCTTTTGCTTTCGAAGAAGTGTTTTACAGCTATTTACTAAAATCGTTTTACTCCAACTGTAAAAGGCGTCCTCTTTTTTTAACTGATCAATTTTTTCATACAGCCTGACGATCATGTCCTCCATCGCATCCATTGCGTCATGGGAGTTTCCCATATAGGTGAGAGCTAGTTTATAGTAATCATCTTTTTTTTCCATAATTAGTTGAAGTAACGCTTCTTTATTTCCTTTTTTTGCTTTTTTTACAAGTCGACCGACATTCATGTCTTCACCTCTCTCCCTCTCCCCCTCTCCCTTATAAGAGTCTTTTGTGCAGTAAAAAGTTCATTTTTTATTGAAAAATTTTTATTAGATTAGGTGATTATTAATATCACTTGTTCCTATACTAGTAATAACAGGTTGGTTAACTGATATGGAAAAATCTAGTTAAGGTACAATAGATCTACATTCAAAAGACAAAAATAATTTTACTTTAATTATAAACCTCTGGTATACATAAAAAAACAAGGCCAATAAAGCTTATAGCTCTTGGCCTTTCATTGTATTACCTTAATCGATTGTGAATAGTTCGACATACGATTGACGTGGGAAAATTTGCGGTTGTTGCTGGTCAATGCCTTCTGATGTGCCGCGCTTTTTATGGGCATCCTTGTAAGCATTCGAGGTTTTCCAGTTCTCAAAGTGAGCCTCTGTTTCCCAAAATGTCATAATAATATATGTGTCTGAATTCAAAGGTCGACATACCCGGATTGCAACAAACCCAGGCTCGTCCTCTATTTTTCGAGCCCGTTTTTTAAAGCGCTTTTCAAAAGTAGCTCTTTCTTCATCCGATACAGGAATGTTATTAAAGACAATAAATAAATTTCTTTTTAAATCTCCGACATCATCGAGGACTTCGTAAACTTTTGGGTCATTATCTAATGTTTCTTCGTTTAAAAATTGATCACTTTCTAGTAAGAACTTTTGTTGTTGTTCACTATTTAACAGAAATACGTTTCTATTTTCAAGCGAGGTAGATATACATTAATCTCACTCCTCATTTGTAACTTCATTTATATCATTACATATATAAATTTATTGTACAAATATTAAACGGTTGGTGCGCACCCAAAGCTAAATTTAATCTTCCTTCTTACAAAAAAACTGTGCCAAAAGGCCATCACCGCCTTTGGACACAGCTCATAATCTTATATTTCTTACTGTATTCCTACTTGTTAACGTTCACTTTTTCATACATCTCATTTATTTCTGGGACGTTCATCCACCAAATGTCACCTGCTCCAGGTTCATCAGCAGGTGCAGCTGGCAGAGCATGTAATACCGAAGTTATGACGAACACCACTGCGATAAAACCGAATAAATTGACTAATTTCCTCATCGTTCATGTCTCCTAGAATGGTAGTGTAAAGAAGGTACCGCTAAAGAAAACCCAAGCTGCAAGTAACGTTAAGATAATATTAAACAGCTGTCCGACGATGTAAAGAATAATAGGTTTTCCACCGCGAATCCCTTTAGCCAGTTCTTTAAAGTTGGACTCTAATCCAATGCTGACAAATGCTAATGTGAAAAATAGGCCACGATATCCATCGATCGTTGGTAAAACAGCTTCGACAGTTTGATCAGGTAATAAGAACGAGAAAATAAGTGACGCGCCGATAAATCCTAAAATGAATTTAGGCATACGCACCCAGATTTCTTTAGCAGACACTTTTTTCTTTGATCCTGCAGTAGTTCCTTTGTTTTCAACTCGTGATACAAAAAATATCGCAATCGCAACAGCAACAAATCCAATGAGAATATTTTGAACCATCTTTATGACAGATGCGACTTCCATTGCTTCTTCGCCCAATAGTGAACCAGCAGCAACAACCGCTCCTGTTGCGTCAATGGTGCCACCTAGCCAAGCTCCACCTACAATTGGATCTATCCCAAAAAGTCTTATAAGTGCTGGCATTCCTAGCATCATTAAAATGGTAAAAATTAAAGTAATTGAAATGGCAAGTGTGATCTCTTCTTTCTTTGCTTTTGCGGCAGTACCAGAGGCAATCGCTGCAGAAACACCACAAACAGCTGTTGCTGATGATATTGTAACTGCTAATTCTTTCTGGTCATTCATTTTAAGATAGCGTTGCGAGAACCAGTACATTACAAGAATGACGATAGGAGTCACGATCCAAGCCACTCCAACTCCCAGCATTCCGAGTGCTAGCATTCGGTCAAAAAGAATCGATGCCCCTAATAAAACAAGACCTGTTTTAATGTAAAGCTCTGTATGCAAAACGCTTTTGAGAAATGTGGGTGTTTTTAAGACATTACTAATAAATAACCCAATCGCTAATGCCCAAATAACATCATTAAAGCCGTAATGACGCCATGGCCCATACTGACCTAAAACGTAAGCAACTAAGGTCAATGCAAAAAGAACAGGAAATGCTACAAGAAACTGATTACTAATTTCCTTTTTCAAAAATCGGATCGCTAAGTAGAACACGAATAATGCCACAATCCCAGTAATAACAACTGGCATGAACCCTTCACTTGGTATTGTATTCAATATCCCTTGTTGTTCACCAGAACCCCAACGTGCTGGTAATGTTGGTTTGGGAATAAAATTTATAAGTACTAAAATGATAATTCCAAAGCCTAACCACACTGCCCACCAATCTTCGGTGTTCCAACTTTTCTTACCTGTTTTAATAGGTTTATTAATTTCTGGTTGAGTATCTTTTATATTCGGTAACATTCGTTGCCCCTCCAAATCAGTTTTCACTCTAAAAGAAAGAAGGACCTCTGGTTTTCCAGTCAGCACTTTTTATACCCGAGTAATCTTATACGTTTTATAATATTACTTTCATTAAATAAGTGTCAATACTTTTTTTGGAATTAAGATTTGTTTTCCATTCCTTTGGATGTTTACAAGTTTACTAGACTTTCACCATTGTTTTTAAGGAATAGAACATAAATTGTAAACCATTACGAAAAAGACTAGGAAATCCTATGATATCCTAGTCCTCCTCTTCTTAAATTCGTATTCTCTAAATACAGCAAAGAATAATGATCACACGTATTCGTTTGCTGCCAAAACAGCTTTGAGGGGGCGTAGATTCCTCATTTGAATATTTGAACTTATTCCAGCTTCCTAAAGCTTCTCTTGTTGCTGGAATACATAAAATAGAAATAGTTACAAACACTAACATAAATTATTAAATTGGAGGACTAGTTTTGACCTTCTCACGTATCCAAATTATATTTGTATTACTTCTTTTTATTGGCATTTCCAATCATGTGCTAATCATCCCACATTTATTAAATATCGCAAAGCGTGATGCTTGGATATGTGTCTTAATCAGTTATGTCATTCTACTTTTATGGGGTAAAATCCTTTCCTCTATATTCAAAAGAAATCCCGAGAGACAACCTTTGCAAAGCTGGTTGCATTCGAAAGCTGGAAAATGGGTCTCAAATATTATTCTTTTGTTTTTTTTCTTTTATATTTTAATTATTGGCTTTATTTCTTTTTACGATTTAATCGTATCCGTGAAAATATACTTCCTACCAATGACGCCCACAGCATATCTCGTTATCCCATTTCTCTTTTTGTGTATTTGGGCTGCTTGGACATCTCTTAAAACCATTGTCTATACATCAGCATTAATTTTACCGCTTGTATGGGCTCTAGGTCATTTCGTGGCAATTACTACAATGGACAAAAAAAATTATTCTTTTCTATTCCCTTTATTTGAATCTGATAGTGTTTCTATCGCTCATGGTGTTCTAATTGTTCTAGGGGGAAGCATTGATATACTCACACTTTTTTTACTACAACAGTACTTTAATAAACCAGTCTCCTTTTTATTTATAAGTATTTTAATCACCTTATTAACAGGTCTTGTATTAGGACCAACAATAGGTTCCATTGTTTCATTTGGTCCAAGTATCGCAGCTGATTTACGGTTCCCTGCATTTGAACAGTGGCGTTTAGTTGAATTAGGAGAACATATATCCCACGTTGATGCATTAGCCGTCTTTCAGTTACTGTGTGGTGCTGTGATTCGTATATCACTCTGTTTTTATTTAATTGGAAACATTTACAAAATTCGTTCAATTTGGCGAAAACGGTTATTTATCGTCTCGACTGCTGTTGTTTATTCTATAGGTTTTTTCCTTCATATTAGTGATATTTGGATGCAAACCATTTTAAGAAATTATTTCTATCCTTTTGTCGTTTTATTTGGTATGGGTATTACTTTAGCACTTTTAACTATAGGTTATTTTGTAAAAAGGAAGGGTCCCCAAAGTTATGAGAGACAACGAACAACAGATGAGAATTGCTAAAATTAATAATTTGTTGAGAAAGGAAGAATTAAATAAAGGAGACTTAAATTCCTTTTTTGAAAAAACATCTGATATTTCATTTTTACCTATTGAAGATCATAAGGATGTAACCGCGTTTTTTTGTGAAGGTATGGTGGACACAACACAGCTTAATGACCATTTTAATAATATAGTAGCTCATTTAATGGAAGGTTTAGAGGAAGATAAAAAAGATCTGCCTCCAATTGTAACCGTTGAAAGTATAGAGAAAGTCGTAGAGATGGTTTTCTCAGGTTATTTATTTTTTTATATCAACAAAGAGTCACATTTTTTTGCAGTCGATATTTCTAAAATCCCGTCAAGAACACCTGAAGAATCAAAAACCGAAATTTCTTTAAAAGGACCTCGGGATGGTTTTACAGAGGAACTGAATGTTAATATATCGCTAATCCGAAAGAGACTCAAGACTGAAACATTACATAATGAACAGTTTGAGATAGGCAGCTTAAGTAAAACAAAGGTTTCCTTGCTGTATCTTAGTAATAAAATAAATACGCAAACCTTAGACGAAATCAAAGAGCGATTAGAAACGCTAGAAACAGAAAGTTTATTGAGCTCGGGTCAGTTAGAGCAATGGGTTTCAGATCGAACATTTTCCATTTTTCCCCATTTTGACTATATCACTCGTGCAGATTACGCGATTGAGTGTTTGTTACGTGGGCGTTTCATTGTGATTGTAGATGGTTCACCTTCAGTTTTAATAGGTCCTATTAACTTGTTTGCCATGTTAAAATCACCCGAGGATGTCCATTTCCCTTATTATCTAGTCACTTTTCAAAGGCTAATTAGAATTCTCGGGTTTATGATATCTATATTTGCTCCTGGTTTTTATATTGCAATTACAACTGTAAACTTAGATCAGCTTCCATTTGCCCTACTTGCTACTATTGTAATATCTCGTCAAGGTTTACCTTTGTCATTACCGTTAGAAGCTTTTTTTATCCTGATATTATTTGAAATTCTTAGAGAGGCTGTCATTCGTATGCCGTCAGCTGTAGGTCAGACGATTTCAATCGTTGGTGGGCTCATTATTGGCGATGCCGCCATTCGGGCTGGACTCACTTCCCCAACCTTACTTGTTGTAATTGCCATATCAGCGGTTGCTACATATACTTTAGTCAATCAATCACTGACGGGAACTGTTACGATTTTACGTATCTATTCTATGATCATTTCTCTCTTCTTAGGCGTATATGGTTTTGTCCTGTCTGTTTTAAGTATTATTATTTATTTAGCACAATTAGAATCTTTTCGCCTTTCTTATCTTGAACCCATTTCCTCCCTAAGTTTTAGAGACTATTTAAATGCTTTTTTGACGAATCCATTTAAAAGAAAAGACTTTACGTCGCCTACCATTCAGATGAGAAGAAGGAGAGAATAAAATTGAAAGTTAGCTACAGAATTTTTTTCAGTCTCCTAATTGGATTACTCATTCTTTCTGGATGCACTACCGATATGAAAGAAATTCAAACCCTTAATTATGCAACTGCCATTGGTGTAGACTATAAAGAAGGAGAATACCATTTATTTATTCAATTAATTGACTTAGCAGCTGTTGCTAGTACAGAAGGACAAGACACTTCGCCGTTAACTTATGTTTCTGACGTTACTGGGCCTACTTTTATTGAAGCTTTTTTTAGAGTTTATGAGTCAGGACAAAATCGGTTTATTTGGTCTCATATGACAACAATTCTTCTGAGTGAGTCGGCTTTAGAAAAAGGCATTGAAAATATTTTTGATGGCTTAACAAGATATTATGAATTTCGATTAACACCATGGGTATTTGCAACAAAAGAGCCTTTGGATGAAGCATTAACGAAGTTAGGTTTTTTTGATCAAACTTCGCTTGAAACAGTTTTACACAATCCACAAAGACTTTTTGAGCAAAGTTCTTTAGTGAGACCTATTAAATTAAACCAATTTGGAAGAGAAATCTTTGAGCCAGCTCTAACTACCTATATTCCTTCAGTAGCTATAAACAAGGATCATTGGCAAGAAGGGCAAAAAAAGGAACCAAAATTAGCTCTTAATGGCGCATATTTTATTCAAAATAAAAATTATAAAGGCTTTTTTAACTTAGATCAAATAAAGGGCCTGCGATGGGTTGCAACAGAAACAAAGCGAGCATCCCTACTAGTTCCTAGTAAGGAAGACGCAGAATTTCTTGTTGTACTTGATCACATAGATACTAATATTATTTTGCAAGAGCATCATGGTACGCATAAATTCTTAGTCGTCATGAATGGGGAAGGAAGTATAGGAAATGAATTAGCGGGATTGACTAATTTAAGAGAAATGGAACAGGAAACGAACGAAAGTATTGCGAAGCAAATTCAAGAGTTATATCAATTAGGTGTTGAAAGGAATATCGATTTTTTAAATTTAGAGCATTTGGTCTATAAAAAAAGAAAAGAAGAATGGGAACAAATTAAGAATGGTGATTTTTTAGACGGTGATCTTTTAAACGATATAAAAGTTGATGTGACGCTACTACATTCAGGGGCTTTCAAAAACAAACAAGTTCAGGGAAATGAGTAGTTATCGTAAAGAATTTCTCTAATAAGGATACGTCTTAGACATGGGTTTCGCGAAAAATGGTGTTTATTAGATAAATAAACGGCCCTGGAGTCCGCTTTCTCTATGTTCAATAAGACTGCAAACCACACATCAATTAATGATGTTACTAGTTGAACAATTGCTGATATATCTCACTAAAAAATGAGGTGAAAAATATAAATTGGTTTCACCTCATTTTTAGTAGTTCTTTTATGTTTTCCTCTGGTAACGGGTCGTACGGTGTATAGAGTGGAACTTCTTTCAGTGTGCAGTTTCCATCATCCCCGTTGAACTAATAGGGTTGTGACGGCGGCCGCACACAATGTGGGTCACACTGATGTGTCACGAGACTTGGCGACCTGTGTTCCATCGTCTGCCACCAAGCTTTTTTGCCTCATCAAAACCTTGATGGGAATCTTGGCGCAAGTTAAACGGGATATGCTAGCTCGTTTTTTTATTATGGATGTACTGGTTTATTTATTCTACTAACTCCTTAAGTACCTCATACAAATCATCTCGGAACTTTTTGAGTTTGGTTTGTGTCTTCTTGGGTGGGATAACTTTTAGTTTTTCGGATGGTTCGGGTAAATACATGCGGCGGTTGATCTCTAATTGGATCCACGGGATGTTACCTTTGCTACCGTGATACTTTGTAATATAACCGCCCGCAAATGGTTGATTGAGCGTGACGAGCGGCATTCCTTCGGCTTCACCAATATAATCACTGAATTTTTCTTCAAGCAACCGCTTGAGTTTTTCCATCATTTCAACAGGAGCTGTTATGGGATCACCCTTTGAGTGTCCCGTTTCTGACCCTCGGTTTCCTAGACAAAACAGCGGGCGTTTTTCCCATTTTGTTCCGATTGCAACGGGTCCGACATCAAGCATCGTATGACAATCGATTCCTAAAACAACGTTTGGGTTTTTCACCGCTTCGTCAATTCGACGATGATATTTTGTATAGTAGTCATCCATTAAAACTTGTATTTCCTCTATTGTAAGCCCACCCTCTGTATTCCAAACAGGCTTTTGGGCGACGGAAAGAGTCTTGACAACTCCATCTGGATTTACTGGCGGTAAATCATAACGGTCACGGTTCATATCAACAACGATCCGTGCAATTGGGGTATCGATAAATTCCTCAACCAAATCGTTAAAATCATAAATTTCATGTGACCATGTGTCACAATCTAGTAAAACTTCCTCTGTCGTTAACAAGCATCTTTTAATTAAATGAGTTGGGATCATCAGTCCCCCGTGGGGAACTGATATAACGATAGGTAACTTCTGAGTTGCGCCGATCATCTTATTGTTCCAATAAATACAAGCCAAGTAATAACGAGCGCTGAATTAATTCACTTCGATGGATCGCTTCACTAGGTGTATATAAATTTTTACTCGCAGGTGCAAAACCACATACAACTGGTATGTTCGTTGGAATTTCACCCGCTGCAGTTGAAAGTAGACTCGATTCAGTACCAAATGGTAAATTCCATTTCCCGCTTAATTCCTGAAGATGCGTGATGATCGGATTATGATGTTTTCGCACTAATGGCGGTCGGTCCACTAAAGTTTCGACATACGCACGCATACCGCTTGCTTTGGAAGTGAAAGCCTCTCTAATTTGTTTTTCAACGTCGTTTGCTAGTTTTTCGTCCAAATAGGTAACAACGACTGTGGCATGTACACGATGAGGTAACAGTACGCTATAACGTTGTGATCTTACATCTTGAACAGCAATCGTTAGCTTTTTATTACGGCTACTAAATTTCTTTAGCTTTTCAGCCTTTTGTATAAAGTAGCTTAGCACATCCATGTCATTTGATTCTTTCCCAATTCTCATCGGGTCACCTTCAACAATGATGCTATATTGTTTCGAACCGCGACGTTGATCAGCAATTTTCCCACCTGTAAACCCAGGTTGCAAAACGATCACTTGCTTGGACTTTTGAGCTGCTTTTCTTAAGGTCGCACTACTATATCGCATACCTCTACCTTCATCTGAATAGAAAAAGACACCGATTTTCTTTTCCGAAAGCACCCCTTGCTCGTCTAATGCATTTAAAGCACTTAAAATGGTAACTAAACCACCTCGACTAGAAGCGACTCCTTCTCCATAAATCCACTCCTGCTCTGTTCGATACGGGATTGGAAACCCTATACGTTCGCCTGGGATATCAATTGGCAGAACGAGTAAAGTCCCATCTTCAAAGCCAGCGGCTGATTCCCACATCCACGCAGAACGTCCGTTCGTATGTTCTTCAACTAGTCTAAGATCGAGAGCTGTCAAACGTTCTTCAAACCGTCTGCGGATAGTGCTTAGACCAACAGGGTCTTCTGTCCAGCTTGATATGTTCGTCCAGCTTTTTAAATCAGCTTCAATTTTATCGCGTTTTTGAGTAATAGATGAAATCAGTTCAAGTTGTTCTTTGCCCTCTTCTATATTACTATCAAGGAAAAACGGACCGAAATAACGTTCATTTGTTATATCAATTAGCTTGTTCATTAAGTCTGCATAACTTAACCCCATCGTTTCGGCAGCATAAACAAACGAACCGTCTGCCCCTAAACTCGCCATAGAATTAACTTCAAGGATGTAAGGTTTTCCGTTTTTATCGATGCGGAAATCAACACGTGCACTATCGTAACAGCCTAAAGCATTAAATGTATCAATTGCAAGCTGTTGAATTTCTTTGGTCTGTTCTTCAGATAAAGGTGCGGGACATACTTTTTGAACCGTTCTACCGCTCCTGTTTTTCTTATCCTCGTATGTATAAATTTGCTCACCTTCACCGAAAACAAGTTCTACAGGTAGGAGCGCTTCAACTGGATTGTTTCCAAGTAAACCAACGTTTACTTCACGGCCCTCTATGTACTCCTCTACGAGAGTCGGCGCTTGAAACGTTTCATAAATCACTTGAACGCCCGCGCGAAGTTCTTCTTCGTTGTGAACGACTTTCAACCCGAACGATACCGCTTCGTCCTTCGGTTTTACAATTAGAGGATAGTTTAAATCGTCCATTATGGGTGAGTCAGGTTTTTCCATCACGGTAAATTTAGGTGTAGGAAGACCTCTTTGGATTAAAATCATTTTCGTTACGACTTTATCTAGAGCCAGTGCATGTGTTTCTGGACCTGAACCTACATAAGGAATTCCTAGCATTTCTAAAATTCCTGGAATGTGCATGTAGCGGCCCTTTCCTTGAATACCGTAACTTAAATTGAACACAAGCCCAGGACGTTCACCAGACACAACAGACGGCATAAACTCTTCTAGCTTAGCAATGATATTTTTATCGCCTTCAAATGTCTTAACTTGATGACCGCCTGCAGTCAATGCTTCCTTGATATTCTTAATCGTTTCTAAACCATACTTCTCACGATTTTGTTTTCCAAATAGGTTTATAACAGCCTGACTTTCCCGATTGTAAACGATTGCTATTTTCATTGAACCCTCACCCTTCTGTTATGTTATTGTCTCTGGACCTTTTGCAGTTCCATCTCTTCTTAAATCAGCAACTCCGTAAAACGGTTCTCCGTCTTTTTCAGGAAATTGGATCCCTTGAACACAACCTAAGTAAAAACTATATGCACCTCTTTTTGTTAATTCAAACCCCGTTTTTGTTAAGGCATCTAATACATCATCAGTAAAGCGTTGTTTTTCAATTAACAGTTTTCCCGTATCCGATGAATGAAATCTAGGAGCTGCAATCGCAGTCTCTAAAGCTTCACCTCTGTCCACTAGCCTGGTGATAACTTGTGCAAGGGAAGTTGAAATTCGACTGCTACCAGGACTTCCTAATAAATATCGCGGAGAACCGTTTTTAAATAGCAAGGTCGGTGCAACGCTACTCCAAGGCTTACCTCCAGGAAGAAGATAATACGGATGAGTCATATTTTTATAATCAAAAGCACTCATGTAATTGTTATAGAAAAAGCCTAGTCCATTCGCCATTCTTTTACTTCCAAAAACAAGCTCGATCGACTGCGTGATTCCAACAGCATTACCTTCCTTGTCTGAAACAGATAAATGTGTCGTTTCACCTGCGGTTGGTGGTGCTGAATACATATCTGGTAAATTTGTTTTGGCAATATTAGAAATTAGATTTGCCACTTCAGCTGCATACTCTTTATCTAACATGAGGTTATTAACCGTTTGTAAATAGTAATCTGGATGAATCGGCATGTTTTGACGATTCGTTAGGGCAAATTGAAAAGCAAGTGCAGAAAGGACAGCGCCTAATGGCTCCTCTGTATTCAGTATGTCAGGTGAAAAGGTTTCTAATGTATTCAAAATTTGAATTAGGACCCTACCTGCCCCTGGAGGTGGGAAGGTGTATATGTCGTAATCCCGATAACTGCTCGATAACACGTCTCTTTCAACAGGAAGAGGAATTTGACAAAGATCGGCCTCAGTTATTAAACCGTCTCTTTTTTTCATATCTTTGACGATCTTCTGTCCAATCGTGCCAACGTAAAAGTCCTGCCAGCCTCTTTTGACCATCGTCTCTAGACATTTAGCAAGTTCAGGCTGCCTTATGATTTGCCCTGTCTTTTTTGGCTCACCGTTTTCAAAGAAGTTTTTCACTATTAAAGGGTCTTCGCGTAAATGCTCCGCTTCTTTTTTGAGCAAACGATGTATTAAAGGAGAAACCTTAAATCCTTCTTTAGCAGCTTTAATCGCAGGCATAGCAACTTCTGAAAAGGATAGTCGCCCATATGTTTCTTGCATATAACCAAGAGTTGCTGGGGTTGAAGGAACAGTTGTTGATTTTAACCCTAGTTTGATGGGAGTGGCGGGTGTTTTCATCGGCTGAACATTAAAAGGAGCACGTGATGAACCATCTAAAGCAAACACACGATCTGATTCCTTTAGATAAATTAACGCCATAGATTGCCCACCGATCCCAGATGCTTGTGGTTCAGTCACACCTAGACAAAGAGCTGCTGCAACTGCGGCATCTACAGCATTCCCACCTTTTTCAAGCATTTCGACACCAGCTTCTGTCGCAGGCTTTGAGGCAGTTGACACCATTCCATACAAACTGTTCGCTATATATACTTTCTTTTTTCTCATTCGTGTTCGCCTTACTTTCTATAAGAAAATAAAAAAATTGTTAGTTATTGGCTATTTTATCATAAGAAGAAGGAAAATAGTGCTAGCCCTTTATAGGTATGTGATCTATAGTTTTCGACAAATAACAGTAAGTCATTAAAAGGCTCTTTTCTCTTTTTTGCTATTGGACAAGTAACCAAGAATAGCAACAAAGTTTAATGACATAGTATTGATTCCACAGTTATACGTAAAAAAAGAGCCTCTTATATAATAAGGCTCCCCTACTTAACTAGTTTAATAAAGTCAAAGTTTCTCAAATGATACATTACTTACATTGCATCATTTTTACTTGATTTTTCGACCCATTGGACAAATTCATTTCCATAAAAGTGCTGATTTAACTCTTTATGAAATGAAGCTAATTTTTCAATAAACTCCCTATTTTCTTTACTTAATTCTGCAAATTTTTCAATATAGGCTTGCAGCTTAAACGTTGTTTCTTGTGATTTTTTTACTTTCTCATAACCTAATTTTGTTAATATTACATAGGACACTCTTCGATCACTTTCATCTTTTTCTATAATTATTAGTTCTTTTTGTTTTAACCTATTCGTTACTTGCATAACTGTAGATATATCAATTAATCCAAGTTGGGCTAGCTTAGACATTGAAGTTTTCTTTTCATAGTACACAATCGTTAATAGATGGTGTTCAGCTTGAGTAATACCTAATTCAAGGACAGATTTCTTCCACTCTTCATCCATGATTTTATATGTGGCACGTGTGTAATTTATAAGTTTATGAATATTAGTGTAATCCACTTTTCTCCTCCAATCAATCCTAATAAAATGGAACATTCGACTATGTATATATAAATTGTATTTGTGTTAAAGAGTACTTCTTGTATATCATCGGCTAGTAGGGAAAACAAGTGAAGTAATTAACTAATATTATTTTACTTAATAATGTATAAATATATATGTTGCTATGTGCCACATTTCACTTTTCATGTATAACAATTTGTCACAAACAGAATGTGTTTTTCCAATTTCCTTCCAGGGAGATCACTATTTTACCATTACTATTAGGATGGAATCCAAGGAAAAAAGCATAACTTTAAAGTTATGCTTTTGCAATCAAACTTACGTTTATTCGCTTTATCGAAAGATTATTCAGTCCTAAATAGGTTTAAATCATCGAATCCTTTGTTGTTTTCTTTTTGTAAAAAAAGCTAAGATAACTAACAGAATAGGTATCCCTACCATTAGCCTTAACCATCCTGGTTGGGTCGCAAGCACGATTGCTGGAACAAAAAGAGTAAGGCCGCTAAAGAGAAAGCTTTTCCAAGACTTTTTCCAAATGCCTATAATTACAGAGATAATTGAAGCTACAATCAACCCCCAAAGTAGAAAACCAATGACGTATAAACCGATATTCGCGATCAGCTCCATGTTTACTCCACCTTTATTTTGGGTAGAAACTTTTTTTAAAACTAATTAATTATAGTTAACGTTGATTTTAAATTTCGAAAGAATGACTTCAAAAATTTCTCACTAATTGGATTTAAGAAATACCACACAAATTAAAAATAATTAAATGGGGCCATTATTTATGTTTGTTAATGATTCATTGACTTCAAATACTTTAGCATGAACGGGATCAATGCCGAATTCCTTTAAACGTGCAGTATGCATTGCTAAATACTTTTCAGCCGTCTCTTTTGACGTGAAAAGATAAATACCGCCAGCTTCCTTTGCTTCGCTATTTTCAGTCCAAATTTTCCATAAAAGTCCTTCCTCTTGGTTAATGCTTTCTGCTAATCCAGTAAAAGCTCCAACCATTTCTTGTCCAAACGGTCCTTCCATTTGAAAATCAACTTGTAAAATATAAGGCATTCAAATCTCCCCTTTAATACTTCTTTTACTAATATTATACATTTTAATTAAAAGATACAGAGGATCGTTATATGAATGTTTTGTGCCAATCTGTCATTTTATTCCTATATTAGCGCTTAGGACAGAGGTGATGTCTATAAGTGGTATGTAAAAATTTTTTGAGATGTTTTATTTGGAGTTTCTTGTTCGTCCCTATCTTGCAAACTAACTGACTAGACGAAAGTGAAAAAACGCAAAAAAGGCACAAAGTTGGTTTGTACCTTTTATAAATGCTTATATCATTTACATTTAGCGCTTACCCTTCTTGTCCTACCTTCTCTATGTACGCGTTAAATTTGTCTTCTACTTGCTTCCATTCTTCATCACTAATTTCATCGAAGAATAGAGTGCCTTCCTCATCTTCTGTATAGGTAAAAGAGATGATATTAGCGTCTTCATTTTCATTTTCTATGTCAGTACTTAACGCTGCCACTAAGTACTGCTTACCATCTAATTCACATGTATAGAGCACTTCATAAAGCAGTTCACTACCTTCATCACCAAATAAAAGTTGTTCACCAATTTCAACTGCCATTTAGTTTCCCTCCTTTTCTGTTAGTATGAGTTATTGTTGGCTTATCTATCAGCAAAATAATTAATTTTATTCTTCTGATGTTTGTATTTCATAAAGCTTAGCCACTTTTTCTTTTAGAGCGTCCATATGAACAAATCTAGCTTCCCGAATATATTCTTTTCCATCTATATAAAATAGCAGAGCAGGTACAGTAAAAATAGAAAAACGTCCTGCGACTTCCTCAATATGATCCGCATTAATATAACAAAGCTCGATGAGTGGAAATTCCTGAAGCAATTCTTTCACTTGAGGCAGTAGCGCATGACATACCCCACAGTTCGTTCTCGATATGTATATAAAACTAAATTGATTTTCTTTTATAAACTCTTCCACCATATCAAGTGATGTGATTTCAATCATTGCCTTCCTCCTCTATACGGCAATCTAGTTTATTATATAATGTACATTAGCAGTAATCTTCTTATTTTACCATTCATTTGACTTTGCTTAATTTTTAAAACAAAAAACGGTAGTACAAAAACGAAGGCAGACCGCCCTCGTTTTTTGAATTAGTCATCCCACTCTACATATAATACTTTTCCTGTAATGGCGTCAATATAAACAGTGGCTTCATCGTCATCATCATACTGTTCGGTTTCAATTTCAACTTCATAAATGAGAACGCCATTTTCTCTTTCTAACTCAATTTCATCTATTTTACCAGACACTTCATTTAAAGCAATTTCTTTTGCTTGATCAATTGAAATGATTGAGTTGTTATTTTCAGTAGTACGGGTAGATTGACTTTTTTCCCTCTTTTGATTTCTTTGTTTTACCTTTTCTTTTATAATCTCTCCACTCTGTTGGTCAATATCAAATTCATATTTCTCATGTTCATTTTTCACTTCAATTTCATAAATAATTCGGCCATCTTCACGATCTCTTTCGGCTTCAGTTACTATGCCATTTTCAACCTTCGCTAATGCAATGTCTTTGGCTTCTGACAGTGTAATGCCTGCATTATTAGGGGACACATCAGCAATCGCAACAGTCTCCGCTTGATGTACGATCTGTAAATTTGATTCTGTGTCTTCTTTTGTAAACACCTGAGCCCCAACACTTACGCCACCTATTAGTACAGCTCCCGCGACGATCATTGTAAAAAGTTTCATTACTTGTTCCTCCTTCAATTTGTTTCGTATTATTTCTTACAACTTCATCATAATGGCCCAACATTAATACAAAAGGAGTAAAACATTAAAAATTTTTAATGAAACTTAATGAGGCAGGTTTTTTCAATCATATTATTAATCCCATGTTACTGATATAATTTCTCCTGTGTAGGCATTAATTATAATTGTAGCCTCATGATCATCATCTACTTCAATTTCTACTTCATAGACTAGTAACCCGTCTTCGCCCTCAAGTTCAACATCATCTATCTTACCTTCCACTTCACGAAGTGCTATTTCGATGGCCTGTTGTTCTGTTAACATACTTGCAACAGGTTCGTCAGCCATTTCATCATCAACTACATTACGAGCAGGGGCGTCGTCTACCTCGTCTATATCGTCTTCTCGCAACGCTAATAATCTAAGCGAGAGTATTTCATTTGTTTCTCCATTAATAATAATTTCATAATCACCCAAATTATGATCGATCAAAATGGTGTAAACATTCCCTTGTTGATTGACGGAATGAATTTTGCTACCCTCGAACTGAGTCTGTACAATCTCAATAATCTCTTCTTCAGAAGCTAATGAAGGAGCTTTGTTGATGAAAAGAAATATTGAAACCAGCGCTAGTAAAACAAAGATGGCCAATACAAGACTGATAAAAAATTTATTATGAGTCAATTGAATTCACCACCCTTTCAACTTGCTTCGGTATTGTTACCGTAACGGTTGTCCCTTTTCCTTCGATACTTGAAATTTCAATCTGGCCTTTATGAGCTTCTACAATCTTTTTTGCAATTGAAAGTCCTAGTCCAACTCCGCCTGTTTCTCGAGCTCTAGCTTTATCTACCCGATAAAAACGATTATAGATTTTCTCTAGGTCAGCTGTTGGTATTCCAATTCCATTATCTATGATTGAAATTGAACAAGATTGACTCGTTTCTTCAAGTTGAATCGTAATATGATCCTTACTGTATTTTCGTGCATTATCTAAGAGTATATAAACAACTTGCTTTAGTTTATTTTCATCTGCCCAAATGATAAACGAAGCTCCTTTTTCTACAAACAACACTTCACGTTCAAACGTAATTTGTATATGCTGACTTACCTGTTTTGTCATTGCTAGCAAGTCGATTTCTTTTTTATCGAGCAGTTGCTGAATATTATCAGTTGCTAGTTGAAGCATTTGTTCAGTCATTTCTTTCATCCGAACCGCTTCTGTATAAATCGCATCAACGGACTCATCTAATAACTCTGGCTTTTTCTTCCCCCAACGTTTAAGCATATTTGCATAGCTTTCTATTACTGTTAATGGTGTCTTTAATTCATGAGAAGCATCAGATACAAATTGTTGTTGCTTTTGATAGTTTTGTTCTAATATATCAATCATTTGATTAAATGTGTCACCCATTATGTAAAGCTCATCTTTTGAAGAAGTATCTAGTTCAAGTTTTTTATAATTACCCGTTGTTTGAATTTGTTTCATTGTACTTGTTAGCTTTTTAATAGGTGTCAAAATGAGTTTGCTTAACATATTTCCAAATAATAGAGCAGGTAATAGCACTATCACAGTAGCAACCAAAAGGACGACTAATAGTGTCTGCATCGTGTTCTTTGAATCTTCAAGAATTTCGGTTACTTCAAGCATCATAACACTACCATCCGTCCATATAATGGGAAAAGAAACGACGGCATACGGGATTTGATCGAAAGTCCGTATCGCTACGAATTGTTGATTTTGATACTCAGTTGGCAGCTGTTGCATATATCCTTCTTTTGAAATTGTAAGAACAGACGTTGTTTCATCGGTTATAATTCTAATCATCCCTTTAGGAGGAAGATAGGCACGCAATAACGCACGTATATCGGCACCTTCTGCTACTGCATGATTTGTAGCAGCGACTACAGCACGCGTATGTTCGGTTACTCGATTCGTCTCGTTATCATAAATGATTTTTTGAAATAGTAAAAAAATGGACCCGTTAATTAGTAATAACATAATCACAAGCCATACACTTGAAAACAAAAGAATTTTACGTTTTAAGTTCATGTTATTACTCCTTTAAGCGGTAGCCGACTCCACGAATCGTTTGTAAAGAATCAGCGATGCTTAGCTTTTTCCGTAAATGCCTTACATAAACATCGACGATATTCGTGTCACCAAAATACTCAAATCCCCAAACTTTAGTTAGAATTTGATCACGGTTTAGGGCAATCCCTTTATTTTCAATAAAAAAAACAAGTACGTCGAACTCTTTAGGTGTTAACTCAATAAGATTGTCATCTCGTTTTACTTCTCTCGTTTTTTCATTAACAGTGATATCTAAGATCTTAAGGGTATCGTTTTGAATAAGTTTGGATTGGCTAGTTCGAAGACATGCGCGTATTCTTGCTAAAAGTTCTTCAATTTCGAATGGCTTTGTTATATAATCATTTGCACCTAAATCGAGACCGCTCACTTTATCATGTACAGAATTTCTAGCGGTCAATAATATAATTGGAATGTTAGCATTTATGATCCGAATTCGTCTTAAAACCTCTAATCCACTTAGCTCTGGTAACATAACATCTAGTAAAATTAAATCCCATCTTCCCGTTTTGAACTTCTCAAGACCATTGATACCGTTAAAGGCAGCATCCGTTTCATAACCTTCATGTTCCAGCTCCAATTGAAGGATTCGTGCAATTTTTTTTTCATCTTCAATGATTAATATATTAACCATTATCATTTCTCCTCTATAAAAAACTTCGTTCATCAATACATTAACAAATTTCTTTAAAAAGTTTCATATAACCTGTTTTAAACTAAATTTTCTTGTACATTTTTAATATAACATCTCCCAAGTCTTGAAACCATTTTCTCAACAGCGAGCCAAAATGAACTTATATGAACAATATCCTTTAACAAAGAATAAATATATAAAAATTCAAAAAAACACCTCGATTGTCAGACATGTCAAACAATCGGGGTGCAGTTATAGTCTTTAGAACTGGTGCGTCTGTTATTAATAGTAAAGTTATAAAGTTAAATACTTCCTTTAAGCTTTTCACCTGAAATAAAGTCAACCTCAAGCTCCAGCTTTCTAATATTATCTCTTGGAATGTTCAATGTTGCTAAAATTTGATCCATTGCTTCCTTAGGGTCAGTATCTGGATTGAGTGTAATTTGCGAAACAAGATTTTGTATTTCTTCTATTGCTTCTTCACCTCTCTTCTCTTGTTTTCCAGCTGCAGTTTTGGTCTCTACATCAGCTGTCTGTGATTCACCTTGATGTTTGTATTCCATTTCAATTTCTTCATCATTTACTAAATCGATCTCTAATTCGAACTCTAAAATATTTTCGAGTGCTGTTGCTTGTCCTAATTCATCTGCTAATGTTTCATCATCGCCAACCGTCTCTTCAAGTTCCACTGTTTCTTCATGAACAACTTCGTCAACCACTATTTCCTCATTGGCACCGTCATTAGTTCCACAGCCAAATATAATGAATGGAACTATGCTAATTAATGTTAACAAGATTATATTCTTTGTCCTCATTTTTCCACCACCGTTTTTTTAAAATTAGTGTGCCATTTCTTGATGTATATTATGCTTCGGGCAACAGTTCAGGAAAAAAGTCCATTCATAATAAAGGAAATTTCCAATATACTTTTATACTACATAACTGATAAATAATTGAATAAAGGAGATTATATGAACTCTTCTTATTGGAATTGGTACTATCATAAACCATTAAGTAGAATAAAAAACTCCAGACAATTACACGTATGGGTAATGACAGACACACATTTTAAAGTTGATGTAGATAGTAACCCGTCACATCCAGATGCTGTAAAAGCTGATAAATATTTTTATAAAGCACATAGTCACATGAGGAATTTTATCGATCTTGTTAATGAGGTGAATGATTTCCAACCTGATCTTGTTTTACATCTAGGCGACATAGTGGATCGATACGATGCGGACTTTGATTATTTTAATCGGATTTGGAATACAATAGCACCAAACATTAGAAAAGAGCGAATTTGTGGTAATCACGAAGTGGGAGCAAACAGAGACGATGAGTTTTTATATAAGAAATTTACAGAGGTGCAATCTAGAGAAGAAGTTGCGGGAAGCAAGTTCAATCAAAGTTTTGTTGTGGCCAATGGACATATAAGGTTAAAAGTAATTTTGGCTGAAACCGCTTATGATGAAAATGGTCGTAGAGATACGAATGGACCAGGTTACTTTCGAGAAGAAGCCTTTGATTGGATTGAATACGAATTGAATGAAAATAGGGATACCGATTTAGTGTTATTGGCAACTCATCACGGACCTACACTTCATTTTGTTGACGAACAAAAGCAAAGATTAAAAAACGTAATTGATTATAGTTGCTACCGCGATCCGAACCTAGTTATCTATGATATTTCTGGACATAACCATCCACCCTCTATTCAATATCAAGATTACTATTTTCCGAGTATGCCAAGCTATCATTTACCAGCAGGCGTAGGTGCTGTAGGTAAATATACAATCCTAACCTTCAACACAAGAAAAGAAATGGACTTAGAAGAACGAATATTGCAATATCCTTACAAATGGTGAAAGTGAAAAAAACGGAAAAAACGGTGTCAGGCACCTTTACTACTGTATTGTGGTAAAGGCGCGTGGCACCGTCTTATATATGAATGGGAATATTATCTGATTGTAATGCAACTTCCCCAAATATTTCACTTAATGATGGATGAGGATGAATGGTATGAGCTAAGTCCATACTTGTTGCTTTTAGAAACTTTGCAAGGCCTGCTTCTGAAATCAAATCCGTTACATTTGGTCCAACCATGTGTACACCTAATAAAGTATTTGTTTCTTCATCAATAACTACTTTGGCAAATCCATCAGTTTCACCGTAGACAAGTGCCTTGCCAATGGCTTTGAATGGAAATTTTCCTTTTTTTATCGAGTACCCTTTTTCAATAGCTTCTTCCTCAGTAAGTCCTACACTAGCTATTTGTGGGTGACTGTAAATACATTTTGGGATACAGTTATAATCGATTGGTTCAGGGTCGTGATCTACGAGATGTTCAACAGCTAAAATTCCTTCATGTGATGCTACATGAGCTAACTGTAATCCGCCGATAACGTCTCCGATCGCATAAATATGAGGTTCTGAAGTTTGATAAAAGTTATTAGTATCAATGACGCCATTTTGGATTTCAATCGATGTATTTTCAAGACCGATGTTTTCGATATTGGCTTGACGTCCTACAGAAAGGAGTACTTTTTCAGTAATTAATGATTTCTGTTTGCCATTTGCTTCAATGGTCAAGTTAACCTCATTATCTGCCTTTTGCACATCTTGAACTTTAGCATTCGTAAAAATCTTAACTCCTTTTTTCTTAAATAATCTTTGAACCTCTTTAGAGATTTCGTGGTCTTCTAGAGGTAATATTCTGTTCATCGTTTCTACTACTGATACCTGTACACCGAAATCAGCAAGCATCGATGCCCACTCCATTCCAATTACTCCTCCACCAACAATTACGATAGACGAAGGAAGTGTCTCAAGTTGCAGTGCATGATCAGAATTAATAATAGATTGCTCATCGGTTACTAAACCAGGTAAACCTTTTGGACTTGAACCAGTAGCAATGATCAAGTTTGTTGAAGATAATTCCACTATTTCACCGTTTTTTTGCTGTACATTCAAAAACACTTTTTTATCTGCTGTATCCTTATTAGAACTAACAATCTTTCCTGTTCCTTCGATAACAGCAATTTGTCCTTTATTCATTAAGTACTGAACGCCTTGATAGAGTTGGTCGACTATCATCTGTTTCCGTTCTTGAACTTTTAAAAAATCAATTTTTATATCGGAAACACTCACTCCAAAAGTTTCCATGTTTTTGGCTTGAGAGTATACCTCTGCACTTCTTAACAATGCTTTACTCGGAATGCAGCCCCGATGAAGGCATGTACCTCCTAATCGCTCTCTTTCTATGACAGCCACTTTTAATCCTAATTGAGATGCTCGAATGGCAGAAACATATCCTCCTGTTCCTCCTCCAAGAATGATCAAATCATAGTTTTTCTCCATATTCCCCGTCTCCTTTAATTATCTCTATTTTTTAACTTTTTAAAGTAATCTTTCATATTTATTTCATATTCACTAGCCCATCTATATAACGTACTTGTCGAAACTCCAAGTTTTTTTGCCGTTTCTGATGCATTATTACTATTCTCTAATGCAGTAATCATCGTATCTTTCTTTGTTTCATTAGCTAACGATTGATATAAACTTGTGTTCTGTTCTTTTTCTACGAAATCATTCTTAAGATAGTCGGGTAAAGAATCTTCGGTAATCATTTCATCATCACAAAATATCTCAATTTGTTCCATAACATTTCTAATCTCGCGAAGGTTTCCTGGCCAGTCATACTCATAAAAATATTTCAAAACATTGGGATCTGTCTTTTTAGTAGGTAAAAAATGCTTAATAAATAACTCAATGTCTTGTTTCCGTTTCCTCAAAGGTGGTACATTAATGGATATAACATTTAACCGATAAAAAAGGTCGAGTCGAAACTGATTTTCTTTAATTAATTCGAATAAATCTTTATTAGTTGCAGCTATAATCCGTACATCAATCGGCTTAGATACGTTTGAGCCAACAGGGGTGATTTCTCTTTCCTCTAAAACTCTTAAAAGGTGTGCTTGCAAATCTAGAGGCATGTCTCCAATTTCATCAAGAAAAATCGTACCGCCGTTAGCAGCTTCAAACTTTCCAACCTTCCCACCTTTTATAGCATTTGTAAAAGCACCTTCAGCATACCCGAATAATTCACTTGAAATTAATTCTTTAGGTATAGCCGCACAATTTATGGCAACAAAGTTTTCGAATTGTCGGTTACTTTCATTATGAATTGCTTGTGCAAAAAGTTCTTTTCCTGTACCGCTCTCCCCTATAATAAGAATACTTTTATCGGTTTTAGCAGCTTTCGAAGCTAGTTTTATAGCTTTCTTAAAATCTTGATCTTTTCCAATAAGAGAAGAAAAATTGTACTTTGCGGTATGTTGCTTAATTTCCTTATTATTAACTTTCTTTTTTAGAATAATAATATTACCGATATATTTATTCTCGACAATGATTTTTCTTGAAGTAAATAATAACTTAAACTTTTGTTGGTAAAGTAAACTTAATTCATCTTGAAGAATGATATCATTACCTGTAATCGAATCTTCTATACATTTTAATAGTGGCTTTAATTCCTGAATATCATCTATTTTATAAACTTTATTTTCTACTAGTGAGATTTTGAGAAGATGGGCTGCGATTTTATTAATTCGAATAATTTCACCTAAACGGTTTACAATGATGACACCGTCTGATATAGAATTGATTGCAGCACTAAAATAATTATTAATCATATACTTTTCTTTTTTGATCCCATTCTGTTCAATTAATCTCATAATGGTGTTAGCTGCTGTTCTAACAAGTCCGAATGAATGCGGGTGGGTGGAGCGATAATAGCCTACTAATGTAATTACTCCGATCATCTCATTTGTATAAGGATCTTTTATCGGTGCACTAGAACAATGTGAGGTGTGCCATACAACACAATAATGTTCAGGACCAACAACTTGCATAGGCTTATCAAGTACTAACGATAACCCTATCGAATTCGTACCGATGGATTTCTCACACATATTAACTCCAACCTTAAAGTTTACAGATGATGCATTCATTGCAATTTCACTATCCCCAAACAACTCTAAGACAATACCATCTTTATCCGAAAAAGCTATAATACTATCAGTTCCTTTTACTATTTCAAAGAGATCATCCATAAAAGGGCGTATTAGAGTTAATACATCTTTATACCTTTCTCTTCTTTCGATAATTTCCTTTTCCCCGCAAACAGATGTTGCCTGAAGCGAATTTGGATCTACCTTATATCGTTGTGAACGTTTCCACGATTCCATGATTATATGTCTAACTCCACCAAGGTTTAAACCTTTTTTAAAGTAGTTTCGCCAAGTTCTTTTGATTACTTTTTCCTTTTCTGAAATGTTCAAAGATTGAAGATGTTGATTGTAAGAATGATTGTTGTTCAACCTAGTCCCTCCTAATTCATAGGATAGAAGAGGACAAGAGTTGTCCTCTTAATTTAAATCATTACTTTCAATATTTTCTAATGCTTTTTTAATTTCATTCGTAAACTTAGCTCCAGTTACACCGTCGATAAATCTATGATCATAGCAAATCGAAAGTGTCATTATAGGTGCTACGACAATTTCCTCCTCTTCATTAACGATGGGTTTCTTGACGATTGTCCCGACAAAGATAATAGTAGATTGTGGAACATTAATAATTGGTGTTCCTGTTTCAATACCAAGGCTGCCGAGATTTGATACAGTTATCGTACCATTTGCATAATCTTCTAAAGTTAATTGGTTATTTTCCGCTTTTCCAGCTAATTGTTGGATTTCTTTTGAAATATCAAAAACAGATTTACGTTCAGTATTTTTGACAACAGGAACGACAAGGCCATGTTGACTATTTACTGCTACCGAAACATTGACTTCTTCATACACTACAATTTCATTACCATCTAATTTACTATTTACAAGAGGATGTGCTTGAGCTGTATTTCCAACAACTTTGACAATAATGTCATTCAAAGATACATTACCGAATTCTTTTTTAATCTTTAATACATTTTCCATGTTCACAGATACCATTTGAGTAAACTGCGGTGTCGTCGTCCAACTCTTTAACATATTATCTGCCATTGCTTTTTTTACATGATTTAATGCAATTTTTTCTTTAATCGCAATCGCAGAATGAGGAGATTGTGCATTACGAATATCATCTTCTGTGATGATCCCTCCTTTTCCTGTTCCAATAACGGTTTCTATTGCTACTCCTAATTCTTTAGCAAGTTTACGAGCTCTTGGTGAAATTTTCCCTCTATTAGTTTGATTATTTAATGTAGATGTATTTACTGAAGCTTGTTGTTGAGAGGAGATTTTTTCATTTCCAGATTGGTTATTACTGGTTTCTTCATAAATGGAAAGGTCTAGTTCTTCGTCTATAGTTTCAGTCATTACTGCAATAACAGTGTTAATAGGTACTTCTTGATCTTCTGGAACTAGGATCTTTCGTAATATTCCTGAAGCCTGTGCTTCTATTTCTAAAGTTGATTTTTCAGTTTCTAATTCAAATAAAAAGTCTCCTTTATTTACCTCTTCTCCCTCTTCAACGAGCCAACTTGAAATGGTTCCGTTTTGCATAGTTACACCTAATCGTGGCATTTTAACTTCAATCATTACTTCCACTCCAATCATTAATATTATTTTGTATCAAAATAAACAGTATTTTTAAACAATGAGTTATATATTGGAATATTCAAAAAATTAATGACGCATATCTGGCCTCTAACTGACTATTAATCTATTTTTAATGTTATATTCTATTTATATAAGCCCAATACCTCCATCAATCGGAATAACTCTTCCTTGAATCATTTGAGCTTCTGGACTAGCTAAAAACGCAATGACATCTGTTACATCCTCAAAAGTCAAACCACGTCCACTCGGATTTTTCTCATTTACAATCTCTACTAATTCTTTAGCTCTACCTGGAAATACTCGTTCTAAAGCATCTGTATAAAGTGTTCCTGGCGCAATAACATTAATTCGAATACCTTTTGGTGCTAATTCTAGCATTAGGTAACGCACCAATGCCTCCGTAAATGCTTTGGTTGTTCCTAAAGCAGCATAATTTTTGATCGCATGTGTAGCGCCTTGGCTAGATAAAGCTAAAAAAGTAGAGCCCTCTTTTAAAAGAGGCATAGCTTCTTTTATAATTTCTATTATAGAAAAGTTACTTACCGCTACAGCTTTATACCAATCCTCATTAGTTATTTCAAGAGCATTACCTGGAATAACAGCTACTGCACAATGTACGATTAAATCTATGTTATCAACTTCACGCTTAATTTGATCAATCATTATTTTGATCGCATTTGGATCACCAACGTCTGCTTTCAATAAATGAACATTCGCCCCTTTTTCTTTAACCTCCTGAACGGTTTCATAGGCTGATTGGTCATCACTAGCATAATTAATAAATATGTTGTTATGATTTTCACTAAACCGAAGAGCAGTTGCTTTACCAATGCCTTTAGTACCACCAATTACCAGTACATTCATCTATTTTCCACCTTCTTAAAAAGTTATTTTCATTTGTATTTATGTGTAAAAAGAAATTGCCGTATGGATTTCTTATTAATTTTTATATTTTTTGTATTTAGCTATTGGACCGTTAACCCCGCACATTAGAGCGGACTTTTTGTTAAAGAAAGGGGTCCAATAGCAACAAAGTTTGTGAAACAGCCATTTAAAGAAAGCTACAGTGTAGGTAATTTTTCTTTTCTATTTCCATTGTTGTATCTATACCATGCCCAGGGAAAACTCGGATGTTATTATCCAATGTTAATAAATTGTCTTTAATCGATCTTTTTAATAACATACGATTTCCATAAGGTGTATTTGTTGGACCAGCTCTGCCTGCTAATAACGTATCTCCAGAGAATAAGTACGTATTATTTATGAGAAAACAAGTACTACCTGGGGAGTGTCCTGGAGTATGAATCGCTTTAATTGTCAAATTACTACATTTAATTAACTCATCACCATTTAATAGAATATCAGGCCAGTCACATATAATTGGATTATCTTTTTGACTAGACAGATTTAGGCTTGGACTTAACAACCATTCCGCTTCTGTATGGTGAACAATTACTGAAGCACCTGTATAATCTCTTAACAAATTTAGCCCAGCGATATGCCCATAGTGACAATGTGTTAGTAAAATATAGTCGACTTTTTTGTTTCCGACTTCGTTTATTAAATTTTGTGGGTTTTCCCCAGGATCAATAACAATATAAAAGGATTTTTCATGATCGGTCACAACATAGCTATTTGTTTTTAATTCCCCATATACATATTTCTTAATAACAACTGGACTCATTTAAGCTGCCTCCTCTATTTCATTGATTACCTCCTTGTCTTACACCATTTCTCAAAAAAACTAATACAATTTGAATGAAAGATATAATCATAAACCTTGCACCAAAGTGTTTAGTTCAGTTTCAGATTTTTCTTATCAGCTCCTCACTTTTACTTTAAATTTAGTTATTTTTATAAATGCATTTTTCATGCCAACTTATCTTTACTAGTAATTTAGGAAATTTTGTAAAATTTAAATCTCATTCCTACTAGAAATAAGAAATTTACTAATAAATTTCTTATTTAATACATACTCAAAAGCTTAATGTTTCGAAAGTTTAGGATACTTCTTTCTAGTAGCTAGATAAAAAAATAAACCGTTTAGTACAACAAGAAACCCCATACCGATAAAGATATTACTATAAGTCGCTACTTCTCCTGTCTCTTTAACAAACGGGTTTATGGATACTCCAATAGTTGAATAGTCTAATATTTTCCCAATTATAGCAGCTCCAATAGCTGAAGACATAAAATTGAAAAGATTAAAAATTCCCATCCCAATACCGATTTGATTTTCTGGGAGAACGCAAGATATTAAACTTGCAATGGCCGTTTGAAAAAAAGGAAATGCAATATAAGCAAAAATAAATGCAAAACTAATGAACCAAGGAGAAATACTAATAAAACTAGATAAAAGAATAGCACTAATGAAAATAAGTATTAAAGCAAAAAAACAAACTCGTTCGCTTCCCCAACGGTCGGTCCAAATTCCAGCAAACCTAGCTGTTAAAGCACTAAACAAAGCCCCGGGGAACATGACTAGACCTATTAAAATAGTAGTTAATCCATACACTTCCCTTAGTAATAACGGGGTAATGAACATATTACTAAACATAATTATCATCCCTAAAAAACTTACAATAATAGCTACTCTAAATAATTTATTTTTAAACATCGAAGGAAGTATTAATGGAAACTCCGTATGAAAAATCCACCAAATAAAAAAACCTAATATTACAGCACTTAAGAAAAAGAAGTACCAATTAAATGTTGTAATAAATGTTATAAACAGACCGACACCGAGGGCTATTAGAATAGCTCCAGGTATATCTGTCCTTCCATCTTTCTTTTCTTCATTTGGCAATAGAGATTTTAATAGGGGTAAAGTGAATAAAGAAAAAGAAGAAAAAAGAAAAATATATTGCCAATTTAAGAAGCCAGCAATAACCCCACCCATTACAGGTCCTATACCTGAACCAATAACCATCATTGTAGAAAATATACTAAGCATACGTCCTCGTTCGTTTGGAAAATAACGTGTAGGGATGATTAATACGACGGCTGGAATAGCTGAAGCACCACATGCCTGTAACATTCTGGCGATAATTACCATAGCATAGTTAATCGAGAAAAAACCTAATAATGAACCTAATGCAAATAAGCTTACTCCAATTAATAAAATAGTCTTTATTGGATAGATGTCACTTAATTTACCATATAACACTGCACCAATTGCAAAAAATATAATATAACCAGTAACAATCCAACTTCCATGTGAAGGTAATAGATTAAAGTGTAAAGTGATATCAGGTATTGACACAATGAACATTGTTCCGTTCAATACAGAAAATAATAATAAAACCGAAAGGACGCTAATTAATTTTTTCTTATCTGTTTTAGTTAAATGAAGATGGGTCCCTTTGGTTTCTGACTCCACTTCTGAAATTGTCCTCATTTTTCCTTTGCACTCCTAATATGAAGTAAGAAATTCTCAATGAACATGACATGTCTTATAGAGTAGCTAATTTATATTAAGAATAGTTTCACGCACCTCAACTACAAAAGATGAGGTGCGAAAAACTTATAAGACTACTTATCTATTTTTCATTTATTTTCTTTTTTGCTTAATATGTGGGTCTACTGCATCGCGTAAAGCATCACCTAATAGATTAAAACAAACCGAAACAATCATAAGGGCGATCCCTGGGTAAATAGCTACACCAGGCTGTGTAGTTATATATCTAAAACCATCCTGGATCATGTTCCCCCACGTCGGTGTAGGAGGTTGAATACCCATTCCTAAAAAGCTTAAAGCAGCTTCTACCATAATAACAGCTGTCATATTTAACGTAGAAACGACGAGTAACGGCCCAATGATGTTTGGTAAAATATGAGTTAGCAAGATACGAGTACTATTTGCCCCCATTGAAATCGCTGCTTTTATAAATTCCTTTTCTTTCAACTCTAATGTAGAACCGCGGGCAATACGGGCACAACTTGGCATTAAGCCGATACTAATAATTAATACTAGTGTCAACATATTTGAGCTTACGGCTACTAACACCATTAGACCTAATAATAGTAGTGGAATTGACATAATCGCTTCCATAATACGCATGATAATATCATCAAGCTTTCCACCTTTATATCCTGCAATCATCCCAATAGCAAACCCTACTGTACTACTAATTGCTACCGCTGAAAAACCTACAATTAACGAGATTTGAGACCCCATTAAAATCCGGCTAAAAACATCTCTACCATTTGGGTCAGTTCCTAGCCAATGATCCGCAGAAGGTCCTACCATCCGATTTACTACGTTTTGTGCTAGAGGGTCATGAGGCATTAAAAAAGGAGCTAATAATGCTACAAGACAAATAAAGATCAAGATCCATAATGCAATCATTCCAAGTGTATTTTTCTTAAATGCTTCCCATTCAGAAGATTTTCTTTTAACTGGAACTACTTTCTCTTGATTTATATCGTTCAATACTGGTTCTGACATCTCTATTCCTCCTTCCTACTCTGGGCGAATTTTTGGATTTATGAATGAGTAACTGATATCCACCAGTATATTTACGAATTGAACGACAAGTGTAAACAAGATTAAACAACCTTGGAGAATAGGAAAGTCACGTGAACTAATCGCATCGATCGCCAATGTACCTAAGCCAGGTCGACTAAAGATCGTCTCTATCAAAACCGCTCCACTAATGAGTGAAGTAATATATAGTCCAATCACTGTAACTACTGGAATTAAAGAGTTTCGGAGAACATGTTTGTAAATAACCATTTTCTCTGGAAGACCTTTCGCTCGTGCCGTACGGATATACTCGCGGTTGATTTCATCTAACATACTAGCTCTTGTAAACCTCATCATGACCGCTGCTAAAATTAGACCAATTGTTAAAGATGGGAGCAGTAAATGATAGATACTTCCCCAAAACCCTTCTCCTAATCCCATCGATGGGAAAATAGGTATTCGTAAAGAGAAAATGATAATCATAATAATCCCAAATAGGAACGGTGGAGCCGAAATACCAATTAACGAAACAAGTCTGATGGACGAATCTATTTTTGTACTTTGTTTTCTAGCAGCTAAAATTCCAAGCGGGATACCAATAACACAACCAATGATGATACTAAAAATAGCTAACTCTAAGGTGTTAGGGAAATTGGTTAATAACTGGCCTGTTACCGATTTTCCAGACATCGCCGATACTCCAAAATCGCCCTGTACAGTATCTTTAAGGAACATCAAATATTGTTGCCAAAGTGGTAGGTTCAAACCCATTTGTTCCCGTAAAGCATTTAATGCTTGCTCACTTGCTTCTGGTCCTAAAATTTGCACCGCAGGATCTCCTGGGAGTATTCGAAGGCCAAAAAATATTAACGATATCGTGATAAAAATGGTTGGAATGGCCAAAAGGATACGGCGAATAATATATTTAAACAATACCCAGCTCTCCTTTCTTACTTATAATAGTAGAAATAATAGGAAAGAGGGGGGAGCCCCCCCTTCATTGATCCTCGCTCTATTACTTAATATCTGTTGTTTCATAAATAGGCGCTACATAAAGTGGAGTAGCTTTTAATTCATAGCCTAAATCAACATTATTTCGCCAAGCATTGACTTGAACGGTTTCAAGTAATGGAACATTTACATAATCGGCAAGTATTTCTTCTTGAATCTGTTTCATTAACTCTAATGATTTGCCCTCATCCAGTTCTCGCTCTGCTTGTTCTATTAAGGAGTCCGATTTGTTGTAATGCGTAAAGTTTCCAGCTCCTTCAGAATGGTACGAACTAAATAACTGAACCGATCCATGAAGTGCTTGAAGTCCAATCGTTAACGTTACCGCACTTTGGTCTCCATATAAGGCAGTAATCCACGTTGGTGTATCAACAGTTTGGAATGGCATTTCAATACCAACTTGTCTTAATTGTTCTACGATATAGTTGTTAACAGGAACATAAGCTGGAATATTAGGTCCTAATGATTCTGGAAGCTTAAGCCCATTCGGGTAACCCGCCTCAGCTAATAATTGTTTTGACTTTTCTGGGTTATATTCATACGCTCCAATGTCGGAATGACCAAAAACATTATTAGTAAGTACGGATGTCATTGGTTTTGCAATTCCTTCCCCAAGGGATGCTACTAAATCATTTGGGTTCATTGCATGAGCAATAGCCTGACGGACACGAATATCATTTAATGGTTCAATCGTTGTATTTAGGTGAATAGACCACACCATCGGAAGGCCTGAAGTTTCAACAGTTAGATCTTGGTTTTTGCTTCTTTGATCAAACCACATTCCATCGGGTTCACCATAGGAGAAGTCAATATCTCCTCTATCCATCGCCACTTCACGGGCTGCAAGGTCTCTCATAATATATCTTTCAACTCGATCAATTTTTGGCTCGCCACGGAAGTAGTCTGAGTTTTTCACTAAAATCGCACTTTCTCCTGGTGTGTAAGATTCAAGTACAAAAGGACCCGTACCAATCAATTTATCCGCATCTTCTCCTCCAGCTTCAATGGCATCTTTATTAACAATGGCACCACCGCTTACACCACCAGCAACTAGACTAAGAATAAAACTTGGGTTCGGTTCTTTTAAAGTAATTGTGACTGTATACGTATCAGTTGCTTCAACACTATCTACAAATTTAAAAGAAGAAGCTCGTGGAGATCCTACTTCTGGGTCCATAACCCTTTCAAGTGACCATTTGACATCCTCTGAAGTCAACTCACCATAACCTTTATGCCATTGAACTCCTTCACGTAAATGGAATGTCCAAACTAAGCCGTCCTCACTAACATCCCAACTTTCGGCTAAATCTCCCTCTATCGTTTCAAAGTCAGCAGTTCCTGGTTTATACCTTAAAAGACCATTGAAAATCGGTTGAATAATCTCAAGCTCCGCATGTGTACTTGAAAAGTGTGGATCTAAATTACCAGGTGCAGCTGTCATTGACACCCTTAACACTTTCTCCCCTGAACTTTCTTCAGTAGTTGAGGTATCCGTCGAATCATTACTTGGAGAAGTCTCAGTTTGAGTAGTTGTACATGCTGCAAGTATAAAAATTAAACTGAAGCATAATACAAGTAACTTGTTTAACCCTTTTGTTTTTTTCATTTTAAAGCCCCCTTATATTGTTAATTTTCTTAAAAATCATAGAATACTAGCTTCCGAATTAGAGTTATGATTTCTATTACGCTTGAAAATCTCTTCATGATGCTTGAACTGTTAACTCTTTGGCAAGACCTAATATGAAAGTCAAACAAAGTTAATAGTTTATAGCTGAAGACTTTTAAGTTAATAAGTGACAAGCAGCCTGATGTCCTTCGCTAACTTTTTTCATCACAGGATAAGAAGCTTCACATGCATCGACTTTATAGGGACAACGTGTATGAAAATGACAACCCTTTGGCGGATTTTTTGGACTCGGCGGATCTCCCTTAAGAATTATTCGATTTTTCGACTTTTTTAACTTTGGATCTGCTATTGGAACAGAAGATAATAGGGCTTGAGTATATGGATGTTGCGGGTTAGAAAAGATTTTTTCTCTTGTTCCTTGTTCAACTATTTTTCCTAAATACATGACTGCTACTCGATCACTTATATGTTCAACGACACTTAAATCATGGGAAATAAAAATGTACGTTAAGTTTAATTTTTCTTGTAGCTCTTCAAATAAATTTAATATTTGAGATTGAATGGATACATCTAATGCAGAAACGGGTTCATCACAAATTATTAATTCTGGGTTCAGTGCTAGTGCCCGAGCGATACCAATTCGTTGCTTTTGTCCACCTGATAGTTCGTGGGGATATCTGTTAAGATGGTGCTCCCCTAAACCGACCAAGCTAATGAGTGATCTCACTCTGTCTTCTATTTCTGACTTGGAACCCATACGATTAATTACTAATGGCTCACTAATAATTCTTTTAATCGTATGTTTTGGATTTAAGGAACTATATGGGTCTTGGAAGATGACTTGCATTTGTCGCCGTAGCTCTTTAATTTCTTTATTTTTACTGTTTTTAAACGTCTTACCGTTAAAGTATATTTCACCAGAAGTAGGGCTAATTAAGTGATTTAGGCACATCCCAGTGGTACTTTTTCCGCAACCAGATTCTCCTACAATGCTAAATGTTTCACCTTTTTTGACTTCGAAGTTTACCCCGTCCACTGCTTTAATGGTTTTTGTCGCACCACCAAAAAAACCATTTTTTACGGGATAATACTTTTTTAAGCCCTTTACGACTAATAATTGATTTTCATCGACTTTATCTGAAGCCATCATTCCTTTTTTGTCTATAGTTTGTTCCAACAACGAACCCTCCTTTCCTTTCCAATCTCTTCAAGTACAGGTGGTTCTTCTCGGCAAATGTTCGTCACAAATTCACATCGTGGAGCAAAACGACAGCCATTTGGCATATTATCAATATCTGGTACAGAACCAGGAATAACATGGAGCTTCTCTTTCCTATCCCCTAATCTCGGCGCAGATAACATCAAACCTCTCGTATACGGATGATGCGGTGAATCGAATATCTCCTCTACACTTCCTTCTTCAATCACCTGTCCAGCATACATAACAACTGCCCGATGGCACGTTTCAGCAACAACTCCAAGATCGTGTGTAATCATGATGATTGTCATTTTCTCTATTTCTTGTATTTCGTTTAAGAGATCTAAAATTTGAGCTTGAATTGTAACATCCAAAGCTGTTGTTGGTTCATCAGCAATGAGTATTTTGGGATTACAAGCTAATGCCATCGCTATCATTACACGTTGTCGCATTCCTCCAGACAACTGATGCGGATATACATCTAATTTTTCTTCAGGGTCAGGAATTCGTACTTTTTTAAGTACTTCAATGGAGTGTTCTTTAATCTCTTGTACTGTATAATTCGAATGATATTTGTACACCTCTGCTAGTTGATTGCCAATGGTGAAAGAAGGGTTTAGTGATGTCATTGGCTCCTGAAAAATCATAGAAATGTCTTTACCACGGATGCTGTTCATTTCCCGAGTCGATAATCTCGTTAAATCCTGTTCGTCAAACTGAATGTGACCAGATCCAACTTCTATATTTGGAGGAAGCAATCCCATGATCGATAATGCCGTCATACTTTTTCCACAACCGCTTTCTCCTACAACTGCTAAAGATTCTCCATGCTTTACTTTAAAACTTACATTTTCTAAAATAGCTGTAAACTTATCCTTACTCCCTCGACCTACTCGCAGATCTTGGACTTCCAGTACAGTTCCCACAATATCCCCTCCTTTTTTTAAAGTTTAGATCTTTTCGTTTGATAACAGTTCAACGTACTAAAGTAAATGGTCACCTTTTTTATGTTTAAGCACCTCCTTCATCAAACTGTTTTGTATGCGCTTTCATTACTGTGGCTATAAATAGATATAGACCTAGATATAATTATTTAAATTATTATTGAGCTAGGGTTGAAAATTATTTTATAAAGGTAGATCGATTAAATATTTCTTACTAGTACTATTGCAATATCCATGCCAAACCAAGATTAGTAGTTTCAGTAAGCTTTTTTTAAGATTTTTTATACTTTTTTATTTTGTATAAGAATTTTATTGCAATTCTTCTTATTTTTGAAAATACAATGGGACAAAAAGAAAAAGTCGAAATCAAGTATTGCACCTGACTTACGACTTTTATAGGTCTATCAAATATGAATCTAAGAGGTTTACAATATGTTATACGGCACTCCATCCACCATCAACTGGCATTATTAATCCTGTGATATAACTAGAATCATCGGATGCTAAAAATAAAGCTGCCGTAGCAATTTCTTCTGGTTTTCCAACCCTTCCTAATGGTCCAGCTGCAAAATTTTTAGCTACCGTTGCATCCTCTAATACTTCCGCAATCATTGGTGTATCTATGGCACCTGGACAAATACAATTAACACGAATATTGTGTTTACCATTATCGACAGCCATAACTCTAGTTAATGCAACTACTCCACCTTTTGCTGCGGTGTAAGCATCTGCTCCAGTTACACCGATTAAACCATTCATAGAGGAATTATTAATGATATTTCCCCCTTTTTGCTTGATCATGATTGGCAAAATATGTTTACACATTAAGTATGCCCCATTAAGGTTAATTCCGATTATACTATTCCAATCTTCTAGCGGTGTATCTTGTACCTGAGCCATTTTGTATTTAGATCGTGCGGAAAATCCGACTGAAGCATTGTTAAATAAAATATCAATTTTTCCATATGTGTCCATAACTTGTTGAACAACATTAATGACATCTTCTTCTTTTGAAATGTCAGTTTTTATAAATAAAGCTTCATGGCCATCTTGTATAATCTCTTGCTCTACACTTTTCCCATTTTCTTCATTCCACTCTACGATAACAACTTTAGCGCCTTCGTTTGCAAATAATTTTGCAGAAGCTTTTCCTTGACCACTTCCAGCACCAGTAATTATAGCAACTCTGTCTTTTAATTTCATAAAATACCTCCATCTTTACTTATAGACCAATATTGATTTTCCAATATACTTGGCGTGAAATACAAAACCATTTAGTAAATGCCATTTACTATTCAAAATAAATTCTAGTATTCCATTAATTCTTTAACTGTCTCGATGATTTGTTCTTCACTTGGACGGTAAAATTGTTCTAAATGAATATTTTGGGCAATTGGAACATCAGGACTACCAATTCTGCGGAAAGGAGCTTGTAAATCAAATAATGCTTCTTCTCCAATAATCCCCGTAATTTCTGCTCCCATTCCTCCTGTTTTAGGCTCTTCATGGACAACAATTACCCGTCCTGTTTTTCTTACAGAACCTAAAATTGTTTCTTTATCAAGTGGAGCTAATGTTCTCGGGTCCACTACTTCTACGTCTATCCCTTCTTTTTCTAATTCTTTTGCTGCGTTTAGTGCAGTATGAACTTGAAGGGCTGTAGCAATAATTGTGACATCTGTTCCTTCACGTTTAATATCTGCTTTTCCTAAAGGAATGAAATATTCTTCATCAGGTACTTCACCTTTCATGTCATATAACATCTTATGTTCAAAGAATAGCACTGGGTTATTATCTCGAATCGCTGTTTTTAACAGCCCTTTTGCTTCATATGGAGTAGATGGTATTGCAATGTATAAACCAGGTGCATGCATAAACAAAGCTTGTGGACTTTGAGAATGTTCTGGTCCTGCTCCTCCAGCTATTCCAATAGGTAATCTTAATGTAACAGGCACCTGCATGGTACCACCGTGCATCCATTTCCATTTACCTAGCTTATTATAGATTTCATCAAATGCTACGCCGACAAAGTCTCCAAATTGAAGTTCAGGTACAGGGCGAAGTCCAGAAAGTGCTAGACCTAAAGCTGCTCCTACAATAGTTGATTCCGTAATAGGAGTATCAAATACTCTTACTCCTCCAAATTCTTCATATAATCCTTTTGTCATACTAAATGCTCCACCAAATTTAGCAACATCTTCTCCAAACACAACCATTGACTCGTCATGTGCCATTTCTTCCTGCATTGCATCTATAATTGCTTGACGCATCGTAATTTTAGTCATAGAAAATTTTCCCCCTCTTATGAAAATAGTCCTTCATAAATTCTTTCACGTCCTGGTACAGGTTCTGATGCTGCTAAATCAATCGCTTCAAGTATTTCATTTTGAATGTCATTTTCCATTTTTTCGATTTCGCTTTCGTTCATAATTCCTGCTTGTGATAAATCACGTTTGAAGTTATTAATCGGATCACGCTCTTCTTTCCAATATTTTAATTCTTCAGGATTAACGTAATCATACGGATCACCTTCATAATGTCCTCTATGACGGAACGTTTCTGCTTCAATAAACGTTGGACCTTCTCCTCTTCTTGCCCTTTCCACAGCTTCCTTTGTAATTTCATGCATTAGAAGCACATCATTTCCATCAACAACATAATTAGGAATACCATAACCGTAAGCCCAATCAGCAATATGTTCTCTGATTCCGTGTGTTTCTTTATAATGGCTAGAAATTGCATACTGGTTATTTTCGCATATATAAACAATTGGTAATTTGTAAATACTTGCCCAATTTAATGACCCATGAAGCGGTTCTCTTGAGGCTGCTCCATCTCCAAAATAACAAACGCTAACATCATCTGTTTTCTTTACTTTGGATGCATATCCTGTACCAACTACAATATTAAACTGTGAACCTATTGTTCCACACTGTCCTAAAACACCTTTAGAGGGGTCTGCGCTATGAACGATACCGGCACCAAGACCTCTTGTGGTTCCATGTGTTGTTCCTAGAAAGTCTCCGTATAGTCTTGAAAGTGGAACTCCTTTAGCGATTTTTTGATTACATCCTCTATGATTGTAAAAAATGACATCACTATCACGTAACATATTAATAGAGCCTGCTGATAGACCTTCAGAGCCGATCCCAGAATGATAAAAACCTGATACTTTACCTTCTTGCATTAAACGAATTAAGTTTTCATCAAATAACCTAATTTTTACCATGGTTTTTAACAAATTAACTAAAAATCCTTTATCATAGCTTTTAATATTTATTTCTTTTTTATAAATTTCAGCCATTTTCAAATCACTCTCCTAATAAGGTTATAAAATCAAGAAATACATTCGGAATAATCTGAATATTATTGGGGTGGGTATACATTATTGATTGACACTTTTAGCTGCAAAAAAACATATTTCCGATAATTTGATGCCAACACTCTAGTAAAATAATTGTTCCTCCCTTCGAGCAGTATAAGCGTCACAACATGTTACTCCTTTAGCTCCTTCGTTTGCAAATAACTTCGCGGCGCTTTCTCCTGACCACTTCCTGATCTAGTAATAATGGCAATGAATTTTTTCTTATATTTGTGTGTGATTTCCTCCATTTGCAACCTAGTATTCAATCATTACCTTTACCGATTCGTTAGCCTTCATTTGTGTTTCAAACGCCTCCTTGGCATGATCAATTGGGAATACATGAGTGATTAAAGGATTTGTTTGAACTTTTTTAGAACTTAAAAGATCTACAGCTTCTTTCAAATCTCCTCCTAAACAACCAAGGATTTTAGGTGCCTTGTGGACAATTTTAGTAGTATCAATGGAAGCTTTTTTCTCTGGTAATCCTACAAAAGCAATTACCCCACCACTACGTACAATCTCAAAGGTTTGCTCTACTGCTGCTGGTGCGCCTGCTGCATCAACAACGATATCTGCCATTGCTCCTTCATTAAAGTGGTAACGCCCAACCCCGACCAAGTCTTTTACTCTTTGTAAAACATCTTCTTTTGCCGCATTAATGGTCTCGGTTGCCCCTAATTGTTTAGCTAATTCAAGTCTAGGTTCTGATACTTCCGTTACAACGACTGTTTCAATCCCTTTCGCTTTAAACACTTGCATCACTGCATTTCCTATTAAACCTGCCCCTAATACGACGACTTTATCACCTGGCTGTGGATTACATTGATTGACTGTATATGCAGCGACACCAACAGGTTCAATGGTTGCTGCAGTAAACTTATCCATATCATTTGGAATCGGATGAAAACTTAAGCCTGTCTGTGCATTTGTAATTTTAATATATTCAGCAAAAGCACCAGGTAGCCCATATCCCGTTGAACCTTCAAATAATTGTGGACATAATGTATATTGTTCTTTTTGACACCAATAACAAGTTCCACATACTCCTGAATGAAAAGCAGTTCCTCTTTGTCCAACTTCAATCCCTTTTACTTCCCTACCAACTTTAACAACCTCTCCAGAATATTCATGTCCCATAATTTGCCCTTTTTTAATATATAATCCAGTTCCGTAACTATGAACATCTGAGCCACAAATTCCACATGCATCTACCCTCAACAAAATATCTGTTGGCCCTACTTCTGGAATATCTACATTCTCAACTCTAATATCGCGTGGACCATAATAAACAGCAGCTTTCATTTTTCCCATAGTTTATACCACTCCTCGTTTTACATAGGGTTAAAACATATTAAAGGTGTTTCATGCGTTCACTAGACGCCATTAAGACTTGAAAATTTAAAACTATCTAAGTGAAATCGATACAAACCATAAGTTGCAAGTTCAGCATTTTATAATTGATGGTTACTCCCCCTCTAATTATGTTTTAGAAGAAAACGCTTACATCATTTAGTAGTCTGATGCCAAGTTGTTTAGAAGTTTTAATATTTTCTATTTTTCAAATGCAATATCTATGCCAAAATTTTTTCTACTAAACATCGAGGTATTATGTTTTTTATAACCTTTTTTTTATTTTCTTTAAGAATTTTACTGCAAATATTCTAAAATGTAGGAAAAAAATGGATGGATATATCATTTTCACAAGATGCGTACATTCAACATTAACAAAGGATATTAAAAATATTCGGTGGGTCATGTACACGATTAACATACTCTAGAAGATCATAAATCAAAAAAGAAAATAAGACATAGAGTTCACAGCTCTATGTCTTATTTTCTTTTAATGAGGATTATCTAGAATTGAAAATTAGAAGCGTTTATATTACTTTTTTATATATTCTTAAACCATTTTCAATAAGAGCCTTTAATTCTGGATTGTCTTCACCAAGCTTTTGTAAATGAGTAATGATCTCTTTTTCTAACTCTGGTAACCACTGATTTTGATGAAGTACCTCTACAACTTCTAATCTTAATAACCAATCTTTCGGATACTGTGTATTGAGCTCTTCCACTACTTTTTCAATCGCAGTGGTTGGATTTTCTTCAATACCTGCTCTAATATCACGAATTGTTTGATATAAAGCATCCAGTTCTGATTGTTCCTGGTTATGTGTAATATCGCTGCTTGTGTCTTCAGCATCCGAATAGTACGCTTCACCGTCAGCTGCTCCAGCGAACACAGAAGTGATCTTTTCTCCAACAGCCATATCGTACATGCCCCACTCTGGATCAAACAATACTTGCTCTCCGTAGGTGACAGAGCAACCCTTGAAAGAAATGAGGACAATGTTATTTTCTTCTTTAACAACTTGTTTAACCTTACCTTTAACGACAACACCGCTTTCAAATTGAAGCTCACAATTTTGTCCAACAACAATTCCTAATGCGATTAGCTCGCTGTCGCTTAACACTTCTAGCGGTTGATTTATCCCCTTTAATTTTCCAACTGGAGCACTAAATCCTTCTTGATGAGTGTTTGTTTCATGCCCATTAAGTTGCTGGTCTTTATATGCTAAAGCAGTTGGTCCTAGTGTTTTTATATAGATAGGTTCATTATTGTCGTCTGTCATCATATCATGAATAATCCCAGTGACTTGTAACCCAGAGCTAAATACGGCTGTTGCTACGTTAGCTGATTGGATTGCTTTTTCTAAGCCCTCTTTACCGCCCTTCATAAACGCCATTTCTTTAGCAAATTCCTGAAGGCCAGCAATTAATTGCTCAAAATTTTCACAAACGAAAAGCTGTGGTTGTGGTTTTGTAATATCAAAGCTCGTGTTAATGATCGTTTCTAAATCAAACGGAACTTTTTTGACATCAGGACTTAAAATATTGCCACCTTCAGAAACAGATGAAAGTAACCCTGCACCGTAAATTTTAGGATCTTCTAGTGTACCAATTAATCCATATTCAACAGTCCACCAGTATAAACGTCCGATCCTCTCTGCTTCAGATACCCCGCTGATTAATTTTGTTTTCTCATCAATTTGCTGCTTTGCCGCTTCGATTTCAGCCTCTGTTGCAACCCCTTTTTCAAGGAGGTTTGAATAATGACGAACAGCCTCAAATACATCATGTTCTTCTTTTGTAGCAATAGCTTTTTTACCAATTTCACCGAATAACTTTACATATTCAGAGTATTTCTCGTTACAAAGAATGGGCGCATGCCCAGCAGCTTCATGAATCATATCAGGAGCTGGTGTATATTGGATGTTTTCTAGTTTTCGGATTTCTGCAACAACAGGTAAGATCCCATTTGCTTGGAACTCAAAAAACGCAACTCCAGGAATAAAACCATCAATCGTTGCTGCACCCCATCCAAAAGGAGCTAAACATTGATTCATTTCACTAACATCAGGAATTCTTTCTGTATAAATCCCTGAAGCTTTTAAACCTTCTGTATATGCTTCATGCGCTAAATCTTTGAACGTATGATGATTTTGGCGCATAACATAACGCCACACTGCATGATTTATCGCAGTATAACTTTCATAATTTTGCTCTATAGTATACTTTCGTAAATGTTTTGGGACCTTTCTCGTTGCCATTTAAATTCACACACCCTTCTGAAACACACCCTAACGCTTTTTAGCGTTAAAGCGTTATACTATTATAACATATCGGGTTAATAGAAATATGTCAATTGTTTTTAATTGTTTCATAGATGGCGTCATATTGATTTGCTAGTTTTGTATCTAAAGCGGTAATGCCATTTTCTTTCCATGAAGATAGCCTTACACGAATTAATTTATAATCAATCCCGATGAATGGATGATGATTGATTTCCTCTGACACTTTTGCAATTTCTTGTACAAAGTCGACTCCGTTTAAGTAAGATTTAAAACGATACTTTCGCTCAATCCACTTTTCATCGACTACATTCCAATCTTGATTCGCTTCTAAAAACTTTTGAATTTCTTGTTCTGTTAACTTTTCCACTGTGAACCTCCTGTTATTGCAATATATTTTTCCACACTCATTTTTCATTGTAGATGTTATTAGGATTAATTTCCACGTCGGAGTGTTTACACCTGAGTTTGTGCTCATTTTTATTATTTTAGCTAGTAGCATAATTTTATGCTTCACGTTTTAGTTGAGAGAGAGGTTAGAGGTTATTAAAAGGGAAATGCGGCGTGCCAATCTATTGGGAGATTAATTAGTTTCAGTGTTTTTAAAAATTATAAACTCAGGCCATATATAGAGCTTTGGATCATAAACTTAATAGTTTGGATCATATATCGAAAATTCGGATCATAACCTGCACGGTTCGGATCATAAAACGAAAATTCGGATCATAAACTGCGTATTTCGGGTTAATAATCGAATTTTGCATTAACTCTAAATCCCATGTTGGGGTTAAATAATCGATGTTTCGCCGATATAATGAAAATTGCGCCGATAAAAGTGAAAGTTACGCCGATAAATCCAAAAGTTTACGCAGCTAAATCGAAAACTCCACCACTAAATCAAGAGTTTTCCCCGATACCCACACCAAATTTCACTCAAACTCAAGGAGTTAGACAGCTAATTAACACCTTGACCAGTCCAACTCCACGTATATCTTATTTCCAGCTATATTTATAATCTTTATCTTCATAGTTTTGGGCTTGTTTGACGACGCGAAGTGGTCGGAACGTATCGATCATCACAGCTAATTCGAGTGTTTCTTTTTTACCGATACTCGCCTCAATTTTTCCAGGATGCGGCCCGTGTGGAATGCCAGATGGATGTAGAGTCATCGAGCCTTTACTGATACCTTTGCGGCTCATGAAATTACCTTTTACATAATAAAGAACTTCATCACTGTTCACGTTGCTATGGTAATATGGAGCTGGAATTGCTTCTGGGTGATAATCATACATTCGAGGAACGAATGAACATATGACAAAATTATTTCCTTCAAATGTTTGGTGTATCGGAGGAGGCATGTGGATACGCCCTGTGATCGGCTCAAAGTCATCGACATTAAAAATATACGGAAACAAATACCCGTCCCACCCAACGACATCTAACGGGTGATGATTAAACATATGAGCATGCATAAATCCTCTAGATTTCGTTCTTACTTCGTATTCATTTTGGTCGACATGTGTTTCTAACTTTTCGGGTCCATGAATATCGCGCTCACAAAAAGGGCTGTGCTCGAGTAGTTGTCCATGCACATTTCGGTATCGTTTCGGTGTTGTAATCCAGCTGTTCGTTTCAATGACTAAGAACTTTGCGTCGCCTTCATCTGGAACGACGCGATAAATCGTTCCAATTGGGATAACGATATAATCGCCAGGTTTATAGCTAAGGGTACCGAACATCGTCTCGACCTTACCAGTGCCATAATGAACAAACAACACTTCATCTCCGTCTCCATTTCGATAGAAGAAATCCATCGGCTCAGTTGGATTAACGACACCAATGAGGACATCTTCATTTCCTAATAAATAGTGCCTGCCCATAACAGCATCGGTCTGTTCCGAATATTGATGAGAATAAAAATGGCGATGCGAAAGGTCACTTTGGCCCTCATAATGAACATCACATTCTTGTAACAATTCCGACTTAACGATACTCGTTGGTGGATGGTGGTGGTATAAGATCGATTGGATACCTGAAAAACCTTTAGTACCCATCACTTGCTCACGATAGAGCGAACCATCTTCCTTCTTAAACATCGTGTGACGCTTTCTGGGTATTTCCCCCATTTGTTTATAAAATGGCACAGTCAAACCCTCCTTCTATGACTTGGTATTTGTAGTAGTATATTAGTCTATAACTGGAAGAATGCGGCCTGTTAGTTCTCCAAACCCGACTCGATAGCCGTCCCCTTGGCACCAGCCTGTCATTGTAATCTCATCTTCATCCTCCAACCAAACTCTTTGTTCACCGTTAGTTAGCTTGATCGGTTCAGAACCCCTCCAAGTCAATTCTAGTAAACATCCACGCTCTTCTTTTTTTGAGCCACTGATCGTGCCAGATGCTAGTAAATCACCAGGTCGTAAATTACAGCCCGCTACTGTATGATGGCTAATTTGCTGTGCCATACTCCAGTAAAGGTAGCTAAAATTTGTAGAAATAATCTTTTGAGATTGTTCCATGTCTTTTCCCTTAAGATGGACTTCAAGATGGATATCAAATGTACTTGCTTTATTTTTATGAAGATACGGTAATGGTGTTGGGTCCTGATTTGGACCGTCTACTCGAAATGGTTCAAGAGCTTCGAGTGGAACGACCCAAGGAGAGATGGAAGTTGCAAAACTTTTTGATAGAAACGGTCCTAGCGGTTGATATTCCCATGCTTGGATGTCACGGGCACTCCAATCATTCACTAACACGAGACCAAAAATTTGCTCTTCTGCATGAGCTGCAGCAATCGGTTTCCCCTGTTCATTACCAGGACCGATAAACCAACCCATTTCTAGCTCAATATCGAGTTGTTTACTTGGTCCGAAAATGGGTGCATCCGCATCCTTTGGCTTCATCTGTCCTTTTGGTCGGTGGATATCCGTCCCACTAATGACGACAGAGCTCGATCTGCCGTGATAACCGACAGGTAAATGTGTCCAGTTCGACATGAGGGCATTTTCTTTTCCTCTAAACATCGTTCCAACATTCGTTGCATGTTCTTTAGAAGCGTAAAAGTCGGTATAATCACCGATTTGAGCAGGTAGTAGAAGTTCTACATCACTCATTTTAAGTATTGCTGCATCACGGAGAGCCAGATGATCTCGTAATGTCGCTTCCTCTTCGCTCAACAACTGTTGAATTCGCCCGCGTACTTTTGACCAAACATCCTTTCCTAACGCCATGAATGCATTAAGAGTAGGTTGAGCGAATATTCCATCTTGGATGAGACCCGTAACTTTTAATAACCCAGCACCTTCTATCACAGAAAGATCTAAAATGTACTCCCCAATTGCGACTCCTATGCGGGGCTTTCCACCTTTTACAGGCCTGAAAACACCATATGGTAAGTTCTGAATCGAAAAGTGTGATTCAGGTTCGACATGAATAAAAGACTTCATCATTGAATAAAGCCCCTCCTATCCTAGTAAAATTTGCAGCGCTCGCAACTCTTCACGCGGTTCATCAAAGCTGCAGCTCCCAAAAGAATAAAGTGCAGTTTCACGTAGTTGCTCAATCTCTTTTATAGTAACTAAATGGTTCTTCCAACAAATTCCCTCGTCTGTAAAAATGAAATGTTCAGCGGCTTCATCTGAAAGTATTTCAATAATTGTCTCGAAATCTATTTTCTTCGTTCTGGCAAGCATCCCAGCTGTAAACACATTTAAAAACCCGTGCATTTTTGTTTTGACTTCTTCACGGTACATTCGAATTGGATGATGCAAACCCGCTGTAAACTTTTGCGGAATTGCCCTCTCTGTACACGCCTGATGAACTGTCGCAACCTGATGAGGTATCGGAAAAGCATTGGCAGTCAAACCACCTGTGCGTAATTTTAACCCAAGTTGTGCAGCGCTTTTATGATTATGGATGGCAATTTCATTCAACGTTAAGAGCATTTGCTGTTTCCATGTTTCGTTAAACGGCACGGTCACCTCACAAAACACTTGTAAACTATTCTTAGTAGTCGCCTTTGAAATTCCCTCAAGCAATTGCCGGGTTAGATGAATAGGCGGAAGTGGAAGCTCAAACACATTGACATTTACAGCTTCCCCGTGGCGATTACAAAAAGATCGGATCAACTCCAAATCAGAAGCCAGTAGCTCTAAACAGTTTTTACTATCGACACTTCTCTGACCAATCGCTGAAATACAGAGAGGTCTTTTTTTAGTAAACAGAGACACATATGGATCAAGTTCAGCCAATCGACTTACGGGAATGACGAAATGGCCAAGCATCCACGCATCTTTACACGTTTGATAGACTGCATAATTTTGAATGGCTTGCTCCAATGGTAATTGTGCAGGTGGGAACAATCCTGCATAATCGATTAGATTAGAGAAATAGGATCGAGCGCTAGAATATAGGTATTCATTACTAGCACTGTGACTCTCTTCTGCCATGTTTTCCTCCCTCCTTTAGTAGATGTAAGATAATTAGGGGAGCATCTAGTGAGGTTACAATTCCTATTTATTAACTTTTCACAAATACTCCCTCATCCTTGACGAATATAGTCCTCCTTTTATGACCCCTTCTTTTTCTCTCTTTTATCTAATAATTAAATGTTTCCACGGCGTTCTTGTTCACGTTCAATTGATTCGAAGAGCGCTTTGAAATTTCCTTCGCCGAAACCTCTAGCTCCCTTTCGCTGAATAATTTCAATGAAAAGCGTTGGCCGATCAACAATTGGTTTTGTAAAAATTTGTAGCAAATATCCTTCATCATCACGATCTACTAAAATACTAAGCTCTTGAAGTTTCTTTAAATCTTCATCGATGTTTCCAACTCTAGCACTTAAATCCTCGTAGTACGTAGCAGGCGTATCGAGAAATTCAATCCCGTTCTCGTGTAGTGCTTTTACCGTCGCTATAATATCATTTGTGAGCAGTGCTAAATGCTGAACACCAGGTCCATTATAAAAATCTAAGTATTCTTGGATTTGTGATTTACGCTTTCCTTCAGCAGGTTCATTAATTGGGAACTTAATTCGTCCAGTTCCATTCGTCATGACTTTTGACATTAGTGCTGAATAATCTGTAGAAATATCCTCATCATCAAAATGCTTTAAAACTTGGAACCCAAACACTTTCTCATAATACGATGTCCATTCTTCCATGCTCTCTACATTTCCAACAACATGATCGATCCCAACAAGCCCAGTCGGTGTAGAATGATTTTTACCTTCATATGGTTGATAGCCTGGTAGGAAGCTACCTTTGTAATCAATGTGCTCAATTAATGTATGAATTGCATCACCGTAAGTTCCGATAATCGCTTTTTTCACGGACCCGTTTTCATCTTTTTCAATCCACGGAACACGAATAGGGATCCCACCACGCTTAATCGCACCTTCATAGGCTTGATCGACACTAGACACTTTTAAAGAAATGTCTTTTGCGCCGTCACCATGTAGTTTTACAAAAGAAGCCACTTCCGTATCAGCTGTTAACGATCCAGTCACAACTAACTGGATGGTTTCTTGCTGCAGGACATATGAAACGAGGTCTCGACTCCCAGTTTCCAGGCCTCGGTAAGATGTAATTTGAAAACCAAATGCGTTGCAGTAAAAATAAGCCGCTTGCTTCGCATTTCCAACATATAACTCAATGTGATGAATACTTTCTACTGGAAAAACTTCATTCTCTGTCTGTTTGTTTACTTCAAAAACATTTTTAGCCATAGGTATAAAAACCTCCCATCATTTACTGAAAATTCTAATAAAGCGCACTTTAATTCGAATGATAGTAAATATTTCTAGGTATTGCAAGCGCTTACATTACCGCTTAAATTCTTTACATTGTTAAAGTTTTCTAGCTGATTTTCTATCATAATCCCTATGCTAACGCTGTTTTTTATCAACTTTTAAAAATAGGGTCAAATATTTTTATATAAAAATTTTTTTAAAATTCTTTACTTACCAGACTGCAGTGGATTTAAAAAGAAAGCCAGCTTCACAAAAAAAGGTAGCTAATAGAGATAGAATGTTATTCATCTCTTAATAGCTACCCTCTTTAATTCTTTAATTTAAGGATGTGGTGTTTCTGTCGGGATATAATCCGCAAACTGCCCATCAATATATCCTCTTATTTCGTGAATAGTCTTTCCGTCGTTTTTCATTTCTACGTAAATTCTAGTTAAATCCAAACAAACTTGACAATACTCCCCGTGCTTTTCTAGTATTCTTTGTCCATTTTCATTGTACACAAAGAAACAGTTGTGATTACTTGTATGACCGACTGCTCCACAGCCACAAAAACAAGGGATTTTTTCTAAATCATCTTGGTGTAAAATATTGGTGTTGTATTCATCAACACCGATGATAGGCATCCATTCATCATCATCATGTTCAAATAAGAATTTTTGATTGTCAGATTTTTTCTTGATTAATAATTCCTCTGTAAGGATATCTCCCTTATACGTTTCAGTAACAATTCGAACGTTTTCTACACCGTCAAACGAAAGCAGCGTGAGTGCCATTAAATCTTCCGTTTGCTGTCCTATAGTAGTTCCTAAATATTGCTCGAAATCATTAGACAGGGTAACGATAGTCACTCCATCTGCCCCGCCGATCTGAACAAATTCAACGTCATCTGGTATTGGGCTTATTACGTGATCTGGTAATTCTGTTTTGATTGCTAGAAGCTCTTGAATTGCAGAAATACGCGGGTAGCGAACTTCAGAGTTATATTTAACAAACCTAGGAATCTCTAAGTATGATCCATCAGCTTCATCCACAGCAAAAATGGAAATGAGTAAGCTGCTTTCTTGATTGGAGTTATTTTGAGGTACGATAGGATCAACCTCGTTTGTTTTCAAATAATCAACCGCTTCCCTGTAATAATTAATATCTGATTCTTTTTCTAACCGCATTAACTCCTCGCCATTACTATTTAAAAATAATACTGTCGGATGTTCTTTTACTCCAAAATAATTTACAACATCTACATCATTCACTACGTTATACTCTATAAAATTCAAATCTGTAAATTCTTCTTGTAATTCTACTAGGACGTCTTTTGCATTGTCACAACCCGTACACCCTTCCAAAACAAACGAAGCAATTTCGATTAACTCGGTTTCAGCTACTTTTGAATCGGTGCTTACAGCTGTGCTCTCGTCATTAGTCGAACATCCTATTAGAATAATGATCAATAATGCAACGCCAATAAAAATCAAAAATGGTTGAATTCTCATGTTATATCCGTCTCCTTTTATAAATTTCATTGGAACTTACTACTCTTAAAGTAAAAATACGCTTAAGATTTAAAGATATTGTGAATAGTTTCACAAAAAATATTGCTATTCTTTGAACATTTTTCTTAATCATGTGCTCCTTTACTTTTTCGAAAGCTTTCCTTACCCTTTGGGCGACTCGTGTGTATACAAAACTTTAACACTAAGTACCAGCTACCATGAAGATATAATAGTGGCGGAATTTTCGATGTGTCATTTATCACAATGTTTGATATTGAAGTCGCCTCAATTGATTTCAATTAAAGCCTACTTTAGTACGTCCCCTTTACAAGAACTGGGGCTTGTGCTAATAAAAAAGCTGATTTAGAACAGAGACCTTCCAGGAACTGGAACTTTTACTCATTAAAAGCTGATTTAGAACGGATTTCTTACAGAAACTAGGAATCTGCTGGACTAAACTCTACTTTATAACCGTTTAATTGAATATATTGGTATTCTTTCGTACTAATCAACGTTTTAAAACAGTATTTTAACAATTATTGCAAATATTATGTGCTTATTAATTCTATAAAACTCGTATTTTACAAATTTAAGTATAATTTTGGAAGTAATAATCTTTATATCAAATAGTCCATCATATTTTTCTCCGACACCATACAAAAACCAAAAAGACCGCAAAATGCGGTCTTTCTCCTTCTATCATGACCTTATAATTCCGTTCGTAAATCCCACAATTCATGAAAAAAGCGTTGGTCTAGCACTTTTTTCAAATAATTAACTCCAGACGAGCCACCTGTTCCTGTTTTAAAGCCAATAATGCGCTCCACCGTTTTCATGTGACGGAACCGCCATTGTTGAAGCGAGTCTTCAATATCGATGAGCTTTTCAGCGAGCTGGTATAAATCCCAGTGTTGTTCTACGTCCTGGTATACAGCTAACCATGCAGCGCGGACGGATTTATCTTCTTCATATGGTGTAGAGTAATCTCGGTTAAGCACCTCTGGGTGGATGGTAAAACCAGCTTTAGCTAGTTGCTTGATCGCAACATCATAAAGACCTGGTGCCTTAAATGCTTTTTCGAGATCTGCATAAAGTTTAGGATCTTTTTTATAAATTTTTAAAACATGATCGGTTTTATATCCGAGTGCAAACTCGATCTTACGGTATTGAAACGACTGGAAACCAGACGCTTGCCCTAAGAAGTCTCGAAACTCCATATACTCTGATGGCGTTAAAGTTGATAAGACATCCCACCCTTGAATGATTTGTGACTGAATTTTAGACACCCTTGCCAGTTGTTTAAAGGATGTCTGTAAATCGTCTCTTTCAATCGATTCAATGGCCGCGTGTAATTCATGTAAAATAAGCTTCATCCATAATTCACTGACTTGGTGAATGACGATAAACAGCATTTCGTCATGGTGATCCGATAGACGATCCTGACTAGCTAAGATTTGATCAAGCTGTAAATATTCCCCGTACGTCATATTGTTTGTAAAATCTGTATGAATGTTTTGTTCAGTCTCTGTTGTTGAGTAGTTTTTTTTATCTTTTTTATCCATCTACACAATCCTCCATAAAAACCTCTTATTTTTTCTATACTTAAATTGATCGTATGACGGCTCGAACAGGACTTCCGTCTGCTTCTTTTAATGGCAGCGGTAAAGCAATCAACTCATAATCACCAGGTTCAACCTGATCAAGCATGACATTTTCTAAAATATGTATTCCGTTCTCATGCAAAGCATGATGGCCTTCTAGCTCTTTACTATCAAGTGGATCAACCGAAGGAACATCAACGCCAACTAAAATAATTCCCTTTTCTTTCATATAGGAAGCGCTGCCACTAGTTAAATAAGGAATCTCTTTTGGAAAAGACATTGGGTTATTCGGAACCGCTGTTTTGAGGAGTAATCGAGTCACACTGTCTAAATCATATTGACCCAATACATGTTCATCAATTATCGTGTGCTCTGTTACATCAATGATCCGACAAGGACCAATATAGACGTTAACGTCCAAATCGAGCACTTTCACACCGTCATTCCTAAAGTGAAATGGAGCATCGATATGAGTTCCGATATGAACGCTTGTTTTTATTTTCCCGATGTTCACTGAACCCGTTTGTTCTTTTGTGTAACTAACTTCATACGAAAATGGTGTATCTTCAGGCCAATGGGCCACCTCACTAGTTAAAGGTTGTGAGATATCGATCCACTGTTTTTGATTAGCTCTAGTGTTTTTCGTCATTTACGCCACCACTCCACGTTTATTTTCAAACTTTTTGTATTCTTCATCATCCATAATTTGCTTAAGTTTTTCAACCGTCAGCCAAACTTCCTCAAACGTATTATATAAAGCGACTGGTGCAAGGCGAATGCCATTAGGTGAGCGGAAATCCGGGACGATGTTATGAGCCTTTAAAGCTTTACAAATTCGGGCTGCTTCAGGATGTTCCAAAAAGAGATGACCACCTCGAGTCGATTCATCCAGCGGATTTCTGACGATAAAACCATAGCCTTTCAACTTTTGTTCAATAAGCTCTAGCATATAGCCTGTTAATTGTAATGACTTCGTACGTATTTTTTCCATGCCCACTTCATTAAACATCGACAATGAGCCAATTAATGGTGCGGTGCTTAAGACATGAGGTGTTCCCATTTGAAATGCCCCCGCATGCTCAGCTGGTGTAAGCTCATGAGCCATGTCGAACTGTTTTTCTTTTTTTGAACTAAACCACCCGGCCAGACCTGGCGCTGTACCAAAATGACGTTTATTAACATATAAGCCTCCAACCGCACCAGGTCCTCCGTTCAAGTGCTTGTAATTACACCAAAATGCAAAATCAACGTTCCACTCACTTAATTGATGAGGAATAGAGCCGATTGAATGACAGAGATCAAATCCGATTAAAATCCCACGCTGATGCGCTTCCTTCGTCAGCTTTTCCATATTTAAGATTTGACCGCTTCGGTATAAAATGCTTGGTAAAACAATGATCCCCACATCTTCACGCATCGCATCAATGATGTCAGCCTCGTTTACTGTATGACCGTCTGCACTTTTTACTTTTACGAGATGGGTTGCGGGGTCTAGTCCCTGCAGTTTTAACTGACTTTGTAGTGCGTAAATATCCGTTGGAAAGGCGAGGTCATCTGTGAGTATTTTATTTCTTTTACCATCTGCCTTAAAAAAAGAAGCGACTAACTGATGGAGATTAGACGTTGTTGAGCCTGTTACTATTACTTCATCAGCGTCTGCCCCGACGAGTGGTGCCATCTGCTCGCCTAATGTTTCTGATAGATAAAACCACGGGTTTTCACCATCTGTCCACCCATCAATCCCAAGCGTTTTCCATGATTGAAGCAAATCTAGTAACGTTTGTTCTGCTCGTTTGGACAAGAGACCGAGTGAATTCCCGTCAAAATAGATCACTCCTTCATTTATATAAAATTCTATTCGGTACGATGCTAACGTATCCTTTTGATCTAATTGACATGCGTATTCGTGGGTAAATGTATTTTGCTTAGTCATGATTTCCCCCTATGTAAGAAATATTATTTTCTTAAAAAAGTGATATGCACTTATAGTATTCATTATAAGTTGTGAAAAACCTGCTATGTTTATTGATAATTATTTTAATATGAGCGATAAAAATAGCGTGATCCGATCAATATAATAAGGGTTAGTTTCTTATACTTAAAATATGAAGTGCAGCATCCCAAAAAAGTAAAAGTTAGATATTTCAACATATAAAAAATCGCTTTACTTACCATCAGGTAGTAAAGCGACTTTTTTCATAAGATATATCATTTATTAATTTCTAATAAGATAATCGAAAGCTCCTAAAGCTGCAGTAGCTCCTGATCCCATAGAAATGATGATCTGATTGTAAGCACTATCGGTACAATCACCTGCTGCAAATAAACCAGGTAGGCTTGTAGAGCCATGTTTATCTACGATGATTTCACCCATGCGATTACGTTCAACTACACCTTCTAACCAATCGGTATTTGGTACAAGACCAATTTGAACAAACACACCTTGTAACTCGACATGTTTTTCTTCTTGTGTATCACGCTCAATATAAGTAATTCCGTTTACACTGTCTGTACCCGTAATTTCTTTTGTTTGAACGTTCATTAATACCGTTACGTTTGGAAGGCTGTTTAAGCGGTTTTGTAGCACTTCGTCAGCTTTTAACTCTGGGTTAAACTCAAGTACAGTTACATGATTTACAATACCTGCAAGATCAATTGCTGCTTCAATACCAGAGTTACCGCCTCCAATAACCGCAACGTCTTTTCCTTCAAATAAAGGACCGTCACAATGTGGGCAGTATGCTACACCTTTATTTTTAAACTCTTGTTCACCAGGAACGCCAACATTACGCCAACGAGCACCCGTTGTAACAATAACACTCTTACTCTTTAGTACAGCTCCGCTTTCAAGTTCAAGCTCAAAAAGATCTTTCTTTTCGATACTCTTTGCACGCTGTAAATTCATAATATCAATACCATACTCTTTTACATGTTCTTCAAGGCTAGCTGCAAGCTTAGGACCTTCAGTATGTTTCACACTGATAAAGTTCTCAATGCTCATCGTGTCTAGGACTTGTCCACCAAAACGTTCAGCTACAATTCCTGTACGAATTCCTTTACGTGCCGCATAGATCGCAGCACTTGAACCAGCTGGACCGCCTCCAACAACAAGTACATCATATGGATCTTTATTAGATAGTTCTGACGCGTCTGGACCACTGCCTAATTTCGCAAGAATTTCTTCGAGGGTCATTCGACCACCACCGAAGAATTCACCGTTTAAATAAATGGCAGGTACGGACATTACATTTCTATTTTCTACTTCATCTTTGAAAGCTGCACCATCAATCATTGTGTGAGTGATACCAGGGTTAAGTACACTCATCATGTTAAGAGCTTGTACAACATCAGGGCAGTTATGACAACTTAAGCTGACATAAGTTTCAAAGTGGTATTCACCACTAATCTTTTTCACTTGCTCAATAACACTTTCATCAACCTTTGGCGCTCTACCACTAACTTGTAATAAAGCTAACACTAATGAAGTGAATTCATGTCCTAAAGGAACACCTGCAAACGCAACGCCAGTTTCTTGGCCAACACGATTGATACTAAAGCTCGGTGTTCTTGTTAATTCTGTTTTACGAACACTAATTTTAGATGACATGGATGTAAGTTCATTGATTAATGCTTCCATTTCATCTGAAACTTTATCAGAACCTAAACTAACTTTAAGCAATACATCGCCTTCCATTAGTTGTAGGTATTGATTTAACTGAGACCTAATTTCAGGATCAAGTACCATTTATCGCACTCCTTAGATTTTACCTACTAAATCAAGGCTTGGCTTAAGAGTTTCTCCGCCTTCTTGCCATTTAGCTGGACAAACTTCACCTGGATTGTTACGAACATATTGTGCTGCTTTAACTTTATTAACTAGGATACTTGCATCACGACCGATACCACCAGCGTTGATTTCAACAGCTTGGATAACACCGTCTGGATCGATGATGAAAGTTCCACGATCAGCTAGACCAGACTCTTCATCTAAAACTTCAAAGTTGCGAGAAATAGTTTGTGATGGGTCACCAATCATCCCATATGTAATTTTACCGATAGTTTCTGAACTATCATGCCAACCTTTATGTGTAAAGTGAGTATCTGTTGAAACTGAATAAACTTCAACTCCAAGTTCTTTTAATGTAGCGTACTCGTTTTGTAAATCTTCAAGCTCTGTTGGGCACACGAAAGTGAAATCTGCTGGATAGAAGCAGAAAATGCTCCATTGACCTTTTAGGCTTTCGTTTGTTACATCGATGAACTCACCGTTTTTGAATGCTTTTGCACTGAATGGTAATACTTCTTTTCCAATTAATGACATAATATCTTCCTCCTAAATATTGTTATATAGATAGATAATATAATTAAACAGTAATTATCTATCAATAATAATTCTAATTCGATAACTATTTTCAAACAATATACTGCATTTGTCAACAAAAAAGCCTTCACTTTTAAAAAAAATTAATATTTGAATGTTCTGACGATGAGGACGTTACTCTTGTACACAGGGCAAGTTTGCAAGCTGACCAAGCTATAGGTCACTGAAAATTACTCTAATAGGATACAAATATAGTTCATAATTTATACAAAAGAAACAACGTAATGAATAGAAAATTAAAGCACATATCAATGGTTCCTTATTTCAGCGTATTACCTAAGGCCGAAATGATATAGGGTACATTAAGTAAGACAATATAATAAAGAAAACGCTCAGAGTGTGAAATATACTCTAAGCGTTTATTAATTCCAGCAATGCATAACATCTATTCTAAAAAAGTTTAGATGTGAATGGTTACGTCGGCTTCTTCACGTAGTTTGCCAACAAGCACTTGTGCTGCTTCGTTTTGTTTTTGTACTTTCATTTGTTCTTTCAATTCGTTTTTAATGTCTTCAAACGATGGGATTTCTGACTCATCTGCACCCATTTGAGCTTGCTGTGCAAGAATTTGCTCATAAAATTCTTTTAACTCTTGTTCTGATGGGTCAATGTCACCAGTCTCTCTTGCGATTAACTTGTCTACTTTCACTTGGGTCTCCAGCTGTGAAATAACTTCCGTCTCGTCCATCCCTTGTTCTTCTATAGCAGTCATGAATTCTTCTTTTGACCCAAGACCATATTGTGCGACGATTTCGTCAAGCGTCTTAGAGACGTCTTCTTCAGTGGCTTCAAAACCAGCTTTTTTTGCTTCCTGAATTAGAAGCTCCTGACCGACCAGACTTTCGATAATCTGCTGTTTTAATTCATCTTGGTTAAGTTCTTGTCCAAACATTTGAGATTGCATCGCAGCTTGTGTAAATTGCCCTACATAAGTTGCTTCAAACTCTTCTTTCGATATTTCTTGTCCATTAACTTCTGCTACAACATCAGGGATCCCTTCTAAATCAGGCTCTGGCACCTCTGGCATTTCACCAGCCACTGGAGCCGCTTCATCTTCTGCAGCTAATTCTTCCTGTAAATCTGATCCCTCATTATTTTCAGCTGATTGATCTACGTCACCGCAAGCAGCTGTTACAGATACCAAACCAGCAAGTAATAAACCTAACATCCATTTTTTACTCATATCATTCTCCTTTACTTCATTTTGACCGCTATTGTAACATATCCTGGATGGATGTTCATCCTTATCGAAGTTCAATTACAAACTAAGTTCTCTCTAGTGGAATAATTTTTTATATGTGAAGACTGTTATAGCAACGATTAAAGGAGCTTACAATTTGAATATGTAAAAATGACTAAAATGTAGAAAATACGCTACATAAACGTGATTTGTAAAGATTTGTAGCGATCTACTAATTGACCTATATCAATACCTTTTATCCGTAAAAACCCATCTCGTGTTGCGCTCATCCTGTCCTTTATGAGTAACCCGTTTAATCAATCCATGCGCTTCTATTTCTTTTAATAATTGGCTAACTGTTTCCATATCGAGTTTATTCGAAAACACCTTCTCGGTTAATTCTTCGATTGTAGGTCCAAGCTTAGAACTGTTCTGTCTAATATATACTAATAATTTGACTCGCTTTTTTTGTCGTGCTTCTTCCTTATATTTTCCTGTAAATAACTTCTTTAGCGGATCACTGACAAGGATCCCAAGAATAAGTCCAAATAATACTAAAAATAAATCATATAAAATAACATTCAAAAAAATTACACCTCAATAACATTATTTACGAAGTATTTTGATCAATTTGTCTAGTAATATTCTATACTGTATAACGCGTATTCCAACTGTTGGGGAACCCAAGCTTACTTGCATATGCATAACGAATTAATTGACCATGATGTTGAACCTCATGCTCTAATAAATCAATTAATAGATTTAAATTTACGTTATCAATACACGTCCCTTCTAGAAAATTATGTATATTCTTACGAGTTTCTTCTAATTTGTTAATGACAATGCTATGGTCGTAGTATTCATTTTTAAATAAGCTACAAGAAAAGCCACTCCATTCACCTTTCTTTAGTGCGTTTAAATAACTTTCTCTAGCTCCAATTATACAATAAGCTTGTTCGCCAATTGTGTTTGAAGGGAGATTATTTAGTTTTAAATTTAAATGACTTTCACTTATATACTTATAAAAGTCTTCTGTTAAATGTAAAGATTGTAACACTCTTTTACATATTGTATCCATTGTTTATTGCATCCTTCCTTATTAAGAAATGTAATCTAATATTTTTAGCAAAACTAAACTAAAAAGGCATTACCACGAATGTAGCAACACCTTCTGACATTTAAAAAAACATCATAACTGTACCAATAATCGTTAAAGCAATCACATGATACCCAACACTTATTAGGTAAATGACTAAAGCATTTTTTGTATTAGCTCCAAGCCAAAAATAAAATCTTTAGCATAAGCTAGTGAAACAATCACTCCGACACATCCACCTACTAATGCCCCGTCTAATAATGTTTCAGCATGAGATATTTGTATGAGGATACAATAGAACAACCGTTAATACCGTCATTAACGTTAGTAATCCATACCTAGGTTGATTAGGAGTGATACTAAGTAAGTCAACCCAGCGATTTCCAAATAATATTGGCGAATAATAATACATATCGATAGCCATATATAATACAATTCCAATTAATATTTGCCAAATCATATATTCTGTCTCCTTTCGCTCTTACTTTCTCGTGAAAGTTGACAGTCAATAACTTAAAGTATACTAATAAATATTTTTATAAACAATGTATTTTACTATCCAACATTTGTATAAGTAGAGCCCATTTTGAGTTGGACATAAATGGATACAGTACCAGCATGTTTACGCCTTCCCACATTACTACTCCACTTCATATGCTATAACAAGCAATCATTTTGGAGTGAGGACGATGAAACATGTATTACATTATACAGCTTTAGGAGATTCGTTAACGATTGGGGTCGGTGCGTATTTTTCACCTGGGTTTGTCCAGAGGTATGAACAATTTTTAGAAATGCTGTATCACATGCCAGTAAAAACAGACATAATAGCTAGAAATCGAATGAATTCAAGTGAATTATTGATGATGCTTTCGGAACCTGAAGTGAGATATGTGATTGCTCGGGCGGACATCATTACGATTACTATAGGCGGTAATGATATATTACAAGCAAACAAAACATTTGAAAAAACTAATGATCCAAGCATTTTCCAATGGGCTTTGGAAAATTTCAGTTACAATATTAGAAGTATACTAGCTGATATTCATGCTATAAAAGCAACACACTCACCTTCTAAACCGTATCAAATTCTAGTGATAGGATTGTACAATCCATACCCCCAGCTTTCTTATAGTGACTATTGGATTGAAAAGTTTAATCGTTCGATCCACATGCTAGCTTCACCAAACGTTTTGTTTATAAACATTTATCCAGCCTTTAATACATCACGAAAAAGACTTTTATCACTCGGGGTCCATCCAAATGGTTACGGTTATCAAGTTATTGCTAATTTACTAGCTGATTCGCTTCGTTAAAACAAGCACATTTACCCCAATTCTTCCAGCCGAAAAGAGCGAACCGTTCTTTTTCTTCCTAAGTTTTCATATTGTTAATGTTGAGAATAATGAGGGGGTGTATGATGAAGCAACAAGTTCATAATACGATCCATTACTTGATTGAACACCTTCGAACCAACCAGTCCAATGATGGCTCTTGGAGATTTTGTTTCGAAGGTGGTCCTTTAACTGATGCCTATATGATTATTCTGTTAAGAACATTAGAAGAAAAGGATGAGTGGCTCATTCAACAATTGGTTAAACGACTTCTAGCCATTCAACAACCAAACGGAGCTTGGAAATTGTTCCATGATGAAAAAGACGGTAATCTTTCTGCAACTGTAGAGGCGTATTACGCACTGCTCTTTTCAAATTATGTGGAACCAGATTCTACTCCAATAAAAAAAGCCAAATATTTTATTATAAGCCATGGTGGTCTTACAAAGACAAATAGCTTAACGAAATCCCTTCTTGCGGTAACTGGACAGCTTCCGTGGCCAAAGCATTTACAAATACCGATTGAAGGAATTCTTCTACCACGCACTTCTCCCATACATTTTTACGAATTTGTAGGCTATACTCGTGTTCACCTTACACCTGTTCTCATCACGTCCAATCTTAATTTTAAATATAAAATCAACCAAACTCCTGATCTTTCCGATTTAATCAATACTCGAATGCCCATTGACATTAAATTCAATTCAGGTGAAAGCAAGTTTTTGCTAAGTATATTGTTAAAAGAGCTTGGCCCCCTTTTACTAAAGCCAATGGAAAGCCGCCAGTTAGCTTTAAAAAAAGCAGAGCGCTTTATGCTAGAACGCATAGAACCTGATGGCTTACTTTTTAATTACTTTGGGGCGACATTTTTTATGATTTTTGCCTTACTTAGTCTCGGCTATAAAAAAGATCATAAGATAATACAAAACGCATTGAGCGGCCTACGAAATCAACTTTGCCTTACGAATGATTTGTACCATATTGAATACTGTACATCTACGGTTTGGGATACAGCTTTACTTAGCCATGCCTTACAACGAGCAGGTGTTCCCGCAGACGATCCAATCATTCGAATGGCAGATCAATATTTATTTTCGCGTCAACATAAGCTATTTTCAGATTGGTCCCTAAGAAATCCCAATACCTTGCCAGGTGGCTGGGGATTCTCAGACTTTAATACCCTTGAGCCCGATGTCGATGACACAACCGCTTCACTCCGCTCGATTAAAGCAACTGTTTTTGAGCAGCTTCCTCTATACAATAGCTGGAACCGTGGCTTAAACTGGGTGCTGTCGATGCAAAATGATGATGGTGGCTGGTCTGCATTTGAAAAAAATTTAGAAAATCAGCTTATTAAACAACTGCCTTTTAAAGATGCTAATCGCGTCTTGTTAGATCCTTCTACAGCCGATTTAACAGGGAGGACGCTTGAATTTCTTGGCAATGAGGTAAATTTACGGTTACCTCACCCTACAATTGAAAAAGCAACGAAATGGTTAGAAGACCATCAAGAGGAAAATGGCTCATGGTATGGGCGCTGGGGGATTTGTTATATCTATGGTACATGGGCTGCAATTACAGGACTTATTGCTAGTGGAATGGATCCGGCATCCACACCTATTCGAAAGGGAGTCTCCTGGCTGCTTTCGGTCCAAAACGATGACGGCGGTTGGGGCGAGTCGTGTTATAGCGATATTAAAAAACACTACGTACCACTAGGAGCAAGTACCCCATCTCAAACAGCATGGGCATTAGATGCTTTAATAGCCGTTCATGATCAGCCGACTACTGAAATCGACAAAGGAATGGCACGATTAATGGAGTTAATCACCACCAATCCAACCTGGGCGAGTCATTATCCAACAGGCGGTGGAATACCTGAAGTTTTTTACATCCACTATCACAGTTATCAGCATATTTGGCCGCTTCTTACACTAAGTCAGTATTTACGTTCGTATCATCATGACTAACATTAAAATCATACTCACAAGTCTTATAATCTACTAAGATCCGATTACTCTTCCACAACAGTAGTCGGATTTTTTTGCTCGTCAAAAAGCCTCCCCTAACTTAATAGAGGAAGCCATAGTCATATCATTAGTAGCAAAATCGCTTAAGATCACCATTATTTACCGAGTAACTCACGAGTCTTCTCTAAAATCTCTTCATCTTTCAAGCGGAACTTAAATTCAACGCGACGGGATGCTTGATTACTATAGTTGCCATCTTCATCGGTACGTCCTTCTGTATACGATCTGCCGTTGACCGTTAGTTTCTCCTTTAAGTGTTCTTGTATGTTTTTATATGGAAAGTCACTACTAAGAATATATTCCGCTACACTGAACGCTCTTTGCTGAGATAACTCTAAGTTGTATAAATAGCTACCTACTTTATCAGCATGACCTTCGATGATGATTTCCGAGATATAATCCTCATAGCCACCTTCTAAAAGCACATCCAAATAAGCTGGTACAAACTCATCTAAAAATTGAAAAGCTTCTGGCTTTAAAACAGCTGCATCAAACTCAAACAAAATATCCGTATTAAAGATTAACGCGCCTGTTTTCTCATCAATTTCAATATTTAATGTAGAGTCGCTAAATTCTTCGTTTAGATCCTGAATGAGGTTGACACGAACACCCATAATTTGATCAATCGTTCGTTTCATCTCTTGAATTTGAAACGATTTGATAACCATCATTACGATAAAAATGAGGATAAAACAGAGTAAAATCGCCGTTAGCAAGTCAATAAATGACGGCCAGAAATGACCTTCCTCCTGTTCACCTTTAAATAATTTTTTATACTTATTAATCATTTGAAGCTACCCTTACTCGTTGTTCATTTTGCCTCATCGCATCTTGTTGAAGCAATTGAAGCTGACGATTTAACATCTGGAATTCCTGGCCTAACTCATTCATTGTTTGCTGCATGTGTCGTGCACTTCTATGTTGATTTTCCTCTGTTATCTCTCCGATTTGCTTAAATTCTTTTTTTATCGCATCATTCATATCAACTACATAATCGCCAATGCTGCGACTAACTTTATCTAATTTATCACCAAGGGTCCCCTCTAAATTCGTTACATAGCGGTTCATCGTATCTTTTAAAGCTGTAACGCTTGATTCGATCTGGTTTTCTCTCTGATTAAATGAGTCAGCCATTTGCGTGATCGTACGGTTAATTTCATTTAGTAATTCATGATTTTGCCTTCCTGTTTGCTCATAAGAACGCGAAGCATCGCTCAAATATTTTTCGAAGGCTTGTGTATTGGAAGATTGAGCTTTTAGTTGATTCATAAATTCATAATTATACTGCTTTAATTCATCAAAACGATACGATAAAAGGTTTCGATAATCGGCTTGTGTTTTGTTGACGGATTCTAGTGCATCAGGTATTCGCAGAACTGCATTTCCGAGCTTGTTAAAGTCATTTCTTAGTTCATTCAAATACGTACTAATTCCCGTTAGTTTTGAACTCACATCGTCACCAAATATCCGTTCAAACTGTTGATTGTTATCCTTCATTATTTTTACGAGATTTTCACTTTGTGCGTTCATTCGATCAAAGGCACCATGAATGGCTTCCTGACGTGCGGCAACAGAAGAGAAATAACTCTTTAGGTCAACTACTGAGTTTTGGAATTCGTTCATCGTTTCCATTTGCGAAGTAGCTAGTTCATCAATTTTCTTATACGTTTCTGTAAATACACTCGTCATTCGTTCATTTCTTTGATCCATTTTATAAAAATACGAGAATAATTGATCAAAGTTTTTATTAAGCTTTGTTACCCCTTTATCAAATCCTGTTGTTAGTTCTCTCATACTATTAAAAATTACGACGAAGTCCTTTAAGTTTTGTGTTAAGCCTTCATTAAACTTCGCTAAATCCTTTGCAGATTGCTGCAAACCAATCGTGTATTCCTGGAAACCTTGAAAGGATTGTACAATGTTTTGTAACGATTCATGATTTGATTCGCGCAGCTGAACGATCGAAGAATTAATTGTCTCTGATACATCGATCAGACGTGACATCGGATCTTGTTCTTTCTCTTCTAAATATGATTCTGTTTTTAACATAATATCCGTAACGATATATTCGGTATTAGCGATGCGTGTCACTACGGTCATAATTAGCGATAACCCCATACCGACAATACTCGTGTAGAACGCAACATCAATACCTGCTAGGACGAGCGCAACATTTTCTACTAACTGATCACCTGTCGCATCAATACTTCCCAGGGACATCGCTAGACCGATAAAGGTTCCGAGTACACCTACTAGAATAAAAACCGATACAGTCATTTGGATCATTTTAATCAGGCTTAATACAGGCACATTAAACATTCGCCAACTAGAAAACTTTTTTTGAATAAACGTTTCGACCTTCATTGAATCCTGTTGGTTTTTTTCTTGAAATTCCTCTTGAAACTTATTTAACGGGGCAATATCAATAGAATTCGTTTCATTAATGTGATTTCGAATTCTCCTTAATCGACTATACAACATAAAATGAATAAATATTGCCACGATAAAAGTAACAAACAACACCGTAAAGATTAATTCAATTAACGGATTAGAAACAATAGATTGGGCTTGTTGTTCACTTGTAAAAAATCGTAAAATCGCTTCAACCATCAATCATCCCCCTATTCTCAAAACTCAGCTGGCGTGTTGTGCTAAATGGCGAAAGGCTTCGTTGCACTCAACTCCAATCTAAATTAGTAAGTATGCAACTACTTGTCTTTGTTAATAGCTATTCATCAATTGGACAAATCATGCATCTAAGCCTAGGGAGATTTTTGGGATTTTAATTGCATCATTAAATGAACTCTTATTTCTATTTTTATAACAAATTTTAAGAATTTCTCTTTTTTAAGCATCGTCACAACATCACATTGTAATTATCTCTTTTGGAAATACTATACAAAGACTTTCCAAAGGAGTACCTCACTATGACACTCGACGCATTTATTATCGGTTTTGCCTTTATTATGATTCACTTACTTGCCAATGAGGTTATACCCTCTGACCGTATTAAACGTTTGAAATGGTTTTCGTTTTCGGGAGGGTTAGCTGTATCTTATGTTTTTGTATACGTCCTTCCGACCTTACATAAGGAACAAATCGTGGTAAAAAAGTACGGAGATTATTTCACAATGGAATCAGAGCTATACTTCATCGGGCTCATCGGTTTGTTAATTTTTTATGGAATACAAAAGGTAGTTCGGAAAGCACAGCTTCAGGACAAAACACATAAAGCAAGGACTCTGTTCTGGTTCCAGATAGTATTCTTTGGAATTTATAATATGTTAGTTGCTTATACGATCATTTCTCACAATGTACTAGGTATTCAAGCCGTCTTTTATGGCATAGCGGTAGGGCTTCACTTTGTCGCTGTTGCGCATGATTTATGGAGAGAGTATGCAGATATTTATAATCATGTCGGAAGATACGTGCTAGCTATTGGAATTTTAGCAGGTTGGCTCTTGGGGGTGAAAGTGGAGTTATCTCCACTCATCGATTCAATTATTTTTGCGTTTATTTCGGGGGCAATGATTTTAAATGTTTTAAAATATGAATTACCACCTGATGATGAAGCCCATTACCTGACGTTTACAATCGGTGTCATATCCTACACAACCGTTACAATGTCGTTGAAATTTTTCTTTCAATGGTAAAGTCCAGTCCATACGAAAGCGCATAGAGAAATTGTCTCTATACCCTGTTTGCTTTTCTAGGTCTTCATCTCATAAATTTTCTCTATTTCGTGTGGCTCAAGGTGTGAAAAATCTTCATCTAAATCAATTAATAACGAGTGATCGCCATCATTACCTTCTGTAATACTAATATAGACAAAAGATATACCGATAACTACAATAGCAGTTGCAACGAAAGTAATGAATGGTCTTTTTATTAAAAACCCAGTATCTACTTCCTTTCCAAAAAATATTCACTCCTATAATAATAACTGTTTTCCATTATTTTTAACTAATAGACGAAATTTTAAGAAAGTTTACAAACTATTACAAATTTACTAAGCTCCTAGTAATATACCTTATCATATGTATACTAATGTCTATTTTCTCGTAATTCCCAAACTAGTTCTTCACTTTCTAGTATTTCCAAGTAATTTGTATCGTTAAGGATTGTGTAGGTATCGTTACGTCTTGTAATTTGTGAATTATCCCTAATATGCATTTGATCATCATATAAAGAGATCCTAACTGATCGAATAGTTGGGGAAGCGTATTCAGCAGCTCCCATAATGATAATACTGTACATCTCTTTTCCCGAAATACGAGTCTCTTTTAGTTTCACTCCAGAAAACCCGTCTAACAAATCTTTTATTTCATACTTATCTGCTAACGTTAAGGTTGCGCGATCTTTATACCGCAGAACGTGGACTCTATCGACCTCGTTTAAATTTATATTTTCTAAAACTACTTCATCAAATGAAGTATATTTCATTTGGTCGATGATAACTAAAGTACTAGCAAATAAACATTTTTCTCAATAAAGACAGCCCCTTTTTTAACCTTGTATTAAATCATAACATAGCATTGTTTCAGAATTCTCGGTTATGTGAAGATATTTCCAAAACGTAATAGGGTGACTTTAAATAGACAACAAAGAGGACCTGATGCGATACGATAAGGTCCTCTAATCTAAATTTCGCACATTTTAATTCAGTTTACTTTTTACATTTTACTTTTGTGTATTAATAATGATACGTGCATATAGTTAGTTATAATTTTTCAAGCTGCTTATATCACCATGTTTCAAATCTACACGCATTGGAATGAAGAGATACGTCTTAGATCGATGCCGAAGTATACCCAGTTCCATCCAGTCCAACGCCATCCTGCTACCGATGTTCGTCCGACAAACGTTGGAAAATACCAGAAGCGTTCTCTATTCGTTAACCATACAAATGTGTAGCGGAATAAACAACCACGAATCGCGCCTGGATCTACTGCAAATGCTGCAATTTCGGGTTCTGCTGGTGTAAATGCTGGTGGTGGTCCTGATGGCGGCCCTGCTTGACCTGGTCCCGCTGGCGGTCCTGGTGGTGGTCCAAAAGGCGGTACCCCTGGAGGTCCTGGTGGTCTTCCTGGAGGTCCAAACAACCCAGTAACCCCTCCTACAAAAGGTCCCCAAACTTGAAACTGTCTTTGCATATCGTAATCTCCAGCCATATTATACTGTTGCATATACTGCCCATAATTTGGATCTACAGCATAACTATAATCATATGGATACAATGTAAAGCCTCCCTCATCATAGGTGTTTATCATCTAGGTCAATATCATCCTATGCAGGCAAAAGCACAAAACATCTTGTACATCTATAAATGGGCGTTAGTCAAGTTCTACCTTTAGAATTTTCCCTGTATATACATCTACTTCAACCTCATATTTAAAACCTAGTGGTGTAATGATTTCAATCTCATAAACTAAAAAGCCGTTTTCAATTTCTAATTCGACCTCTACTACTTGACCAGGTACTTTATTTAGTGCGATTTGTATTGCTTCTATTACTGTTATTCTGCCGTGCCCCATGGTTTGATAATATGGTGGATAATAACTCCAATTATACGAATTGCTAAACATTTAGCTCACCTAACTCATTCTTTAAAATTGTAATTCAATTTTATTTTATGCGTATACCTATCATCGGTACTAAACCGTAGATAAAATAGGCATTGCTTGGGTACTGAACCATAAATGTGATGGATAGGCTCCATCTCTCGTTATTCTCAATAAAATATAATGTTTCCTTAGGATCATCTGATCATCATTAAACTGAGATTTATATTGAGGAAGGAGGGGAAAAATGTCATCATTCACTCCAGAAAAGTTGTCCGTGAAATTCATCCCGCCTGCGAATTCAATAAAACCAATTGAAGGCAGAAGATATACACTCACTCATTCTGACATTACAGGTGAACTATTTTTAGATATTGGTTTTGTTTACAATTACGAAGCGATTGACCCTGAAATGCGTGATGAGGTGTTGGCACAATGGGAACATGATAGACGTGGGCATTTTAAATTAATAGGTCAAGCGTATGTAGACGGAGGGGAATTTAGCAAGGAGGTTTCTAGATTTAGGTTCGATATTTTTAACAAAGAAATGCTTACTGCTCTAAAAGGGATGGTATATGGAGATCAGCGTTTTTTTGTTTATTATCCGAGTTTACTTAATGCCCCCATTTATATTTTTTACGAATCTAGTTATCCAGAATTTAACCGAGTCCTATATTTTGGCACACCTAGGCAAATTTTAAATCGTATTTACAATAGATATTAATAACAGGACAAAAAGTTAATAAACTAAATATTGAACTAAAAGGCATTCCCTTAGTGTTAAGGCCCAATAGATAAAATAACAACTTTTAAGAAAAGGACATTAAAAAGGTACGCTGTCCATATCACTCGTATCAACGTACCTTTTTTCTTATTTCGTATTTAAGAGGACAAGTGGGTATAAGCACCACTTATTTTTATTAATATACATCACGTTGGTAACGTTTTTCCTTCTGCATTGTGTTTAAATATTCCACAGCTGAATCACGGGTCATTTTGCCTTCTTTTTCAATAATGTCAATTAGCATGTTGTGCACGTCTTTTGCCATATATTGTTTATCTCCACAAACGTAGAAGTATGCTCCGTTTTCGAGCCATTCAAACAATTCTTTACTATGTTCTTGCATCTTATGTTGTACATACACTTTCTCATCTGAATCACGAGAGAATGCTGCATCTAGTTTCGTTAGTACCCCGTCTTTTTGATACTGCTCTAGCTCATCTTTATAAAGAAAATCAGTTGCTGAATGCTGGTCTCCGAAGAATAACCATGATCTGCCTGATCCTTTTTTTACTGAAAGCTCTTCGATAAATGAACGGAATGGCGCGATTCCTGTTCCAGGACCAATCATGATAACATCTGTATCATTAGTCTCTGGAAGGTTGAAATGTTTATTTACTTGAATAAATACTGGAAGTGTATCACCTTCATGAAGACGTTCTGCACATTGAACAGAGCATACACCCTTTCGTTCACGTCCATGAGCTGTGTAGCGCACAGCACCAATCGTTAAGTGTACTTGACCAGGATGAGCTGCAAAACTACTTGCAATTGAATAAAGGCGCGGTGGCATCTTTCTTAAAAGTGACACGATCTCTTGTGCAGTTGCATTCCACGGACCAAAATCACGTAACAAATCAAGTAAGTCACGACCTTCTATATATGCTTTCATTTGCGTTACGTTTTCAGGAAGTACAAGATTACGTAACTCTTCGTTTTCAGTCAATTCTGCTGCTTGTTGTAACACTTTTTTTGTTAATAATGTAATTTCAAAGTGACTCGTTAAAGCATCCTTAAGTGGTAATGTGTCACCTTGTTTATTGATGACTACAGGTTTTTCACCATCTTCTTTTAATTCTTCTAGCAGTTCAGCAACTAACTCTGGATCGTTTTCAGGAAGGATCCCAAGGCAATCTCCTGGCACATAAGAAAGTCCAGAACCTTCTAATGACAATTCAATATGGCGTGTTTCCTTACTTGATCCTGGCCCATTTAAATTTTTATTTTCGAGTACTTTTGCTTGAAATGGATTAGTTCTTGAATACACGTTTGCTACTCCCTTTTTCTCTTTCTTTTCTTCTGTATATTGCACAATACTCACCCCACAATATTGATAAAACGTTTACACTCCATTATTATATAGTATTTAGTTATATACTTAAATTTAATTGTATCATTTTTAGTAAATACCTGTGGTAGTAAAATAAAAATATATTTGTACATCAAAGGTTTTCCTGTTTTCTTCCTTATTATTATTAAATGATGGGTAGCCTCGATTGTGACTACAAAACGAATTTTTTGGAAGAACGTTCTACACTGAAGATAACATAGAATGGAAAATAACGGTGTGTTTTTTATCACATTACCATTTAAAGAACACGAAAATGATGTATTTTCTCTTTAACACAGTACAAACTATTTGTAACTACATTCTGACATTCATTAAATATAGACATTAAAAAATTAAAAGACCTTGTATTGCAAGCTAATATTCCTACAGAACCTCTTCTCTTAATTTATTTCTTTACCTCTAGTTTCCCTCTCTTGTGGAACGTATTTTCTAGTTATTACTGTGTTTTTCACTACCTCAACTAGAAATTTAATTTAATAAAAGTGATTGCGTCTAGCCTTTCTTTGTTTAAAATAGATGTAGGTACTTTAATTAAGTTATTTGATACAAAACAAGATATTGGGAAATGAAAGGAAAGAAAAGCAATGATAAAAAAGTCAGATATCCACGAAAGGTTAGCTTCATTGATCGGACAAGAATTAACGAACGAAAACCTTCATAATGCATTATTCTGTGATGAAAAACATCAAAAAATACGACGTCGTGTTAGTAATGGTACACACACGTACATAACATACAAAATTAGAAACAATAGTAATCAGCCTGTGGTAGACCTATCGATTTCAGGTACACCGAACACGTATAGATTAGCTCTTGAAGAAAAGGACGGCAAGCTAATTATCCAGTCTGAACCGAGAATTAATTTTTCAGTTTTGTGATCCTTTTAATTTAGGATGGTTTGCATAAAAGAAGTATTTCACATACGGATAATTACAACCACAGCCCAAAAAAGACACCTACAGTTAGGAAGTTGTAGGTGTCTTTGATTTTAGATATTCTTTATTGATTAACCCTATTATTTCTTTCCATCAACATTTCCTTAATCTCTTGAATGTCCTGTTTTAGTTCCTGGTTCTCTTTATACAAGCGTTCCATCTGCTCTTCTCGCTTCGCATCATCGTCCTGACCTAAGTAACTTAAGATTACAGCAACTACAAGATTCAGGATAACTAATGCTCCAATGATGATAAATGATACAAAATAAACCCAAGCCCATGGGACTTCATTTATAATCGGTCTTGCTACCTGACTCGCCCATGATTCAAATGTAACAACCTGCATTAAAGTAAATAGTGCCGTGTGGAAGCTCCCGAAAAATTCATATGGAAGAACATCACTAAAGAACGTTGTCCCTATAATCGCATAAATTGAAAATAATAAGATCGATAAGCCCAAAATTCCCGTTAGTGCTGGGATGGATTTCATTAGCGAATCAATGATTTTTCTTAATGCTGGAATAGCTGGGATCATTCGTATCAAACGTAATACTCGAATTAGCCTCAATACACTTACAAATGGCGTTGAGTAAAAAACTAAACTGGCGACAACTATACTAAAATCAAAAATATTCCACCTATCCAAAAAGTACCCTCTAAAGCCAAGACCAATGAGTTTAATAATTAACTCAATAACAAAAATCCAAACAATGATTTTATCTATTGCTATTAATAAACTATTACCTGTTAAATAGGTTTCGGTAACAATAATAAGTCCATTTAATAGGATTATTCCAATAACAATCGGTTGAAAATATTTATGCTCGACTAATTGTCTAAAGGTTTCTCTCAAAGAACGATTATGACGATTTACTTCTTCGTTGTTTTTTAATTCCATCTTTATCAACCACGATTCCTTTCTATCCATTTTCTGCTCCAACTCTATTATTATACCAGTTTTTAACCATAGAAATATAGTAAACTAAACACTTCATAGTTGCTTTGTGGTGACAACTTTATGAACTTGATATTTAGCAATGTCTATTGTACTAAAAAAAGCTCAATAACGGATATCCGTCCTTGAGCATTTCGTTCTATTAGTAATTCTCCGCGCGATTTTTTTTCCATGAATACATTAACAACCCAAGTATTAAAAGCGACTGCCCTGTAAATACAGTTGCATCCCAGAAAACAGGATCATTAATCGGCTCAAGGAAGCCTGGCAATACTCTTATATATGCATGAATGGTTTGTGGAATAAAATAAAAGATAAATAAACAACACGTTAATAGGATACCAGTTATATAAAAAATAGAATAAAACTTAATTACTTTGTCTTCACCTTCAAAGGCTTCTGTTGTAGAAGAACCTTTGATAAACGGTAGCCATTTGCGTAAACGTTCTCTTCCATTTTCCATTACATTATAACAGCCAGTAAAATTCTCAAAGAAATAATATAAATCAGTCTTCATATAGAAGCAACATTGATAAATCGTTCGAATGAACACATCAAGTACAACTAGTCCTAGTATCCCTAATACTATTCCATGACCCACATCGAAAAAGAGCTGCAAACTTAATGCAATAAAAAGCAATAACTGATCAAAACACATACCACCAAAGTACAGAATATTTCTTTGTTTCGATGACAGCTTCCACGCTGGTGTTAAATCAGTTTCGAATACGACTAGGAATAATCGGTGCCCCACCCCTAACTTTGCAGGTAGGTTATAGGATCGAACCGCTAAAATATGTCCAAATTCATGGATTAAAACAAGGACTAATGATACACCCATATATAATAATAAGCTAGGCATAACGGTCTCAAAAATAAATACATCCTTATAGCTAGGAAAGAGCTGTGGATTTAAAATGAAAAATAATAGATTAAGAGTAAATAAGACTGCATATATCTTATTCGTAAATTTATTAAAAAAGAAGCGACCTACAAACGTAGGGATCCACGTGAAACCCTTCTCTATGTAACGGTTCTCCTGAATTTCAATCGTTTCCCCGTCCACTTCTTTAACTAGATTTAATTCGAGAAGCTGCGCCACAAAATCGACCATATCAATCGTTTCATTTGGGTATTGTGTTTTTAACTGTACCTCAATTTGTTCAAGGGAAACACCTTGATTAATCAATTCAATGGCATCAATACAAACTTGCGGCATTTCAAAAAAATCTCCAGAAGACACATCTTCTACAATATAATGTTTTTGATCTTTACGGATATATAATGGTTGTAATGTTAGTTGAGTTTGCAATGTTAGATTCATATATATACCATTCCTTTGGAGAAATTAAATAAGGATGCTCGAGTTTTCCAGCATCCTTTGCCTAAATGATTATGGGCGTCCAAAGTAAGTGCACCACCAGCAAGTTAATTTGATCTTTTTTAGTTTGCGAATTTTCATATAGACTCACCTCCTTAGTTAGTACTTTCTATGCTTTAGTTGTTGTTTTCTCTTTCGGAAACTTTTTTATGGTAGACACACCAAGAAGGGTAAACTTTTTTAAATAATTCTATTAGCTGTGGATCAAATTGAGTGCCTGAACCTTCAATAATTCGGTTATATGCTTCAGTTATTGGTAGTGCAGAACGATAAGATCTAGACGAAGTCATCGCATCAAAGGCATCAGCAACTGCTGTAATTCTGGCAAGTAACGGAACTTCTTCACCCTTAAGTTGTTCTGGGTAACCTTTTCCATCCCACCGTTCATGATGGGACCTGATCACCTCTAGATGTTGTGCTACACCTTCTACATGTTTAACTGCTTCAGCACCGACTGCTGGATGTGTCTTAATAATTTCAAATTCTTCATTTGTAAGTCTACCAGGTTTCATTAAGATCGAATCGGGTATATGAATTTTACCGATATCATGAAGTAAACATACGTTATAGAAAGAATTAAGCTCGTCCTCTTTAAACTTTCCTGTTTCCTTCGCTAAAGTTATCGCATAATCTGCAACTCGCTCACTATGCCCCTTAGTATAGGGGTCCTTAAGTTCTAGTGTTGAAATAATTCCTTTTACAATTCCTTCTAGCTGTTTGTCATAAGAATTTTTAACAGCTGTTATATAACTAAAGAAGCGATTTAGAAGAATAAAAGCAATAAATGCTAGAACTGTTACTATAAGAATTGGTTGGAAAACAGCAAGGTCTTGAATTATTACTCCTACAATACCAAGTCTTAATATAGTACCGAGTGAAACTAAGACAAAGTAGCGTTTGTTAACAAATATAGGCGAAAATAATACAATCATTAACTCAACAATATTCCCGCTACTATATGAAAAGGTACTTCCCCAATAAATCATAATGTCATTAATGATCGTTAAAAAAGAAAAGGTTAAGAAATAGATATATTTAATTTTTTCAGGTTTATTGTTTTTTATTAAGTAATAAGCAATTGGTAAGAGGGCAACCAAAATAATGTGAAACCAATAACTTAAACCAACTGTTGGTAATCCTGGTTCTGCTTTAATAAAGAAATGATAAAAAATATCATATGAAAATAATATTATATAAAACAGCAATAAAAACCATTTAATCGTTTGCTGCTCTTCATTTAATCTAATTTGATTTTGCATTTTTAGCTCCTAACTGTATTTATAATAATTCGACAAAAATATGCAAATTCCTACCAAATTATTCATAATTCGAGCGTTCTTTCATTCTAATAGTACAACACTTAGTAGCTTTATACTAAGACATTTATACCTATTTTTATATGGTTATAAAGTCTTAGAAAGAAGAATATAATAAAATCAACGGTGACTTTAGTTTTATACTTATTCCTTTTTTATACAATCCTCTTATAACTTTACTACGATAAAGAGCTACTACTGTTTATTGCCTCTATTACATTAATAGAAATGTAATAAGCCTACTCAATTCACTATAGTATAAAATGGGCATATCGTTATATAGCTATTATGAACTTTATCTAAACTTTTTGTTTAAACTAATTTATTAATCATTTTCTGTTTATTTTAACAATGAATGCTCGTTTGCCTACCTCCTTGCTTCATATCTTTCATTTTGCAATAGATCCTGAAAGGAAAAAAAATAGACTTGCAATTTTATGCTAAGTCTACATGAGGTTTTTTATTTGATTTAGTTGAATTCGAGCTTCCCCAGCTCTAACCTATTAGCTTTATTTAACAATGTATCCCCTATAATATCGTGGTCTTGCCATCTTGCATTGCATAAATTAAAGAATTGACAAACCCTATTATACTAAGTATACATTCAATTACATTTTCTTCCACGGGTATAAATCCTTATATTCGACAATATAATTCTTAGTCTGCAAGTCCTGATTTTTATCTCCTCCAGTATCTATACTGTAGTCTAATGTAATCGAAATTTTATCTTGCCAAGTTTAAAAGATAAATCTGATCGTTTTTATTTTTTTTGTAACTAATATTTCGTAGAAACATATTTTATATGGAGCATACCAAATAATGATTTTGTATGTATTATCCCATATGAAATAGGTGAGTTAACATGTATAATATTCATTTTTATGAAAAGAGAAACCTTTTATTAAGTCAGCTTCTTACAAGTGTACCTTCTGTAGATGGTGCCGTAAAAATTAAAGGCCGTAAAGGAAAAGTCATGAGTGTGAATAGCATTTCAGAGAATATATATCATGTGGAAATCACCTTAGAAAATAAAAATAAAAAAGCTGCAGAACAGTCAAACAAGAAAAAAAGATAAGATCATAAGTCCAAGATCGAAACCATACCCAAAGTAAAAATTACTTTGGTATCTATTCTTTTACGCAACTATACTTTTACCACAAAAAAAACGGGATATATCTGCCATACTTCGAATAGATACGCCTATAATTTTTTCTTGATCAAGTAAATCATTAAATCATTTGAAGCATACTATTTATTTGCTCCTTTTTTTGGTTAAGTGTGGCTCTTCTCCTACTATAAAGTAGCTATAATTGATGGTAGTGAATAAGACTAACCAGATCATCAATGGGACCGATCAAAAGAGGATAACTTCACCAAGCAAAATAAAAACGTCGCTGCTTATCATCGGGTTTCGTGTGTATTGATACGGTCCACTAACGACGAGCTTTTTTTGCTGATCCCACAGTGCCAACGTCCTTTTCCCTTGGTAGCAAACTGAATAACAGTTAACACGACAAGTGTTAAGCCAGTAAGAACAATCATAATCCCTATGAATAATACCAACACTCAAAATTTATTATGTAAATTTATCTCTGTTATGGTTCTCTCTCACCTTCAAATCGCATATTCTTTATTTTGGAAAGATATTTTAGATATGCAGATTACACCACCTATGTTCTTTGTAACTTAATCCGTTCTATATAGTTTATTACTATTGAGGGGGATGCAGATGGTAAACTTTCAATTTTTTCAAGGTACCGTCACTTCAATTCAAGATTTTATGGTTGGAGAAAATGGTGAGGATGCAGGTTGTTTTAAATTTATGACATTAGAAGATGGAACGGGAACTATCGTTAATTTTATCGTTTCACCTACAACTTATTTTGTGAACCAAGCAGTTGTCATGGTTGGAGACCAAGTGACCGGATATTATGATGGGGACGCGCCTGTGCCGCTCATTTATCCACCTCAATACAGGGCACTTGTGATGGTAAAACAAAGTCCTTATCAATTTGTTAAAGTAGCTTTTTTCGACTCACAACTAGTAAGCAGTGATGGTCAATTAGCGTTAAATCTTTCTCCTTATACTGAAATCGTCTTAACCAACGCTCAACCGTTCACTAGAAGCCCAGCCAATAGAAATCTCATTGTGACCTATGGTCCTACCACAAAAAGCATTCCCGCCCAAACCGTACCATATAAAATTATTGTTTGGTGTTAGGACAGGGTCTGTCCCCCACTAACTCTCTATTGAGGAATTGAACAAAAAATGAGATAAGACACAAACTAGGGTAACCACTTATTTTGTGGCTACCCTACAAATGTGACTAATAATAGCAATTTATGTAGTTGGTAAGGTCACAATAAACGTCGTACCTTCACCAACCTTACTTTTAACTTGCATTGAACCTTTATGGTGTTCGATAATTTTGAAACTGGTTAATAATCCTAGACCAGTACCTTTTTCTTTTGTTGAATAAAAAGGTTCCCCAATTTTGTGTAACCTATCAGCTGGGATACCAGGACCATTATCGGCAACCATAATTATCAATTTATCTTCAGAAAGACTCACTTCTATCGTAATAACACCCGAATCCATTACTTCAATCGCATTTTTAATTAAATTAATTAATACTTGCTTTATTTTTGACTTATCACAATTAAACCATAAATTCTCACTAAAAATGAAAGTTTCAATTTGGATGCTCTTCATAATGGCTTGTGTTTCAAGGAGCAATACAACTTCCTTTATAATTTGATTTATTTCATTTTTTTCATTTGTATTTGTTTGTGGCTTAGCTAAAATGAGCAACTCACCAGATATATCTTGAATTCGACTCAGTTCATCATCAATTATTTTCAACCCATCTTTTATGACCATCTGATGTTACATTTACATCAAAAGCTTCAAGTATCAACGATAAACGAAAAATTAGTGGGTACATTAATTACTATTTTTTTATCTAAGTATAACACTAGTTTACTATTTGATTGCACTGAATTGTAGTATTTCTACCAAAGAGCAAAGTTATTGTAGTTGACTTATTACCTGTATAACTTTTTTTGAAAAAAGGAAAAACAATGTTTTGTGCTTAATTTAATGTATATAGATTGTTTACAATCTATGGTTTAATTTGTAATGTCAATGACAGGAGAGATAATATGATACAATTTTGGGGTCTGTCCCCCACTACGTTAACGCATTAAATCGACGGGGGACAGACCCCTTTTTTGGTAGTCACATGGCAATCGCAATCATATTGTAATAACGCAAAACGAGCAGAACGCTGATGGCTAAGAATAAAACAGATGTATGATAGAGTCGTTTCATAAACGTCCCTGATCTCGACAACCAAGCAAATATTATTGTAATTCCTTGAGTGAGGACTAAAACAATCGTAATTACTGGGATATAGAGTGCAAATTGAACAGCGAGGGGCAGTTCTAAAAACACAGCGGCGATTCCGTTCATTTGCACAAGGCCCATGACTAATACGACTAAAAAGAGCAAGAAACTCATACAAATCATACTGTTTAACTTACCAGCTTCCATATACCAACTTTGTCTTTTCTCTATCGATACACTTTGTTTATTCCTTTTCACTACTTTCTTAATCATCTTAATGATTAAAATCAGGCCAGTAACGACTGATAACATAACAAATAGCCCCAGAAGAATGACATGCAACAATGCATTTTGATACCAGCTGCCTTTTTCATACACAAAGCTGTCGGAAAAAAACAAGTGAGTGATATTTCCTTTTCCATCCTCTTCAAAAGCAAGATACTGCTCTGTCTCTTGATCCATAAATATAAGTGGTTCAACTTGGATAAATGTACGCTCCTGACCGTAATTCTGAACAAACAATGAATGGTCTGTTGCCTTGCTCACTTTGATAGGAGGAGCCATTGCTAGTGTGATTTTCGAAACATCTTCACGGCTGTATCGATTCGTATAATAGCTGCCCTCGTATCTTTTTAAATCTTCTTGTACAGGTTGATCGGACATTTCCATCGCTGCAGCTGATTGGCTCATTGGATAAAAGTGATTGATAAATAGAAACGGAAATTTATAGGATGCTAATGCTCCTGCAAAACCATTGTTAGAAGTAAAAATTCCAAGATTTCTTTCTTTATCAATGATCAACATACTATTCGTTCCGCCTGTATTACCGCCATGTTCTAAAAATCGATGGGAATTTTGCAATCTCTCAAAAAAACCATAGCCAAATCCTTGCACGTTCGGATTTTGTGAAAATTGGCGTTCATGCATAAGTGAAGCCGTTTTTTCACTTAGGATCGTCGTATCATACCATGTTCCTTCATTTAAATGAAGCAGCATAAATTTTGCCATATCATCAGCTGTTGCTATAGCCGAACCTGCAGAAGGGTATTGGAAATCATATAGTGGCTCTTCTTGAAAAGTGTCACCCATCGGAAAATATTCACGAGCTAATTGGTCATGCACAGCCTCGTCCATCGTCACATATGTGTCGTTCATACCGAGCGGTTTTAAAATATAATCTTCAATATATTGTTCATACGATAATCCCGATACTTCCTCAATAACTAAACCTAATATTCCCATACCATAATTACTATATTGAATGTACTCGCCTGGTTCGCGTATCACCATAGGTTGGTTTTCTTTTAAATAATCTCGTAAAGGTTGTCGATCACTATAATGTTCAACAGCCATGCCAATAATTTTCTCATCAAATCCTGGTGTATGTGTCAATAGATGCTTCACTCGGATCGGTTGAAAATGTCTTGTATCAATTTGAAAATGTGTCAAGTATTCATTAACATCCGCTTCTAAATCAATCAAGCCCTGTTCTACTAGCTGCATAATTGCCGTTGCGGTAAACAGCTTCGTTACTGATCCAATTCTAAATAGCGTCTCATCTGGATCCACCTGGAGGTCGTTGTTAAGATTCGCATATCCAAATCCTTGTTTATAAAGGATCTCGTTATCTTTCACAACAATGATGACTGCTCCTGGAATCTGGAACTCTTCTATACTTTCATTAAAATAATCCTCGACAAAAGCCTGCACATTTTCTTTAGTAATCGGAGTACTTTCAACTGCCTTCGTCGTTGTGTTAGGTTGTAGCGGTAGGATTAGTAGCAAAAAACAAAACATAATTACAATCGGCTTCTTCAATTTAACCCCTCCCTAATTGAGTAATCTACTGTAACTTCCTATATATCCCAAAAAATGTTACTTTTATCATATACTCTTTATTTAGCTAGGTATAGCATTTTTTGTGTAGTTACGTTTTATATATCATGTAAAAGCTCTAATTTTTAATAAATCTTGAAGCAAACTTTTCAATTGCTTCTTCACTAAAATTAGCTGCAACTGTTTTGTTTCCCTCAACTTTTTGTACAATTTTTACAATCAATTTTTCAAACATATTCATTTTTGCAAAATGAAGCTCACCACCAAAAAGGCCACTAGCAACTGCATGGCTCCGTAATTGTTGGGGATACGCCATTTCAAACTGTTGCATCGCCTTGTCCCCTTCGTACATACAACAAATATACAACCCTAATTTCTTGGAAAGTAACTCTTGTTGATAAGTATGAATAAATTTTTTCATTTTCTCTTGAACATTACCAGCGTAAATAGAGCTGCCTAAAATTACAGTGTCATAACCGGCTAGGTTAATAGGCTTTTCTTCCTTTACATTAATAAGGTTCACTTCACTTGGTAGTTGGTTTTCTAAAAGGTGCGCAGCTTTTTCTGTTGTCCCTTTCAAGGTGCCATAAATAATTGCTGTTTTCATCGTTTTCTCCATTCTAAAGTTCCTTTCTCTGTTTACTTTTATTAAAATTAGTTTCTAAAACGCGATCTTCTATTTGCTTTATAAAATCCTGTAATGGTGTCTCCAATTGTACCTATGAAATAAAAGAATAAAATGATGAAACTAATATGGTTCCAAATGAAACTTATGACTAAAATTATATCTCCACTTGCATTGAAGAGGCCCAACTGAGTAAGCTCACTTAAAAAGTTTGGGTTCCAAAATGATGGTGAAGTTATCACAATTGTTACAATAACGAAAGAAAAAATATTGATTAATGCACTGAATATTGCCAGCTGATTTGTCCATTTTCCAATAGTCAGTTTTAATATTTCCTTTATAACACCGAGTCCTATTAAGACAAGTAATAACGGTAAATAATTTGGAAGGTCATCTAGGTTAAGCACTGGGATAAATGAAACAACATCAGTACCAATGACAGGTACTCCTATTAGATGACTCCCAAATAAAAGTAGGATAGTAAATAAAATTGAAAAAATAACGCTTGCAATTGGTTCACCTTTTTTAACCCTATTTTTCGGTACGTTAGATTTCGTAACGCCATGCTTTTTCTTTGAAGCATCAAAACTCTTCTTAACCTCTGAACCGACTCCTTTGAATTTGGTTTCCAAAAGAAAAAAAATGATTGTAACTAAAGCAAAGGCCTGCAATCCTCCACTAATTAGGGAACTAATATAATTGAAAAAATGCCCGATTATTGAAAAAGGCTCAATTAAAGTTTGAATGAAAAAAATGACGGTTAACACACTAAAAAGAACCAGTAACACAACTTTTAATACAAATGCGTATGAGCTAAAAATATCAGGGCTAATTAAGTATTTATTTGATTTTTTATACTTCTTTGCTAACAAAGTTGGGGGGCCTAATTGTTTAAGGAACTCTTCGATAGACTCCTCTAGTTGATTTTCATCCTGGCTTCTTTGTCTTAATTTACCTTCAATTAGCTCCTCTAGTTCTACCCGAACACTTTCCCTTTGAGAATGTGGTAACCTTTCTAAAACTTCATTTATGTACCTATCGACAGTTTCCATTGCCTTCCTCCTAACTTACTATTCCTTACATTTGAAACAAAGTAAGTTGCATGTTCGTAATGTAAATAATCTCCACCTTCAAAAGATCCTGTCTCAATCTGTGTTCCTATTTTTTTATAAACATCTTCTTTTATTGTGCCTAACTCTAAATCAACACCTATTAACTTACCTTTTAAGCCGCTTTCAATCCATTCTAGATAAATAGAGTTAGTGACCTCTTGTCCTATTACCTTTACCGTTTCATCTGCCAGTTCTTTTTGCGGCTGTTCCTCATAAATGAAAACAGGAGTACTTCCAGATGCCATTGCCTCTTCGGTCATTTTACTTTGACCACATGCGGCCAAAAAACTAAAACATAGAATAATTGCCAATAAAAATAACGATACTTCCTCATCCTTTGCATTTCTTATACTCCTATCTTCATTAAAGGTATTGAAAAAATATAGTAAAAAGGCCCCTGGTTTTCTACTTTTTTCTAATCATACTGATAACAATTGTGACCGAGTGTGATTTTTATCACACCTAATAGAGAATACACAAATAAGTCATATAATTTGTCATAATTTGATAATATTTATCTTTTCTGAAGTTTGAATTTGTTAGAAAGGTGTAATTTTTTTTATGAAGGATGAAGTGGGTTATAGTGGTACGTTAAAAGTCTATTGATAACTGTTGTTTTGGGCTCATCGTGTAAAAACATTTCACATACGTTTCAGTAACTGATAGATATTGAGCCCAAATCAACATTAAACTTTAACACCGTTAGTTTACAATTAAGATCTTCTATTTAACAATGCTGCCAGAGCAAATCTTACTAATGGAAGACTAGAAGATTTATGTTGTTTCGTACCCTCTTTCTGTCTCCAGCTCGTTTTATTAATTTGGTCTACTTTATATTTATGTTCATTCACTTTTGACTGAACTGTAAAATAATGCATCATAGTAAATCCCTCCAAAATTTTCTAATTCGTATTTACAATTATTATTATAAGTTTCCATAATTTAGCTAAAAAGTGTAAAATAAAGAATATTATTATCATGTTTTATTGGAGGGTTGTTATGAGGCTCGAAGAACATTACCTTACCTTGCGCGACAAATTTTCTGTTTATTCTGAAGGTTCACCCTTCCACCTCACTATTACGGAAGTTGCCGACCTGTTGGATTGTACTGAACGAAACGCGAAGCTCATTATGAAAAACTTTAAAGAATTAGGCTGGGTTACTTGGGAAGTTTTTAAAGGCCGAGGTAAAAAGCCATTGATAACCTTTCTCTATTCGAAAACAGAAATGGAACACTTACTCGTAAAAGATTTGATTAAACATGGAAAATATACTGAAGTAATTGAGAAGTTAAATAAATACGATTTACATATTCAAGAAGAATTGGAGCATTTCTTAGAAGATTATTTTGGAATATCAGTTGAACAGGAACATGAAACAAATGCTGAAATTGATGTGTTAAGATGTCCAATGCGGCAAAAAGTTATGGGTATCGATCCCCTAACAAGCTTGACACAACAGGAACATGAGATTACTCACCATCTTTATGATTCCTTGTTTACATTTGACTATGAAACTCAAACTGTACGGCCTCATATTTGCTTTCACTGGGACCATTCAAAGGACGGAACCGAATGGTTTTTATTTCTACGAAAAGGTGTTTTTTTTCATCACGGAAGATGTTTAGATGCCCACGATGTGAAATTTACGATTGAACATTTAAGTCAAATGGAAGGATATACAGACTGGTACAAAACGACACATATAAAAGAAATTACAGTCGTGAATAAATACGTTGTTAAGATCATGCTGTATCAATCGAATTTTTTATTACTAAATGAACTTTGTTCGAAACGCTACTCAATATTGCCTAGAGAGTGGGAAGAACACCTACTGGATAAAAATATTCCGATTGGAACAGGGCCTTATAAAGTGCTGGAATGGAATGAAGAAAAGGTCATTCTTGGCGCTCATGAACAATATTTTCAGATGAGACCGCATATTGACCGAATTGAATTAATTTATGTGAATACAAACTACCAAACAGATTCGCTTTTATTTAGCTTTCCTGATATGTATCATGAAGGTGCTCACTGGAAACCGCTTAAGCAAATCCCAAATGGGGCTTCCTATTTAACGATTAATTCACGAAAGCCAGGCGTCCACACCCACCCAGCTTTTAAAAAGGCGCTACATCGGATCATTTGGAACTACAAAACCCATACATCAGACGATCTAACACTACCTGCTCACCATTTTTTATATGAACAAAACCCTTTGGAGCTTGCAACCTCACATCACCTTTACGACGGCACCATGATCAAACAGCTATTAACAGAAGCGGACTACCAAGGAGAAACGATCCAGCTTTTTACACTTTATATCGATCAAGTAGAAAAACAAGAGCCTCTAATTGATATCGTTCATTTTTGTAAAACGTATGGCATCGATTTAGCCGTTCAAGCGATACCGATCAAGGACTTACTGAAGGAAGATCAGATTAAAAAGGCCGATATCCTTTTAGTTAACGTACTAGTCGAAGAAGATATCGTCCTATCACTCTCTCGTATTTTTAGTAGTCCACTAGGTTTCATTTACAACACCTTGACGGATAATGAGCAAGAAAATCTATTAAGAAAATTAAATCAAATTAAAACGATTCCTAAACGCGACGACCAGTTAAAAGCAATCCTATCGATTGAACAACAACTTATTGATACGAGCAAAATTCTGTTCATCCACCATAACACCTTCCAAGTCTTTTATAACGAAAAAAAATCAATGGAAGGCATCAACTTATTTCAAACGGGCGGAATTAACTATAGTATGGTTTGGCATAATAGAAAAGCATAAAGAGTGAAGCAGAGGATCTGTTCCCTCTACGAAAAAAACAACTATTCTCGTTGAATAGTTGTTTTTAGTATAGTGCTTCTATTGAAATAGTCATTCTATTATTTTTTAAATACATGTTGTCCAATTCTAGTTGTCGTTTGTTTGCTCTGGAGCCAGCTTGTCTTAACAATGTTGTCATTGTAAAAAAACAAGGCATCATTCGTTTCATTGGTTCCTTTTAATGCTTCTTCAACAGCTTTTTCGGCATTTTTAGTAGCTTTTTTATTAATGGAACCATTTGTTACGGGACAGAACTGGTTCTCTTGGTAAACGACATCTTCTAATTCGTCTGGGAAATGTTCACTATCCATTCGATTGAGGACAACTTCTGCGACTGCAACCTTTCCTTCGAAAGGCTCGCCTTTAGCTTCTGCAGTGACAAGACGTTCTAATAGTTCTTTTTCTTCCTTTGTAAGGGAAGTTCTAACTGCATGTGCACTCGCTTCTTCTATATCTTTTTCTACCATATATACCATACGTTCATCATGTAACTTCGGCAATTCCTCTTCTGGAACTTCTGCTCCTGTTAATAGTAACAATGTTGTTAAAACATTAACCATTTGTCGAACCTCCTTCAGTCAAATTATTCGACCCGACCTATATAAAAAAAGAAAAGCACCATAAGCTTCTCTAACGTTTAATTTGAAATTCTACTTAACAAACTTAACAAATTTTCAATAGACATTAAACCTGTAATGTCTTCCATGGTTTTTAAGGTAACAACTACCAGTAAAATCTAGGAGATGTATAAATATTCTTACAATTGGAAATAAAATGATTTACTAGACTATTTTAGGAGGATACAAATGATTAAAAAAACGATTACGATCCAGAGTTGGGAGCCGATCGAATTAAGAGGGCAATTCATTGAGGAATACGAAGTACTAGTGCCATCACATGAACAACTAGTTTCAGAAGGGAACCATCTCTCCGCTCTTATTCTTAAACAAAACAATCTTTCTATTAATGAGTTAAGATGGCATATCAATGGGACAGCACAAAGTTACTTTGTAAGTTAATAAAACATTTCGATGTATGTAAATAACGAAAGTGAATTTAAAGTTATTTGTTTTATTTCAGTTGGCAACTTTTGAAGAATGCTTTCAATTCGTTTCACCTTAAAATTACGAGCTTTCACCTATTTGATCCCACGTGCGGAATTTTATCTATCCAAATTTTTTCCGCATACCAATTTCTTTTATTTTTATAAATTATTTATTATATTAAAATGATTTTATTTAAAACAGAGGAACGCTCACTTTGTAAGGGTCCCTCTAATGGATCGAAAATTTATTGATTGCAAAAGTCTTGTTCTAGATTTTTCTTATTTTTGTTTGGATACACTAATCACGCACCTATTAATTTAAATTAATGCATTCCTTTCCATTCACCTTGGTTCTTGGAAGACTTTTTCTTTTTAGCTGTTTCTTTGTGCTGACGATTAGCTGCAGCACTGCCGAGTTCCTTAGAAAACTCAGAGTCGGTTTTACTTGAGTCAAACCCTTGCTTATTTTTTTGGTCAGCGTTCGTTTTGCCGTTCCGTTTAGCCATAAATATCACTCCTTTTTTTTATTATGAAAAATCAAAAAGAAGAATATTCATGGTAATAATAATTTTGGCCTTGCACTTTATAGACTGTCTTATCCTCTGACTAAAAGCAGACCCATAAAGATAACGGGTTCACTTGAAGGAGAGGACAGTGAATCCCTTACTGAAAAAGAATTCTTTTTATAGACTAGCTATATGACTACTCCGATAAATAACTACAAAATTTACCGATTAATCATTCAACACTTTATCCATGACGTTTTTTGTTTTCGGTCCAAAGATTCCATCGTTGGCTAACTCTGGAAAACGCTCTTGGAATTTGATGACGGCTGCTTTTGTTTTTGGACCGTAGACACCATCTACTGTTACGTTATAACTCATGTCATTTAACCCTTTTTGGAGCGTCTTTACTGCTTCGCCGCGGCTTCCGAGTCTTAATGTGCTATCAGCAAAACCAAATGAATTGACTTGTTTAGACAGAGTAGCATGCGTCTGTGGTCCATACACCCCATCATTTGCTAAATGCTTGTGTGACTTTTGGAACGCTAGCACCGCTGTTTTTGTATTTGGACCAAATACTCCGTCTTCCGTAAGCTCTGCCCCCATCGCTTTATTTAAAGCACGCTGCATAATCTTTACATTTTCCCCTCGTGAGCCTTCTTTTAAAACCCCTGTTGATGCGTAATCAAATATAGAATAATTTACACTTTCCTGCGCCCCAATTCCTGCAGCTGGGATCCCTAATAGTAATACTGAAGCTGTTGCCACTGTTACGGTTACTTTTTTCCATTTATTCAAAGAAATCATCTCCTAATTTTAAATTCAATCATGAGACGCTGGATTCGTTCCAAAGGTTTCAAGATTTGGTAAAAATAAATTAAATTAGGTAAAGAAAAATCCATCAACACAAAAAAGGCTACAGCCACCCTTGTTCTATAACCTTTTTACGTGATTAAACCCTATAAGAATTTCTAATTAGATTTTAAATATACTAATCATATAATCTTCTTCTGGAAAATCACCGATATATTCAAATCCATTGTTTGAATAAAACGCTTTTAACTTCTCATTTCCAGCCCAACAGTCTAAATATAAAGATTGATTCCTTTCTTTCGCTAAGGAACGAGCAAAAGCAGTTATTTTAGACCCGAAATTTCTGCCTTGGTAGTTTGGTAAAATGGCAATTTGGGATAAATATTTACTCGTTAGACCTACAGAAAACTCATTAATCTGCTGAATATCATGTATACAAAACGATCCGATAATATTTCTTTCTTCTAATGATAATACATAAGTGTATTTACTATTTATCTGATCTAATATTTTATCCTCATCCCAAGGATAATCCCATTGCCTAATCCCTTTTTGTTGTAAATCTAATGACACTTTATTTAAAACTGACAACACTTGTTGTAGATCTTCTACCTGTGCTAATCTAATTTGCATCATATCTAACTCCTAATTACAATCGTCATATTTAATTTTAGAAAAAATGCTACGCAATCATTTGACTGCTTTCCATATCGTCCACCGATCTTTTTCAATGATATTTATATCTGCTGGTAAAGATTGGTCTAAATGTTTTACTAATTGCTTTAATTCTTCATTGTCTAATTCATGTAAAATACTTCTTCCCGTTCTTGCCCTTACATCTTTAAGTAATTGCTCTTTTGTATCGTAAACTTTTCTCGTTTCCCATAACTTTATTTCTTCAATGTGCTTAAATCCAACTTCATTTAGCGTTTCGATTACAAATTGACTGCTATGTCTCCGTTTCGTCTCTTTTTCAATTAATTTTGGAAACCGTTCAAAGAAATACCCTCTAATATGCTGATCACTTCCTGCTAATAAACAATCTTCAGGTGTTCGGTCCTGGATAATATAATATCCTCCGTCCTTTAAGACCCGATATCCCTCTGTAAAACACGAACGCAAATCGTTAATATGATGGATTAATGCCCGTTCAAGCAGTAGATCAAAACGGTTACTTTCTACACCCGTTTCAAAAGCACTTCCATGATTGAATGAAATATTATGATAGTCTTTACAGTGTACTTTCGCCGCATCAAGCATCGCTCCTGAAAAATCTACACCTGTCACAAAATTGACTCCCATGTCAGAAAGTGCTTTACAATAAATTCCACCGCCGCACCCAACATCCAAAGCAACAGCCATATCATCGATAGGAACAAGGGTGTTTATGGCTTCAACCCATGACTTGTCGGCTTTTCTAGTTGTATAACTACTTTTGTTTTTGTTACTATGAAAATCAATGCCCAATTTATATTCCTCCATTACTTTAAAATTTACATACCATTACAATCGATTGATCACGTTCATTAACATAAATTTGACGCCTTTTCTTTCATACGAAAAATCGTTAAATGTACCAATGACATACGTATCCAGCTTCGGATGATAAAACATATACGCCCCTGTTATACCTGCATGGCCCCAGAGTGTAAATTTTTTTGGCATGAGAAGTGGCACTGGTTTAAATTGCATTATTCCATAACCATAGTCAATTCCGACACCATACTTCGCTTTATCTTTTTTCATTTTCTCAAACGTTTCTTTTTTTACTAATCGATGTGACGTTAATGCTTTCATAAACTTTAACAAATCTTCTCCTGTAGATACGACTCCACTCCCAGCAAAATCAATCCCTGAATATCCTTTTAAATGGGTAATATTGTGATGATTAACATAGAAATCTGCGACTGGTGGCGTGTTTTGATCTATTGGGTCAGATTCAAATAGGAATGATGAATGCCTCATTTCGAGAGGTTCGTAAAAGTATTGTTTGATTGATTCATGAAATGGTTGTTTAGTAATTTTTTCAATGATCAATCCTAACAGATGATAGTTGGTATCGGAATATTTAAAGCCTTTGCCTGGAGGGAAATGAGGTTTTTTATGAATTTTTGCCCAAGTGATCGCCTCTTCAGGGCTCATGTAAAAATTTGGATCGTTTAGAAGTTGGTTTAATAATGGGTGAAAAAAATCTGGTAATCCAGATGTTTGATTTAATAGGTGTTTTATTTCAATTTCTTTTGTATAATCCGTTTCGTTATAAACATGTAATTTTTGTAGTAAAGCTTGATCCAAATAATAAGTGATTTTGTCTGTGTACTTTAATAGTCCCTCTTCATATAAAATACTAATCAGAACCGAGGTAAATAACTTGCCAACACTGGCCATATATGCGGGTTGGTTGGAGTCTATCAATCCTTCATTCAAATTTAAATGAATTTCGTTCTTGTCTGAATGGACGAGTAAAAATGCACTTTTTAAGTTAGGGTCTTTTTGTACTTTTTTTCGAAATGAATGTTTAATTAATTGGATGACTTTTTCCTTTTGAGTCGTTTTCATTCATATCACCTTTTTTAAGATTTTCTTTTGTACAAATACGTTCCGTACATTCGCTAAATGGTTGCAGTAACGAATGGGTGCACCAGCGAGGATTTTCTAGTTAACTGTAAGCTTAAGAACTACGTTTGAGTATACGAATCATTGCTTGATAAGCAGCACTATGACCATAGCCGCTTAGTTGATTGACTGTCCCTGTAAAATAAACGTTTCGCTCTGGATTATAAAAAGCAAAAGCGCCTGATTGTCCCCAGAAACCTAATATTTCTTTAATCGGATGAATGGGGGAAAGCACTCGAGGCGTCCAGAGCTTTTCAAGCCCAATACCGTAGTAAAATTGGCCTGGGAAATATATCTTATTCCATTGCTTTAGTCTTTCGATCTCTTCTTTTTGAAAAAAACGACCATTGAAAAACGCCTTTAGAAACAACATCGACTCTTTCGCCGTCGAAACGATTCCACCTTCAGGAGTGATCGAGGTCATATAATGGGGCAAATGAAGTTTCGCCGATTTATAATAGATCGGTGCAGGACTTGTATCGCTTTCATCTGAGTAGACATACGTATCGGTTAAACCAAGTTCGTCAAAAATAAAGGAGTGAAAGACGTCTCTCATGCTCGAGCCTGTAATGTTTTCAATAATTCTTCCGAGCAGTTGATAGTTTGTATCTGAATAATTGACTTTGCCTTTTTGTCCTGGTTTGAATTTAGGTTTTAATTGCTTCACAAGCATCAATGTTTCGTCTAACGTCCAAGTCTGGTCTTTTCCTGTGAAAAGTTCCGCAGCAACTGTTTTTCCATTCGATTGTTTATAAGAGAAATAATCTGGTAGTCCCGAAGTATTAGAGATTAGATGTTTTATCGTAATCTCTTTTGAATAGTCGATCCCACTGTACACATGAAGTCTGTCCATAACCTCTTCTGGCAAAAAGTTCATAATCGGATCATCCAAGTCCAACTTCTTCTCCGCTTTTAATTTCAAAATAACAGCTGTCACATATAATTTTGTCACACTGGCAATAAAGTAACGATCATCCTTTTGAAGATTCCCAGCGCTACCCGTCCAAGAAAAGTCATCTCCTCGTTCAACGCACAATACCGCTCCAAAGTTGTTTTTCTTTTTAGTCATTTGATGTACAGTCTGTTCCAGAAAGGCGGCATCTAATTTTTTCCCCATCATTCTCCTCCTTGAAAATTTACTAATCATCATCGCTTGAATACCGATTATTCCTTTTCTTTTTTTAACCTCGTCGCACTGATAACATCTTCAGCAGCACTTGAAGACATTACTATCATCTCATCGATCGTCAATTCCTTTGGCAATAATTGATTGGCAACCATCAGTGTCAGACCCAATTGAAAAGCTCTCATTTTAAGGAAGATCATCATTAGTTCTTCGTCTGTAAATCCTTCAAGCGCTGGATCATGTTTCATCTGGGTGACAAAATCCATTTCTTGATCGTATTCTTGTAAGTACTCGTTTGGATTCATCATTAAATCCCTGACAAGGACGGGGTATTCATCTGCAAATTTTAGACTAGCAATTCCAATATCTTTGAAGGGATTCCCTGAATTTTGTTCTTGGATTTTTTGTTCGCTTAATTTAATCACTTTTTGCATTACTGCCCTTTTAAGATCTTCTACATCTTTAAAATTCACATAAATGGGCGCAATAGAGCTTCCGAGTTGATCGGCCACCTTGCGAATGGAGATGTGGCTCATCCCCTCTGTTTTCGCGATTTCAAAAGCTGCATCTATTATTTGAGATTGAGAAAATTTTTTCTTTGGCGGCATTTCATACAGCACCCCCTTAAATATCACTCGTTATATAACATCTGATATATATCTTTTATTATACATAAATTCCCTTTTTTAGGAAGCCTAATTAGTGAATTTATGTATAAAAGGATTTGGCGGTCTCAAAGGCGTGATGCTTACTTAAGCGGACTTCAGGGCTTATATTTTTGTGATTATTATCCAATGTGTCTATAATTTGCATTATTTTTATTTCTCCTCACCGTTTTTCCCTTTTCTCAATATATACATTTTGACGGAACGAACATTAAGGGGGATTATGAGATGAAATCAGGAAGGATTGAACAATACAAGAAATATAGTAAGTTTACTAATTTAGAAGAATTTAATGTTTCCAATAAAAAAGCATTAGAAATCCACGGACATCACTTTACAAAAGGTGAAAAGATTGCGTTTGATGTACTTACGCATTTCAGTGTAAAAGTTCTGGGTGTTTGCAATGCCCGCATTTGTAAGTTGGTACAAGCCTGTCAAAATACAAAGGGCGGCATTTCTCGCTCTACTTTTGAACGAATGCTTCGAAAGGCTAAAGCGTTGGGGATTATTTCAACTATTCACACGATAAGAGAAACAGGAGGCTATGCACACAATGTTTATATTTTTAACCGATTTGACACTACCACCAACGAAAAATTGACGTCTCGTAATAACAGCAGAAACCCGAATCTACCAATAGCTGATAAGGGCAAAAAGCAACAGGAAACTCTTTTAGCTGAAACAAAAACATTAAAAGATAAAGATCTACGTCAAGAAAAGACGGTTAATAAGATCAATCCAATTAATAAAATGATGGACACTGACGAACTCGACCATACCTATGTTCCAGATTTCGTTCCAACTCCATTCATTAAAGCAGTTCACCCGTTTTTCAAGGGAGCTAAAGAAATTTGCGGACTATGGAATCGCGCCCAAATCGCTTATCGATCTGCTTGTTTTCCAGAAACCACTTGCATCAATTCCTTACTACCTACCATTGTCCAAGCCTTCAAACATACTGTTTTCCGCTATAAACAAAACCGTATTAAATCAAGCTTTATCCCGTATTTTTACGGAACCATGTCCAATATGCTGACCATTGAGAAACGAAAAATGGTAGCTAAAGCCACTCGATGGGGACAGTGGTTGGAGGTGTAGTTAGTCTTTTCCTTACAATATGTTTTCTCAAGTGAAGGATCAGGTTGCCTCAAACTGCTAACGTATTTAATCAGAATTATTTACATAAGGAATTTTTAGAAGTATATGTAGAAAATTTGTAAAATCCTAAAACAAGAATAAGAGTAGCAATAACCGATTGCTACTCTCGTTTGTACCTTAAAATATTTAACTGTAATCATTTTTCACCAGAAATCTCTACAACAAATTAGGTCTATTATTTCAAAAGTTGCAAGATCATATGTGGGTTCTGATTAGCCTGTGCAAGCATAGCTTGAGAAGTTTGGGTTAGGATGGTCGCTTTTGTAAAATCCATCATCTCTTTTGCCATATCGATATCACGAATTCTGGATTCAGCTGCAAGTAAATTTTCAGCGTAATTACCCACGTTATTTTTTGCGTATTCTAAACGGTTTTGTAATGCTCCATAAATTGTTCTGTAATTCGTAACTCTTGTTAATGCCCTATCAGTTCGGGCTATAGATTCTTCGGGAATAGCTGGCGGTAGAATTCCTACATGCATAATACCCAAACTATCAGCTTTTACACTGTATAAAGGAATAGAAATATGCTCATTTCCGTTAGCCCCTATTTGGATGTTTAATTTTGGCGGGATATAGTCTATATCCTTAATATTTGTTGTAACTGTTTCCACAATAGGATCGATTGTTCTCGTTGTTTTATTTGTAACATGGTAAACATCTTTTTTAAAATTAAAATTACTTAGTGAAATTCCAAACTTTATAGTAGCTCCATCTTCAAAATCAGTGTTTTCCCATGTAGGAGTAATTACATGAGGACCTGAATTCCCAGATTGCAAGTATGAACTTCCAGTTTTTAATGACTCAGGCTTCAGGTAACTTTCCCCATGTAGGAATGAAAAATCATAACTGACAAGGTCGTTAGATAGTTCAAAAACTACGTCCGAATCAGGTATCTCTGCGGTTAGTGCAGTCCCCCCTACGGGCACCCCGCTAGAGGATGAAATGGAATATGCACCGTTGTATTCGGGCTGAAAAACAGTACTAAACTTTACCTGTTTATCTATACCAGAACTATTTTTAATTATATATTCTGCTGTAAATCCCACTCCATCTGTTGACATAACCTTCTCTATTTCTATGCCATCTTTTTCATATGTAGCAGAGATAGTGTTTGATGTGATATTTGAACTTGTTAATGTAAAATTATCAAGGGTATGTGATATACCATCTATTTCAACAACTGTAAACCTATCCTCAAATCCACCAAAATCTGGGTATTCCCCTGCTAGTGTTGCAGTGGGTATAAGTTTTGTCTGAAAAAAAACATTATTAATTGAAAGATATTTAACATCCAGTTCTTTGTATCTTGGGTCACTTTCTAATATTCTTCCATATGAGTATTCATTTGTAGCTGTTGTTTCAGTATGAATATGTTCATTTTTTTCATAATCGGTATATCCTTGCCTTCCATCAGGAGAAGTAATTGGAGATATATAAGCGTCATGAAAATACACGTCATTAATTGTTGTTTCCGTATTAGACGTTTGAACCGTCAGAGGAACATCGGTAGTACCAATTGGAAAAAAGTATGTAAATTGTTCGAGATTAGTGACCGTAGGAGGAAATGGTCCTGATGTAGTTACATCCACGTTATGACTTGAACGGTCTTCAAGTATTTGATAATCATCTCGTGCCAAAAGGTTAATGTTATTAAACCCAGTTCTATTAGCAATACTGTCAATTTCTTTTGTAAGCTCATTTATTTCTCTCTCTATATTCCTTTTGTCATCAAGAGTATACGTTTCATTCAAACCCTGAATTAACAGTTCTCTTTGACGTTGAATAATATTGGTTATTTCTTGGAAACCACTCTCCGCTGTCTGAATAACAGAAATGCCGTCTTGAATATTTCTGGTCGCTTGATTTAACCCTCTGATTTGAGCTCTCATCTTCTCTGATATAGCTAGTCCAGCCGCATCATCAGCTGCTCGATTAATACGTAGGCCAGAGGATAGTTTTTCTAACGAAGAACCAGTATTTTTAATACTATTATTAAACCTATTTATTGTGTTTAATGCTGATATATTATGTGTTATTTTCATAAACCCACCCACTAATGCCAATCTATTATTTTTATCGGTATTTTAAAGGAAATGTTTAGTAATAATTTCATTTAGTTTCTTTACGGTGACCAACAGCCGAAAACCTGATGTTGACATGAGTTTTTTAACAATTCTGATTTATCATGTGTTAACATTTATAGAAATAGGTTACTCTTTAAAGGAGGAATTAAATATGGAATACATTACGTTATTAGCCAAACTACTGCCCCCTGATCGTGTCACAACGAATAAAACTACTTTACAAAATCACGGGAAAGATGAATCTCACCATACAGAATCATTACCCCATGTGGTCGTGTTCCCTGTCAGTAAAGAAGAAGTGAGTGAAATACATAAGATTGCGAGCAAATACGAGGTTCCAGTCACTCCGTTTGGACTTGGTTCTAGTCTAGAAGCTCATGTCATTCCCTACCATGGGGGGATTACTGTTGACTTCTCTTTTATGAATCAAATCGTTGAAATTCGTGAAAATGACTTTTTAGTCAAGGTGCAACCAGGAATTACCCGGACTCAATTAAATAAAACACTAAAACCATATGGGTTGTTCTTTCCTGTTGATCCAGGAGCAGATGCGACAATTGGGGGAATGACAGCAACAAATGCAAGTGGGACTACATCTGTAAGATATGGTGGGATGATCGATCAAATTCGAGATATTGAAGTCGTTCTTGCAGATGGTTCAATCATACATACAGGCAGTTTGGCTACAAAGTCTAGCTCAGGCTATCATTTAAATTCTTTATTTGTAGGTTCAGAGGGAACACTTGGGCTTTTTACAGAAATCACCTTGCAAGTATACGGAATACCAGAATTTACAGCTACTGCAAGAGCAGTTTTTCCAACCGTAGCAAACGCGGTAGATGCTGTCGTAAAGATACTCCAAGCGGGAATTCCAATCGCTCGCTGCGAGTTAGTCGATAGCTACTCTATGAAACAAGTAAATAATCATAGTAAAACGAACTACCTTGAGAGTCCTACCCTATTTCTAGAATTTCACGGTAATGAGTCTGGTCTCGCTCAAGATGTAGCCTTTACAGAGGAGATCGTTAATGATTTAGGCTGTCAAGAAATCATCTTTGAAACCGACTCAAAAGCCTCGTCTCTATTATGGGAAGCTAGACATAACCTAGCCTATGCCTATATCCACGGCACACCAGGCAAGAAGTTATTAGTAACCGATGTATGCCTACCGATAACAGAGTTAGCTGGGGCCATTGATGATGCTAGACACACACTAAACAAGCTCGATCTTATAGGTGGAATCGTTGGTCACGTCGGCGACGGCAATTTCCATGTTCTCTTAATGATCAACAAGAATGATCCAATGGAAATCAAGCAGTCCGAGGAGTTTACAGACCACCTAGTCAAATATGCTATAACTCGAGGTGGAACTTGTACAGGTGAACACGGAGTTGGAATGGGCAAAAAGAAATACCAACGCCTCGAGCATGGTGCTGCCTATGATGTCATGATTACAATTAAAAAGGCATTAGATCCTTTGTGTATTTTAAATCCTGACAAAATCATTGATAAATACTAAAAAATGACCTTACTCTCCTCTTCCTAGCATTCCCACTGGAAAAAATCTATTGACCCTAGTATGAAATTTCTTAAAGAGAGTTTAGTTAAATCTATAATTTGGCTTTAAAAAAAGATCAAGAACATAATAAGGAGGAATTAACTTGATACATGATGTGGGGGAATATGTGAAATTTTTAGATGCTACAAGGAAACGTACTTTGCAATATATTGAGGCCATCCCAGAGTCAAGTTTAGACTGGAAACCAGCAGAAGATAAATTTACTACGGGGGATTTATTACGACATTTAGCCTCCTCACAACTGATGTTTTTAAGTGTTTTTGAAAAAGGGGAATGGATATATCCTGGACATGATAATACCAAAGGAGAAACGATTGAAGAAATTAAGAAGTACTTAGAAGAATGCCATGTAACTTTAACTACTGGCTTATTAGCTTTAGGAAATGATTTATTAGAGAGAAAAGTTCCTACTTTACACGGACATGAAGTAAGCTCATGGAGAATTTTAATGGCACTAACTGAACACGAAATACATCATCGTGGACAACTATCAACGTATTTACAAATGAACCAAATACAACCACCACAAGTTTTTGGTCTAAAAATTGAAGATGTGAAACAAGGATAGTGTATAGGATGTACATTTCCTTTAATTAATATCAGCAATGAGACGGTTTCCTTTCTTCTATATTCTTAGAAGAAAGAGAACCGTCCTTATATTTAATAGATTAAGTCCATCATTTCTTCATACCATAACCTCGTTTCGTTGATATCTCTTGAGTTAATGAATAAATAATCTTCCCCTTTTTCAATGTATATAAAAGGAGGATGATTACGATATAGAAGTAATCTGCCTTTTCCTAACTCCTCAAGGCGAAAGTGGCCCTTTAATCTATTGGCAAAAGCAAAACCATTTGTTCTTACTTGAACATTTGGAATGGTATCGACCAATTCAACATTCGTAATTTTATCTAAAGGCCAATCCACTCCGTAAAAACCACTAATTTGCAGTTGAGTATCAGATGTAGATAAGTGATTCGGTTGTATACCAATATAGGTAACGACTCCTAGAATTCCAAAGGTAAAAACAATCGTAAGTATTAATATAATTGAATTTCGCTTGCTGCTTTTAGTTGTATCTAATTTACCGATATAGAGTAAATGTGTGAATATATAAATGATCATTACGAGCCATGAAAGCTCTATCATATATGGTATTTTTAATAAATATAGTCCTAATCCACCTACTAAAATAAACCCTGAATTTATCAGTGCTCTTCCTGCTGCTTGTGGATAGCCATTCTTAATTAGTATCTTTTGTTCTTCCTCTGATTTTGAAGAAAATCCAGATAGAAGAAAATATACTTCTTTTTTTACGATGAGGTATCCTAGTAGGAAAAACATTAATACCATAAATAGTTGAATAATTATTAGTGCGATCAAATGCTTCCCCCTGTCTACCATTAGCTCCTAAAAGGAAAATTGTAACTACTCTTTGTGTAATCTGTTTTCCAAGTCTTTTCTACCTCGTATAGGAGATGGCAAGTCCCTATGTTATTAATTATTTAGTCAAATCACCTATTTATGGTATAGCCTTTCTGCTTTCTTCAATTGGTTAATCCTTCTCATATAAATGATCATCGCGAATCCGAGAAGTATAATAGCTAACCAGTTTAGTAATGAGACATACATATTAATACGAGAAATAGTCATGTTATAAATAGCTGGGATAAAATTTACAAAAATAAAGATACTCATAAAGGTTACAATATTACTATAATGCTTAATCTTGGACTTATAGTCTGAAAAAATTTCAAAAGGACCATCTACAGCTCTTTTGCGAAAATATACCCAGCGGACATTAGAAGCAATGTGTTCTACCTCGTTTTCCTCCATAAACTCAATATATTCCTTACTTTCTTGGTGGGTTGGTAAATTATCCAATAGTTGTATTCGATAACAATACTCACCTGGTTCGCCCTTCTCAAAATAATACTTTGGAAAACTGTAGTTCACTAGATGTAAACCTTTGGCAGCCATCTCATTCAACCACTTCTCTTCCTTTTCGTAGTCGATAAAAATTTTTGTCATTTTAATTGCCATTCTTTTCACCTCGTATGAATTGATTTCCATTCCTAACAAGCTCCGCTAAACGTTCCAGTTCCATCTGAAGAACTTCTTTTCCTGTTTCAGTTATTTTATATTCCTTTCTCCGGCTGTCTTCTTTTTGCTTAACTGGTTCAATCCATCCCTTCTCCAGTAATGATTTAATCGCTCCATATAATGTTCCAGGACCTAATTCCACTCTATCTTGAGTAATTTCCCTTACAAATTGCGTAATTCCATACCCATGCATTGGTTGGTTAAGTGCGACTAATATATAATAAATAGCTTCCGTCAATGGAACATGATCTTTATTTACTTTCATATGCACCCTCCTACAATAAACATCGCAAGGCGATATATCGTTATACGATATATCTTAAGACGATTATATCGGCACCTGATATATTTGTCAATAAAATGAATCTCTTTTCAACTAATGGTACAACAAGGACTTTGGGACGAGGTTGGAAGGATAATATGAGGAGCAGTGCAGAATGATTTTATCTCATTAAGAAAAATAGGGCCCCATATTTTATGGGATCCCTACGTCATTAGTTAAGTTTATTATTTTTCTACACCTAAACTTTGTTTAGCAATTTGCTCATATTCTTGTAATCCCGATGCCTCCGCAAATTCAGCTACATCAATCGCGGAAGTTGCTTGTAGCTCAATGATATGCTCCTTCATAAGTGGCCATGTGACTCCACCTGCAACTTCATACGATGCAATAATTTGCTCCAACGCCTGTTCCCCGAATATCATGTAAAGTCCAACAAAATCTTTTGATACATCTGTTACAGCCACTTCTGTCCAATCAATTAATCCCGTAACTTCTAATTTATCATTGATCAGCGTATGTCCAGCATGAACATCCCCATGAATTAGCCCAGTATGCATTGGCCACATCTTGTCATTGTCTACCCATGCTTGCCACCTTGACCATAATGTATCACTTACGCCATACTTTTCCTTTACTCCAATCATTCTTTTTTTCATATCTGCTCTTGCTTCATCCGCAGTCTGCACCTTTAATCCAGTTATATTCAAAAATTCACTAGGAACCTGATGCAGTTCAGCTAACACTTTCCCAAGCGAATTGAGGTAATTATCTGGAACATGGTTGACATCAAACTCCCAAATATAGTCTTTAACCGCTTGATCTACAGTCCCTGCTGGAATACCTGATAATTGTTTATAGGCAATGAACTCTTCTGTGTACACCGACCATACAGGCACTTCAAATGAAACATGGCGATTCACTATATCTAACACTTTCTTTTCGATATCTGTTTTATTCATCGAGTCTTTTCTTCTCGGTAATCGGAATATCCAGCGAACGCCATTGCGATCGACAACATGACAGACTTGAAAGTCTAAACCAGACTCATTAATTTTAATCTCTTCCTCATTAATTATAATCCCATTTCTATTAGCAATCTCTTTAATTTCTTTTATCTTTTTAATCATCGTTATTACCCCTTCTTTTTTACTTTTATTAGTGTCCTACCATGCATTAGCCATTATCGACTATATTAAAAAAATCACAGGCCAGCTGCCTGTGATTTAGAGTAAACGGATAGATATCATTCCTAATGATAGATCTTTTCGTATAGTTCCATGAATACACCCTCTAATCTTCAGAAGAAGGTAAAACCAATGGCCAATAGCCTTTTTAATTTTATACTTTTCCGATTTAAAGCATAAAAAAGAAAGGCAGAACGATCCGCCTTTCTACATATAGCATATCTCTATGCAAAATGGAGATTATTAAAAAAGGGCAGACTGATCCCGTTTACTCTGCATACACATACAGAGCCTTTGAACGTATGAAATTACTTGTTCAAAGTTCGGAACCGAATTCTGGATGGTAACATTTTTTAATAATCCTCCTAAACATTTAAAATAATTCACTTAAAGATTTTAGCTTTATATTATTATAATGTCAATAGAGAATTAAAAAGGGGTCTGACCCCCACCATCATTCAGCCAGTCCTTTAAAAAGTTCAACCGCGGTTTCGATAATCTCGTCCTCGAAATCATATTGTACAGTATGGATATGAGGATAATCTTCCCCATTTCCGATGTAGCAGATGGCTCCCTTCGTCTCCTTTAAATAGTGTCCGAAATCTTCGGACGCACGAAAGGCTTCGGTCATTTCAACAAGCTGAAAACCTTTATTTTGACAGACTTTACGTATCTTGTCGGAACTCTCTTTATGATTTACCGTTTCTGGAAAGGTATCATTGTATGAGAAACTCGTTTTTAGCCCGTATTGAGCGGATAGAGAAAGAGAAAGTGCTTCAAGATTTTTTTGCAGCTTCACCAATTCTTCCTCATAAAATGCACGAATGGTTAATAACAATTTTCCCTTGCTCGCAGATACTCCGAACGCTCTTTCACCAATATCGACCTGAACGACAGTACAAAGTACCATACCTCTATTAATCTCAGACGCTGTAAACTCGGGAATTGAACCAATAATCTTCGCAATTGCAAAAGCTGGGTTTACCCCATCCTCTGGTTGACTGGCATGTGCTGGAGTACCTTCCATATGAATCGTCAATCCCTTTGATGCACAGTGAGCAGTCCCATCAATTACATGAACAGATTTTAAAGCCATACCGCTCATATTGTGATATGCAAATATTTCATCAATATTATGCTCCTTTATTAAAGAAGCACACTGAGTCGCACCGTCCCCTGTCTCCTCTGCATGTTGAAACAAGAAATAAATGTTGTTGTCAGCACCTTTCTGATCCACTTCAAGAGCAAAGCCAGTTAAACAAGCGGCATGACCATCATGTCCACATTTATGAGAAACTCCTCGGACCGTTGAAGCGTGAGGGATTTCAATTGTTTCTTCGATAGGAAGAGCGTCAAAATCAGCACGGAACGCAATGTTCTTTTTATCTTCACCTGCCCGATAAATCGCATAAAACCATTGATCCTTATCAACAATTTCTAGTTGTGTATGTTCTTTAAGAAAATCCATTAAACGCTGCTTCGTCCTAACTTCTTGATTGGAAAGTTCAGGGTGTTGATGTAATTCTTGACGTAATTTTTTGGTTAATTCCAGATTTTTTTTTTCCACTGATCTCTTCCTTTTATTTTAAAATAATTTTTTGATTGAACCTGTTGCAGGTGGGGTAGTTTATATGGTTTATCTTATTAATAGTAGAATACAAAAATTTCCATCCACAAAAAATCTATTAACCAAACTTCTGACAATATCTAACTTATAATTCGTAACAATTGTAACAAACCATAATTCCCCTATTACTAAAATACCAATTATCTCTAAGAAAACCAATTCCAATACACCTTTAATCTCTATGTAAACATATTGTAATACTATTCTATTTAATTCTCTCATAAGGATAGAGTTGTACAGGTAAATAAGAGCACACAAAAAACATATTTACTAGGAGGAGAACTATGAAAAAACTAATATTTTTATTAACATTACTAGCTGCTCTATTTTTTGCAGCTCCAGCTTTTGCTTATACAGTTGAAAAAGGTGATACAATGACGAAAATCGCACAGGCTCATGGCTTAACATTAAAAGAATTAGCAGAAGCTAACCCACAAATAAAAAATTTAGATCTGATATATATCGGTGATCACATACATATAGCTAAGCGTAAAAATTTCAACCCACCAAAGCAAACAAGCAACTCTAATAACGTAAGTCGTAAAAAAGCGCCATTAAGTAGCGCCAATACGGAAGAAAAAAAAGAAACCAATTCTAACAAACTAAGTCTAACGGAAGCTGAAATCGACTTATTGGCAAGAATTGTACGAGCCGAAGCCCAAACCGAACCTTTCGAAGGAAAAGTGGCGGTAGCAGATGTGGTCTTAAATCGATTGGAAAGCTCTCAATTTCCTAATACAATAAAAGGAGTTATTTATCAACGCGGACAATTTCAACCCGTTTCAAATGGACAAGTTAATAAACCAGCTGATAAAGAATCAATCAAAGCAGTACACGCAGCATTAACAGACATGAGAAATATAGCAAAAGGTTCGTTATTCTTCTATAACCCAGACATTGCAACAAGTCGTTGGCTAGATTCAAGAGAAACAACCGTTGTAATCGGACAACATGTGTTTAAAAATTAAAAAACGGGGTCTGACCCACTGGCGTTGCATGCCTTTAAAATAGTTCCATTTTTTCAAAAAATAGTATTTACAGACATAAAAAAAACTCCTATCGTAGAAGTTGTTGA
>NZ_WMKZ01000011.1 GCF_019024285.1 Alkalihalobacterium elongatum
GGCTATGTACTTACCGCTACAAGGTTGTACTCGGGACTTTCACCCGTTAGAGTTCGCCCATGCTGGGCGAACAAAAATAGCCCAGATTATTTCTGGGTTCCTTACTATCTCCTCCTGTATATTCGGTTTTTCCTGGTCTTAGTTTCAGTTTTCAATATCTTTAATTCCCCATTTTCTTAATACGTTCTTCTTGAGATAAGAAGTCGGAAAAGACTTGAAAAGCATTCATTGGTTCAACGCGTACTTTTTCGATGAATTTTTCCTTAGAATATTCGGGGACAACCTCACTTTTTTGAATTTTATCATTAATATACTCTATGCTTGTTTTATAGATTTCTTTATTTTGGAATTTTACTTCCTTATATAAAGCGACCCCAACAGCACCTAAAAGAGAGAAAATAAATGTAAAAACTATATTATTTATGTCACCAAACAGGAGGTGGTATAAATTAATTAAAGAAAAAGAAATCATTGTAATTGAAATTATCGAGAATACCGTGCTTTTTTTGACCAAAGGTGCAATTTTATGTTGTAACTTTTCAAATTCTCTTTTGCTGTAACTAGAGACATCGTCCATTCTCATAGGTAACATATAGTCTCACTCCTCTATATAATACTGTGTCTTTAGTAAGCTTATCATCATAGCTCTGCTATAAATCATCTACCTCTTATTTTACGTTATTAATTAACGTTTATCCTATTATAGAACGGTTATGTGAACTGAATATGAATTGACGTTGTTAAGATTGTGAGAATAACCTACCTAAAAATGCACCTAAATGACATCAGCACTGCCAATACAGTAAATAAATAAAAAACTACCCTTATTACTATAAGGGTAGTTGATTTTTTTTAGTAGAAAAAAACATTATCGAAGTCTTATACTCGTAATATAATCTAGTGAATAATCTTCATTTATTTTTTCTAAGTTTAAAATAATACTTTCATCTGACTCCATATATTTTTTTGGAAATCTGTACATATAATATGCTGTGACAGTCGTATCTTTTTTTACTTCTTCGTAAAAAGCAAATTCACTGTTATCGTTAATTAAGTAATCTACCATCGGAAGGTAATCATGAACTTCATTTAGGATAAGAGGCATATTCAAAGGGCTTCCTAAAGATATATTTATAGCCTGACTTGAATTATTTGTTACTAGAGCTTCAACAACTAAAAAAGTAAATAGCTCATCATCCATAGCATACACAGTAAATCCTTCATAGTTTGGAGGGTTTACTTCATCACTAAAGAAATGGGTTACATATTCAAAATCGAACACACCACCAATATCTATTGGCCCTTTTTCTGTATAGTTAATAGTTAGTTTGTTATTCATGTTAGATACTGGCACAGTCTCAAAATTTTCAGTATCAGTTATTCCATTGTTTTGAACATCAATTACTACATCACTGTCACTATAGTTTACTTCTTCCTCAATAAATAAATCAAATAAAATTGAACCTAAAACTAATAAAAGAAACCCTGCAGTAAACAAAACTCCTATCACTGTCAGAGATCTTCTAAAAAATGTTCTCTTTTTTGGCTCAACATGTTGTTCACCTAAAAAGTCTAAAAACATTCTGTATAGTAGATCTGCCCTTTCTTTAGTAAGTTGGTCCAAATCAAATATATTTCCATCATCCGTAATCATACATATAAGAAACCTGCCTGCATTTTCTTGATCCTCATATTTTCTTACATCGGATAACTCTGTATGTTCATAATTGAGGCACTGGAAGTCCTTCATACTTCCTGGTCTTGCAATGAATACAACACGTTTATCGGTAATAATAAATATCCCATCGATCTCCCTTGATACTCCTACAAAAGACGTAACGATCTTTTCATTAGACGTCAAAATATCTTTTAAACACTCAAGCTCTAAATCATTAAGACTTACATAACCATTAGAAGCAGAGAGCACCTCATTTTTTACTATTTCTAAGTTCATCAGTCCTCACTCCTTTCCTATATTTGCTGTTTTTAATTTTTTATATCATGTCCTAGTTAAAATGAACGATTATGGATATATTTGGGTAAAACAAAGATGTCTAAAAGTATATCATAGGAATTATCTATAAATACGAAAAAAAATAAAAATAGGAAATTATTATCAATAATAAATAAATTATATAAGGATTTATATTCAACAAGATCTTTTTTTAACATCTTCAATAATCTAAAAAAACAGGAGCCTCTACTAAAGCCCCTGCTTACACATGTTAATTAGAATAAGTCCATCTTCTCCATAATGCTTCAAGTGGCCCTTGTGAAAATCTTTTTAACCAAAAATGGCTAACAATAACTTGGAAAATAATAATCATTGCAGCAATTGCCACTCCAGCCCCAGTACCTACGGAACCAAATAACCCAAATCCAAATCCATATAAGATAAAAATACAAATAATTGATTGAACGATGTAATTGGTAAGAGCCATTCTTCCAAATGCAGCAATAGGAAGGAACCTCTTGATACGATCTTTGTTTTGAAACGCTAATATCATGGATGATACATACCAGAGCATAAGAAGTGGACCACCAATAATATTAACCGTATAGGCTAAAGTATAAGACAACCAATACGGTGTACCATTATAAAGCAGAAAGACGAATAAAATGGCTAATATTCCTCCACTCCAGAAAGAATGCAGTCGAACTTTTTTCCAAAGCGGAACAGATCTTTCAATATGATGAAACATACCTTTTTTCCCCATGTAAAGTCCGATGAGAAATAGGCCTAGAACATTTGGTAGTGTAAAAATCAAGTTTAGGATCATAAGCGAAACTTCATTCAAAATACGAAACTGAAGAATTTCAGCATAGGTTCCTGTAGAAAAGACAAGCATGGCTTGATCGAATAGTTGTTGTCGCTCAACTTGTAACTCAGAGTCAAACTGCATTAGTGCACCGTATCCAAGAAGTGAAATAAACATGATCACCATGGAAACAAAAACGAAGACAATTGCCCATATTAAGATCGTTTTTGGACTTTTATTTATAAATAACATTAAAAACAAACCAGCAATTGCATATGTATGAAGAATATCCCCAGACCATATAAATGTCACATGTAAAAATCCCATTACAAGTAAAAATAACGCCCTTTTAGTAAAATACCGATTACCGTTTAATTCCTTTTGTTTCATGCGCTCATAAAAAAGAAAAAAACCTAGTCCAAATAAAAGTGAAAACATCGGATAAAACTTTCCATGAATGAAAAGATGTAATAAATAATCAATGATTTGATTAATTCCCCCACCGATTAATAACTCCCCATCTAAAACAAAGTTTGCTTCCTGAAAAACTGGTGTTTTAAAGGCAACCATATTTGCCATTAAAATCGCCATTAACGCAATACCGCGGATTATATCGATCGTTATAATTCTTTCGTTAGTACTTGTAGGTTTAGCTTCCATTTTTTTCTCCTTCATACTATCTTAATTAGACAATATATCAACTATATATTTTGCACCTGCAATTAGCCATCGTAAGTTTTTATTGTCCCTATACTTTTTAACCTCTTCACATTCCCATGCCATGTTAAAGTTTACCATATTCGCTCTCATAATAGGACGTAAATACAAATAATTTCCTTTTAGCTTTTACACCACCCCTTATTCATCTAGTTTTTTCCTTTTGTTTTTGCAATAAAAAACCAAGCGATAATTTATTAGCATCGCTTGGTTAGGTTTCTTATAATAATTTAGTTAATTTCTTTTGTAGTATTGTTAACTGTTGCATCAAGCGTTCGTATTCTTCTCTCTCGATATTACAAGTTTGGATGGCTTCACTAACTTTTGTAGTAATATTTCCTTTCTCATCTATACCTTTTTGCTGCAAGGTGATATAAACATTTCGTTCATCCACAGTTGAGCGTTTCTTTTGAACCCACCCGTTGGCTTCCATTCTTGAAATCATTGGAGTTAACGTCCCTGTTCCAAGGCGAATTTTTTCACCTAGCTCTTTCATCGTCACTTTATCTTTTTCCCAAAGAGCCAATAAAACCAAATATTGTGGGTACGTTAACCCAAAAGGCTGTAAAATAGTCGTATACAACTTCGAAAATTTACCAGCTGTTTCATAGATAGCAAAACATAATTGTTTATCTAACGTTAAAAAGTCGTCCATACAAATCACCTGTTAATTACTGTAAGTCATTCCCGCGATAGAATACAGTACTATAATAATTTCTGTAAATCTTCTTCAATCTTACTCGGTTTAGTCGTTGGTGAATAGCGCTCGATTACCTGACCATTGCTGTCAATGAGAAACTTCGTAAAGTTCCACTTAATAGCATTCGAGAATAGACCTTTTTTCTGCTCCTTTAAAAACACAAACAGAGGATCTGCACTTTCGCCGTTGACATCAATTTTGGCAAACATAGGAAAAGTTACACCGTAGTTGACTTGGCAAAAGTTCATTGTCTCTTCTATGTTATCATACTCTTGATTGTTAAATTGATCACAAGGGAAACCTAAAATTTCTAACCCTTTTTCATTATACTTTGTATACAAGTCCTGGAGTCCTGTAAATTGTGGTGTTAAGCCGCATTTACTTGCTGTATTAACAATAATTAACGGCTTGCCCTCGTAGTCTTTTAACAACTTTTGTTCACCATTTGTCATTTTAACTTGAAAATCATAAACAGAAGACATTTAATTTCCTCCTTGAGATTTTATTCTTTTATTTTATAATTAATCGCACACAATTAAATCGTACACGATTAAATTGCGTATGGCAAAAATTTTGCCTGTTAGTATGGTACAAACTAAAAATAGCATACCAATTACTAGTTTAATTGGTATGCTAAATCATATTCTCTTTACAATGTTTGTCCTCGTAAACAGACTACCTAACCCAAAATCTATACTTTTCTTGCACCCTCAATTCTTAAAACAAACTCAAATAATGTCCTAATACCTAAAGTTTGTAATAGAGCTATTTGAAATTTGTAAATTCGATTTTTGTTTATCGATATAAAGAATAACCTCTTCTCCTGTCTCCCATAACCCCCAAAACTCCGATGAAGAATTACAGTCATCACTGTTATTACTACAGAATGGAGCATATGTGATTGATATAATTTGCTTTTGTTTTAATACTGAATAACTCGTGATCGGAAAGAGTCTTGGTTGTAACGGAGACGCAATTTCTAGTAAACGGTTAAATGGTAGTTCACAAGCTTCGTATTTTTCTAATAAATCGAGCAGGGTAATTTGTTTTTTTACAATTTGTTCCTCGTACACTGACTTTTCTAGGCAAGCATTAAGCTCTACTTTGTGTGGAGGACATACAGTATAAGTGGCGAGTTCGTGAATTTGGTCTGGAGTCGCTACTTCCACTAAATTTATACTATGACGAAGTAAAGTATTAAGACTAACTGGCTGGTCCATTGGGAGGTGGGCGTTAGCCTGTGGATCACCTGATAAAATTACATGATCACTTGGTTTCCAGCCGTACCGTTTTAAAAGACGATTAACGTCTTGTTTTTTATTTGTAGGAAAAATACCAACACGATCACCCGCCTCATAATTAACCCCAGCGGGCAATGTTATTTCGACAACCCGATTAATTTTAGTGAAATCGCTCGTTTCCTCTTCATATACTTTTAAAATCGTACCATGAACAGCTTCGTATGACTGAGCAAGTGGGATATGTACGAAGCTATTTACAAATTCAATACTAATCTTACTTGCATCTTCTTCTTTACTACCATTTTTGTCTTTCCCTAAAGCAATAAGGACATCTGACCACACTTGTTCCATCCAATCTTCTAATTGCTTTTCATAGTCTCCACTTCCATCAACCTCTCCACGCAGTGAAAACCTCTTCGCCCCTTTTATAGAAAGTTGCTCGTCAATCCACCTTGGTACAGCTTGGTACGTATTAGCCCAGTTCATATCACCGCAACCTAAGACCGCAAACTGAACTCCTTTTAACCTACCTTGCTCAAGGAACTCTAGCCATTGGACAAACTGACGTGCATTTCTCGGTGGTTTCCCATTATATGAAGAAGTAACGATTAGTACTAAACCCTCTTTTGGTAAATCACCAACACGTTCATCCAGTGCGACTACCTCACTTCGAATTCCTAAATTAAGTGCTTGCTTTGCTAAGCCTTGGGCAATGTCTTCTGCTGTTCCCATATTAGAGCCGTATAATATAAGTATTGACTCATTTTTGTCTCTACCCCTTAAATCTGGCTTCAATTGACTATTCATCTGGAGTCCTTCATTAGTTATTTGAAAACTACTAGGACTTACTTGGAACGATGTTTCATCTCGTAATCGAACACGAATGTTAAAACCATCTGGCTTTAAAGTTAAAGTTTGTTTGATTTTTAATTGATAGTTTGTATAATCAATTAATTCAAAATGTTTAAGAATCATCCCTAAAACTAAAGTAGCTTCATGTAAAGCGAACTGCATCCCAATACATGCACGCTGCCCATTACCGAAAGGCTTATATGCACCATCAGGTATTTTACTTTGATCCTCAAACCGCTCTGGACGAAACTGTTCAACATCCTCTCCCCACGCTTCTTTGTCCCTGTGCAGCTGCGGTAAGAGAATGGTTACATCTGATTTCCTTTTAATTGGATACTTCCCTCCAATTACCATATCCTCTTTCGCAAACAGGGAAAACTCTGGGGCTGTTGGATATAAGCGGAGAGATTCATTTAGTACCATTTTTATATATTTGAGCTCTAGCACTTGTTGATACGTAGGGATACCATTTATAATAACTCGGTCAACTTCACTATACGCCTTTTTTAGAGCTTCAGGATGCTTCAATAAAAAATATAATGCAAATGACAATAATCCACTTGTTGTCTCGTGTCCTGCAATCAAGAATGTTATAATTTGATAGCGTATATTTTCATCATCTAATTGCTCACCCGTTTGTGGGTCTTTGGCATTTAGCATTCTAGCAAGTAAATCCGTTTCTCCCCTATCTCCTTGTTCTTTACGTTCGGCAATAATTTGATCTACTAGAGAGAACATTTCCTGCGTATCGCGTGCAAATTGACGTTTTTTAAGTACGGCTAGTTTGTTTTGTATCGGTAGTCTAGTTCCTCTGTACATTGCTTCTTCCAACGACCGAACCATATTTAAAATAAACGGATGAGAAGTTTCTTTGTAAAAGCTATTAAAACGATAATTAAATCCGCATAAACCGATGGTATCAAGCGTTAATCTAGTCATGTCATCTGGTATATCAATACTTTCATTTGGGTTTAGACGTGCCCATTTATTCACGAGCTGCGATGCAATGTCTATCATCATTGAATGATATCCTTTCATCGCTTGTTGACTAAAAGATGGAAGTAAAATATTATGTGCCTTTTGCCAGTTTGGATTTTTCGTTCGACTAGTAAATAACCCATCTCCCCCAATCGGACGCACAGGAACTAAACTCGCAATACTTTTGTCAAAGCGAGTGTCATTACAGACTTCAGCTACTAGTTCATAACCCGAAAGAACGATAGTGGAATAGCCAAAAGCTTCAAAGCGATAAATTGGTCCATGCTCTTCTGCTAATTTACAAAAAGATAATGTAGGAACCTCTTTATCTATTAATGGTAAGTTACCAAGTGGACCAAATGTTTTAGGTTGCGGGATCAGCATTGATTTTTCCAAGAAAATATCTCCTCTCAAAAATACTAATCTTGTCTTAATTATCACTCGGTACAGAAGATGATTCCAAATACTGTTATATAGGTAATAGAGAAATAAACATAGTTATACTTCCATACTTTTCACAATATCACTACAATTATATTTTACCATCTTTCTCCAAATAGTCGAGCTCATTTTTTGAATTTTCAAATAAATGTAATTATATTTGAATAACTTTTCCTGTTGTTTGCAAATAAAAAAACGAGCGAATGTGCTCGTTTTTTACGCTTCTTTTAGTTGGCTTTCTTCGTTAATTTGGTGATTTTGTTCTCTAATTTTGTACAAGTGATATTGGTCCTTTTCAATTTGGAATAAATCATAAGTAGGACCATGAGCATTAATATATTGATAGACATCCGTTCTTATTTCATTTGCAAGTATATTATATGGCAATTTATGTGCAGCTTTAAGAGAACGAATATTTTCTTTCCGAATTCTCATAAACACCGTTTGAATATTAAGTTCAAAAAAGAGTTCACTAAAGAAAGCATCTTTTGCTAACTGATTATAACCTTTTCCAAAGTAAGGTTTACCGATCCAAGTACCAAGAAAACCAGTACCATCTTGAACATCAAATAAATTGATGGTTCCTATCGGATTACCCCACTCATCAGTAATCGTACGTGAGATGATTTCACCACGTTCCTCAGCCTCAATAGTTTGTTTCGTAATAAATAAATACTCTTCATATGAGTTTGCCTTGTGGCGAACAAAAGGAAAAACAGCAGGGTCAATCATTAAATCATATAACTCATGACAGTCCGACAGTTCACGTTTTCTTAGCATTTGAATCCCTCCTTAGTATAGAGGGCAGTCCTGTAGTGTAAGACCCACCCTCGAAGTTGTTTAAAAATTCGGGGTGGGAATCGAACCCACTAGAACCAGTTTGAACTGGTGGCGCACCAATTGCCTTCCCATTTCCTTATAATCAGTGAAAAAACGCCGAATTTCTGTTTATTTAATTATTATTACTGATAATGCTTGTGATATGACTGAAATACTTCCTAATATTCATATTTACTCGATCACCTTCTATATAATAATCGATTTATTCAAAAAAGGGAACCGATTTTTTTATTTATTTTTTGTAAATAATTTCCCCATTAATCATTGTCATAATGGGTGTTGCAAGATAGTGGAATGGTTGCTCATTCCAGAGAACTAAATCCGCATCCTTACCAACTTCAAGGCTCCCAACCTTATGGTCAACACCAAGATTAAGTGCTGGGTTTATTGTAATTCCTTCCAATGCTTTTTGTTCATCTAGTCCTTCACGTACCGCTAGCGATGCACAAATATTTAAATATTGAATTGGTGTATATGGATGGTCAGTCGTTATTGATACGTTAATCCCATAGTCTGTTAATATTCGATAAGTCTCCCATGTTTTATTTTTCAATTCAATCTTTGAGCGCCTCGTCAATGTTGGCCCAACCGTTACATGTAAATTTCGACCACTCAACTCTTCGGCTATCAAATGTCCTTCAGTACAATGTTCTATTCGTAAATCTAAGTTAAATTCCTCTGCAAAACGTACAGCAGATAAAATGTCATCTGCACGGTGAGCATGAATCCTTACGGGAATCTCCCTGTTTAATGCAGCAAGCAGTGGAGCAATTCTAAGGCTTTCAGGATCATCACTATTATTGGCAAAAATAAATGCTTCTCGAAGCATCCCCATAATGCCCATCCTCGTAATTGAGTCGTTGTTTGTTGAGCGACTATGAATCCGTTTCGGGTTCTCACCTAACGCTATCTTTAAACCTGCAATTTCTTTAATCAACATCTTTTTTATGCTCTTACCATACGTTTTAATGACGGAAGTTGTCCCACCAATTACATTCGCACTTCCTGGCATCACGTGAACCGTCGTTACCCCATATTTGACTGCATCTTTAAATCCAATATCAAGAGGATACACTCCATCGATTGCACGAATATGCGGTGTAGTAGCCTCTATTGTTTCATTCGCATCATTCCCTGCCCACCCAGTTCCTTCATCATAAAGACCAAGATGTGTATGGGCATCAATAAAACCTGGGAGCAAATGAAGGCCCTTCCCATTGATAACTGTCATAGAAGAAGTCTGCTCTATATCGGTTCCAACTGCGGCTATTTTACCTTCTTTTACAAGTAAGTCACCATTTTCTATTTTCTTTGAAGTAATTGGATAGACCGTTGCACCTTTAATTAAAATCAATTCATACCCTCCTTATTTGTTAAGTAGATGAATTAGCTTTCTTTTAATTGATTTAATAATAGTCGTTGACCTTAACAAATATGTAATGGAAATTACTTGTTAGCCTAAATTTGAATAAATATCTAACTTGAAATTATTAAAGTTTAAAAATAACTACTTTTCATTATCCTCGATACAGTTTTCCATATAATAACAACCTATATTCTTATTGAATAGTTGTATTGGAAAGTTTTGATATGAGTCTAAGTTATCCGAGCCGTCAAAGTTTGGTGTTGAGTGAAGTCTATACTCTTTACCAAAACTAAATTAAAAAGGTTAGTCTTCAGGAGAAAAGAAAGAGCTCTCATTCAAATGAGAGCTCTTCTATCGCAGTGCTATCACTTGCTATCTATTTGGTAGCGAAGTGATATTTTACATATTATGTAGAAATCAAATAATTGGTAGAGAGTATCTACTATACCCTTCACCTTCGTAATCATATCTTTCACATATTGTGTATTTACGATTTTCTGATGAAGTTTTTAGTCCATTTTCTTTAAGAAATTGCCCAATTTTTTCTCCAGCATTGTCATAACACTTCTCACTATTATCAATAGCCACTACACATTTCTGTGGGTCTATTGTCGTCTTAAAAAACCATTCTGGAATTCCTTCAAATGAAGAAACTTCAACACAAAGAATATACACATGAGTTTCAGGATTTTTCTGCACATCACTTTGAGGCCAAATTCCATAATGAACTTGTTCGTTTATGACCTGTGGTAAATGTTTAGCTACTGATAATAAACCTTCTTTTGCATTTTCATATTTACTGGGCATAGCTTTTAAACTTATACATGGTATACCAATCAGTTTCAATTCGTTATGCTCTACTATTTTCACTGTCATTTTTTCTCCCTTCAATTATTACCCTAATTCTTAACATTTAATATCATCAATAGGATCATATAGTTTCACATTAATAAATGGAGATACTTGTTTTGTTTCATCATATTCTTCTATTGTCCACTCTCGAATTTTCCTACTTAAGTTCTCTTTTGCGATTTTTTGATGTAGGATTTATAAGTTTGATGGATCTTTTTTGCTTCCCCTTCATACTTTATGGAAGCATAAGTTGCTTTACTGCGTTTGGTATTTCTTTTTGATAGTCTTCTATTGTTGGGCAATGTATACGTATTCCTAGAAGGATTCGATCAACTTTTTTTACAATCTTCAAGTAGGATTCACCCATTCCATGAAAATAATAACTAATTACAATATTTAGAATTTTGCGCGTACAACTCTTTAAACAAACTTATTCTATCGGAGAAATATTTTTTCCAAGCGATCACTCGCTCGGTTAATGAGGCTCACATATCATAATTACATGGCCATCAGGATCGCGAATAGTGAAAAAGGAACGTCCCCCGTGCCCTTCTTTTTCTGTGAATATCTCGATATGATTGCTCTTAACAAACGTATACGCATCATTAATATTGTCTGTTTCAAACATAAAAGAAACCTTATAATTATCACCATTTAGATAACGATTATTATCAAGTAAGATATTGGCACCTTTTTCACTTTGAATTTCAACAATGGTTTCATTTGAGTTGATTAATCGTGGTTCAATACCTAAAACTTCAAAATGCCATTTGACTGCTTTTTGCATATCGGAAACGTTTACAAAAACGGCTGGGATCCTGTTATGAATAGGTGTATGGGATACTTTTTCCAATGGCCTATTATTATCATCACAACTACAAACCATAAAAACATTTCCATCTAGGTCTTCAAAATTAAAGAAAGTTAATCCATCGTGAGGGGTTTCAATTTCTAGCGTAATGTTGACTCCCTTTTGTTTAAGATACTTATAGGCCTTGGGAATACTTTTAGTACTGTACATATATAATGGAGCATTTTCTTTGCTCCATTCACCTCTGGCAATATTTACGCTATTATCATCCAAAATTAAGCCTGTGAAATTGTTCAACTCCATCCAATAAACAGGACCACCATTGAAACGTTCTTCTAATACGTTTAACCCAAGTAAATTACTATACCATTCTGCTGAACGTTGAAGATTACTCACATGAACAAAGACACTATTAATGGAATTTTCAATGAAATGACTCATTAATTTTTACTCCTCCAATTTACAATTCATATCCCTTATATTTCACCTTAAAACGTTCTTTTCCTTCTATTAGTTTTGACTTTCTTCTAGGTTAAAAGTTCTCTTTTTTCGAGAAGGTAATTCGTATTACTTCTATCATAAAAGTAAATACATACTTAAAGGATTAATAAAACGTACTTAAATGCTCTTTTACCGAGAGTCTCCGTACGATTTCCTTCCCTATCTGCAAAGAGGCTGTCGCAGCGGGTGAAGGGGCATTGCATACATGAACACTCCGTTTGCCAACGATTATATAAAAGTCATCTACTAAACTACCATCCATCTTCAACGCCTGTGCCCTAACACCAGCTGGAGCAGATACAAGGTCGTTAGCTGTAATTTCTGGGATCAGTTGCTGTAGACTTTCTACAAACTTCTTCTTATTCATTGAACGAGCGATTTCTTCGAATCCTTCTTTGACATTTTTACGAGCTAATTTCCAAAACCCTTGATATTTCATAATCTCGAGAAAATCACCAAAGTGAAAATCTGTCTTTCTATAGCCTTCTCTTTTTAAGCTAAGCACTGCATTTGGACCTGCTTCAACTCCTCCACCTATCATTCTTGTATAGTGTACCCCTAAAAAGGGAAAAGATGGATTAGGTACAGGGTATATGAGATGCTTTACTAAATTCCTTTTTTCAGGCTTTATCTCGTAATATTCACCACGAAAAGGTACAATTTTCATATCCATTACATAACCAGCAAGATTTGCAATCCGATCACTATGTAACCCTGCACAATTAATCATAAGTTTAGCTTTGTACGTTCTGTTGTTCGTACCAATTTCAACGTTTGTACCATGTTCTTCTATTTTTTCTACCTTTGTATTTAATCTTAACTCCCCTCCGTTTTCACGAATTATTTTTACAAATGTTGTACTAACCTGCTTATAGTTAACGATTCCTGCCATCGGAACATGGATTGCAGCTTTTCCATTGACATGAGGTTCAATTTCTCTTAGCTCCTCAACACTAAGTTTTTGGATCGCCAATTGATTTTCAACACCTCGCTTGTATAAGTTTTCTAATAGTGGAATTTCATCCTCATTTGTTGCAACGACGACTTTCCCACAAATTTCATGTTCAATCTGATGCTGTTGGCAAAACTCAACCATTGACTGATTACCTAGTCGGGCAAACTTAGCTTTATAACTACCAGGTTTATAATATAGACCTGAATGAATAACACCGCTATTATGACCTGTTTGATGTGAAGCCCATTCTTTTTCTTTTTCTAAAATAACTATTTTTGCCGTTGGGTACTTTTCAAGTAATGCTTTTCCAACTGATAAACCGACAATTCCCCCACCGATAATAGCAAAATCATACATCATGTTTATTCCCCCACTAACTCTTTGCAAGCTTAATTATTGTGATCTTCTATTTGATGTTAAGTTTATCAGAAGTCCAACTATAGTTGTTTTATAATTTCAAACTTTCTAACGATAATTACCGTTTTCTTTCTAAAGCGTAGGTAATAAGTGCATACAATAATACTGCTATCAAAACCAAACATCCACCCATAAAAAATTGATAGCTAGGCGTCAGAGGAAATAAACCTGCCAAAAAAGACCCACAAATAACCCCTAATGAAAAAAATGCATAAAACAGCCCAAACGCTTTACCTCTTTGACTTTCACTTGAACACTCAATGACTGTTGCACTTGCTGACGGAAAAATCTGCGCAAAGCCAATTCCATAAATAGCCATAGCAACAAACATCTCGGTTAATGTATCAGCTAGTGTTAAACAAAGAAGCGCAATTGAAATAACAATTAATCCACTTACCATTAAACGAGTTTTTTTCCACTGGTCAAAAAATTTATTAGTTGGAAGGATAAAAATTAATATTGCTACCAAACCGAAAACACTTAGGAGTATTCCTGTCATTTCCATTTTTATATTCAGTTCGGATACTTTTAAAGGTAATGAATATGTAAGTAAGCCTAATGTAAAAAGTAATAAGAAAATTGATAAATAAGCAGGCATGAGGACAGTTATTTTAGGAAATTTACTATCTTTTTTGGTTTCTTTATCTACTGTTGCAAACTTTAATTTTGTTTTTTCTTTTAAGGAGATAGCAGCCAGAATACCAAACCCAATCATTAATCCTGAAATTAAATAGAATAAAAAGGTATAACCAAATCGTCCACTTATAATGGCTCCTAGTGCTGGTCCTGTTATCGCAGCTATACCAACACCTGCACCTGAAAAGGCCATCGTTCTTCCATTTGCATCTCGTCTTCCTCTTGTACCTAAATAAGTAAACGCTGCAGGGACAATTAAACCTCCAGCAATACCGTGAAGAAAACGAATCACCAGTAATTCATATGGATTACTAGCGAGAGAATAAAAAAATACAACACCCCCAACTGCTAGCATTCCTATAAATAAAATTCGCTTAGGGCCAATCCGATCAATCCAAATACCTGACAAAACATTACCAACCATATTTGCAAATGAATACATTCCAATAATAACACCCACTAAAAAAGGACTAGCTCCTATATCAATTGCAAAAGGGGCGATTATTGGAAGTTGAGAAAAGGTATCGATAAAGGCAACAGCAATAATAATATAAACTAAAACCATTCGTTCCACCTACAATAGTAAGAAATATTATGTAACAAAATCAAACGTAAATAAAAGAGGAAGTTTTATTAACTTCCCCTCGTTTATTTGTTTTATTTTTACTTTTCTAGATCCCCAGCTGGACCAAAAAATTCAAAATGGATCTGTTCCTCTGGTACTCCCCATTCTTTTAGTGATTGATTGATCACTTTCATAAATGGTACTGGACCACAGAAGTAAAACTCTGCATCGTTACTCGGGACAACTGATTTTAACCAATCAAGATTGATAAACCCTTCTTTTTGATAGGTCTGAGCTGTTCGATCTTGTTCTGTTGGCTGCTCATAAGCGACATAATAATTAATGTTGTTACTTTCTGAGACGACTGTTGCCACTTCTTCTTTCAACGCATGATGGTTACCATTTATCGCTGCATGAATATAGGTGACTTGTTTTTCTGGCATTTGCGCTAATGTTTTTAACATACTAATCATTGGTGTCTGCCCTACACCACCACTAATTATTACGATAGGACGGGCTATTTCTGTATTAAGTACAAAATCACCTGCTGGGGCTGTTACTTCGAGAACATCTCCAACATTCACTTTGTTATGCAAGTATGTTGACACAATACCTGCTGGAATATCTTCACGAGTGTCTTCCCGCTTTACACTAATACGATAATATCCTTTTCCTGTAATATCGGATAAACTGTACTGTCTAATATGGTTGTATTCTTCACCGTCAATAATCGCTTTAATTGAAATATACTGACCAGGTAGGAAATCAGAAATTCCCCCGCCATCAACAGGCTTTAAGTAAAATGATGTAATGACATCACTTTCACGCTCTTTTTTAGCGACTGAAAATGGACGGAATTCTTTCCAGCCACCCTCTTTACGTTCTGCTTCTTCGTACATTTCCTTTTCCACAGAAATAAACACATCAGCTATTACTCCATAAGCATCTGCCCATGCATTTATTATCTCATCTGTAGCCGCATCCCCTAATACGTCTTTGATTGCCAATAATAAATGCTTTCCTACAATTGGATAGTGCTCGGCTTTAACATTTAAACTTCTATGTTTATGAGCAATTTGTTTTACTACAGGAATTATAGCTTCTAGGTTATCAATGTGAGCAGCAGCTGCATAAACCGAGTTCGCTAATGCCTTAGGCTGCTTCCCTTGCTTTTGATTTGCGTGGTTGAAGATGTGTAATAATTCCGGATGATTTTCAAACATCATTTGGTAAAAACGTTTGGTAATTGCTTCCCCATGCTCGGCAAGCACTGGCACTGTTGATTTAATAATATCAATCGTTTCTTGACTAAGTGTTTTTGTAGCTGTCATATCCGATCATCTCCCCAAAAATTAAAACATATATTTAAAATACATCTTTAATTTAAACATGAGATAGTATTTAAAGCAATATTTTAAATACATCTTTTCATCAAATAGTCATAATTTAAATAAAATACTCTTTTATGGTACTATGGTAAAATATAAATATATTACTTGTTTATTGAACGGAGGAGTTCATATGCAGTTAACAACTTATACAGATTACTCTCTTCGTGTTCTTCTATATTTAGGTACTCAACCTGCGGATAAACTCGCAAGTATTAAGGAAATTTCCTCCACTTATGGAATATCGAATAATCATTTAAGTAAAATTGTTTATGAGCTAGGCAAGCTCGGATTAATCGAAACGATAAGAGGACGGAATGGTGGCATAAAGCTCGCAAAATTACCTAAGGACATTAACATTGGAGCTGTTGTAAGGCAAACCGAAGACTTAGAAGTAGTCGAATGTTTTGATATAGATCGCAATCAATGTATCATAAGTTCTGGGTGCCGTTTAAAGCATGTACTCAATGAGGCGATGAAAGCATACTTACAAGTGCTTGATAAGTATACCCTTGAGGATATGCTAGTGAATAAAGATTACTTGAGAACGTTACTATCCAAAGCATAGATACTAAAGGTCAGGATTACCTTACTAGGAGCCTGACCTTTTATTTCTTATCGAATTTGTTACTTCAATCTTCATATGAATTTTAACTCGCTTCTTTAAGAACCTTTAATCTTTTTCGATACATTACTTTTGATATACTAATACTTATTTCATACAGTAAAATGAGCGGAGCCATAACGATAAGCGCTGATACAAAGTCTGGTGGGGTAACGAGTGTCGATATTATTGTTAACATTAAATACCCTATCTTTCTCGTCTTAGCAAGCATAAGTGGATTAATGATGCCTAACTGCGTTAAGAACATAATAATGATTGGCATTTCGAAAAGAAATCCTATAGGTAGTGTTAAGTGTAATAAAAACTTAAAGTATTTTTCTGCAGTATACATTGTATTGAGTTGGTCTGCAGCTAGCGTTTGTAAAAATGCCAGGACACTTGGAAATAATACAAGATAACCAAACAGGATACCAACTGTAAAACAAAGCATTAGTAAAGGTAAAAAGATAAAGACCGCTTTCCGCTCATTCTTATTCACCGCTGGCTCAACGAACTTCCATATTTGATATAGAGCAATTGGAGTTGTTAGGATGATCCCACAGGACCCAGCGATTACAAAATAAATCCACAAAATATCACTCGGACCTAATATTGTTAACTTTTGATCTGCTGCCACTATAATCCAATTATAAATATCCTCGACGAAAATAAACGAGACAATAAATGATAACAGAAAAAAACTTAAAACAAATATAAGCCTCTTTCTAAGTTCCTCTAAATGTTCTACCAAGTTCATTTCTTTAACAGATATTTTGACCACATCCTTTTTATAAGGCTGTTTTCATTTACTTTGTTATTTTTGGACCGTTTTTTGAAATAAACAGCCTTTTCTAAACAAATTCATTAGTCAGAATGGCTATTTATTTTCAAAAGCTTCACGCTATGCGTGAAGAGCCAAGCTCCGTATGGCTTACGGTCCAAAAGCAACAATCATTGAGAAAAGAGCGTTTTTAAAAAAGAAGATGTAAACATCTGGTTTACACCTTCTTATTTAATTCTTAGCTTTTCACTTCTTTAGACTTTTCTTCTTCTCCCTCACCCCCATTCACTAAATCTTTTGTAGCACTTTTAAATTCACTTAACGTTCTACCAGCAGCCCTTCCAATCTCAGGAAGTTTTGAAGGGCCAAAAATAACTAGTGCAATAATTAATACTAAAATTAACCCTGGAACTCCAATATTTTGTAGCATTTCCTCACCTCCTACTAATCAATATTCTTATTTATTTCCTTTTCCTGGATTAACATTTTTATAGGCAACTTCTGCTTCAATTTCTATTAACCAATCAGAGTTAACTAAACCTTCTACTCCAACAGTAGACCTAGCCGTTTTAACTGGATTTTCTTCCGTATTAAAATACTTTGCATAAGCATTAAACCAGCCTTGATAGTCGATTTCACCAGGGTTTTCTGGATGTTCTGGATCTGGAACCACATAGACACGTAAATAAGTGATGTCTGACATCGATAATCCTTTTGCTTCTAAATCTTGTTTAAATCGCTCTAAGATTGTAATCGCTTGTTCTTCTGTATTCCCGTATCTTTCATAAATGGTTGAACCATTTTTATCTTTTACAACTGGAACCGTGCCACTGAAATAAAGTTTGTTATAATTATGTGGTATCGCCACTGAGCTAGATATGGAAGAAGTCGGGCTTCCGAAAAATACGACATCGTTTCCTCTCATCAGCTTGACCATATCACCATTTGCTGCCGTAAACGTTACCCCTGCTAACAAGCTTGTCACAACTATTGCAGATGCTACAATTTTTTTAGATAATTTTTTCATCATGTATTCCTCCTATATTTTCTATACTTTTTTAATATTTTCGTTGTTATTAGGTCAACTAGTTATCTATGATGCAATGCTTGGACTTTTCATTACTTGTTCATGGATACCACCTACAGCAATTAATGCGGATTCAATGGCCCCTGACATCCATCCTGTCATATAACTTAAATGTTCTCCTGCTAGATAAATTCGCCCATCTGGTTTATTTAAAGTAACGTACTCATTCTGCCTTTGTGAGGCAGTGTAGTTTGCCCATCCACCTTCGCTATACTCTATTTTATGCCATGCTAGAGAAAAGCTAGTTTCTAACTCTTTCTTATAATTGTCGCCATGAATTTTTGCTCCTTGTGCTAAAGCATGTGCTTGGCGCTGGGCTATTGACATATCCCCAAGAGCAACAGCATCATTACCAAAATTATAGTAACCAACAACAGTTCCTCTTTGTGTTCCATACCCTGATGAAGGATACCAAATTTGATTAATATCAAGGTTCGTTGTTGTCATCCCACCATACACACGCTCATCTTCCTCCCAGAAGCGACGTTTGTATTGCAGACCAATTTTACCTGTCGTCGCATAACTAATACTTCCTATGGCACGTTGCATTTCTGAAGAAAAATCAGCAGGTATTTTTGATAATACTGGTAGAGGTATTGTACAAATGCAATAGTCTCCCGTAACTTCTCTTAAGTTACCGCTTCCTGCGCCATTCCCTTTTCCTTTTCCAGTAAACAAAATTTTTACACCATCTGTTGATTGACGAATTTCTTTCACTTCAGCACCAAAGGTGATTTTACCTGGAAGCTGTGCTTCAAACGCTTTCGGTATCGCATCCATTCCCCCAACAGGCTGGAACATGTTTGGCTGTTGATTAAAAGAATATTCACCACTAATACTATTAGGCATATTAGACGCAAGTAATTGAGTTAAAGTATATGGTTCACCAACTTTTCCTGGCTCTAACCCTGCTGCTGGAAAAATATCATATCCACGAGCACTTGATCCTGTATATTGATAGTTCGCATTTAATCCACCCTCACCACGAAGGTAAGTTAGTAATCTTTCTTTATCTTCGTTAGATAGCTCGCTATCTAACGCGGTCTGATAAACTGCCTTTGCTAATAATTCAGAAACTTGCCCTCTAATATCTGCTTTAATCATTTGCTTTCTAATTTTCGTATTGGCTAGAGCACCGACATTTTCACGGTAATAGTAGGCGTGTTCGTTAGTATTTGTAAATATTTCAAGCGGTACACCTAGTTCACGGCAATAGTCCATTGTAATATGATGCTGCGGGATCCTTGCTGGCCCAGCATTAAAGTATTCCCCTCTGGCAAATTGAGCAGTTTGCCTAACACCGCCAATTTCGGTTTCAGTTGTACCAGAGCGTACGGTCCAATTTCTACCACCAACACGATCACGTGCTTCTAGGATTTTACAATCATAACCTGCCTTTGACATTTCATAAGCTGCACAAAGACCTGCTATCCCAGCCCCTAAAATAATAACCGTCTTACCATTTTTCTTTCCATTAGGTAAGTCACCCTTTTTTGGTAGGTTGAAATCACTTTTCATAGCATATGTAGGTGTTCCGAATAACCCTAAAGTATCCATTGCACCAAATACAGCTACAGCGCCACCTACTTTTCCTACTTGATTTAGAAAATCTCTTCTTGTCATATTTTTATTTGGTTTCCCCACTCTCTAAATACCTCCTTTGTTTTCATAACTAAATAGTACAAGCATTCTCGACATAAAATAACAACTTTGACAGGAAATTTAACAGAATATTTTGAATAGTAAAATAGTAGTGTTGAAACTGTTGGGTTTTTAAAATAGAACACTGATTATCTAAGTTTTATGTCGAATTAACAAGAAATTCTGTGTAATTTTATTTAGGACTGTGTGAAGTCTTTTACATTTAATGACAAACTACACCCTTTTCTACTAAACCTTTATATCCATTTAGATAACATTTAAGGATTTGGCAATTTTATAATGAAGTTATTTTAAGCAAAAAAAAACGACCCCAGTATCTAGGATCGTTTTTTTGAGTTTTAATTCTTATATTGCTATTTGTTCTAAATTATCTACATCTGCTGATTTTCTGCAGGTTCGCATCTTGCAATAAAAGGTGAAGAAAATAAAGTAATAGCAAGTAGTATTGCACCTACTACAAACGTTTGGGGTCCTGATAAACCAATTGCTGTTGATAATAATAATACAAAGAATACAATTGGAAATGTAACTAACATAGCTATAATAAGTTTTGAAATTTGCTGGACTAAATGTACTTTTCCACATTTACTGCAAGTAATTGGACTGTAACCCTTTAGTAGAGATTTTGTAATTTCTTTTCTCGTAATATCGTGACCACAACTACTACATTTTTGTTGAGCCATTGTTGTGCCTCCTTACACTAGCTGTTATCTATTGATTGCGCATTATTACTACAAATATCTTACCATTAAAAGCTAAACTTTATAACTAAAAAGCAAACATGCTTAATCACGAAAGAAAAATAAGCTTAGTTGCTCTCTTATATTGTACTATATTTTAAAGATACATATAGTGACAATATAAGTAAAACTATGATTTCAATATAAACGAAAAAATTACTTACTTTCCAAAACAAATAAAAACCACTTGCTTAACGACAAAAGAATAGTCATTTTTACAAGTGGTTAACATCCTACCCTTATATATTAAAAGATCGATGAATAGGTCACTTATGTTATTTTCCTTTTCCATAGCTAACTTGAAGACCAGAGCGCGCATCCATTTGAATCCCGTATTGGGGAATTGGATAGCGAAGACCATTTTGATGGAGACGCTTTAAACCTTCTAAAGCTTTCACAAGATCAGCTGGTGGTAGTGCGATCAATAGCTCTTCATCGAAAACTCCCCCATACCTTCTCTCTGCATAACAAGGAATAGATAAGCTTGGCTTTCGTGTAGCAAGAGCACGTCCCCATGAATCTGCACAAGAAGATTCCCCAACGACACTCCAATCAAACTTCTCGTAATTTTTCCATTGTAAACCATTGATAAAAAGGATCATCTGTCCAGGTGTTGCATATATCATGCATATATCAGGAGGGGTTAACCGACCTACTGCTAATGGTGAAACAGCCATTGCCTCATACCGTCCATGCTCAACGACATCCATCTCTTGTTGATGACGTAAAGAATCCGCCTCATTTTCAAACCAAACTCCCGCCATATCTTTACCAGAGAGCCATTGTTCATTACGAGGGTGTAACCCAAGTACAACTTGACACTGTGGTCCAACGAGGTCTTCCGCAGTAATACCTACTGTCCAACCTAAGCGTGCAGCTTGAGCAACAATCTGATCTGCTGTATGAATATTATTAGGACGACGGATTTTTTTTATCGCCTCCATTTCTTCTCTTTTCTCAAATAGCTTCATCCCGATAGGAATAGTTTTTAAGCGTAAATATTGATATAATTCATCGACTATATACTTCCAATCATATTCTTCATGAATATTATCCATTTGTACCCCTCTTCCTCACCCTTAAACCTATAAGTTATTTGTTAACAACATAGTTAACAGAGCCTTATTTTTAACGCTCCCTATCGACTTTTACTCTACTAGTAACCCTTCTAGATCACTTAAAAAAGCAGAACCATTTACCTGTAATTAAAATTTACATGTAAATGGTTCCTATTTTATCATCCTCTCTACCAAGATGATAACGCTTACATTTTATTACTTAGTTCGTAATTTGATAATGGTTAGTATATTGTCGTCGTAATACATGTTTTTGAATTTTGCCCGTTGCGGTCATCGGTAATTGCTCTAATATCACTACTGATTTAGGCACCTGGAACCCTCCTAGGTGTTCCTTACAATGGTTAATAATATCTTCTTCTGTTGCTTGACTGTCTGGGTTTAACACAACAAATGCAGTAACCGCTTCTGACCAGCGTTCATGTGGTAAACCAACAGCTACAGCGTTAGCAACATCTTTATGCGTAAGAAGTATCCCTTCGACTTTAATCGAAGCGACATTTTCTCCACCTGTTTTAATAATATCTTTTTTACGATCAACAAAGACTAGTTGACCATCTTCATCCCAATACCCTAAATCTCCAGTATGATGCCAGCCAAACGCTCTGCTTTTCGCTGTCTCTTCTTCATTTTTAAAGTAGCCGTTCATAACGTTAGGGCCGCGATGTACGATTTCACCTACTTGACCTTTCTCCAAAATATTTCCATCATCATCCATAATAGCCGTATCATTAATTAGATTAGATGTTCCCCAATAGGATCCGAAACGACGTAATTGTTCTTCGGGTCTAAATGTCATAGTTGCTGGATAAATTTCTGTTTGTCCAGTTCCTAAAGCAAATTCAGCTTTAAATTCGTGAATACACTTTTCTAATGTATGACGGTCCATTGGGGCCATCGCATAAGTACATCTTCTTAAAGAACTTAAGTCATATTTCGGGCGATTCGGATGATATAGTAATGCTTTGTACATAATCGGTAGAGCAAACATATTTGTAATTTGGTGCTCTTCAATAGTTTTCATTAATGCTTCTGGTTCAAAACCACTAATTACAACAGAGGTTGCTCCACGATGAAGGGCAGACACGGTAAATGTATGTTGGGCACAATGGAACAGTGGCATCATCGTCAAAGTCGTTTCGTCTTCTTGAAAGTTGCTTTCTATGATATTACCTAAGCTTGCGATATATACAGCTAAATGACTTGTCATTACTCCTTTTGGATTACCTGTTGTACCACTCGTAAACATAATTTGTGCAACATCTCGATCTTCAATTTCAACTTCTGGCTCAACTTCAGATTGGTCTTCAAGTGCAAGTAAGAATGTATTTGTATCTCCTAAACTTCCACGGACTGCAAGAATATTTTGGCAACTCTTTTTAAATGTTTCTATATCGTTTTGAATTAAAGGAGCATCACCCATGATTAACTTAGCTTCGACTTGATCTAAGATATAAAGCTTCTCATTAATAGAAATACCAGGATTAATTGGAACCCAAATTAGACCCGCTTTAGCAATTCCATTGTAAATAACAACATATTCCCAGGAGTTCATGCAAATCGTTAAAATTGTATCCCCTTTGGTATAACCTGAACTTAATAAATAGTTAGCAAATTGATTCGATAACTGATCTAATTCTCGATACGTGATCCTTTTGTCTCCATCAATAATAGCTACCTTATCAGGAAATCTCGCAGCATTTCGGCGAAGAATATCGCCAATGGCTACACGGTTTACGATACTTTGCATTCAAATTCCTCCCTTTATTGTGCTTTCTTATTTATTAATGCTTTGGAAATTCCAACAATTGCTGGCTCTCCATTTTGTTTAACAATCTGTTGTTTGGTAGTAACAACGCCAGTTCCATTGCCTTTATCTTGAAGGTCTAGCACTTCAAGTTCGACATGGATCGTATCATTAATAAATACTGGTTGAATAAAACGCAGCTTATCTACACCATAATTGGCGACGATAATTTCAGGCTCCATTCTTGTAAGCCCTGTCCCAACTGATAAAACCAACATTCCGTGTGCGATGCGCTGTTTAAACAAAGTTGTTTTTGCATACTCAATATCTGTGTGAAGAGGATACCAATCACCGCTAAAAGCAGAGAACATCACAATATCTGTTTCCGTAATTGTTCTCGCTCGCGATTTCCACTTTTGCCCTATTTCAAAATCTTCAAAAAATTTATCGAACATTTCACCCTTACCTCCCTTCTCAAAATGTACTTAAGCTTCTTTTCTTAAAACTGTTTTTAAGATTTTACCTGTTGCATTTCTAGGTAACGCATCAACAACTTCTATTTTCTTTGGCACTTTATATCTAGCAATCTTTCCGTCTAAAAATTGTTGAATGTCCTCTATTGTAAATGGACTACTCGTGTCTTTTAGTGAGATAACTGCTTTGATAGACTCACCCCACTTTTCATCTGGGTAACCGATAATTGCAGCCTCTCTTATATTGGGGTGACGATAAAGAACTTGCTCTACTTCAATCGGATACACATTTTCGCCACCTGTAATTATCATGTCTTTTTTACGGTCGACAATATAAATAAATCCTTCAGCATCAAATTTTGCTAGATCTCCTGTGTAAAACCAACCGTCTTTTATCGCTTCCTTAGTTGCTTCAGGTTTGTTCCAATAACCAACCATCACATTCGGTCCTTTCACGATCAGTTCACCAACTTCTCCAGCTGGAACATCACGATCATTCGGGTCGACAATTCTAACATCCGTATGAACAGGTGCTTTTCCAACCGAACCATTTTTACGAATGGAGTTTTTAGCATCTAGTAAACTAACAAATGGTGCAGTTTCCGTTAAACCGAAGCCCTCATAGAATGGAATGCCTCGAGCCTGAAAATATTCAATGATCGTAATTGGACAAGGAGCTCCTCCAGATACACAAAACCGTAGAGACGAAATATCGTAATCATCGAAGTTATCAACTGTTGTTAAAGCTTGCCACATCGCAGGGACGAAGAAGAGACCAGTAATTTTCTCTTCTTGAATTTTTTGCATAACACTCTTCGGGTCAAAATTATCATCTAAAATAACTGTTCCACCTTTATAGAAAAGTGGTGTAGTAAAAACACTCATTCCACCGATATGAAATAATGGAGCTACGGTTAAGGTAATGTCTGTACTATGGGTCGGCATAAAGTTAATGCAGTTAATCGCATTCCATTGAGTATTACCGTGACTCAGCATCGCCCCTTTTGGACGCCCAGTTGTACCTGATGTATACATCATTAGATGTATATCATCTAAACTAATATCATAAGCTGGTTCTTCAGTAGAAGAGCCTTCAATTAACTGCTCATATTCATAATCTTCTTCATGTGGATTTCTTCCTACATGAATATAATCTATTAGCTTCGACTCTTTTTGCCTGAGCGCATCAACTACAGGTCTTAATCGCTCATCATAAATAAAATGATTCGCCCCCGAGTCGTTCACAATATACAGGACTTCATCTACACTCAAGCGGAAATTGATCGGTACAAAAATGGCGCCAATTTTTGCACAAGCAAACATCGATTCTAACGCTTCATTCGTATTTAGTAATAAAGCATCGACTCGGTCGCCTTTTCTAACTCCTAAAGAAACAAAAGCATGGGCTAATTGATTTACTCTTTCATTGAACTCTTTATACGTAAACCGTTTATCTTTGAAAACGAGAGCGAGTTTATCTGGATCAAACTCGCTAAACTTTTTTAGCCAATTTCCTATTCCTTTTGTCATTTTGATCAACTCCCTTTTATTTTAGGTTGTGTATACATGGTTTTGGATGGGCTCATCGCTTGGAACTCTAATTAGTTAGATGAACCCAACGTCACCAATTTTATAGTTATTTTTTGGTTATTTTAACAAGTACAAAACCTATCTATTAACTAAGAATCGTAGAGTGCTTTCTTGCTGGTAGTGGGAAATCTTTATTTTCAAATGTTTCATAACGACTGATAAGCTCTTTTCTAAGTTCACTAGGAACAATTAAATCATCAACGACTAGTTCGCCTGCAAGTTTGAACGTATCGTACCCAGCACGATATTCGTCACGTAATTTTTTAACTAATTCTTCTCGTTCTTGTGGATCTTCAACAGCACGAATTTTATTGTAATATACGGCATTAATAGCTGCCTCAGGACCCATAATTGCAATTTCGGCCGAAGGAAGTGCAATTGTTGTATCTGGCTCATATGCAGGACCTGCCATCGCATAAATCCCTGCGCCATAAGCTTTTCTGACTATGACACAAATTTTTGGAACATTGGCACATGAACTTGCAAAAATAAAGTTACGACCTTTACGCAGAATTCCTTCTTGTTCCACTTTTGTCCCAACCATAAATCCTGGCGTATCACATAAGTAAAGCAATGGAATGTTGTAAGCGTCACAAGTCCAGACAAATTTAGCACCCTTATCTGCAGACTCTGGGAAGATCGCCCCACCTTTTTGCATTGGTTGGTTCGCTACAATTCCAACAGTCTTTCCATTCAATCTCGCAAAGCCAGTTACTAACTCTTTAGCAAAGTTCGCTTTAATTTCTAAGAAACTATCACCATCTACAATTGACTCAATTAATTTGCGAACATCATATGCACGGTTAGGCTCTTGCGGAATGATATTATCAATTTCCTTCGCATCACGAGTAGGCTCTACTGATGGAAATTCTGGTAACTTAGCTTCAAAGTTATCAGGTAAGTAAGTTAGCAGTTTTTTTACGATCTGCGCTGCCTCTTCTTCGGACTTGGCAATAAAGTCTGCTGAACCACTCTTTGAAGTATGCATTGTCGCACCACCGAGCTCCTCAACATCTACTTTTTGGCCCGTTGCCATTTGTACCATTCGTGGAGAGGCGATCGCCATTCCAGAAATTTTATCAACCATGACAACAAAATCAGAAAACACTGGCATATAAGCCGTTCCAGCAAAACATGGACCATAAAGAACAGCTATTTGTGGTACTCGACCCGATAGTACACTATGGTTATAAAATATTTTTCCGCCAGAATATTTTTCAACGTGATAACCACCAGCCTCATCAATACGACCACCTGAGGAATCAATGAGATAAATTAGCGGGCGCTTTCCTCGAATAGCAGACTCTTGGATTCTTAGAACTTTTTCACTATGATATTTCCCCATTGATCCTGCTTTAACTGTAAAATCACTGGCAATAAAATAGGCGATGCGGTCGTCAATTTTTCCAGTTCCAGCAACTACACCGTCAGCTGGAAGTCGTTCATTTAGATTGTTAGCAAAAAGTCCTGTTTCATAGAATGGTTGCTCATCATCGAAGTAAAGCTTCAAACGATCGCGAACAAATAATTTTCCAAGTTTCTTTATCTTTTCATGGTCAGGTCCACCTTTTTCAATTCGTTCTTTTTCTGCAAGTACTTTACGTTCACGTTCCACAGCAAACACCATCCTTGTTTTTAGATTAAATATAAATTAAGTAGCTATTATTATAGATAGAAAGATGACTAAGATAGGATCCCTAATCGTTTCGTTAAAATTTCATTCATAATTTGAGTCGTCCCACCGCCGATGGATTGAATTCTAGCATCGCGCCAGTAGCGTTGAACAGCATACTCCATCATATAACCGTTTCCACCATGAATTTGAACTGCTTGATCCGTTACTCTCCGTATCATTTCAGCAGCAAATGCCTTTGCCATTGTAGCTTCTGTTACACAATCTTCACCTTTATCGTACAAATACAGGGCGCGGTACGATATGCTTCTAGCTTTTTCAATATCAACAGCCATATCAACCATTTTATGGCGAAGTACTTGAAAATTAGATAGTGGTTGGCCGAATTGAATTCTTTCTTTGCTATATTTCTTCGTATCTTCCAAAGCCAGTTCTCCAAGACCTACACTTCCTAGCGCCATACTAATTCTTTCAAACTGAAAATTTTGCATGATATATTGAAAGCCTTTGTTTTCTTCACCGATTAAGTTTTCCTTTGGTACACGGACGTTATCAAAGAAAAGTTCTCCAGTATCTGATGATCTCCAACCTAATTTTTTTAATTTTTTCCCGACTGAATAACCTTCAGAATTAGTTTCAATAATAAATAGACTTATATTTTTATGAACTGGTACTTCCCGAGTTTTGGCTGCAACAATGACATAATCGGCATTGACTCCGTTTGTGATAAACGTCTTCGAACCGTTTAAAACATATCCATCCCCATCTTTTTTTGCAGTCGTCTTAATTGCAGATACGTCCGAACCACCACCTGATTCCGTAATGGCTAATGCTGAAATTGTATCTCCCTTAATACCAGGTACAAGGTATTTTTGCTTTTGCTCATCATTTCCATATTTCCAAATATTCGTCATCGCTATGCCTGTATGTGCTCCTATTGCTGCACCAACACCACCAGAACCACATTTAGCAAGCTCTTCAATTAAGACGGCTTCAGTAATAATATCCAATCCACTGCCACCGTATTGTTCTGGAAACTTAATTCCTAAGTAGCCAAGTTCACCCATACGTTGATACAAGCTTCTCGGCACTTCTCCGTCTTTTTCCCACTGTTCCACATTAGGTTTCACTTCTTTTTCAACAAATTTACTTACTGCTTTTCGAAACATTTCATGTTCTTCAGTAAATATCCAATGAGACATTATTGTCCCTCCCTTTCTCATAAGCCGATTTGTTTAGCGATAATTTCCTTCATGATTTCATCTGCTCCTCCACCGATACGTGGCAAACGACTATCTCTCCAGTTTCGTTCAATTGGATACTCGTTCATATAACCATTTCCACCATGTATTTGTAGAGCTCGGTCAGATACCCAATGAGCCATCTGAACTGCTGCAAGTTTTGTCATTGAAATTTCCTTAGCAGGAACCTCTCCTTTAGAAAAGCGATAAGCAGTTGAATACGTTAACTCTCGGCAAATTTCAATTTCGGTTTTCATCTCCGCTAATAAATGAGCAATCACTTGGAAGTTGCCTATCGGTTGGTCAAATGCTTTTCTAGATTTGGCATATTGAAGAGCATGTTCATAAGCGTATTCTGCTCCACCAATAGCTCCTGCTGCACCGACCATTCGCTCGCCTTGTAATTGCCACATGATTTGGTAGAAGCCCTTCCCTTCTTCTCCTAGCAGATTTTTATGCGGAACCCGCACATTATCAAAGATTAGTTCTGCTGTATCAGAAGATCTCATTCCAACTTTATCTAGCTTTTTACTAACTGAAAAACCAGGACGGTCAGTTTCAACTAAAAAGAGACTAATTCCTTTTGGTCCAGGGTCATCTGAAGTTCTCGTTACTAGAGTGACAAAATCAGCTCTCGTTCCATTTGTAATATAAGTTTTTGTGCCATTGATTACCCATTCGTCCCCATCACGTCTTGCTCTCGTTCGAATGCCTTGCACGTCTGAACCGTGATCAGGCTCTGTAATTCCGATTGCGGCGATTTTTTCTCCTCTAATAGCTGGAGTTAGAAAGCGTTCATGCTGATCTTTTGTACCAAATTTATATATTGGCGGGGTTGCCATATCTGTTTGTACAGCTATAGCCATTGGTACACCACCGCAACCGCATTTATTCATTTCTTCAGCTAACACAATAGAAGTGAAATAGTCTCCTCCTTGCCCACCAACTTCTTCAGGGTAGTGTAAACCTAGGTAACCGAGTTCTCCCATTCTAGTAAATAACTCTCTTGGAAATTCTCCTGCCTCTTCCCATTCATCTACAAACGGTGCAATTTCTTTTTCCACAAACTTACGTACCGTTTTGCGTAGCTCATCATGTTCTTCCGTAAAATATGGCTCATATGGCATATTGTTCACCTCATTTAATAGTTTCTAACAAGATTTGTTCATCAACTTCAATTTCCATCCGCAATAAATTGGAACCAAAGCACTTTCCTAAGTTATCTAATCGGATAGAGGAAGATCCTCCTCCGTTTAACGCTTCTTTACAGACAAAGTTCAAAGCAAAAATATTTGGTAGATCAAATCGAACAACTTCCCCTTCCACTAGGCCTGTAAAATGTTCCTTAACTTTTTCTGGGGTTACTTCAGCAAGAAAAATGTCATAGATTTCTTGATTAGGTGCAAATAAGGCAACATTGACTGTATTTCCTTTATCACCTGACCTAGATTGTGCAATTTCCTTTAGTTTTACTTTGACCATTCTTTACACCTCCTCAATTTCTACCTTAAGATGCTCCTCTACCATTTCACGTGGTATTAATGCTGACCACATGCCGATTAGAGCCCTCGGAGCTGCATTTCCAGTAAAGCCACTCATCGTCGGTGGACCATTTAATGCAAGCGGTGGAAATAACCGACTAAAGCGAGCTGCTTCTGGTTTCGTTTTGGCTCTAACTGCCATTCTTAGAAATACTTCATTTAGTTCATCAGCATGATCATGTGCTAATGGACCATGCAATGAGTTGTATCCTAGAAAATCAGTTCTTACCTCATCGTAGTTCCATTGCATTCGTTCCATTTGTGTTCGAATGATTTCATCAACCTTTTTAGCTTTTAACATTGCATCTGGCCAGGTGAAACCAACAATCACTTGACCAACATACCCATTCTCATACCCCATAACAGCTTTTAGTGTATTTGGTTTAGGTTTTCCTTTCGTTCCAGTCACTTTAACTTCATTAGGCCCGATATTTTCTAGTTTTACATTTGTTAAATCAACGACAACATCAGGTGTAATATAGGCTGAAGGGTCGTGGATCTCATATAACATCTGTTCTTTTACAGTATCGACAGTTACTAGTCCTCCACGGTCCTCTACCTTACTTACAACAAACTCACCATCCTCTGAAACTTCAGCAATCGGATAACCTATTTGATCAAATCCCTCGATCTCCCACCATTTTCCACTGAAATTTCCACCTGTTGATTGTGCTGAACATTCGAGTAGATGACCCATAAATACACCACTAGCTAGTCGATCCCAATCGTCTTCACTCCAATTAAACTCATAAATCAACGGCGCTAAAAATTGTGCTGTGTCTGTCGTTCTTCCTGTGATTACGATATCCGCACCTAACCTTAGGGCTTCAACGATCGGCTGTGCACCTATGTAAGCGTTTGCAAATTCGAGCTTACTTTTCACTTTTTCAATCGTTTCACCCGTTTCTAGATGAGTAAGGGCAACTCCTTTTTCTTGGAATTCCTCAACGCGATCAAGCACGTTATCACCAGTTACGACAGCAACTTTTAAATTTTTAATCCCTAATTCTCTCGCAACTTTAAGGACTTCCTGCTGGGCTCCGACGGGGTTAATTCCGCCTGCGTTCGTTAAAAGCTTAATTCCTTTTTCCTTTACGTATGGAAGAAGCGCTTTCATTTGTAACGAAATATCCTTTGTATAACCTGCATTTTCATTCTTTTTCTTGTCTTTCACCAAAATGGCCATTGTTAGTTCTGCTAACGCATCAAAGCAAATGTATTGAACGTCTCCTTTTTTTGCAGTTGCTATAGCAGGTTCAATCGTATCTCCATAAAAACCTTGGGCAGCTCCTATGCGTACCGTTTTCATTCTACTTTCACCCCACATTAATTAAGAATTATTAATCGTCGCTATCACATCATCTTCTTGAACAAAGTCACCTTCTGCCACTTTTATGGAAGCTACGACCCCGTCATGAGTAGCTTCTATGGGAATTTCCATTTTCATTGATTCTAATATCACTAGAACATCCCCTTCTTTAACGACATCATTTTCTTTCACTTCTACCTTCCAAACATTTCCACTCATTGAAGCTTGAATCTCTATCATCACTACATCTCCTTTTATAACAGCTTAATTAATTATTGATTTTATTTTCCAGTCCAGTTAGGACGTCGCTTCTCTAAAAATGCTGTCGCACCTTCACGTAAGTCCTCACTCATAAATGAAACGAGGCGCAGGTTTGTTAAATAATCAAATGACTTCATTAAATCCATTTGTTCTGTCGTATAGAAAGCATCTAAGCTTAATTGAACAGCTAACGGGCTAAACGATGCGACTTGCTTTGCTAATTTCATTGTTTCAGCATCAAGGGCATCATGGTCCACTACTCGGTGAACTAAATTTAAATCCTTCGCTTGCTCTGCTGAAATAATTTCTGCTGTTAACATTAATTCCATCATTTTACGATCTCCAACAGCCCTGCGTACCCAAGGCATAATGACAAAAGGAACTAATCCTAGCTTTAACTCTGTTAAACCTAGCTTAGCTTCGGTAGACGCAATTGCTAGGTGACACATTGCAACTAAACCAGTCCCTCCACCTAATGCGGGTCCATTAACAGAAGCAATCAGTGGAGTTTGGATTTCAGCTCCCACTTTAAAGAGTTCTGTACTTGCTTTTCCTTCAAAATAGAGCTCTGGTGCTGATTTCTCAAGGTTTTTCTTAAACTCATTAAGATTTCCCCCTGCTGAAAATGCTTTCCCCGCACCTGTAAGAACAATCGCTCTTATATTAGGGTCGTGGTCTGCTTCTTTAATGGCCGTTAATAATTCTTGAGCCGATTTTTCAGTTAACGGGTTTCTCATTTCAGGTAGATTTAATGTAATCTTTACGAAGTTATCTGTTACTTCATACAAAATCGTTTCATATCTCATAGACACACCTCTTCGTGTTAAGATTAATTGGTATTTATCTTTAACAATGCAAGTATCATGCCAAATTAAAACGTTAGTATTTTAGTAGAAAAATTGAACAAATTGCTGTACAACTGTCAAGGTATGTAAACATAAGTTAACAACTGTTCACATAAATTAACGAGAGATCATTGTATTTTTTATCCAGCATTGATATAATTTTAAATATATAGATAATACAAAATTTTCTGATTTTGAAGGTGATCTTATTGATCGTTAAAAATTTTACAACCGTTGATTATATTAATTTGTCTCCCAATAGTACCATCCGTGAAACAATAGCAGCATTTCTTCACTATCGAGTAGATATCGGTTGTATAACCCAAAACAAGAAACTTGTAGGCATCGTACATAAGCATTCCATTCACCGTGCATTGTTACAAGACTTTTCGATGAATGACTCCATTCAACCGCTCATTAATGAAAGCGTTATCACAATCCATAAGGAACAGCATCTTACCAAAGCTAGAGAAGTTATGATAGCAGGAAATGTTAGTCAAGCTGTCGTACTCGATGATAACGGAGAAATCTATGGAATCATGTCTAAATCCGACCTCGTTACCTCACATATGACAGCTCTCGAAGATACGTTGAATAGAATGAGGTCTCTCATAGAAAATCTTCAAGACGCAGTTATTTCTGTAGACCCTAATCTTAAAATTACGACTTTTAATGAAACAGCCTTATCATTGTTAGGTCTTAATAAAAACACCTTATTGGGTACAACTATTGACAGAGTACTGCCTCCGTTTAAGAAGTGGTTAATCGAAACGTTAAAAACGGGAGAAATACAAGAAGCAAAAAGAATATGGTATCGGGAATTAACTGTAATCGCCTCATTTATCCCGATTCGTGAGTTTAATCAAGTATCTGGTGCTATGGTCGTTTTAAGAGACGTTACATCCTATGAAAGTATTGCAAACGAACTAGAAACGACAAATAGATTAAAAAAAATACTAGATAGTGCCCTTGAACTTGCGTATGACGGTGTCGTCGTTACTGATAATAATGGTTGTATTACTATGTCTAATCATGGCTTTTTAGACTTTTTCCAGATTGAAAAACAAACTGACATTCTCGGACTCCCCATTACAGAAGTTGCACCACAAATCCCCTCACATCACAGCATAGATCTCAATAAAAAAATTGACGGCGAACTCATCAATATAAATGATAAAAACTGTATTGTAGCGCAAATGCCTATCCATCAAAATGGACAAAAGCTTGGTGCTATCTTTAAAATTATTTTCCGCCAATTAGACGCATGGAAAGATATGCTACTACACATGGAACAATTAGAAAATGAAATTTCATACTACCGTGGAGAATTAATTAGAATTTCAAAGGAAAACGATCCTTTTGCTCATGTGATTTCAAATAATGACGCTATGGAAAAGTTTAAACAGGAAGCTGCCATTGCTGCGAAATCTTTTTCTACAATCCTAATAACTGGGGAAAGTGGAACAGGAAAAGAATTAATCGCCGAAGGAATTCATACTGCTTCAGGAAGAGAGGGTGCCTTTATTAAAGTCAATTGCGCTGCCATACCAGAAGAATTACTAGAATCAGAATTTTTCGGTTATGTGGAAGGTGCTTTTACGGGTGCTAAAAAAGGTGGAAAACCAGGAAAATTTGAATTAGCACACAATGGAACTCTCTTTTTAGATGAGATTGGTGATATGCCTTTAGCTTTACAAGTTAAACTGTTAAGAGTACTTCAGGAACAAGAGTTTGAAAGAGTAGGGGCAACGAAAACTACAAAAGTAGATGTGCGTATTATCTCTGCAACGAATAAAGATCTTGCTGCCCTTGTAAAGGAAGGGAAATTTAGAGAGGATCTTTTTTATCGAATTCATGTTATTCACTTACGTATACCGTCGTTACGAGAACGCCTAGATGATATCCCACTACTATGTAAGCACTTTATTAAAAAGATAAATTTAAAAACGAATAAAGAGTTGATCAGTGTTTCTCCAGAAGTAATACAGGTTTTTCAAAACTACCAATGGCCAGGCAATATTCGACAATTAGAAAATGTTCTTGAACGTGCTTATCATTTCTGCCAAAAAACTCAGATTGAAGTAAACCATCTCCCTGTAGAACTAATTGAAGAAAGTAAGAATGAGTCTATTATGAGACCTATAGAAGCAACAAATGATGAGGAAGGTTTACAAATTAACCGCCAACACTCTATTAATCAAACCGAAAAAGAAGTCATCATTCAAGCGCTGTTACAATGTGAAGGAAATCGAACAAAAGCTGCAAAAGTGTTAGGAGTAAGCAGAACAACACTTTACCAAAAAATTAAAAAATATAATATTAAGGAAGAATTGAATTATAAAACCGCTTCTTTCTAGGTGAATCTATTAACGTTGAGGTAATGAAACGCGTGTGAAATTTATATTTCACACGCTTCTCCACGATCAAAAGAATTGTTGGACTGCTAGGTTTTGCCTTTAACCTAGCAAATGGTTTTTATTAATCTACCACTATCAATTTGTACTATTTTCTAGATAAAGAGACTTTAGGATGGATTTTTGAACTTTTCCTGCTGGAGTAAGTGGCAACTCTTTTTCAAATACAATTTGTTTAGGCACTTTGTAATCAGCTAGATATTGTTTGCAGTATTCTATTATTTCCTCTTCCCTAATGTTTGTTCCCTGTTTTGGTATAATATAGTACCTCCCGACTTCCCCTAAAAACGTATCGGGTACGCCAATCCCTGCAACAACAGACACTTTCGGGTGAGATGATATAATATTTTCTACTTCAACAGGATAAACATTATATCCACCTTGAATATACATCTCTTTTTTTCTACCTTTAAAGTAGATGTATCCTTCATCATCCACATATCCTACATCACCAGTAGATAACCAACTGTCATCACTAAACGCTTTTTTCGTTTCCTCTTCTAACCCAAAATATCCTTTAGCTGTTGAATTTCCTTTGATAAGTAATTCGCCAACCTCACCTGCTGGCAGATCATTTCCTTCATTATCAATCACTTTTACTTTAAAATCTCCAATAGGAACACCGATACTCTGTTGAACCTTTTCCATTGAATCGGTTAACTTACTTAAAATACAAGCCCCCGAGGTTTCACTTAGTCCATATAAATTAATAAGTTGAGCTTGTGAAAAATGAATTTTTATCTCTTCACATAGATCAGGATCAACATTAGATCCCCCTACAATACCATACTTAATAGAACTTAAATCAAAATTAGTAATTTCTTTATTATTACAAAGCATGACATACATTGTAGGGACTCCGCCAAATATCGTTGGTTTATATTGATGAATAGCTTGGAGTACCATTTCTGGAATGAACAGAGGTATTAAAACCACACTACCAAAACTTAGTAAAGTGGTATGTATTGTACACGTTATTCCCCCTACATGGTTTAGTGGTAAATTACCGATCATACAGTCGTCTTCATTTAGAGACAGGTGATCTACTTGGGCTTGTGCTGCCTCTAAAATACTACGGTTTGTAATCATTGTTCCTTTTGGTCTTCCAGTTGTACCTGATGTATAGATGATTACAACCGTATCTTCGTCAGTAATATTTTGTTTTGAACGATCTACTAACTGCCAATTAATCGGAACTGACATGAGCTCCTCGAACGATAAACTACCATCAAAACAGCCATCACCTATAAAAATGTACTTTTCTACGGTTGGAACTTTTTCTTTAAAGTTATTAAAGAAATTTGCATAATCAAAGCCTTGGAGGTTTGAAATAGAGACAATGCCTTTAACATTAGCGTTATTTAACATGTACTCAAATTCCGATTCACGATACCTAACATTTAATGCTACCAACCCAACACCAATCTTTGCTGTAGCAAAATACGTATAGAGCCATTCAAATTGGTTTAACGCAAGTATAGCAATGTTGTCTCCTTTTTTAAATCCTTCATTGAGTAATGCAGTTGCTAGTCGATCAGAGATTTCATCTAGTTCTCTGTAAGTGACACTTCGATCATTAAGAAGTAAGAACGGCTTATCTGGACACTTCTCCACCGCCTTAGTAAGTGCTTGATGAACAATCCAATCTTTCATAAATGCACCTCCAATAAAAATTAATTTATAGATTTTGATTGCATTAAAACACAGAGTTCAAAATCGTTGTTTTTCGGATTAACTAAATGAGAGAATACTTTTCTTATTGAATTCATATAAGCAATTACATAAATTTAGTAAATAAACACAAAGTGTAAACGCTTACAATTAATTAGGCAAAATTACAACCACCTCCTTTATCCTCATACACTTACTACCTTAGATGCAATTAATATGCCAAACATTAATACAGAGATTTACAATAACAATAAGAGGATAGTAGTATACAAGTATACGGAAAATGGAACAATAGTTCATATAACTAAACAGTTGTAAGAATAATAAAACATCCGTCTCATTAGGCTCAAACCTAAATAAGAGAGTAGAGTTCAACAACAACCCTACTCTCTTATATTCATAATTTTAAACTTTTGAAGTCGAAGAATTATTACTAACTAGTTGAACAGCTTGTTGATACTCTTCTTTTAATTCGCGAACAACTTCTGAAATTGGCTGAACTTTCTTTACAGCACCGACCCCTTGGCCTGCAGACCAAACATCTTTCCATGCTTTCGCTTCGTTCTCATGGTGATCAGCGTGTGCTACATTGATTTCATCTGGTTTTTGTAAATTAGCTAAGTCAAAACCTGCTTTTTGAAGACTCGGAGCAAGAAAGTTTGCATTAACACCACTAATTGCGTCTGTATAGATGATGTCGTCCACATCTGATTCTACAAGCATTGATTTATACTCTTCACTTGCCATCGCTTCTGTAGTTGCAATAAAACGAGTGCCCATATAAGCAAAGTCAGCTCCAAGAACTTGCGCTGCTAGGACATCTCTTCCACTTGATAGGCATCCAGCTAAAATGGTGATTCCATTCCAGAATTGCTTCACTTCTGCAATAAATGCAACTGGATTAATGGTTCCACCATGACCACCTGCTCCGTTACAAACAAGAATAAGACCATCAACTCCACAAGTTGCTGCTTTCTTTGCGTGTTTAGTTGAAATAACATCAGAGAACACAAGTCCACCATATTCATGAACTACCTTCACCACTTCTGATGGGTTACCTAATGACGTAATAACAACTGGCGGTTGATATTTTCTTACTAGCTCTAAGTCTGATTCAAAACGCTTATTTGAACGATGAATTATAAGGTTAACTCCCCAAGGCGCAATTTTTCGATTCGGTTCCTCTTTCCTTGCTTTTTCAAGCTCTTCATTAATTTCTCCCATCCATTGCTCTAAGATTTCACCTGTACGCGCATTCAATAGCGGGAATGTGCCAACAATCCCAGCCTTACAACCTTCTACAACCATTTGGGGACTAGAGACTAAAAACATCGGTGCCGAAATTACAGGTAATTCTAGTTGTTCAGAAATATTTACAGGAATTTGATTAGACATATACATCATCCTCACTTTATATTTAATTTATAAAATTATATTATTTTTCGTTGTAGTAAAATAAAAGACATTTAGTCTTTATTGAATTTTCACAAGTTGTTTTCCTAGGTTATCACCTCTAAACAAACCAAGGAATGCATCAGGAGCGTTTTCTAAGCCTTCGACGATATTTTCTTTATACTTAATTTTCCCCTCTCTTAGCCAAGTAGCTAGATCGCAGATACCTTCTTCATAACGATCTGCATAATTGGTAACGATAAACCCTTTTAATAATACACTGCGCTTTAGAAAAGTCGCTAAAAATCTTGGACCCATCTCTACTTTCGTATCATTATAGTGAGCAATTTGACCACAAAGCGCGACCCGAGCATGAAAATTCAACAGTGAAAAAACAGCATCGGAAATTTCACCACCGACATTATCAAAGTACACATCAACCCCATTTGGGCAGGCTTCCTTTAATGCTTGGCGAATATTTTCTGTCGTTTTATAGTTGATGGCAGCATCAAAGCCTAGCTCATTCATTAAGTAAGCGTTCTTTTCTTCAGAGCCTGCAATACCGACAACACGACATCCCTTGATCTTAGCAATTTGTCCAACAATCATACCAACGGCTCCAGCTGCACCCGAAACGACTACCGTCTCACCTGCTTTTGGTTGACCAATATCTAGTAGTCCAAAGTATGCGGTTAACCCAGGCATCCCATTAACATATAGGGCTGTTGTAATTGGGGCTTGATTTGGATCGATTTTTCTTATTAATTTTCCATCCACAGCTGTGTAATCTGCCCAATCAAGAAGGCCTGTTACTGTATCTCCCTGATTAAATTTTGGATGGTTTGATTTAATAACTGTTCCGACAACTCCCCCCTGTAATGGCTGGTCAAGTTCAAATGGTGCAGTATAGGATTTCGCATCACTCATTTTCCCTCGCATATAAGGGTCTACTGATAAATACTGTGCTTGTACAAGAACCTCATTATCATTTATTGATGGAATATCCGTCTCAACAAAATGATAGGTCGATTCATCTGGTAATCCTTTTGGTCTTTTTGCTAATAAAATTTGTCTGTTTTTACTTGCCACTTTTCCACCTCATTTTGAAATAATAATTTTGCATTACCTCTCCTCTTTTAATAATTCTTTAATTCTTTGTGAAATCCTTGAAATCCGCAATTTTTTTTTAGAATTTTCTAAAAAAATGTGGTTCAATAAAAATAGTAAGTGTTATTTGAGAAGAATATTCGAATCTTTTATTCTATTTTTCTTTAATAACACTACTAGAACTACAATACTTTTACATAAACATTGATAAGCGCTTACAAAAAATAATATTGGAGGAATGCCAGATGACATTAGATCCACAAGCCAAATCTTTCCTAGACCAACTTACTCAAGCAGAAGCTCCTGCTGTTAATGAGCTAACAGTTGAGCAAAATCGTGCAAGCACAGATAAATTTAAGTATTTAGGTGGAGTTGCCGAAGAAGTTGCCAAGGTCCAAAATACAACCGTTTCGGTTGACGATACTGAAATCAACATCCGTATTTATACTCCAGAAGGCACGGGTCCTTTCCCAGTCTTCATCTATTTCCATGGAGGCGGTTGGGTTATTGGAGATTTAGATGTTGTAGATACCCCACTTCGAGCTATAACTAATCGAGCAGAAGCTATCGTCGTTTCAGTAGACTATCGCCTTGCACCAGAGCACCGCTTCCCTATTGCCCCAGAAGATTGCTATGCAGCAACGAAATGGGTATATGAAAACATTTCTAAGTTCAATGGTGATCCAGATCATATTGCCATCGGAGGTGATAGTGCTGGCGGAAACCTAGCTGCAGTCGTTTCATTAATGGCAAAAGATCGTGGAGGTCCAAACATTGCTTATCAAGTTCTCATCTATCCTGCAACTGATTTTGCTAAAGATACACCTTCACACCGTGAAAACGGGGAAGGGTACTTTCTAACTAAAGGTGCTATGGATTGGTTTGCAAATCACTATATTAACGAAGACCAAAAATCATTACCTTACGCTTCACCACTTCTAGCTACAGACTTTACTAACTTACCCCCTGCATTAGTGATTACAGCCGAATTTGATCCATTACGTGATGAAGGTGAAACCTATGCAGCTAGACTAAATGAAGCTGGAGTTCCTGCCGAAGTAACGAGATATGATGGTATGATTCACGGCTTCTTTTGGATGGCAGGGATTATGCGCCAAGGCCAAAAAGCCGTTGAACAAGTTGGGAATTGGCTAAAAAAGTCCTTTAAAGGATAGAGATTTAATGTTATCTTAAATTTAAAAATGACAAGACGACTTTTCCAAGTGAGAGTCGTTTTTCATTTTCTTTCAAATAAAACTCTACCTTCCTTTTGCCATTTCACCTTTTAATCTCATAAAAGTACTTACAACCTTAGCTACTAAACTTCCTTTTTCATCAGTAACCTCTGCTTCAACTAGACCTATTGTATTTCCGTTTTTAGTAACTTTAGCTACTGCTGTTAATTTGCCCTTCCATACCGGCTTTAAGTAATTTACTTTCAACTCTATCGTTGTTAATGACTCCCCTTCCTTCAGGGTACTTGCATAAGCAGCTCCCATTGCTTCATCTGCAATGACACAAAGAACTCCTCCGTGTAATGTACCTACTGGGTTAGTATGACAACTATCAGCTTCATATTCAACAATAGCAACACCATCTTTATTTTCAACAACATGAAACCCAAGAACTTCTCCTAGTGGTGACTTTGGTTTTTCTTTATGTTCTTTTCCGTCTCTTATTTTTTCTATCATATTAACCCCCTAATTTTCTTAATTAATTTGATTTGATTAAGAACTTTTTTATAACCCCAGGTTTTTGGCAATAATAATTTTCATAATTTCATTTGTACCTGCATAAATGCTTGAAATTGGTATATCACGATACCTTCTTGCAATCTCGTATTCTTCCATATATCCATAACCACCATGAAGCTGCATACAATTAGCAGCCACTTTTTTAGCCATTTCAGTTACCCACCATTTTGCCATTGAAACTTCGTTTACCACATTTTCTCCTGCCATATGCTTTACGATTAAGTTATCGACAAATGTACGACCGATTTCGATTTCAGTCGCCATTTCAGCTATTTTAAATTGTGTATTTTGAAATTGACTAATCGATTTACCAAATGCCTTTCGTTGTTTTACATAGTCTATTGTAATTTCTAACATTCTTTCTGCAGCTGTCATGGAACCTATCGCAACCATCAGACGTTCTTGTTGCAGTTTTTCCATTAAATAATAAAACCCTTTCCCTTCTTCACCAAGTAGGTTATCTACAGGAACTCTTACATCTTCAAAGATTAACTCTGCTGTATCAGCTGCGTTCTGGCCAACCTTTCTTAGTTTTTTCCCTTTTTTAAACCCTGGAACCTCTTGGTCAACTGCATCGATGATTATGAGGCTAATTCCTTTATGTGCGGGATTAGCATTTATATCTGTCTTACAAACTAAGACGACAAAATTTGTAGTATATCCATTCGATATAAACGTCTTTTCCCCATTAATAATGTAATGATCTCCGTCTCTAACTGCTGTTGTTTTTATTGCAGCGAGATCAGACCCCGTACCTGGTTCAGTCATCGCTACCGATGAGATAATTTCACCTGTTACACATCGTGGTAACCACTTCTGTTTCTGTTCTTCAGAACCAAATGTATCGATATATGGTACGATAATATCAGCATGTAGTGATGGTCCACTAATGCCTGTACATACCTTTTCCAGTTCCTCAGCAAGAACCACAGAATATCCAAAATCAGCATTGATTCCCCCGTATTTTTCATCAACCCATGGGCATATAAACCCCTGCTCTCCAAGCTGTCTCCAGTATGAATGTGGTACTTGTTTATCTTCTTCCCATTGCTCGTAATATGGTAGAACTTCTTTTTCAATATATTTTCTAAGTGACTTTCTATACATCTCATGATCTTCATTTAAAAAAGGTCGTCTCAAGAAATCACACTCCTATCATATTAATACCAATATCTTAATTTATTTTGTAAGCACTTACACATTTTCCATAAAATAATCATAACAATTTTCAGATAATTTAACAATAATTTATTTTTTGAATACCAATATGTTTTGGGCTTTAAATTATCATATATCTTATATATCCTATTAATTATGGATTATAATAATTATTAATATATTACAATTGTATAAGTGTGGATCATAGAAAGAGGTGTGTACTATTAAAAGAGTACTAGTTGAAATTCCTACTTTAGAAACAAAACATTTTTTACTAAGAGGTATGACAAAAGATGATGTTTCTAGCTTATTCGTATTTATGAGTAATGAGGATACGATGAAGTATATTACCCCACATCCCGTAAAGACAATGGAAGAACTTCAAACTAACATTGAAACTAGCCTCAACAATTTTGAAGCAGAAAAGGAAATTCCTTGGGTAGTTGTACAGAAAGAAAATGATGAAGTAATCGGAATGTTTCGCTTTCATAAGTTAAACCTGTGGCATAAGAAGACTGAAATGGGAGTTGTCATTCGAAAGGATTTCCAAAAAAGCGGTGTCATGTCAGAAATATTACAGCAAATATTATCTTTTGGCTTTAATACACTAGAACTAAATCGGATAGTTGGTGATATTTTTGCTGAAAACCAAGGGTCAGAAAAGTTGCTATTAAAGTATGGATTTAAAAGAGAAGGTACCTTAAGACAAACTGATTTTGATGGCAGTCGTTTCCACGATACTGTCGTATTCTCATTATTGAAATCAGATTATTATAAAATGGAAGTGTAAGTTGAATAATTTAGTTTACAAGCAAAATGCCTGGACTCTATAGAAGCCAGGCATTTTAAGTTTAGTAATTACAAAGGGCTCAAATATTTGGTTGCTGATTTTAATGATTTTCTAGTATCTTTAGCATTAAATCAGGCCGGTCCGTAATGATTCCATCTGCCCCTTGATCTAACAAAAACCTCATCGTCTCTTCATCATTTATCGTCCAATAATGGACATCCATCCCTTTTTTTTGGGCAGATTTAATTAATCGCGATTTCGTAAGGTCAAAAATGCTTTCTCTCATTGGGATTTGCACTGCATCAACATTCGGTGAATAAAGCCCGTTTAAAAATAATTTATTAAAAATGACAAAATTAGTAATCTCTTCACGGCCACCACTAATCGCAACTCTCCCACCTGTCAACTCGTCAAACATTTCAATAATCGATTGGTCAAATGATGCAATTAATACGCGGTCTTCAATTTCATACTGTTGGAGAAGGTCCCATAGTATTTCAGCCATCACTTCATGAGTAGTTGGAGGATTAGTGGCTTTTAATTCAATAACCATTTTCATTTTAGAAAAGTTCTGAAAAATTTCTTCAACTGTCGGAATTATAATACCTTGTCCTCTAAAACTATACCTGCCTTCCAAGTCTTTAAAATAATGACCAGCATCGAGAGCTTGAATTTCTTCTAATGTTAGTTCTGAAACGGCTCCAACCCCATCAGTTGTTCGGTCAACAGTCGAATCGTGTATCGCTACAAGCTTCTCATCCTTTGTAATATGTACATCAAACTCGATAACATCTACACCAAGCTCTCTAGCATTATCAAATGCTACTAAAGTGTTAGACGGGGCTAAATGTTCCCCACCCTGATGAGCAATGACCATTGGACGATCATTATTAAAAAACGGTTTTGCTTCTCTCTCTTGTACAGGTAAAAAGTGAATGATGATCCATGTTCCGATAATAACTAATAGAGTAATGAATAAAACACGTAGCCATCCCCGTTTTTTCTTTTGCTTTGTTGCTAGCATAGCCATGCTATTTCTTCCCTTCAATATTTAATAATGTCATTAATAAATTCTCCTCTTATAGTGACATCTCCTTTAAACTATTTTTTAAGATAAAATTTATTTCATATTCCTTTAGGCTACATGAATATTTATCTTAAGGCCTTCAGTTCACTGTCTTTATAATAAAAGAACTAACCTCTGTTTCGGTTTTGAGATCTTCTTCACTAAAAACCGTATTCGTCTGTGGGTCATATACTACTGCTTTAAAGCTTTTTTCTTGATCGTTGTAAAAGAGTTCTACAGCATCACCAAAATCTTCGGGCGGTCTACTAATATTGAATATTTCACTTTCCGATTTCCCTTTTTTAACGTTCAAAATTTTTTCCATCATCACATCTTCTAGTTCTTCTTTATTCAATTTCAGTATTCTCCTTTCATTCAAACCATTTTATATTGTTAGTGTCAGGTTAAAAAGTGAGTTTTATCCTTATAAAAGGAAAAGAAAAAGAGCATCTAATTAAATTAGATACCCTTTAGTTGCACCTGTCGTTTTTTACAACAATAGATCTTTATCTTGCAAATTAGACTTTTTCTATATCTACTCTTCCAGAAAAGAACGTAGCGCCTCCGCCCATATCTGCTACACGGTCAGGGACAAGCGAATTGACGAAATATTTCTTTCCTGACAGATCAGCCCATAAGCCCTGACTGACTGCAACTCCTGGCAATACATTTTCTCCAACTGCTGCGATCAGTTCACATTCACCACGTTCATTCCATACTCGGACCGTGTCACCGTCCTCGATTGAGCGCTTTTTTGCATCAGCGCTATTAATGTGCAAGCGTGGAAACTTTTCTAGCGAAATATGCTTTTCATTATTAGAAAACGTTGAATTTAAAAAGTTGTGATTTGGTGCTGGAATAAATAAAAATGGTAAATCCCCTTCGTTAACAATCGGCGTATATGTTGGTAAGCCAGGAAGACCATCTCTTTCCATCTGCTTAGAATAAAGTTCAATTTTCCCACTTGGTGTAGGAAGATTATCTAAAAGATTGATACTTCTGTCAGCCTTTAAAAATTTATCTTTAACTAGTATTTCATAGTTAGCATCGTTAAGATACGGGTTATCTACGTCGTCAATAGACTGGCGAATTAATTGTTCATCAGTATGTTCAAATGCCTCTTCTTCAAAACCAAAAGTTTTTGCGAGCATTCGGAAAACATCAGGATTTGATTTACTTTCACCGTACGGCTCGATAACAGGCTGTTGGATTTGCATGTAATGATGCCAATATGACGTATAAAAGTCAGTATTTTCAAAAGAAGACGTCGCTGGTAACACGATATCAGCAAACATGGCTGTCTCGGTTAAAAATAAATCATGGACAACTAAAAATAAATCTTCTCTTGCCAATCCTTGACGAACTTTATTGCCTTCTGGTGTTACAACGGCTGGGTTACTGTTGTATACATACATTGAACGAACTGGTTCTTTTGTTTCTAGTAACGCTTGCCCAATTAAATTCATATTAATTACTCGCGCGTTTTTATTCTTTCTTAAGCTAGGTCGTTGAAGTGCTCTTACATTATGACTTAGAAACCCGCCATTTCCTTTAATCGCACCCCCACCCTTTACAATCCATTGCCCTGTTAAGGCAGGGAGACATGCGATGGTTCGAACAGCCATCCCACCGTTATCATGATGCTGGAGACCGTTACCTATGCGAATAAACGATGGTGATATTTCACCATACATTCTTGCGAGTTTATAAATATCTTCAATTGGAACACCTGTAATTTCTGACACCGTAAGCGGGTCATAATGAACAACATGTTCTCTCAATTGCTCATGACCAACTGTATATTTCTGTAAAAAATTATAATCTGTCATTTTCTCTGCAAATAAAATATGCATAATCCCTAGCGCAAGCGCACCATCTGTTCCTGGTAAAATCGGAATAAACCAATCAGCTAGGCGACCAGTTTGATTTTTGTGCACATCAATAACTATGATTTTCGCTCCATTTTTTCTTGCTTTCTGTGCAAGTGCAACCTGATGCATATTAGTACTTACTGCGTTCACACCCCAGAAAACAAATAATTTAGCATGAACGGTCTCTTCTGGATCCGTTCCAAAGCTTCCACCCATCGTATAACTATATCCTTTTGATCCAGCTGCAGAACAAATTGTTTGATCTTGAATACTAACACCTAGTCGGTTAAAAAAGCGTCGATCCATTCCTTCTGCACTAATTCTCCCCATATTCCCGTAAAAACCATAAGGAAGAATACTTTCTACACCCTCATTATCAATGAGATGCATCCAACGATCCTTAATAGTCTCAATTGCCTCAGCCCAGCTAATCCGTTGAAACTTCCCTTCACCTTTACGACCAATCCGCTTTAATGGGTACTGTAAACGTTTCGGATCATAAATTCGATCGGTCATATGACGAACTTTATTACAAATGTTTCCTTGTGTCACTGGATGATCGGGATCACCTGCTACTTTTATAATTTTTCCGTCCATTTTATGTAACAGTAAGCCGCATTGGTCAGGACAATCAAGTGGACAAACAGCTGGAAAAACACCATTTTTCTCTTTTATATATGACATAATAATAATCCTTTCATCATAGTAATCTATTTTTACTGTGGTAATTTTATAATAAGCTTTGTTAAAGAATACTGTTGATAAAGTTGATTTTGCACTCATCCCAAAATCACGCTTTATAATAAAAAAGTATTCAGTCATAATATAGACATAATAGTAGAGTACCATTTTTCTTCACCTATCGCATCTAATTCACATGGAAAAAGTGCAGATTATTTTTAAAACTAATGCTTGGGATAAATATATATTAATGTATTCACAGTTTTAGCTAATGACCAGTTTTTCACATAGATTAATGCCAATAATAGGATATAATTAAGTATGGAATAACAGTTTATTGGTTTGTTAATAAGGGGGGGATCTTATTGAAAAATATATTAGTTTACCTATTTCTATCTACTATGTTTTTAATAGCCTGCTCGGCCAAAGTAGATCTTAGCACTCCAGACTTTCAAGCTAGTTTTCTACCTTATTTTGATGTAAGTGGACATGAAGAGGTGCTACTCGCTATCGTTAATGATAATTCGACTCAAGAAGAGCGTGATCATTTTGCATTTCCAGAAGAATGGGAAGTTTATCTTATACATCTAGAGGAAGACACACTATTCTTAGATGAAAAAGGGACAGAAATTACAAAAGAAGAGGCAAAGATGCACGATTATATGTTTAATGTGTGGACGAAAGAAGCATTTCAATCGCAGTGGACTGACGTTCTAACCGAGGAAGGATCATCGAAGTTAATCATCGACTATATCCCAGCATATTCTGTAAGTCAAATTCAATTAGTTAACATGACTGACGATGAGTACCTTGCACTCGATTACGCAAGAAATCATGGTGACTTCCACCTACAAGTCTATGTAGGAGAGGGATTTAATAATGAGAAAATAAACTTACAAATTCAAGACGAAGTTTGGGAAGCAATTGATTTAAATAAAAGCCAGATCAATAGCGTTGGCTTCAAAGAAAGGCCCAGTGAACGGAAAGCTCAACTACTAAGTATTACTGAATATCCTACATTTATTTTATTTGATAACGAAAAACTCCTTATTAAAACAAACCAGCTAGGGGGAGTTCTAGAATATATGACCCAAAACAGTAAATGAGACGCCTTATACTATTATAGAACGAGACTTATTCCTTTTAATCTATAGCAAAGTGCCAGACCCCAGACTTTTGATATGCTCCCTTTAAGGTAGACAGATTAAAAATAAAAATCTGTTTTGTCTTGAGGGGGGCTTTTTTTGTCCAATAAATATATTTCCTGTTGAGTTTAAATATGAAGTGGTAATGGCTTATAAGAATGAGAACTATACAGTTAAAGAATTGATTACTAAGAATCAGATAGCTAAAGTTACTTTTTATGAATAGGTAGAGAAATTTGAAAAAGAAGGAAGTAATAAGTTAAATAACTAATTTTGGAGGTTTATTGAAATTCGTAATGATAAGGAAAAAGACATACACTTACTAATTAAGTTTTATTTATAAAAACCTACTTTTCCTTCACTTTAATATCTTATTAGCCCATTTTGTAATCCTTTATCCATAGTTCTTAGGGCCTTATATACTCGAACTTCACTATCACTAACCAAAGATAAATAGTATTTTGCTATATTGCCAAACAAAAAGCCGACTAATTTTACGATTTACTTACTACCTTTTTGTAAAATTTACCTATTTAAAGAATTACCTTAACAAAGGAAATAGGAATGTTTATCTATTTAATTATTCTGAAAATTGAGTCTTTTATAATTCGAATTAAATTTCCAATTAACCTATTATTGACACATAGATAAGAAAAAGGAGGTTTTTTTGATATTTTTTATAAAAATCGTAATGAGAGGAGTTTATTATGCAAAACACACTTAAAAAATCTATCATAGGTTTCCTGACTCTTGTATTAGTGCTATCATCATTTAGCTTTAGTGCATTGGCAAACAGTGAAACTGAAGTAACCTCAAATTCCGAGCGTTTACTAGTCGTTTTCAAATCTGAGAGTCTACCAAATAATGTAGATCAAATCGTTTCAAATGCTGGTGGAGAGGTAACATATGAGGTTCCTCAAATCGGGATAATCGAAGTATCAACGGATACACCTGCTTCTTTCCTAAATGAAATGATGAAAAATCGTCATGTGCTATCAATTGGTCCTTCACAAGAGGTTACTCTTGATTTACCTGAATTTGAAGTTGCTAGTGAAGAAGTAGTTGCTTCAAAAACAATTGATAATATTTGGGAGTCTGGCTATCAATGGGATATCGAGCAAGTAACAAATAACGGTGCTAGTCACGATATGTTCAAAGATACTAGAAAAGATGTTGTAGTTGCTGTCATTGATAGTGGCTTCGACTTCGATCATCCAGATCTAGCTGATGTTGTTGACGAAAAGAACTCCAAAACTTTTGTTCCGGGTACTACAAATTCTTGGGATTTTAACAGTCATGGGACACACGTAGCTGGAACAATTGGAGCAGAAGGTAATATGAAAGGTGTAGCTCCAGGAGTATCTTTACGTTCTTATCGAGTTTTTGGTGCAACAGGTGGTGCACAGCAAATTTGGATCACTGATGCAATTATTGCAGCTGCTAACGATGGTGTAGATGTAATAAATATGAGTTTAGGTGGGACACGTTTACTCGGTCAATGGTTCTATACAGATCCTAACACTGGTGAAAGAATCCAAGGCGGAAACAGTGCTGCTGATTACGTTGCTTATAACCGTGCAATTCGTTACGCAGTAAATAAAGGAGTGACAGTGGTGGCTTCTGCTGGTAACTCTGCACAAGATTTAAAGAGCCCCGCAAAAGTTGCAGAATGGCAAAATAGCACTCGAACTGACGGTTGGGAAGCTCGTGGTGCTGTATTCTTCGTACCAGCACAAATGCCTGGAGTGATTACAGTTTCCGCTACTGGTGGCGGCTTTGGAACGGAAGATCGTTTAGCGTTTTATTCCAACTATGGAAACGGCGCGATCGACTTGGGTGCACCTGGTGGAGATCTGGGACCTGAAGGCGTTAGTGAGAGTAAATATTTAGTTTTAAGTGCTGTTCCAACTTATTTAAATTATGGCGGTAGAGGACCAGAAGCTGAAGCACTATTTGGAAAAGGATATGGTTGGAAAGGTGGTACTTCCATGGCCGCTCCTCAAGTTTCAGGTGTAGCAGCAGCATATATCGCACAGGAATTGGCATTAACAGGTAAGAAACCTTCTCCGAGCCAAGTACAAACTCGTCTTCAACAAACAGCAAGAGATGCTGGGAAAAATGGATATGACGAGCTTTATGGTCACGGTATTGTAAATGCGGAGCGAGCGTTATTAAATATTAGAAAATAATTCTACAATCAAATAGTTCTTTGGGGTATTCTCCCTTTCAAGTAGACACACAAAAAAGAGACCATCATCTAAAGTAACCGTCTCTGTGTCGCTTGGAGGGGATTTTTATGGCTAAAAGTTAATGTAGGAATGTTTATAAAAGGTACAAGTAAAGTTTAAGGTTTAATACCATAGACATTCCAATCCATCTTAATAGCTTTAACTTTTTCTTTGTGAATGTACTTATAAATACAAAGAGAACCCCCTCAATCAATGAATACATTAAATGAAGAGGTTTTAAGACTATGATTTTTGAAGTTTGGTTTATTTAGTGTTCTACTTATAGTAAGCACAAGATAATTATTTTATTGAAAAACCTCCGTCAATAACAAATGTCTGTCCTGTTACATAATTTGATTGTTCTGATGCTAAGTATAAGGATATGCTAGATAGATCTTCGGGATGCCCTAGTCTTCTTAAAGGAATCCCTTTGATTGACTTTTCAACCCACTTCGTATTTTTAAAATCTTCAGCATTAATTTCAGTTGGAATTAACCCTGGTGCAATAGCATTAACAAATATATTATATCTACTCCATTCTAAGGCCAAACCTTTAGTCAAATGGATTACGGCAGCCTTACTTGACATATACGGTGCTACAACTTGCAGAGGTTTAATTCCACCAGTAGACGAAATATTGATAATTTTCCCTTTATTTTGTGACATCATCGTTTTCGCTGCACGTTGACAACAGAAAAACAGTCCTTTTAAATTAATGTCAAGTATATAATCCCATTCGTTTTCTGTTACCTCCACCGCAGGTTTGGTGACATTAACACCCGCACCGTTTATTAAGACGTCTAGTGATTTATATTCTTTTTCTACTGTGTCAAATAGACGGTTGATATCTTCTATCTTTGAAACATCACATGAAACTGCTAAATGTCGACCTTGATGTTTACTTATTTCTTGTACCACTTCCTCCGCCTTTTCTAGGTTTCTTCCAACGATTACAATATTTGCTCCATATTCTGCGAAATCATGTGCGAGTTGCGCCCCAATTCCTCGACTACCTCCCGTTATCACGACTGTCTTTCCTGAAAAATCCCAATTACTCATTTTTTTATTCCCCCCTGTGAATTCTTAAAAATAAAAACTATATTAACTTGAAAATACCTTACTCAAACGTAATGACAATTCGTGTTGGATTTTCGATCTTCTCGTGTAAATAGTGAAGTGCAGTATTCACTTCATATAGTGGAAATGTGTGAGTAATGGAATCTTCCAAATTCATTCTGCCGTTTCCTGCTAGGGCGGCTAGTTGTTCAACGGTTTGTTTGGTTAAACCGAACGAACCATGTAATGATAACTGTTTTCGTACAAATTTTTCAGTGGCCATTAATTGAATCGGCTCAGGTCCTATCCCAGATACGACGACACGTCCGCCAACCCCAGCAGAAGCAGCGGCTTGTTTAATGGTCTCTTGTAGACCCACAAATTCTGCAGCAACGTCGACTCCATACCCATTCGTACTCTTCTTAATCACTTCCACTGGAGATTCATACTTTGAATTGATAGAAATGTCGGCCCCCAATTGTTTTGCTCGTTCTAATTGTTCATCTTTAACATCAACAACAATAATCTGTTTCGCCCCAGCCATTCTCGCGATTTGGACAGCATGTAATCCTAAGCCTCCTGCACCAAAGATTGCAACCGACTCACCTGCACGTAGTTGAGCTCGGTCGATTAACGCATGAAAAGGTGTTGCGACAGCGTCGGTAATAATCGCACCGATTGTAAATGGAATATTGTTCGGCAACTTCACTAAATTTTTTGCAGGAATAGCCATGTATTCAGCAAGTCCGCCATCTCGATGAACGCCAAGCACTTTTAACTCATAACAAATCTCACTATGCCCTGAAATACAATTTGGGCAAGACCCACAATAAATAATTGGGAAAACAGATACTCGTGTCCCTATTTCCCATCCTTGTACATTTGCTCCTGTTTGAACAACGATACCAGATGGTTCATGACCTAAAATAATTGGTTGATAATCTGTTGCTGTTACTCCTTCATAAGCGATGTGAATATCAGAACCACAAAGTCCAACAGCCTTCAATTGAACTAAAACTTCGTCATCCTTAAGTTGAGGTACAGGAACTTCTTCAATCTTCAGCGGTTCATTAACATTATAAAACCGAGCAGCTTTCATTTTTTGTGGTATTTCCATTAACTCCATCCTTTCTAAAGCCAACAGCTTTTGTTATTTAAAAAGAATAGCCCCTGTTCGTTAAGTATAGAGAAACAAACAGGGGCTATTAACTTTCTCAATCGAATATGATTCTTATTAGATCGAAATCCGACTTAATTAACTATTAAAAAAATTTAAGGGTAACGAGTATCCAGTATACTATTCACTGACTTGCATGCTTTTTCTTAAAAGAAACCGCTGAATTTTACCGCTTTGTGTTTTAGGCAGACTCTCTACAAATTCCACTTCTCTTGGGTATTGATGTTTGGATAATTTACTCTTAACAAAGGTACTTAATTCTTTTTCTAACTCGTCTGAAGATGGATAGGATGGATTTAAAACTACATACGCCTTTACAATTTCACCTTTAGCAGCATCTGGCTTACCTACGACTGCAGCTTCTGCTACCGCTGGATGCTCTATTAAACAACTTTCTACTTCGAATGGACCAATCCGGTATCCCGCACTAGAAATGATGTCATCAGATCGACCTTGGAACCAAAAGTACCCATCTTCATCCTCAAGCGCAAGATCACCTGAATAAAACCAGTTTCCTTGGATTTTTTCCGCCGTTTTCTTTGGATCTTGCCAATAGCCTAGGAAGAAATAAGGAAAAGCTGTCGTATCTATCACGATTTGACCAGCATCACCTTTTACTACAGGGTTACCTTCGTCATTTACTAATGCAATGTTATAGCCCGGAGTAGGCAGCCCCATTGAACCAGGTTTTACTTCCATATCTGTTACGTTAAAGTTGTTTACGATCATACCTGTTTCAGTTGCTCCGTAGTGATCATAGATTTCCCGACCAAAATTTTCTTTAAAGAACCGGACAACTTCTGCATTAAGCGGTTCACCAGCACTACTAAACTTTTTCACTTGGAACGTATGCTGTTTTACAAGTTCAGGGCCTGACGCCATCATCATTCTGTATGCAGTAGGTGCATAAGCAAAATTCGTAATTTCGTATTCTTCTAGTAATTGGTACGTTTTCTCTACTTTGAACGGACCTTTATATACTAGAATAGTCGTGCCAAAGCTTAGAGGAACAAATGTACAATTTACGAGACCAAATGCCCAACCGAGATCCGCCCCACCGAAAAATTGATCTCCAGGCTCTACGCCTATTGCGTACCTTACATATGGATAGGAGCTAATAAGAAGTTTATGAGCCCATAATGCACCTTTTGGCATTCCTGTTGAACCTGATGTATATTGGATAACACATGGATCCATCACATCTGTTGGTTCTGTTTCATGGTCAGGAGAAAAGGATTGAATGAAATCCCAAAATGCCAATCCATTACTAGATAGGCCATCCGTCAAAATAATTTCGCTAGGAACATCTAGTCCAGCGATCTTGTTAGCCTGTTCCTCATTTGTAACTAAAATTTTACATCCAGCATCTTTTAATCGATAGGTGATAGCTTCAGGCCCAAAAGCTGTAAATAATGGTACATAGACAGCTCCAATCTTCCAAGTGGCTAAAACGGTAATAATTAACTCCATATCTTTACCAAGAAGTCCTGCTACACGATCTCCTTTATTTACACCTAGTGAACGTAGTGCATTGGCCATCCGGTTAGACTGTTCTTTCATTCTTTGGTAGGTCCAAGTATCCTTATTCCCTAACTCATCTTCCCATTTAATTGCAATACGGCTTGGGTCATCTGCCCAACGGTCACAACATTCGTGTGCCAGGTTAAACTTTTCATTATAATTCCAATCAAATGTTTCAACTACTTTTTCCCATGAAAAATTCTCAACGAGTTCTTGATATTTCACCTTTCAACACCTCTTGTATTTGAATTATTTTTAAATTTATCTACTTTAAGACCTGTCTCTAACTACATAATTAATTATTATTAAGAGAGTAATAAAATTAGGCATTATCAATAATGCTCTCGAAAATGCCTAATCCTTTGGTAAAATACCCATTCCACCGAGAGTTAAAATGAATATTTTAATAAAAGAGTTGTAGTCAACACTTCTTACTCATAGACAATTTCTTTTGTTTCAGGATCATAATAGATAGCTTCAGACACAGGGACAAGTTCACCATCTTTTGCCTGAATAATATAAAGTGTTGTTGTTCCATAACGATGCTCAGGAGTGTACGTTACTTCTGCATAAATCGAACCATCCCAATTATCGAATGTTTCCATTTGAGCAATAAAGTTTTCCCATGTTAAATTATCGCCTGCTCGTTTAAACGTTTCGATAAGCACTTGCCCATGTCCCCACCCTTGTTGAGATAAGGCGCCAATCGCTGCTTCGCCAAAGTCTTTTGTAATATATTCATAGTACTCTTCAATCTCTGGTAAACTTTCTAAAGAAGCAAATTTTGATGTACTTATTGTTCCTTCCCAAATGTCCTTACCTGCGATGTTAAATTGATTTTTATCTCCACCTCCAGTATTTGTAACAATATAAGGAATATCGGTTGCCCCGATTTTATCCATCTCAATTCGTAAAGAAGCCGCTGGCATAGGTGTAGAAACCATAAAAATTACATCAGCATCAGAGTTAGCAAGGTGTTGGGCTTGTGAACTTAGGTCACTATCGGAAGCTAGAAATTTAACTTCTTTAACAATTTCAGCATCATATTTCCCGATTTCTTCTTTAATAGTTCCTGATCCTTGCATGCCAAAGTCGTCATTTTGGTAGGCAAGCGCTATTTTCTTTGCCCCTAGCTCATTAACTGCATAGTCTAATAGGATCTTAGCTTCTACTGTATAGTTCAAGGTATCTGCGAAAATATTTTTTATTGGAGGGTTTACAAATTTATCAGCACCCGTTTGGATCCCAGTTACTGGAATTCCTGAGTTGGTTAACGTGTCTTGAATAGCCCCTACATTTGCTGTACCTAAAGGAATGGCAATTGCAAATACTTGATCTTGCTCAATTAAACGTTGAGCAGCCTGAACAGTTTTAGCTGGCTGGTATTGATCATCATATGGTATTAATTTAAATGTTCTTCCATTAACCCCACCATTGTCATTTACATAGTTAATGTAAGCTTGCAGACCTTGACGCACCTTATCGTATTCAGCGACAGGACCTGTTTGCGGACCAATTGCACCAATAAGTATCTCGTCATCTGTTACCCCTTGTGCATAATTTTTTTCACCTGATTCCTCTTGGGTTTGATCCTGACTTTCTTCACCTTGATCCTCATCTGCAGGTGCAGGAGAACTTGATGGTTCCTGACACGCTACGAGTAATAGAACAAATATTAGCGAAAATAGTAAAATAAGAGATTTTTTCTTTAACATTTTATTCTCCCTTCTATATTCAGTAATAAAAAATTTTTTTTGTTGAAATGTTTTATTTATAAGTAATTTCACCTGTAACTGGGTCAAACGCAATAGAATCTGTAATTCTTACAAGTTCACCATTTTGAGCTTGAGAGATGTATAGAGAGGTAACTCCGTAGTGATTATCTGGGCTAAACGATACACCTTCATAAAAAGAACCGTCCCAATTATCAAATGTATACAGAGCTTCGGTAAAGTTTTCCCAATTCAGTTCGGAACCTGTTCGTTTTAATGCTTCATGTAAGAATTCTCCTAGTGTCCATCCGACATGAACGGTATTCAATGGTGAGTTATCGGAATACTTAGCTGAATATCTTTCTAGAAAAAGTTTCATTTGCTCATCATCAGAATTGAAATCTGGTAATGGTAAGAATTGAGCACCATACGTACCATTCCAAACATCCTCTCCTGCAAGTTTAAACTGTTCAGGTGAATTTGAGACAGCAGAAGTAAGAAAAGCCATGTCCGTTAAACCGATTCGGTGCATTTCTCGTTTTAAACTAGCAAGAGGATTAGATAGTCCATAAACAATTACTGCATCTGCCCCTGATTCCTTTAACTTCTGTGCTTGAGAACTAAGATCTGAATCACCACTTACATAAGTAATTTCAGTAACGATTTCAGCATTACTATAATTTTCAATACCTTCTAATACACCTGCTAATCCTTCTTTTCCAAAATCATCATTTTGATATACAACTGCAATTTTTTCTGCATCTAATTCATTGATTGCGTAATCTAATAACACTTTTGCTTCATACCGGTAGTTTACTAAACCCGCTCCAAAAAAGTTAGCAATTGGAGGCTCAACAAATTCCTTCGCACCTGCTTGCATTAATAGAACTGGGACACCTACTTCTTCATAGTAATCTTTTACAGCTGCAATACACGGGGAACAAATTTGGCCTAGTATTGCAAATACTTGATCTTGCTCGACGATCCTACTAGCCATTTGTACTGTTTTTGCTGGTTGATACTGGTCATCATAGGCAACTAACTTTAACTGACGACCATCAACTCCGCCATTTTCATTAATGTAATTAAAGTACAAATCAATTCCTTGTCGTACATAATCATAAAATCCTGCTGGCCCTGTCTGTGGACCGAGATGTCCAATTAAAATTTCATCATCCGTCACCCCTTGTGAGAGATTTAATTCACCTTGTTCGTCTTGAGACTCATTCGCTTCTTCATTTTGGTCTGAATTTGATGGTGCAGGTGAACTAGATGACTCTGAACACGCTGCTAGTAATAAGAAAAAAAACATGCCAACACAAAAAATAATAATTTTTTTCAAAGTTAACCCTCCTTATTTACGTTCACAATTTTTTTCAAACCTTCTCTAGCAACATTGTGATTTGTGAATTTGCTCCCCCTCCTTTTCAATAAACACTTTGTAAGCGTTTACTAAACAATTCAAAAAGTAAACTGCTAGTATAATCAGAATTAAACAGCTATTTTTCTAACAACCTACAATAACTTCTATTGCAAAAAATGTGCCAATATATAATTCGTCCTTTGGGCTACAGTTCTTTAGCCGATTACGAATATAAGGTTATTACTACTAGTTAGAAAGTCAAAGAAAGTGTATGAGATATTAACAGTTCATTAGTGAAATTTGCATTTTTTCATACAGTTGGTTATCTTTTTACTAAACCAACCATTTCAATTTCCAACACGAGTTCTTCGTCTTGATTAAAAGTCCTTAACAACGTTGTAACAAAACCTCGATCTGAATATTTAGGATGCTCTTTTTTATCAATCATCTTTACTTCAACTGATAGGTGGTCTTCAGGATATACGGGTTTTGCAAATTTAACATAATTCATTCCCGCACCACCTATAATATCGTCACCGATGATATCCATATCCACCCACAGTTTCCAGGTGATACTCAAAGTATGTAAACCAGATGCTATAATTCCACCAAACATACTTTGTTTTGCTTTTTCTTCGTCAACATGCATAAACTGCGGATCATATTGAGAGGCAAACGTAAAAACATCTTCTTTTGTAACTTCATAAGAGGCTGTTTGATATGTTATCCCATTTTCAATTTCATCAAATTTCATCAAGCTCATTCCTTTTACAATAGTTTCCTTCTAATAAGATCTAATAGAAAATTAACTAAACATGATAGTTTTGTTAATTTTCTATAGTTAATCGATGTTTACTAGTATGAATTTTTTTAACCACCCAGATACAACTTCCGAACTTCGTCATTAGTTTTTAATTCCTTCGAATCACCTTCTAATGCGACGTGTCCATTTTCCAAAATATATGAATAATCAGAAATTTCCATTGCCATATGAGCATTTTGCTCAACTAGCAAAATTGCAGTGCCTTCTTTGTTAATCTCTTTGATAATCTTAAAAATCTCCCTAACTAATTTAGGTGCAATTCCTAACGAAGGCTCATCTAGTAATAACACTTTAGGTTTTCCCATTAAAGATCTTCCAATAGCTAACATCTGTTGTTCTCCACCACTTAATGTACCCGCTTTTTGCTGCACGCGTTCTTTTAATCGTGGAAAATAACTAAATACTTTTTCCATATCAGATTTAATATTTTTATCTTTACGTTGAAATGCCCCTATCTTTAAGTTTTCTTCCACAGTTAATAGCGGAAAAACTCGACGGTTTTCTGGGCACTGTATAACACCATTCTTCACCATCTCACTTGCTGACTTTTTGTTCATCGACTGACCTTGGAGCTCAAAGTTCCCCTCTTTTGGTTGAACGAGTCGAGAAATAACGTTTAGTGTAGTAGATTTTCCTGCACCGTTACCACCAAGTAAGGAGATTATTTTTCCTTCTGGAACTTTTAACGAGACCCCTCGTAATGCATGGACATGCCCATAATATGCATGAACATTAGTTAACTGCAACATCTTCTTCCACCTCCCCAAGATACGCTTCAATAACTACTGGATCGTTTTGTACTTTAGCTGGGGTTCCTTCAGAAATCTTCTTTCCAAAGTTCATGACCATTACCGCATCAGAAACTTTCATGACGAGTGACATATCATGCTCAATTAATAAAACCGTATAATTCATCTCATTTTTTAAGCGCAAGATTAGTTCACTAACCCTTTCAGTTTCAACAGGATTCATTCCAGCTACTGGCTCATCTAACAAAATAAGCTTAGGATTAGCGATCATCGCTCGGCCGATATCTACCATTTTTTGATACCCAAATGATAGATTAGATACTTTTTCATGCGCTAAATGTGTAATATTCAATAGCTTCATTACATCGTATGCCTTTTCATTCGCCTCTTTTTCTGTCCTTTTTATGGAAGGTAGATTTAAGGCAATCGCAAAAATGTTCTTTTTTAACTGAGGGTGCAAACCAGTAAGTAGGTTTTCTAATACGGTCATTTTAGAAAACAACTCTACGTTTTGGAAGCTTCGTGCAATCCCTTTTTTTATGACTTCATGTGGCTTATATTTCGCTATATCCTCTCCATTGAACGTAATTTGTCCTTGAGTAGGAGTATAAAAACGACTAATGCAATTAAAAACCGTTGTCTTTCCTGCACCATTTGGCCCAATAATGGAATAAATTGATCCTTCAGGTACTTCAAATGAAAGACTATTGACAGCTGTTAGTCCTCCAAATTGTACTGTTACATCCTTAAACGTTAACATTACTTTCCTCACCCCTTTGAACGACTTCTGCTTTATCACTAGGTTTCTTCCTTTTTAGACTTTCGAAAATGGCGACAATGCCTTCAGGTTTAAATAAAATAATCGCTACAACAGCTACACCAATTACCATATTCGTAATTCCTACGTAACTATCCGTGAAATGCGGAAGAACAGAGAATAATATAGCACCTACAACAGCTCCTGGTATCGATGCTAACCCTCCAACTACAATCATTGCTAAAACTAGGAAGGATGTTACCATTGTAAAGTCATTTGGACTAATAAATCCTACCCAATATCCGTAAAGTCCACCGGCAATACCTGTAAAGAATGCACTAATAACAAACATGACCGTTTTATAAAAAGAAATGTTGATTCCGATAGATTGAGAGGCTACTTCACTATCCCGGATGGCGATAAAAGCACGGCCAAGTCTACTTTTTACAATGTTATACATTAACCATGTAATTAAAATAGTAATAGCTACAACGACATAAAACATTTGAAAGTTGGAAGAGAATAAGCTAGGTTTTGCTACAGCGATCCCAGAGTATCCACCTGTTAGACTACTCCAGTTTAAAGCAATTTGTGGTATAGATAACCCAAAACCTAGAGTAGCTACCGCTAAAAAGTGTCCTTTCAAACGAACAGCTGGCAGACCGATTAAAAGACCAATTAAACCCGTAATCACACCTGCTAATGGAAGGATGATAAAAAACGGTAATCCAACTTTTGTTGATAAGATAGCTACTGAATACCCACCAATACTTAAGAAACCTGCATGCCCAACAGAAATTTGTCCTCCATATCCTATTAATAGATTTAATGACATTGACGTAATGATATATATACATGTGATTACAAATAGTGTCAGAAAATAATTGGACTTTCCTACGAGCAGCGGATAAATGAGCATAAAAATAACTAATAGCCCTAAAGTTAATTTTTTATTATAAATAAAATTCAAGTTCATCACACCTTTTTAACAGTTTGAGTACCTCCAAAAATTCCTTGAGGACGAATATAAAGTACAATTATGATTAATAAAAACGTGTAAACTAACTTCATTTCTGGTGCAATATAATAACTAATTAAATTTCCGAATATTCCAATAATAATCCCGCCAATTAAAGCACCTGGCAAACTTACAAATCCACCTAATACAGCTGCTGCGAATGCCATTATTAGTACATCAGCCATCATATGCGTATCTAAAAATGTTATCGGTGCTGTCATCATTCCAGCTACCCCACCAAGAATTGCTCCAACTGCCCAAGTGGCTGTAAAAACAGTAGTTACTTTTATCCCCATTAATTGGGAAGCTTTAATATCCTGTGAAGATGCTCTCATCGCTAAGCCAATTTTCGTAAACCTAAATAAAACGAAAAAGATTAACATTAATACAATCGTTAGGACAATGACAAAAATTTCGTTTGGGGTAATGAACACATTTCCAATTTGGATAGAATTTCCTTGGATTGCTTGAGGATACCCCGTTGGTTTATGTCCCCAAATTAACCCTGCTGCTCCATTAAATATCATGAATAACCCTAGCGTAACTACAATTTGGTTCAAGTGAGGTGCGGATTGAACCCGTTTCATGATGAGTTGATGAACAACCGTTCCAAATATAGCTCCAAACAATAACGCTAGTATAAATGAGATAAAATACCCCAATTCAAACTGAGTTAAGAAAACAAAACTAACAAACGTCGTAACCATTGCCATTTCACCCTGGGCAAAGTTAACAATATCAGTAGTTTTATAAATTAAAACTAATCCAAGCGCAGCTAACCCGTATATACAACCAAATATTAATCCACTTACAAGAATTTGCATTAATTACCCCTACCTTCCTACAATACTCTCATGAAGTATTTTAGTAGAGGAATAATAGAAATAACTTCTACTATCCCTCTCCTTATTGTTTAGGTTTTATTAATCTTCGTACGTAATTTCTCCTGTAGCTGGATCAAATGTGATTGCTCCTGAGACTGGAACAATTTGTCCGTCTTTCGCTTCTGTTAAGATCATTGTTGTTAATCCGTAGTGGTTTTCTTCTGTGAATGTTACCCCTTCATAAATGGAATCAGTGTAATTATCAAATGAATACAATGACTCAAAGAATTTACCCCAAGTAAGTTCTCCACCTGTTCTTTCAAGTGCTTCAACAAATACTTCCCCGATTGCCCAACCTACTGGGCCGAATCCATCAATAGGATCGTTAGGAAAATCTTTACTAAATCTCTCTTCATATAACTTCATACTAGGATCATCTGTTAACCCTGGCATCGGGAATGTTGCTGCACTAATAGTTCCTTCCCAAATACCTTCACCTGCTAAGCTAAATAGGTTTCTATCATTCGCACCAACTGAAGAAACGATGTACGGGATGTCACCTAAACCAATTCGGTCCATATCCTTCCTTAAGCTAGCCGCTGGGTTTGGTGTTGCCATTGCAATTACAACATCAGGTGAAGCTTGACTTAAATGCTGTGATTGTGTACTGAAATCTGTATCTCCTGCGACATATGGAATTTCAGCTACAATTTCGACTCCATCATAAGAACCAACATTTTCTTGAAGCGCTGTAAGCCCTTCTTTTCCATAGTCATCATTTTGGTATACGATAGCGATTTTTTTTGAGTTTAATTTATTTACTGCATAATCTAAAAAGACTCTAGCTTCGACTCGATAGTTTAAGATACTTGAACCAAAATAGTTTTTGATCGGTGGATTTACAAACTCTTGTGCACCCGTACTAACCATAACCATAGGAATACCAGCACTTTCATACGTATTTCTTGCTGCTGTGTTACAAGGAGTACAAACGTTGCCTAGTGTCGCAAAAACTTTATCTTCCTCAACAAGTCGCGATGCTAGTTGGACAGTTTTAGCTGGTTGGTATTGATCGTCATAAGCAACAAGCTTTAACTGTCGTCCGTGAACTCCGCCATTTTCATTTACATAATTAAAATGGGATTCAATACCCTTTCTAATATAGTCATAAATAGCAACTGGACCTGTTTGTGGTCCTAAATGCCCTACTAAAATTTCAGAATCTGTTACACCTTGAGCTAGTTCGACACTGTCCCCCTTATCTGTTTGTTCACTTGTTCCCCCTTCAGAATTATTAGTACCTGTTTCCTCATTGCTACAACCGATTAACGCGATCATTGCCAACATACTAATAACAATGATGTAAAAAAATTGCTTTTTACCCTTTACCATTTTTACTCCTCCTTCTATGTTATGGCCCCCAATATATCCAACAATAAAACTAGCCTATTTTACTAATCATCCCCTTTCATGGTCCTAAACTGTAAGTATTAAAGCTTCTTATGATCTAAAGGTTTATGAGTATTGCTTTAATTCTAATCTCGCGATATCTCTTCTGTGTACTTCGTCTGGTCCATCAACTAGACGAAGTGTTCGAGAATTAGCCCAATGAGACGCAAGTGGGAAATCTTCACTTATACCAGCAGCCCCAAATGCTTGAATCGCACGATCAATTACATTTAAAGCAACTTCTGGTACAGCAACTTTAATCATTGCGATTTCCTTCCTAGCTGCTTTGTTACCTTCTTTATCCATCTTGTAAGCTGCTTGTAATGTTAAAAGTCTTGCTTGGTCGATTTCAATTCTTGATCTTGAAATCCACTCACGAATTACACCTTGTTCACTGAGTTTCTTACCGAATGTCACTCGTTCATTTACTCTCTTACACATTAATTCAAGTGCTCTTTCCGCAGCTCCAATTGCACGCATGCAATGGTGGACTCTACCAGGTCCAAGTCTGCCTTGCGCAATCGTAAACCCTTTGCCTTCTCCAACTAAAATATTGGAAACAGGTACACGAACATTATCGAAAATAATTTCTGCATGACCTGTTGGTCCATGGTCGTAGCCAAAAACTGATAAAGTTCGTTTAATTGTAATACCTGGTGTATCCATCGGCACTAACACCATTGATTGTTGTTCATGACGAGGTGCAGTCGGATCTGTTTTCCCCATAAAAATGGCAATTTTTGTGCGTTTATCACCTCCGTTTGTAATCCACCATTTACTTCCATTTAACACATAATAATCGCCATCTCGTTGGATACTACTTTGAATATTAGTTGCGTCAGAGGAAGCGACATTTGGTTCAGTCATTGTAAAGCAAGACCTAATTTCACCATTTAGTAATGGAACTAACCACTTGTCTTTTTGCTCTTGATTACCGTAATGCAAGAGAACTTCCATGTTTCCCGTGTCAGGTGCATTACAATTGAAAACCTCTGGCCCAATTAAGGATCGACCCATAATTTCACATAGCGGGGCATATTCTACATTTGTTAATCCTTCGCCATATTCACTCTTCGGTAAAAAGAAGTTCCACAACCCTTCTTTTTTGGCTTTAGCCTTTAACTCTTCCATAGTTGGTGAAATTTCCCATCTACCAATTTCGTTTAGTTCTGTTTCATATTTTTGTTCATTTGGGATTACATGTTCTTCCATAAAAGCTTCAACCTTAGATTGTAATTCTTTAATTTTTTCACTATGTTCAAAATACATTTTCTTCCTCCCAAAATTTATTTTAATAGTTTTATAATTTAAATTATTCAGAAAATACTGTTTATCTTTAGTTCCCTTTTCATCCTAAATATAGTTTTTAAGATGAGAAACTTCATCAGCATGAAGTATTAAATTTCGTGCATTGATATTGTGATTTTCAAAGCGTTTATCTTGCGTTTGTCCCATTTTCCAACGATAATGCATTTGTTGTAGTACCACTGCTAACCTAAAGTAAGCTAGTACGAGATAAAAGTGAATTGAAGTTACATCCCTACCCGTTTTAGAAGCATAAAGTTCTACGATTTCTCGACGGTTTAAAAATCCAGGATGATGTGTAACAGTTGGCTGAACATTTTTTATATAATCGGGGTCATCATCTTGAACCCAGTAACCTAAAGAAACACATAAATCAAAAATTGGATCTGCAATTGTTGCCATCTCCCAATCTAGTAATGCGACTACTTCATTTAAATCTGTGGAAAACAACATATTATTTAATTTATAGTCGTTATGAATAATTGTAGCCTCATAGGACTTGGGAATATTTTCAATTAACCATTTCGACAACCTATCAACTACTTCTATATCCTCCGTTTTTGATAGGTTATATCGTTTAATCCATCCGTGTACCTGCCTTTCGGAAAAACCCTCTGGCTTTCCAAAATCCTCCAAAGATGCAACCTTGTAATCAATGTGATGTAGTTCTACTAGTGTATCAACAAAGTCAGTAGATAGTTTTTTGCACTTCTCATTCGTCACACTCACTCCAGGTGGGAAATGATTATCTATAACTACTCCGTGTTTACGCTCCATAATATAAAACGGTGCCCCTATGATAGATTTGTCTTCACAAAACACATATGGTTTTGGAACATGTTTAAAATGTGGATACACCATCTCTAATAGGTTGGCCTCTCGCTTCATATCATGTGCTTTCGGTGGTAATTTACCAAAAGGAGGCCTCCTCATAACTCCTTCCCACCCACCACAACGTAACGAATAAGTTAAATTCGAAGAACCCGATGGAAACTGTTTAACTTCAAGTGTTTCATTTGGTATTAAATTTTGTTCTAGTAGAAATTGTCTCAAATTTTCACGATTGAAATCTTCCCCAGAGCGTACAGAAATTAATGGGTCATTAAGTCCTTTGTTCACCCGAAACATCACAACCTTTCCAGATAAATTTAAGTTTCAATATTATTTTATAAATCTTTATGAGCCTTTAAGTTTTCGCTTCATTAATTTACCTGTTGGTGTTTTGGGAATTTCCCTTATAAATTCTACTTCTCTTATTTGTTTGTAACTTGCTAGTCTGTCTAAACAAAATCTTATTATTTCTTTTTCTGTCACTGAAAACCCTTTTTTTAAAGCTATATAAGCTTTCGGAATTTCACCGAGCCTCTCATCTTTCTTTCCTATCACTGCTACTTCTAGTACTGCTGGGTGGGTGTAAAGTACATTTTCAAGTTCTACGGGATAGACATTATAACCACCTACAATAACGAGATCTTTTTTACGATCTAATAAATAGACATACCCATCTTCGTCAACTTTGCCGATATCCCCAGTATGTAGCCATCCATTTCTTATTGTCTTCGCCGTTTGTTCGGTGTTATTCCAATACCCTTTCATAACACAATGCCCTCGAACAATGATTTCTCCAGGTTCATCATGTGATAAAAAATTATTATTATCGTCTACAATAGCTACATCTAAGTGGGGCAGAGGATATCCCACACTACTAAATCTTCTCTCACGTTTTAACGAATCAACAGTAATTACAGGTGAACTTTCTGTTTGACCGTAAGCTTGAATTGTAACCGTATTAAAACGCGCTTCAAACTGATTTCGTACTTCTAGAGGCATGTGCCCACCACTAGTAATACAAATTTCTAAAGATGACAAATCATAACGAGACTCTTCTGGTAAAGTAAGTAACATGTAATACATCGCTGGTACCCCAATAAAGAAATTAATCTTTTCTTGATTTATCATTGATGCTACGGTCTCCGTACTATACTTTTCAAATAGGTAAAACTTTCCACCCTTCATCAATATTAAAATTAGTCCCGCCATTAAAACGAGTAAATGGGATAATGGGGTAACAATACAACCATAGTGATTTTCACTTAATTCAATACTATCAGCGTAAAATTCAGCATTAGTATTTAGGTTGTAATGTGAAAGTTCAACCCCTTTTGGTTTACCAGTTGTACCTGATGTATAAAGAATGCAAGCTCCTTCATCAGGGGAAAGATCAACAGACTGGAACAGATTGTAGTTATTTAATTTACTACTACTTATATCCTCAAAACCTTCTAAATTTCTGTTACACCCGTCAATGATTGAAACTTTCCTTAAACTAGTGGTAGATAACACCTCTTCTACTAGAGGTATTTTTTCTTTAGTTGTAAACAGGATGACTGCTCCAGAGTTCTTTAGAATATATTCAGATTCCGCTGACTTAAACAAATAATTGATCGGAACACAAATAGCCCCTATTTTTAACGTTGCATAAAAAGCATAAATAAATTCCATACAATTAGGTAACCAAATAGATACTCTATCACCTTGTTTAACACCATAGGAAGTTAGTAAGTTAGCATACGCGTCTATATTTCTATTTAATTGTTCGTAAGTATAAGTTGTATCTTTATACTTTACAGCAATTCGAGCTCCATTTAAAAAAGCATGCCTTTCAATAGAATAAGCTAGATTCATGAAATCCCTACTTTCTATTCATTTACTCGCTCAATAATTGTAATATTTGCGATTCCATGTCCCTCACATTGTCCTAACAAGCCATAATTTCCACCTGTTCGTTCAAGTTCATGAATTAACGTTGTTAATAATCGAGTTCCATTTGCTCCAAGAGGATGCCCCAATGCTATAGCTCCTCCATTTGGGTTTACCTTTTTTGGGTCAGCTCCAGTTTCTTGTAGCCAAATAAGTGGAACAGAGGCAAAAACTTCACTAATTTCAAATACATCGATATCCTCTATTCTAAGCCCTGCCTTTGTAAGTGCTTTATTGGTTCCTATAATTAGTCCTGTGAATAAAATTTTGGGATCCGACCTTACTACAGACCTATTTATAATCTTATATCTTGGTTTTAATCCTAATTCGTTTGCTTTTGTATTAGACATTATTAATACAGCAGCAGAGCCATCACTAAAAAAACTAGAATTACCGGAATGAACTTTTCCGTTTTCTTTATAGGTAGCCTTTAATTTGGAAAACATATTGTCTCTTAAAGCTTTTCTCGGTCCTACATCTTTTTGAATTAAAGTTTTTTTTCCATTTGGAAGCGTAACGTATAATGGTACAATTTCCTTCTCGAATCGATTTTGACTCTGTGCCTGAATTGCTTTCTCATGACTTTCATAAGCATACTCATCTAATTGTTGTCTACTTAATCCCCAGATATCAGCAATGCGCTCTGCTGCTAATCCTTGTTCGAGCAATTGATGCTTAAAATGGCCCTTTTCTTTTTTGCGATTATTAAATTGAGGTTTGCCATGTTGTTCAATACTTTCTAACCCTGCAGCAATCATTATGTCCATGTCACCACTTATAATCGCTTGTGCAGCAAAGTGGATTGCTTGTTGGCTAGACTTACAATGTCTTTCAACTGTTGTACTAGGAACACTAGTTGGGATACCAGAATTCAACATTGCTAACTTAACCAACTGTGCAACTTGCTCATCTGATTTTGAAGAACAACCAATAATAATATCTTCAACTAAATCTGCTGCAACTCCACTACGGTTAATCAATGCTTTAATTACTTCTGAAGCCAATTGTTCTGGTTGTAATCTACTAAAAATACCTTTCTTTTTTATCATCGAGGTACGTACTGCTTCTACAATTACAGCTTCACGCATACCTACCCCCCTTATTGAAGGTTTATTGTTCTCTTTCACCCTAAAAGGTAAACGCTTACATTTTTTGTTTTCAGTTTTAATATGCAATTAACATGCCAAACTTTAAGTTATTTAGAAGAAAAGACAAATTAATAATAAAATAACTGTTATAACAATCATTTAATTATCTATTTATTTTTTGAAAATAGGTTTGAATTTCAGAATATTTTGTGTTTTAATGTAAACAGAAGTGTACAGTTTATAGAATTTTTGTAAACAGTTTACATGTTTACAATATTAACAATAAATATTTTTTAAAGGAGAGTAATTATGAAAGCTCGAGATATTATGACCGTTTCATTCCAATCTTGTAATGTTAACACTTCATTGATTGATGCTTTTAAAATTTTTTCTAAATATAACTCCAATATTATTTCTATCATTGACGAAGATAATATATTGATTGGAGTTCTTACAAAAAACAAATTAATTAACGCGATTTCAAATAATTACTCTCTTACTGATACAATTAAACCATTTATTAATTTTAGTCCTATTTATGTAAATCCATGTTCTTCCATATTAACTACAAGAGAGAAGCTGTTACACCATATGATTGGTCATGCCCCAGTAGTTAACAAAAGAAAACAACCGATTGGCGTTATTTCAACTTCACAAATTTTATATGGTTACGAGAAGACTCTTGATTTAGTTCAATCACACCTTCAGCTTTTATTTAATAGTTTACAGTTCGGCTTGTTATCTGTAGATACAGATATGAATATTAACGCCATCAACCCTTTAGCAAAAGAAATTCTACAATTTAAGAAGGAGGATGACGACTCAAGTCTTTTACTGAATGAATACACAGTAATAAAAAATATGATTCAGTACGTACTCGTGAACCGTGAAAAACCACCTAAAAATAAAATATCTTTAAATGGTTATAGCTTTGTTGTAGACTGTTATCCATTATTTGAAAATAAAAAGTTAATGGGTGTCATGACGATCATTGATGACCTCACGAATATCGAAGAAATAATTAAAGAATTACAAATTACAAAACAATGGGAGGAAAAGCTAAGAACCTTAGTAGAAACAGCTTATGATGCAATTGTTTTAGTTGATGAAAATGGTTTAATCACAATGGCTAATAAGGGGTTTTGTGATCTTTTTTCTACGGCAGAAAATACAATAATCGGGCAACCCATCTTGAAGGAGTTCCCAGATTTAGGGATTAAAGATGTTTTTGATATGAAGATACCACTCAGTGGAATTTCAAAACGGATTAATTCACAACAATGTTTAATATCTAATTTACCGATTTTAAACAATGGAGAATTAGTTGGTATTGTTTCAAAAATTACCTTTAGAGGGTTAAAACAACTTCAGGAGGCCATAAATGAAGCTAGTAATACAGAAGTAGCACCTATACATAAAGACCAAAAAGAAAGTTTAGGAACAAGATATTCAATTGCAGATATAGTAGGATCCTCCCATCAAATAAAAAAAGCAAAAAAGGAAGCGTTTGCAGCTTCACAAAGTAGGTCAACAGTTTTACTAATTGGTGAAAGCGGGACTGGAAAAGAACTTTTCGCTCATGGTATTCATACCGCTTCTTCCCTTCCTGGGTCATTTATTAAAGTAAACTGTGCCGCTATACCAGGTGACTTATTAGAGTCAGAGTTTTTCGGTTATGATGAAGGTGCATTTACAGGTGCTAAAAAAGGAGGTAAGAAAGGTAAGTTTGAACTTGCACAAAACGGTACTTTATTTTTGGACGAAATTGGGGACATGCCCTTAAACCTGCAGTCAAAACTTTTACGTGTACTACAAGAAAAAGAATTTGAACCACTTGGAAGTCATAAGACTATTAAACTAGATATTAGAATCGTAGCCGCCACAAATAGAAATTTAGAGGAAATGATAAAAGAAGGTACTTTTCGTGAAGATTTATATTACAGACTTAATATTCTAAGAATTAATATTCCTCCATTAAGAGAACGAAAAGAAGATATTAATGATATTACAGACATAATTTTTGAAAGATTAAATCAAAATGGTTTTTACATTAAAGGGATTACATCTTCTGCATTAAACTTCATAAAGCAATATAATTGGCCTGGTAACATTCGTGAATTACAAAATGTACTTGAACGTGCAGCAAACTTAAATATTAGTGGCTTTATTAATGTCTCTGAGTTACCCGAATATATTTTAGAGCACCAACAGCACCCTGTAAAATTTATGATTGAGGATAGTAATGTTATAAAGGATAATTCATCTTTACAAACCACCAATAAGAGAAATGTCCCTATGCAAGAAAAAGACCTAATAATTAAAGCTTTAAATCAAGCACAAGGAAATAAGTCAAAGGCTAGTAAAATTCTAGGCATCAGTCGTACCTGGCTATATTCAAGGATTCGAAAATATAATATTAATGAGTGATTTTTTTATAAAGCTGTTCCGTAAACTTGTTGTTATTGGACCGTTGAGCTTCACATTAAAGCGTTTAGAACCAAGCTTTCTCGCTTGATTCAGTGGGGGTTTTCCTTCATCCCCCACTGAATGTTAGTTAAACCAATCGGTTTGTTCCTCTGTCCGACACGAAGTGGGTCACACTTTGCCTTTTTTGCTTCCGCAAAGGCTTGAAGCGGGAGTCTTAGCGCCCGTTAAACGGGCTAAATACCTTCGCTCATAAAAAATCTTAGAGAGTTTACCTAATCGCTAAGATTTTTTTTTCTTATTCTTATACTTATCATTTTCCTTCTTCAGTTATTAGACAATTGAAAGTTTGTTGCTAGTAAGCTCCTTGCTTCTTGGGCAATTCGTTTAACGATAGTTTCTGCACTTTCTAATTCATCTATTAAACTAGCAACTTGCCCACAACTAGCATAGCCACCTTTGATATCACCCTCAAACATTGCGAGCTTATTAAAAGTACCACGAACCTTAGGTAGAATATGTTCTAATGTCGGATTTTTTCTTTCTTCTTCTTGAACATGTTGAGAATACTCATTCTTTAATACTCGTATTGGCCCTTTAACCAACCTTGTTAAAATTGTCGTAGAATCATCTTGAGCCTCAAGTATTGCTGCTTTAAAATGATCATGAGCTTCACACTCTTTTGTAGCAACAAACCTCGTACCTAGTTGGACTCCTTCTGCACCTAATACCATTGCCGCTACCATACTTCTCCCATTTACAATACCACCTGCAGCGACTATTGGGACTGAAACAGCTCGCTTAACTTGAGGAATGAGTGTAAACGTTGTTAATTCTGAAGGCCCATTACTCCCTCCAGCCTCAAAACCTTCACAAACTATAATATCAGCCCCTAGTTTTTCGGCTTTTTCAGAATGAAGTGCAGTTGAAGTTAAAACTAGAGCCTTTAATCCATTATCTTTAATAAATGGGATTAGATCCTTTGGATTTCCAGCTCCTACACTTACAGCTGTTATTATGTTTTTGTACTTCTTTATAATTTCAAGATATGGAGTATAGTCAGTATGCTGACTAATTGGTATATTTACTCCAAACGAATTATTTGTGGATTCTTTCGCTATTAAAATCTCTCTCTCAAAGCTTTCAGGTGACCGACCAGCTGAACCAACTTGACCGAATCCTCCACCGTTTGAAACTGCTGCTGCCAATAATCCATTTCCAACATAAGCAAGTCCTCCTTCAATAATCGGGACTTCTATTTCTAGCATTTCACATATCCGATTCACGTATTGCTCCCACCTTTATCATTTTGTATTGTCTTACTTCTTTTTACCAAGCAGCTTCTAAAAGTGCAGTAATTTCTTTTGATAAATCTTGTGTATCCATAACAATGACATTCTTTTCTCCTTGAATATCCATAAGAATATCTTTTACTATATTAGGAATACTTTCTTTACTAACATTAAAATCTCTTAACTGATCAGGAATCTCCAAATCCTCAATTAAACCTTTTATGAGTGATGGTGCGATGCCGACTTTATCATTAATACTTCTATTTAGCTCTGTCTTACCTAATATCTCTGGGATCTGAGCTTTCTCCTTATACGTACGCGGGAGGAGAAATTCTATGACATGCGGTAGGATACTTCTATTCTCTTATACTCACCAGCCGATAATAAGGTCAACTATTAATTAGAAGTAACCTATGGATAGGATTAAGAACCATAAGAGAGGCTGACACTTTTCTAAGGTCAGCCTTATTGAGCGTGGGTTTATTATTTTAATTCCTCTAAAGCACGGTTGTAGAAGTCTTCTCCAAGAAGATCAATATTATTTTCAATTGCCGGTTTAACGGCTTCTCTGAATCTTTCTAGTTGCTCAGGGGTTAATTCGTGAATTTCTACTCCCTTTGCTTTCATATTTTCTAGTGCAGCTTCTTCTTGTTCGATTGCAAGATCTCTAGCAAATTGGACCATTCCATCTGCTGATTCTAAAACAACCTCCTGTAGGTCGGCAGGTAAACTTTCGTAGAAGTCATTATTGATAAATAAGATATATGGGAATAACACATGCTTTGTTAACGTCAGATATTTACTAACTTCATAAAATTGAGAATCAGACATTAATGGTACTGTTGTTGTTAGGCCGTCAATTGTCCCTTGTTGTAATGATGTGTACACTTCAGCAAATGTAATTGGAGTTGGATTACCACCCATTACTGATATTGTATCCATCAACACCGATGCTTGTGGCGTTCTTATATTTAAGCCTTTTAAATCATCTGGTTCAGTTAACGGATGACTGCTGTTAAGGATAGACAATGAACCGATATCATAATAACCTAAAATTTTTGTACCTGTAGCTTCTTCAAACTCTACTTTCAATTCCTCCCCTATTGGACCTTCCATAAAGTCAAACAACTGTTTACGATCTTCAAATAGAAATGGGAAGTCATAAATATTAAAACCTTTAACTCCAGCAATTTGTGCTGGGATAAACGGACCTGCACCGATCACTTGAGCTGTACCATCCTGTAATAGTTGAAGGTTTTCTTCATCAGAGGCTGATAAGGTTCCTCCTAAATAAATTTCTACTTCTATTTTTCCTTTACTTTTCTCCTCTACTAACTCTTTAAACTTATGAAAACCAATCGCAACAAAATTATCAGCATTTACAACAGTTGGCAGTTTAATCGTATACGTTTGACCGTCGTCTGCTTTAGCATCATTCGGTTGTGCATCATTTGTGTCCGTTTGACCTTCGTTATCTTCTTGCTGACTCGACCCCGTTTCAGTTGTACCCCCACACCCTGCTAGTGCAAGTAAAAGTATTACGAGTAAAATAGACCATACAACCTTTAATTTGTTTCTTGTCATTTTACCTTCCTCCTCTATAAACTAAAAAAAATAAAAACACCACCCTTTGTGAGTAAACGCTTAAAATAATTATAGTAGGAAAATGTTTCAACTCTTCTTTATAGGCATCTCGCAGTAAAGGCTTAAGTGGAAGCACGATGACTTCCAGCTCAAACCTTTTCCACATTAAATATTAGTACAACAAAAGGGTAATTTGTTCCTTAATTTTATTCAGAAAGTGTTCCACCATCTATAAAAAACGTTTGACCAGTGACATAATTGGCTGCATCTGAAACAAGATATAGAGCAATGGAAGAAATATCTGTTGGATCACCAAGCCTTCTTAGTGGAATAGCCTTGACTGCTCGTTCTACCCATTGTTTATTTTCCATTTCTGCCTTATTAATTTCAGTACTAATTAACCCAGGGGCAATGGAATTGACTAATATACCATTTTTAGCCCATTCTGCTGCCAGAGATTTTGTCAAATGAATGACTGCTGCTTTACTTGCTGTATATGGAGCAATTCGTTTATACGGCTTAACCCCACCTACTGATGAAATGTTAATGATCTTCCCATGATTTTGTTCAATCATAATTTTGGCAGCTTCTTGAGAACAGAAGAATAAGCCCTTAATATTAACATCGTAGATCATGTCCCAATCCTCTTCAGTGACTTCAGTAGCAGGCTTTGTTACATTTGCTCCAGCATTATTAATTAAAACATCTATTCTATTAAACTCTTTTATTGTCTTTTCAAACAATCCACGAATATCATCAAGGTTACCAACATCACAAGCAACCGCCAAGGCTTTAACACCATATTGCCTTACTTCTTCTGCTAATTCTTCACACACATATTGATTACGACTTGATATAACTACATTGGCGCCTTTAGAAGCAAAATCGCGGACCATTTGTGCACCTATACCACGGCTGCCACCAGTAATAACGATTACTTTTCCTGTAAAGTCTTCCAAAATCTCACCCCTTTTCTCTGATGATCTAATAATTAAACGAGTACGTCGCTATTGCGATTTTTATATTCTTTTAAATAGCGTTTAGCTACAACTACACGATGAACTTCGTCTGGACCGTCGTAAATATGTGCAGCTCTCGCTTCACGATAAAACCCTTCTAATGGCGTATCTTTTGAATACCCTAATGATCCATGAACTTGAATCGCTCGACTAATAACATCATTTAATATTTTTGCTCCGTAAAACTTAATTAAAGCGATTTCTTTTCTTGCATCTCCACCTTCGTCCATCATCCAAGCCGCATGAAGCGTCATTAACCGACAAGCTGAAATTTCTGCTGCTGAATCTGCAATAAAGTTTTGAATCGTTTGGAAGTCAGCTAATGGTTTACCTCTTGTTTTTCTTTTGAGGGCGTAATCAAGCATTAAGTCAAAACTACGATTCATTACACCTAACCAACGCATCGCATGTGTAATACGCCCAGGTCCTAAACGCATTTGAGCTAGTTTAAAGCCTTCGCCTTCTTTTCCTAAAATGTTTTCTTTTGGAATACGACAGTTGTTAAATTTAATTTCCCAGTGACCGCCTTCACTAAAATCACCCATCGTTCCAATATCTCGAATCATTTCAAAACCTGGTGTTCCCATATCTACAAGAAACATCGTTGCACGTTCATGGGGAGCTGCATCTGGATTCGTAACTGCCATGACAATGGCAAACTGTGCTAACCCTGCATTACTAATAAACCATTTCTCTCCATTAATGACCCACTCATTACCGTCTCTAACTGCGGTCGTTTGAATACCTGTTGGATCAGCACCTGATACATCACGTTCAGTCATCGCAAAGCATGAGCGTATTTCATCAGCTATGACTGGCTTTAAATATTTTTCAATTTGTTCAGGTGTTCCAGCTTTTAATAGAATTTCAGTATTTCCTGTGTCTGGTGCTGCTGTCCCAAATACACGCGGTCCAAGGACACTACTACCTAATATTTCATTTAATAGACCTAAAAACACATTTCCTAACCCTAAACCACCGATACTTTTTGGCAGATGAGCCGCCCATAAATTTTGGTCTTTTACTTTTTGCTGCAATGGCTTAAGAATTTCATTTGGCAGACCTACACCAGGAATAATGTGTTTTTCTGCAGGATACACATCCTCTTCCATAATCTTCCTTGCTTTTGCTAAAAGCTCTTCTTGTTCAATTGTTGGACTAAAATTATACATATTATATCTCTCCTTTTTATATTAAAATTGAGTTTTGATAAAGTAAAAACTTTCCTTAAGTGGGGGCAGTCATCCCCACTGAATGTTAGTTGAGGCCTACAGGAAGTTATCACCCTCTTCATTTAGTTTCTTTTATTAAATAAATTAATTAACAATTAAATCGTTTGTTTTTGACTAACTTCATAAGCATGAATCATTAAATTTTTAACTCTTACATCAAATTCTGAAAATCGTTCATCCGATGTTTGGCCCATTTTCCACCTGTAGAAAATTTGTTGGAGTACAACAGCAAGTTTAAAGTAAGTAAACGCTAAATAGTAATGTAAAGATGGAATATCTCGCCCTGTTTTTAATGAATACCTATGAATAAATTCGCTTCTTTTGATGAACCCAGGCATCGTCGTTACAGTTGGTAAACTGTTTGTAAGAGTTTCTGGATCATCTTCTTCCATCCAATAGCCTAGGGCACCCGCTAAGTCAAATAACGGATCAGCAATGGTTGCAATTTCCCAGTCCAATACCGCTTCAATTTGAGTTAAATCCTTAGAAAGCAGCATATTGTTTAATTTATAATCATTGTGAATGATTGTAGCATCAGGTGATTTAGGAATATGATGGACAAACCAGTTTGCTAGTTGTTCAAAATATGGAACTTCGTCTGTTTTAGAGCGTTCATACCTCTTAATCCATCCATAAACCTGCCTTTCTAAGAAACCATCAGGATGGCCGAATCCTGACAATTCTACCTTTTTGTAATCTACTTGATGAAGCTGGGCTAATGCATCAACAACTTCATTTGAGATTGTTTCACATAATTCCTTTGTAACCTTAACTCCTTGTGGGAATTGATCATTTAATACAATTCCTTTTTTTCTTTCCATTACATAAAAAGGGACACCAATGATGGATTTGTCTTCGCAATAAATATAAGGTTTAGGGACCAATTGATAGGCTGGGTATAACCGTTGTAGAAATTCAGACTCTCGTTTCATGTCATGAGCTTTCGGTGGAAGGGGGCCAGATGGCGGACGGCGCATAACGGCCTCCCAATCCCCACAACGAATTAAATAGGTTAAGTTTGAAACCCCTGTCGGAAATTGCTTCACCTCAAGCGGACCAGTTGGTATACCTTCAATAACCACTTCTAAATATTGTTTTAGTGCGGTCTGATCAAAGTCTTCACCTTTTCGAATTTCTATCGTTTCACTATATTGCTCCATTACTTTCACACCTTATAATAAAGTTTATTTTCATAAGAGAAATCGTAAAAACAAACAGTTGTTTTATTTTTGCGCATTAAAATTACTAGACTCTTAACTTTTATCGCTTTCTTTTCATAATAGAATGAAGATTTTCTAACATTAATTCTGCTTAGATTTAGCTAAACAACTCCTATATTTCCTAATTTTTCAATTTGCTCTTTTGTATACCCTATTTTCTTAAATATCTCTTCATTATGTTGTCCTAACTCTGGGGCTTTGGAGTAGATTTCTCCAGGTGTGTCAGATAACTTGATCGGAATACCGATATGTTTTATGACTTCTCCAGAAGGACCAATAAATTCTTCGATCATCCTACGTTCATTAATTTGAGGATTTGTTATTAATTCTTCAAAATTCAAAAGTGGTGCTACACAAGTATCTAGCTTTTCAAATATTTTTATCCATTCATTCAATGGTTTTTGTAAGATGATTTCACCTATTTCAACTTTCATTTCGTTTTGTTTATTTTGAGGAGCATCGAGCAAATCGATTAAGTCCTCTCGCTCGATTCCTATACAAAATTCTTTCCAAAACTTGGGTTCAAGCGCACCTACAGATAAATACCTTTGATCAGCTGTCTCGTAAACTTCATAACATGCCTTTCCACCTGATAACGTCAATTCCCCACGAACTGGCTTTTCTTTATTTACAAAATAGTTAGGTAGGATTGTTTGTAACCATGAAACAGCACCATCTAACATTGAGATATCTACAAATTGCCCTTTCCCACTTTTTCCTCTATTAATAATTGCTATCAAAATACCAATTGCAGCCATTAGTGAACCTCCACCTATATCAGCAATTTGTACACTAGAAAGCGCTGGTTTCTGGTTCAACTCACCTTGCAATTCCAATAAGCCTGCGTAACTTAAGTAATTAATATCATGGCCAGGCAACTTGGCATATGGTCCTGTTTGCCCAAAGCCTGTAATTGCACAATAGATTAACTTGGGATTAATTTCCGATAATTCTTTATATCCCAGACCTAACCGATCCATTACTCCTGGTCTAAAAGATTCTACCAACACATCTGCAGTCTTTATTAATTCTATAAAAACTTCTTTGCTTTCATTAGTTTTTAAATTTAAAGTGACACTTTTTTTGTTTCGATTTAACGAAGAAAAAATGGCGCTCTCTTTTCCTACTTTTGGTTCTTCCCACCTTGCATAATCCCCAACATGAGGTTCTTCAACCTTAATTACTTCTGCACCAAAATCAGCAAGGAACGAGGTGCAATAAGGACCAGGTAACAAACGCGACAGATCAATCACTCTAATTCCATTAAGTGGCTTATTCAAGTTCCGCCCTCCTTTAACTAGGTCATTCAGTATCAATTTAAAGGTTATTCTAGTCACTTTCATAGAATAACTTAAAAATCAAATGACTGTTTGTTAGATTAATTTCCAAATTTTTTTCTCACTTGTAAAACTAGCTCTAAAGAGATTAAAAATTTATAAAAACAATTCGTCTGGCCTATAATTCAAATGACTGTTTGTTTAATTTATATTATACAGATACATAATAATTATCGCAACCTTAAAATTGAATATTCTGAATTTTACGTCGGCATTTTGAGGATTAGTTATTTCAAGCAAAATAGGAAAGGAATAATCCTGTTAGCTTTTTTAGATCCCTGTGCTTATTAACTAGCTCCTTAAATATGTTATTTAAGCTATCACTTGGATTTTTCCTGAAGTGAGAATAATTACATTACTGAAAAAATAAAAAAGGACCATCTCATTTATGTACACAACACTTACTTCGGTACATCTTTTTGAGAGGACCTTTTCTGATTGCTAATATTTTAATGCTTTTTGCATAAAAACAAGCTCTTTTGCCAAATTTTGAATACGATTTAATAACTCTTCATCTATTACTTCATTCTGATTATTAAAATGATCATTTTGAGCATACACATAGCTCGGTGCTACATATGCCCGAAAATAACCTGCAATAGGTTTTAATTGATTTTCGATGACAAGATAGTGTTGATAGGTTCCTCCTGTCGCAACAAAACCCATCACTTTATTTCTGAACGTTTCAACTGGCGTTAAATCGATTAAGTTCTTTAATGCTCCTGATAATGAAGCTTGAAAAATCGGCGTCCCTATAAGAAACATATCTGCTGAATTCATAATCTCAATTACCTTTTTTGTATCACCTTCGTACGTTTTCGGGTCACGCCCATCACAAAATTGAATATTATATTCTTTTAAATTCAGTAGTTCAATCTCTATAGAAGAGTCTAGCTTTTTAACCTCGTCTAAAACTTTATTGACTATAATACGAGTTTTTGATCCGACGATTGTACCAGATATACCTACTAATTTCAAAATCAATCCCTCTTTCGGTTCATTAATAAAATCTTTTACTTTTTATCTGAACAGATTAGAACCTTATCCCAAACCGCTTGTAAAACAAATTGATTAAATTGAGCAGAGATGTCTTCTAAAGAATAACCGTTATTTGGTGAAAACCAACGTTGCAGGTAATTATAAACACCGAATATCGCAAATGTCATAAGTTTAGTATCTAAATCACTTCTAAATTCCTTCTTTTCGACACCTTCGATAATAATCTTTCGAAACAGGCGGTCATATTCATCGCCTAATGTTGCAATTTCTCCACCAAATTCGGACTTGAACCATTCGATTGAAATCCAGACAAATAGCTCACTTTGATATTGATCAAATGCATGAATATGATTTTGTAATGCTTTCTCTAATTTAATCGTCGGCGTATAGGATGAATTGACTATCTGTTTCAAACTATCTGTCATTTCAACAAGCGGTCTCTCGACAACCGCATAAAGAAGGTCTTCCTTTTTATTAATATAATAATATAAACTTCCTTTAAGCATACCGACTTCATTTGCAATATCCTCTAATGTCGCTTCTTTATAGCCTTTTTCTCGAAAAACTTTAGCTGCTGCATCTATAATTTCATTAAATCTTTTATTGGATTTGCTATTTACAGCTTTTCTGTTCATTTTTGGCTTGTTCATTGGCAATGGCTCCTTCCTACCCATATAGTTCATAAATTACCTTATTATAAACTGTATTATTGTATAAATTATTAGTAGGTCATTTATTATAACTAAACTACTAGTTGTTTGAATTATATTTTATCATTACTACCGTAGTTTAACAATGAATTTGCAAAATTAAGAAAACGATAATCTGTTTATAAACCATTGGATGATTTTTAGAACCAGCCCTGTTCCCTGGCGTCATTTGTTAGATAACTTAGTGCGGTTAAACGGTATAAATAGGGAGAGAGCAAAATGGTGAAAATAAATGCTTATCTGTAGCTTACTCCCTATTACTTTATTATCATTAATATAACAATTATTTTAAATCTAGCTAATTATTGAGAAACCTTTTTAGCAGTCGGTTTGAAGTATGGTAATACTTCATCCGCAAAGCGCTTCATCGTTCTCATTACCTTGCGATGTTCCATACCACCCATTCTGAACCAGCACGATAAACTATCTACTCCTGCTTGTTCAACAAGTTCAAGCTTATTGACAGCCGCTTTTCCGTCTTCTAATAATACGATACCTGCGTCATTTAACATACCGACATCAACAGGGCCTGACATTTGTTCAGCTACTTCCGCAAAACGCTCATATCCTTTAGCAGCCTTTTCTCCTCTGGCACCTGGAACTAACGCAAGTACGCGGTCGAAATACATCTCCATTTCTTTTTCAACATTTTTAATCGCTTGTTCAGGATTTTCAGCAATATTCATTTGCAAATTCATATGAATCTTTGGATTAACTCCTTTTAGAAGAAGACGATCTCTAGTTGATTTGATATATTGTAGTAATTCATCCATTACCATTAGTGTTGGTGTACACATAAATTCCTGTGCCCCTCGCTCTACCATATAGTCAAACGTTTCTGGACTAATACACGCATAATAGAATGGGATTCTTTCTTGGACTGGTTTAGGAGTTAATTTCACATCCTCTAATTGAAAGTGTTTTCCTTGGTAGCTAAATGAATCATTTTCCCATAGACCTTGAATGATATCGACAGCTTCCCAATATACCTCTCGTGAATTTTCCATTGGAATTCCTAGCTTTTTAAATTCAATAGGTTGATAACCACGTCCAGCACCAAACTTTAGGCGGCCGTTACTTAAAATGTCGACCATTGCAAAATCTTCAGCAATACGAACAGGGTTATCAAAGTTCAAAATACTAATCCCCATCCCAATGTCCATTGTTTTTGTAATTTGAGAAATAGCGGCTGCAGCTACTTGAGGAGAAGGCATACTTCCATAATCAGTAAAGTGATGTTCCGCTAACCAAACACTTCCAAACCCTAATTCTTCTGCATACTGAATTTGTTCTAGCATCTCCTTATATGCACGGTCATATTGCCCATCTAAACACTCTAATACATAAAAAAGTCCACAATTCATAAATCAAAACACTCCTTTAGAAAATAAATTAAGTTCATTAGATAAAGCAAAAAAACAAAAATGAATAAAAGAGTTCACAAAAATCTCCAACCAAACATTTGTTTTAATAAAAGATAAAATAGCTTACGCGTATTACATATAAAGCGTTTTGCTAAATATAATATTAAAAATAGGCAGAGAAGGTACCTTAGTAAACATCACCCCCTAAAAGAACTAACAAAAAATGATCAGCAAGAAAATATAACTGAGTAAACATGTTAAATAATATTTTTGAAGTAAGTTTAAAAGTAGATTAGTTGAATTATAGTACGAACGTGTGTATGAACAGAGGTATTATATTTATTGCAGCGAATTAAAACCAAATGATCAGCCATATTTTTCGAAGGAAGATTTTAGAAAATAAAAGGTCTTTTTAAAGTGGAGAAAATCTAACGTTTGTTTGATTTGTCGTTATTATAGCAACCAAAGTAATCAATTTCAATACTATTTTTAAAATTTTCTGAAAAAATTACTTTAATTGTAAAAAACTATTAAGAAGAATGGTCTAAAGGTAAATTGGTTTCAGCAGCGATTTTCTCCCCCCTACTTACTACTAATTAAGCTTTACACTAGTAACATAACAGCCTAAAACTTTCTATATATTAAGTTAATACAGTAAGTTTTGAGCAATAATGTAAGCCTAAAAACAATCAAGTGCTTTTTTGTACCTTTCAAAATATTTATTTATAATCATTTTCTGAAAAGTTTACATTTTCAGAATTTTTTATATTTTTTCTTGCATTATTTTTTACCAGAATTTATAATAGTTTTGAAAGCGGTTACACTACTTATTGATTGGAGGAAAAATGATTATGACATTACAACCTCAAGTGAAAAATCTATTAGATCAAATTGCAGCAGCCATGGCAGATGGTGCTCCAAAGATCGAAGAAATGTCTGTACAAGAAAATCGTGATGGGTTACTTGCCTTTTATGCTGGAGTAATTGGTGAGCCTCAAGAAGTAGCAAAAGTGGAAAATATTAACATCCCTGTAGATGGTGCTGAAATCGGTCTTCGTATTTATACCCCTAAAGGAGAAGGACCTTTCCCAGTATTTGTATACTACCATGGTGGTGGATGGGTATTAGGTGATTTAGAAGTGGTTGATCCTTTGCTTCGTTCGCTCACGAATTCTACCGAATGTTTGGTTGTTTCAGTCGATTATCGTTTAGCTCCTGAAAATAAATTCCCTGTTCCTGTAGAGGATTGCTATGCTGCAACAAAATGGGTGGCAGAAAATATCGTCAAGTATAACGGTGACCCTAGTCGTATTGCAGTTGGTGGTGATAGTGCAGGCGGGAATATTGCAGCTGTTGTACCATTAATGGCTAAAGATCGTGGTGGTCCAGATATCGCCTATCAAGTACTTCTTTATCCAGTAACTGATTGTAGATATAACACTCAATCATATATAGATAATGGAAAAGGCTATTACTTAGAAGAACCAGCAATGCACTGGTTCGCAGACCAATACTTCTCAAATACAGAAGTAGAAAAATTACACCCATATGCTTCTCCATTACTGGCAAATGACGTTAGTGGACTACCTCCAGCGTTAGTGATTACTTGTGAATATGATGTCTTGCGTGATGAAGGAGAGGCCTATGCTGAAAGATTAAAAAAAGCAGGGGTTCCGGTTGAATTAACAAGATATGAAGGACAAATTCACGGATTTTTATGGATGCCTGTCATTATGGATGACGCGAAAAAAGGCGTTGAACAAATTGCAACTGCACTGAAAAAACAGTTTTCTTCTAAACAATCCGTTTAATCCAGAAGCTATAAAACTATTAAACGTGATTAGGTTGATCGATAAATACTTAGGTATTTCGATCAACCTCTTCGTGTTAATCTACTTTTTTTTTACTTCCATTGAAAAAACCAACAACGATAATCTATAAATGAAGCTGCTCTTAAATGAGCAGCTTATAGTTTATTATTTAAGTACCAACGATCTCCTTTATTAACAAGAGTTCCTTTTCGCTTTAATTTCCTAAGGTGCTTATAAATAGTATCTCTTGTAATATTCTGATAGTTGTACTTTTTACATAGATTAAGGATTTTCTTTGCTGTTATCCCTGGAAATTCTCGTAGTGTCTCTTTTATTACGTTTTCCAAATCCTTACCTCCCTTTACATTGTCATGCCTTGTAAAAACTATTTAAGATAAAGCCATTAAGATAATTTATTTATAGCTTAGGATTAATACGTGTTTCTGGTTTATCTGACCAAGGTTCCAGTGCAGGAGTCATATAATGAATTTTTACTTTTCTTTCAGTTAATCGCCACCTACCTGTTCGATTACTTAGCTTATCCCAATAAGTAGCTGCGATAACGAGAGGTACACCTACAGCATTAGTTGCTGTTGCATCTACATCAGCTATAGCAGTAGCAGTACCATTATTAATATCTACTTCAACTACTTCATTCACTGCATAATGGTGTGTTTCAGGAAGACCTTCCCAAATCGCTTTAGTCTTTTCTAATATTTCTTGTTTATTAGCACAATATCCCCAAGGATCACCAATATCCCATATAGCATTTTCTTCCCAAATATCCATAAACATCTCTTCATCATGTTTGTCGACACCATGATTGTATTTCGCGATGACTTCCTTAATTTCTTCACGAGCCTCTAACACTGCAATTCTTTCTTCTAAAGTTTTGGCCATACCATTCACCTCTTTTTTATAAATGAACTAAAAAACTTTTTACTTTAACTGTTTATATAAACCAAATATTTGTTTGGTGAAGTTCGACACTATCTAGAAACTATAATTCTTTCGATTTGTATAAAGTTATTGAGAACCCCAACCGCCATCAACTTTCCAAATCTGTCCCGTAACAAAGTCTGCTTCTTCTGAGGCAAAGAAAAGAATTAAATTAGCAATTTCCTCTGGTTTTCCCAGACGTCCTGCCGGGGTTGCCGCTGAAAAAATCTCTGTCATTTCTGGAGTTGTATCACCTAGAATTGGCGTCTGGATGATTCCTGGTGATACAGCATTTACTTGAATATTATCTGCAGCATATTCCATAGCTACTTGCCTTGTCATTGCAGCAACCCCACCTTTTGCCGCAGAATATGCTACTAAATTGGTTAATCCAATATGTGCAGCTAGTGACGCGACATTCACAATCTTGCCTTTTTTATTTTTTACCATTTCAGGCATGACACTTTTCATTCCTAAAAAAGTTCCTTTTAGATCAATATCGATTACGTGATGCCATTCCTCTTCGGTTTGCTCAAGAAGCTTATCTGATCCTCTTGATACAACTCCAGCTATATTAGCGAGAATATCAATTGTACCGTACTCTTCCAAAACCAACTGTACAGCTTTTTTCCAATCCGAACTATTCGTTACGTCCCCTTCGAAAGCTATTGCCTTACCATTTTCAGAAACGATTTGCCTAACCGTATCTTCTTGTCCTTTAATATCCATGCAGAGCACCTTTGCCCCTTCACGTGCAAAACGAAGAGCGGTTTCTTTTCCAATACCAGACCCAGATCCAGAAACAATAGCTACTTTGTTTTGAATTCTCATATAAATCCCTCCCTAAAATTTTCTCACCTAACGAATTAGTAATTTGCTTAGTCTACTAGATACTTATTTAAATTAACATTACAAAACATGTATCACCCCCTTAATGATTAAAACGTCTTTAAAAATTAAGATTAACAGATATTAAACTCCTTCATTAGCTGGGCGAAATTTGGGTATGGAGATCTCTTCTGACCAATCTTCAAATTCAACTTCTACACCCATGCCAACCTTAACTGCTTCTAGGTCACAATGAATGATATTACTCATCATCACTGGCCCTTCTTCCAATTTGATTAGCGCAACTACATACGGGGTTTCCGCTTTGTAAGCTTTAGAAATAGGCCGTCGAATAATTGTAAAACTAATTACTATACCTTTGCCTGAAGTACGTTCCCATTCAACTTGATTACTAGAACATCTCGTACACATAATTCGTGGGTAAAATTGATAATGGTCACACTCTGTACATTTTTGGATGAGTAACTCATGCTTCCGACATCCTTGCCAATATTTTTCAGTTTCTATAGTCGGACGTGGAAGATTCTTTCCTGAATGATCTACCATTTTTCTCACCTCTCCCATTTCATATTAACCTCTATCGCGACCGAGAATCAGTGTCGTATGACTAGACATAATTCCACCCTGACCATGAACAAGTGCAACTTCAGCTCCTTGTACTTGACGTTCACCAGCTTGATGCCGAAGTTGTAGAACTGTCTCCGTTAACGCAAACATCGAACCCGGGTTTCCTGGATGACAGTGAGACAGCAGTCCACCGTGTGTGTTGACAGGTAACGAACCCCCAAGCTCAATTGCCCCGCTCTCTATGAATGAGCCCGCTTCGCCTTTTTTACAAAAACCAAGGTCCTCTAATTCAATTAAGACCGTAGGCGTAAAACAATCATAAAGTTGGGCTAAATCCATATCTTCCGGCCGTAAGCCAGCCATATCATATGCACGTTGCCCTGATTCTACAGCTGCTGAAGTTGTCAGACTACGCGCTTGGCTAATATGTTCATGTCCGTGCCCCTCGCCAACACCGAGTATGTACACAGGATGATTCGGAAAATCTGCTACTCGCTCAGCGGAAGTTAAAATTACAGCTGAACCACCATCTGACACAAGTGAGCAGTCTAACAAATGAAGAGGGTCAGCAATCAACCTTGAATTTAACACATCCTCTACCGTAATTAATTCACGCATCTGTGCACTTGGATTTAAACTAGCATGCATCCTTGCAGTAACAGCAATTCGTGCAAACTGCTCAGGTGTTGTGCCATATTTCGCTATATGTGCTTGTGCAATTAGTGCATAATAAGCTGGTACAGTGGGCCCATATGGTGTTTCAAACTGTGCATGCCCAGTTGCTGCTTGCATAGCCATTGCTTGATCTCTAGTTAACCCACTACGTAAACTATCAGCCATCGTAATTAATACCGTATCGCAAACTCCCGTTAAGATCGCAGAAGCTGCATGATGAAGAATAGAAAATGTTGTACCACCTCCTGTACTTACACCCATGCAATACCGTGGAAAGATTTGCAAATACTCAGCAATGGCTTCAGCATGATACATGTATGGCTCTGCAAACGAATTACAAGTAATCAAACCATCAACTTGGTCTTTACTAATTCCAGCGTCTTTAAGGGCGCGAAGTGCAGCATCTACACAAAGCTGAGTCGCACTCATGTGAGGCACAACTCCCACATCTGTATCTGCCGCTCCTACAATAGCGACTTTTCCGCGAATTGATTCCATTCTCTAATACCTCCACTTCCCTTAATAATTAATAAAACAAATAGTGAATTTCCCTCTTTCTCGTTTTAAACTGAAATACTTTTACTTTCCTCACCCTTTTTTCTTTGCACTATCTCTTCCCTATTCTGGGAGCCTAAAATAACACCTGTTGCTATAAAAATAAATCCGAATATATGAAACCATAAAATAGGTTCTCCTAATACCCATACGGATGCAACCGCAGCTACTAAAGGAACTCCATTCATAAAAATAGCAACTTGGCTAGGTCCAAGAACGCTAATACCACGATTCCACAATAAAGTACCTACCCCTGTAGGAAAGATGCCTACATAAAGCAACATGATCCAATATATTAAACTAGTTGGAAGTTCACCCCACCCATTCTTTGTTTGTTCCCAAAATACCATCGGAAATAAACAAATCGATGTAATGGTATATCCATACAATGTGATGATTTCTGCTGGAAACTTAGTATCAGTCGCTTTCTTTACAAAAATAAAGCTTAAACTAAAAAATATTAAAGTCCCGACAATAAATAAATCACCGATGTTAAAGGAAAACTCTATTAAATTTTGCAGCGATCCTTTCATTACTATAAGGAAGACACCAAAAAATCCAAGGAAAATACCTAGTATTTGCTTACGTTGTAACGGCACATGAAATACAAAATAAGAAATTAAAGCTGTCGACAAAGGCGTTAACCCCATAATAAGTGAGGCGTTAGTAGCTAATGTATACTGAAGGCCATATTGAAATAAGACATTATTTATAAATACACCTAATAAGGTAGCAGCTAATACATAACCCCACAATTTTTTATTACTGGGCTTAATATGGAGAAATTTTCGCACAATCCAAACTAATGCGAGTGCAGCAAAAAAGTTCCGGAAGAATACTAATGTCCAAAAAGGGAATTTCTCTACCAAAATCTTATATACTACGAAATTACTTCCCCACATAAGGATCACGAGTAACAGTATTAATTTCATTCGCTTTGCACTCAATTTTTCATCTTCTTTCGATTAGAGGGTAGATTTTATATCCAAATTTCCCTGATTCATTTAGAGGAGGCCCACCCCTTAGCATTATTTGAGATGGGATTACCAAAGTAATAAGTGTTAATTAAGATTAGCAAGTTCTTCTAATAACTCTTTTCCACCTTCGACTTGAGCTTCAAATACTTCCCTAGCTGGTTTGGTCGCTTCTTCCCATTGTCTAATCTCTTCCTTTGTAGGGTAGTGAATTTTTACACCTTCATTTTCCAAGTTAATATAAGCTGTTTTAGCTCTTTCTTGAACTTGTTCCTTCGCATACAGCTCTAAATCTTTGCCTGTTTCTACAAGAATTTCCTGAAGATCCTTTGGCAATGACTCAAACTTTTCAAGAGACATAATGACTGGAGTTACACTATTAAAAAGTGGGGCTACTGAAAATGATTTTATCGGCAATTTAGCATCATGAGCATAGATTGGAACTGTTAATAACCCATCAACAACCCCTTGTTGTAAAGCAGTGATTACTTCAGTTCCAGCAATCGTCATACTACTAGCCCCTAGTGCTTTTACTGTTTCGGTTCCAATTAAGCCACCTGGCGTTCTAAGCTTTAAACCTTTAACACTTTCTGGACCAGTTACTAGTTTGCTTTCATCATTTGTATATATCGAACCAAACATATCTATAAAATCAAGTGACAATACTTTTAGTCCTTTTGCCTCCATCATTTTTACAATTTTTTGACCACCATTTTCACTGCTATTAAATTTAATTCTATTCTCTAGAAACACTGAAGGATCTTTAGGGTCATAAGCAAAAATAAATGGTAATTCGTAGAAGTTCCATATCGGATCAAAACCTGCAAGAATTGGAGACGTTGAATGCACGATATCGATTTGACCTTGTAAAACTGCAGCAACTTCTTGGTCTATTGGCATTAACTGACCACTAGGGAAGATTTCTAATGATAACCGTCCATCGCTTCGTTTTTGTATTTCTTCATCAAACCACTCCATAAAGGTGTGCATGAATGAAGCTGTTGGAAAGCCATGAGCCACTTTTAGTACAAACGTTTCTTCATCACTGGAAGTTGGAGAAGTCATCTCATTATTGCTGTTTTGAGCTTCTTCACTTAAATTTCCAAGGTTTACAGAACTATTTGAATTTCCACATGCTGTTAAAAGAATAACGAGAAAAAGACAAACTACTAGATAGGTTCTTTTCAAGTTTTAGCCCCCTAAATTTATTGAAATAAAAATATACTAAGCCATGGAATATACAGTATAACTAGAGTCGCAACAATTAATCCAACTAAATAAGGATAAGATCCTCTTACGACTACACCCATGTTTTCTTTAAAGTGGCCGCTTATTGCATATAAACTAGAACCTACTGGCGGCGTGATCTGACCGATCATCAAACTAGCAACCGTTATCATTGCAAAGTGAATCGGATCATACCCCAATGAAAGTACGACTGGATATAAAATAGGCAATGTGATATATAAAATAGGAATCGCATCTAAGAACATTCCAAAGAACAAAAAGAGTAATATAATTAATAACATGATGATCCAATCTGCAACCTGTATATTTGTTACAAATTGGGTTAAAATTTGTGGAACTTGTAAATATGTCATCGCAGTAGAAAATAATTTAGCACCGCCTAGTAAAATGTAAATCACTGCAGTTGTAATCATTGTATTTATTAAGCTTTTCTTGAAATTTGGAACGGTACAATCTTTCCTATTAAACAGAAAGCTTATGATGAGTACATAACATACCGCAATTGCAGCTGCTTCAGTAGGTGTAAAAATTCCTCCGTAAATTCCTCCCAAAATAATTACTGGCATTAACAAGGATGGAATTGCATGTAAGAAAGAAGTAAATATTTCAGCAAAACTGCTTTTTTCTGGTCTTTCTGTTTTATCACGAAAACTAACAACAATTGCCACAATGATTAATACAATTGCCATAAATACTCCTGGTGCAATCCCTGCCAAAAAAAGTTGACCTGGGTCAAGTTGAGTAGTTGCGGCAAATAAAATCATAAAAATACTCGGTGGGATCATCTGACCTAATGTTCCTGAAGCAGCGATGACACCATAACTGTTTTCCTTCGAATACCCCATTTTAATCATTTGTGGTATAGCCATAGATCCTACGGCTACAACAGTCGCAACTGACGAACCTGACAAAGCTCCGAATATAGCTGCAGTAACTACGACTGCAGCAGTCATCCCACCTGGCAGATGGCCTACAAGATTTTTTATAAATGTAAACATTTTATTAGCTGGCCCCATATAAGTCATTAAATTTCCAGCTAGGAGGAAGTAAGGTACTGCTAATAAAATCCAAGCATCAGTAGCAATGAAGAATTGGGATGGAATACTTACTAGCGGCAATCCCATTTGAACATATACCCAAAACCCACCACTCATCGCTAACGCTAACCATATAGGAGCTCCAATAACTAATAGAATTATAAATATGAAAAATCCAACAACTAACACCCTATTCTCCCCCTTCCTTCAACTATAAAAGTGCTTCCAACCATTTCCTCACAATGGCCTTCCTTGTTATATTTTAGGAGCCTACCTCTGATTCTATTGAACTGACATCTTCGATTTTTTCATTTTCGGGTTGGCGTAACTTATAAAAATTTTGAAGGATCTGCAGGAAGGAGTAGATACATCCCAATAGCATTCCAATTGGTATTGCAAGGGCTGGAATAAACATTAACATAATTCCAGAAGCCGTCTTGACTTGCATATTTAACAGTGAGATTGTCCACATGATGCTTGACAAACAGAGGAAACCAAAAGAAGCAAATAAAATAACACTAATTAATAACTCATTAGATTTTTTCACCTTATTTTTTAAGAGACCTTGCAGTATATCCATTTTTAGGTGTTCTTTTCTTTTTACCAAGGGACCGATATAGGCAAACGCACCATAAATGATAGCGTAGCGACAGATTTCTTCAATAACCTGGAACGACATACCTAGTAAATAACGGGAAAAGACACTAATGACGGCACCAGCAACACTTATTATTAAACAAACGATTGCAGTGATTTCCAGGCCTTTATCCAAAAACCGGGTCGAGGAATCGATCTTCTGTAATTTATCCATGAAAACTCCAACTCCTTTTATAAAGTGAAACTTCATTCAGTGTGGTTTTCCATCATTCCCCACTGAATGTTAGTTGGGGCCCACACGATGTGGGTCACACAAACGTTGTCACAGGACGTGGCGACCTTAGCCTGTGTTCCACCGTCTCCCACTTAGCCTTTCTTGTTTTTCTCAAAGCTTTGAAGTCAGAGTCTTAGCGTTAGTTAAACGGGATAAAAACTCTAGTTCAATAATTTACTCTTTTATTGAACTAGAGTAAATTCGATAGGATCCGACTTATTAATTAAGCTTCGAAAGTTCTTCTAAAAGCTCTTTTCCACCGTCAACCTGATTTTCAAAGACTTCTCTAGCTGGTTTTGTTGCTTCTTTCCATGCGTTAATTTCCTCTTCAGTAGGATAGTAGATTTCCACACCTTCATCCGCCAAAGTTGTATAAGCTGTTTTTGCTTTTTCGATTACCTGTTCCTTACCATATTCCTCCAAATCCTTACCTGTCTGAACAAGAATTTCCTGAAGATCTTCTGGTAAAGACTCAAACTTTTCAAGTGACATAATAAGTGGAGTTACCGTGTTAAACAATGGGATTACTGTTAATGTCTCTACAGGCAACTTCGCATCATTAGTATAGATTGGTGTTGTTAACAGCCCATCGACAACCCTTTGTTGAAGAGCCGTTACTAATTCAGCTGCTGGGATGGTCATACCACTTGCACCAAATGATTTTACCGTTTCAGGACCAATGATCCCGCCAGCGGTTCTTATTTTTAAGCCTTTTGCGCTTTCTGGATCAGTAACCAAATTGTTTTTATCCGTCGTATATAATGAACCAAACATATCAACAAAACCAAGAGACAAAACTTTCAATCCTTTTTCTTCCATTAACTGTGCAATCTTTCTACCACCGTATTCACTATTGTTAAATTCGGCTCGATTTTCTATAAATACAGTAGGATCTTTCGGGTCATACTCAAAGATAAAAGGGAGTTCGTAAAGATTCCAAATTGGGTCAAAACCTGCAAGGACTGGAGAAAGGGAGTGACTCATATCGATTTGCCCTTGTAAAATTGCAGGAACTTCTTGATCTGTTGGCATTAACTGACCACTTGGGTATATATCTAACGATAGCCGCCCATCACTACGCTCCTGGACTTCTTCGTTAAACCACTCCATAAACGTATGCATATATGATGCTGTTGGATAAGCATGAGCCAACTTTAGGACATATTTTTCTTGCACGGTTGAGTCTGATGTACTGGGTGAATTACTACTCTTTGATTCTTCTTGTGTAGTACTAGCAGAGTTTCCACATGCTGCTAGGAACATCACAAACAAAAGACATAAAACTAAATTGAATTTTTTCAAAATAACTACCTCCCTAAAAATTATTTTATTTAAGACGACTAGATGTTAACGTGGGAATATCTTCAAGTAAAACAAACATTTGTTTTATAAATACCAAGAAAAAATTACTTTAATATTAAATGATCACACCCATATCTTTTAATTAATTCCCAATGCATATAGGAACTTTTCAGGTAATTTAAATAGTTAAAAACGTACGACAGCCGTGCAGGAGAAATGATATTGTTAGCTTATTTTTTTATAAGATTCCAAGAGTAACTTCGCCTTTTTCTTCATTTATCGCAAAGACTTTACACCAGACTGAAGTGTTTCGACAATATAAGATGCTTTTTGGTTTGAGTAATTAATTGAAACTAATTGCCATTACGTCCTAGCAATTTAACTACACACTGATTGAGCCACTAACTAATTTTTTTGTGAAGACAAGTTAAGTTACTGTACTCCACCTGACCTTATAAGTTAATAAATAGTATTGACTACGTCAACACTTCCAATTAAGACAAGGAAAGTCATCAAGTATGCAACTTCTTTAGGTAACCTCAACTTCCTGCTTTGAATACGATAGTAGGAATTTCTCTTCTCACAGGTTTCAAAATTATCCCCAAAAGTATCAGATGATCAACGGTATTCCTATGATGTTTTGTTTACAATTATCTTAGTCTGGATCTATATATATGTCTTCGGCATACTTAAAAAGAAAATTTAACATATGCAAACCTTTACGTCGTCTTGATTTTTATATCGCAGGTTTTTCCGCTTCTTCTTTATCTGGTGTTGAACTACCGATCGTAACATCTTTGGATATGAAAATAAATATAAGTGATATTAAATATACAATTCCACCTATTAACCAAAGTTTACTCAAAGAATGAACTCCTTGAACACTTTCATTTACCCAGCCCCCACTTAATGCAAGGAGAATGAAACCAAAGCATGACATCATACTATTACCCAGACCATTTAATGTACCAGCGACTTCCGGACGTGCTAATCCAGACCAATATCCATTAATTGACCCCCAATAAAAAACTGCACCTGATTGGCTCATTCCGATTACGAGAATTGCAAAAACTAAATAGTTTGGGGCATAAAAACTAGCTATCAAATAACCTATAGAACCAATTATTGCTCCCAAAGCTAATCCTGCACGAACATTCCCTTTTAATAGCTTGTTGACCACCCAACCGTTTGAAAAACATAATGCAACAGGAATTGCCCACATAATAGCAACAATTAAACCAGCTGTTTTTCCATCCATGTTAAATCCATTTATTAAACCATAGGTTCCCCAAGAGATTGATAACCAGGCTGGAGATGTCGCCAAACCAGTAGCAATTGCCATAAAAAATACACTTGGCATTTTGAAAGCTTGGGCTAAATGACTCCACTTAAATTCCTGGTTTTTTAATTCTTCCCTGTTAACACTTTCGCCATAAATATAATTTAATTCTCCTTGTTTAATTTTCTTTGATTGTTCTGGTCTATCTTTAGTAACTATATAAAAAAATATTAAGATCGGTGTTCCTAAGATTGCAACAAGTAATTTAACGCCTTTTTGGGCAGAGGGATTAAACTTAAATGCAGTAGAAATTGGAAAAATCCAATCTGCTTACTTACTTGGGTATTTTCCACTTGTATTTCTTGCAGGAATAATATCTGATCGGATAGGGGCGAAAAGAGCACTAATAATTTGTTTAGTTGCTTGTACGTCACTTAGTATGTTAACTATTTTTATTGAAACATACACTCAAATGTGGTGGAGAAACTTAATATTTGGTATTTTCCATGGATTTTTATGGGGACCGTGTAATAGGATGATAGCTCTTTGGTTTCCTCCTCATGAAAGATTTCGGTATACTGCAATCTGGCTTGCTTCTGCTTTTGCAGCATATTCTATTACGGGTCCAATTGGACTTAATTTAACCGAAATTTTATATCAAATACTGAATCATCTACAAATATAATAAAGTTGGTTAAAAATACCGCTAAGAAAACGGTATGTCGCTTTCCCCATTTTTTTTCGTTAAAATTCTCTACTAATTGATTCGACATTTAACCCCCCTTTTTCTTACTATTCAGATTTTAAAGCAAAAATTATCATTTTAGGAAATAATCGATCTATAAATATTCGTATTATAATTATTCAGTATCACTTCTTAGAAATTTGATTTATCTATTTTTATTTAAACTTCATACCTTGTTTACCATCCTTTTTTAGCTTGAGAAACAATAGACAGAATATTGATAAAATTTTAGCACTCTTCCAAATAGGGTTTACTTGGCTATTTCTTTAGTGTTTATATTCATTTAATTGAAATTCCTTTATAAACTTTTCCCTTAAGATTTTAATAACAGTTGTTTACCTCACAAACTTCAATTTGTCATCTGTAATAATAGCAACTTTATCGCTTGCCGATTTAATTATTGATATATTACTTCAATAAAAAAGTTTTTATCAAACGTTTGTTTTTTACAATAAAATACGAAATTATAAAAAAAGTATAGAAATAATTTTCTATTTAATCTTTCTTATACTAACTATTTTATATGATCAGGGGAAGTGTAGATTTACTCCACCTGATCAAGATAAGTTTATCTTTTGAAAGGGACTCTAGATAGCAGTCATTGCGCCGTCGATAGCAATAATTGATCCATTTATATATGGTGATTCATTAGTTGCAAGAAAAGTTACTAAGTTGGCAACTTCATTTGGTTCACCCAATTTCCTACTTGGTATAAGGTTAGCAAGCATATCATAATATTCTTGAGGATTATCTGGATTATTCTTTCGAGCTGCATTGATAACCATGTCTGTTTTAATTGGCCCAGGACTAATCGCATTTATTCTAATCCCATGTTTACCATACTCTATCGCAGCAACTTTTGTCATTCCTGCAACAGCATGCTTACTAGCGACATAGGCAGAAAAGTTTTCATGTCCCACAAGTCCGCCTATAGAAGAAGTATTAATAATACTCCCGGAGCCCTGTTTTTTCATTTCCTCTAATACATACTTTAAGCCTAAAAATACACCTCTTACATTAACTGCGATAACTTTATCAAATTCAGCCTCATCATACTCCGCTGTTGGAGCAACCATACCTTCAATCCCTGCATTATTGTAAAATACATCGATTCTTCCAAATTTATCTTTTGTTATAGAAACATAGTTTTGAACTTCTTCCGAATTTGTTACATCAGCTTTAATGAAAATCGCTTCAGCCCCTAATTCTTCTACTATTTTTTTTGTTTCTCGACCTGATGCTTCATTAAAATCTACTAAACTAAGCTTTGCTCCTTCCTCTGCCATTCTAATTGCAGTTTGTCTTCCTAATCCTCCACCAGCTCCTGTAATAATCGCAACTTTATCTTTTAACCTTGTCATTTAAATTCCTCCCTTTATTATAGAAATCAGGTAACATGATACTTACACACCTTGAAGTACTTCAAATTAAACAAATTATTTTTTAAATAACATTTAATCACTTATACTTTCTTTCTGACCTTTTGATCCACTATAGATTTCCCTTAATTCACGTTTAAGAATTTTACTTGTTGGTGACTTAGGTAGACTATCAACAAAATACACTTTACGTGGCTTTTGATAAGATGCAAGATGTTGTTTAGCTGTATCAATAATTTCCTGTTCGGTAGCTTTCCTCCCAGGTTTTAAAACTACTGCTGCAGTTACATTTTCACCCCACTCGTCATCTCGCACACCAAATACAGCTACTTCGAGGACTCCATCATGCTGGTAAATTGCATTTTCGACTTGTGTACTATATATATTCTCCCCCCCTGAGATAATCATATCTTTAGCACGGTCGACAATAAATATATAACCGTCCTCATCCCAAGTAGCAACATCACCAGTCCACAGCCAACCATCACGTATAGTCTTAGCAGTAAGATCCGGCTTATTCCAGTAACCGATCATATTCGCATCGGACTTGACTACAATTTCTCCTGGTGTCTTGCCATCACGTGGAACAGGTAGACCTTGAGGGTCAACCAATTGTATTGTGTTTACAAACGCCTCACGACCACAAGATGACAAACGTTCAGGATGTATTCCGTTGATTGCATTAAGATGATCTTCCTGAGAGAGAAAAGTCATTCCCATTCCTTCTGTTTGTCCATATCCTTGAATTAACGTGCACGGAAATGCTTCTAGTGCCGCCTTAACAACTTTCATCCCCATCGGACCGCCACCATATTGAATATTTCGCAGACTACTAAGGTCGTAGCTATTAAAATTTTCAACAGACATCATCCAATTTAGCATAGTGGTAATCCCTAAAAAAGCAGATACTCGTTCTTTTTCAATAACTTCAAGTGCTTGTTTGGCTTCAAAATTCACCAATACTAAAGGACAACCATGAGCCATATAATTTATTGCAAGAACAATTGGTATATGGAACATCTGTCCAGTCAACATATAAACATCTGAAGGTACTACTCGTTCTGCGACGGTTTGGTTCAACATTCCCATATAAAAACTTTTGTGAGTATGAATAGCTCCTTTTGACTCCCCAGTCGTGCCTCCAGTATAAAGAATTAACATTGGATCTTCATCTGATACTTGAGATGATCGCTCAGGTTCGTTATTAGAAGCAATATTAATAAGACTTTCATAAGAACCATCACTATTTTCTCCATATTCCAGCCAATGATTAATGTCGATTTGTTGTTTAAGAGCTTTACACTCATTTATGAACTCTCCTGAGGAAACAAAAACTGATGGACTTCCATCGGACACAATTTTACTTAATTCTGAAATCCCTAAACGCCAATTTAGAGGTTGAATAATTAACCCAACTCTTGCACAAGCAAAGTAATTTTCTATATACTCTGTACTATTCTTAGATAAAACCGCAACACGGTCACCCTTTTTCAGGCCTAAATTTTCAACATAACCGTTTGCCAACCTCCGTACTCTTTCGTCTAGGTTTCCAAAATTCATTCGACGGTTGTTCGGTATATCAATAAGCGCAATGCGACTTGGATCCAGTTTTGCATACTTGGCAGGAATTTGACCAATATTCATGACAGTACCCTCCATAATTTACTTTATAAAACATGAAATTTATCTTATGAAAAAATTGCTTTTTCTTTGATAATAAACCTAGTATGGCAGGTCAAGATCCAAATGATGTTTTTTTAGCCGCCACTCGCCGTCTATCTTAACCACTTCATCTCGATATACACCGGAAGATATAAGCTTAATTTCTCCGTTTTCTATTGAATACAGAGATAAGTTCGAAATTACTTTAGCAGCATCTTTACTCTCAGATTCAAAAAAAATATTTGTAATTATATGACGTCGCTTATCCGTTTGCGAGGTCATAGAATCAGTCATTAGCTTCATAATCTCATTTTTTCCAGTAAAGGGACCAATCAAATCTCCTCCATCAATACGAATTGACATCTCTGCATCACTGGTAAAACAAGCTTCAAGCATCTCTATATCACGCTCATCATAACCATAAGCAGATCTGTTTAATAATTCTGAAATTTCAAACCTTTCAGTTAAGTTTTCCATATAATATTTCCTCCTTTAATTAAATGAAAAAACCTCAGATTTTCTTTTTATTATCTTGTTGCTATATTTATAATCAAATATCATCATCCAATTAATAAGTTTTATTCTGTTGAACGCCCACCATCAATGATATGGTCTTGACCAGAAATATAAGAAGATTCATCTGAGGCTAGAAAAAGAGCAAGTTTTGCCACTTCCACAGGCTCTCCAAGTCTGCCAATTGGCACTTGACTAGCTAAGAAATCTTTTGCTTCTTGTGAGAAATCATCAAGTAAAGGTGTATTACAAGTACCAGGATTTATAGAATTAACACGAATTCCATCCTTTACATATTCAAGAGCAGCTTGTTTCGTTAACATTACCATTGCTCCTTTAGAGACAATATAAGCAGATGATCCAGGAGTAGCTCTGTATCCACCAATTGAGCCAGTATTTACTACGGAACCCCCACCACTTTTGAGCATCATTTTAATGGCTTCCTGTAGAACAATAAATGCTCCTCTTACATTCACAGCAAATACCTTATCCCATGCTTCAAGATTAAATTCATGTAACGGAGTTTCTACTAACCCAGTAATACCAGCATTGTTACAAAGAATATCTAGTCTACCATAAATTTCATTACATTTTTTAAAAGCTTCTGCAACTTGAATTAGGTTTGATACATCTGCAGAATATGTGTGTAGTTCTCCATCAACTTCTTTTTTTAGATCTTGAACTTTTTTACTAATATCAATCGCAAAGATTTTAGCCCCCTCTTTAATAAATTCATGTACCATTGCTTTCCCGAATCCAGAAGCTGCACCAGTTATTATACAAACTTTACCATCTAATCGCTTTCCCATAAGAGCTAACCTCCAAAGAATCTTTGTCTAATTTTAATTCTCTTGAAAAGGGGTATTTTTATATATTTTATTAATTGATCAAATTAAATTGAGCAATAGCTTTACCTGGCGCAATGATCTCGTTATTTTCATTTTTTATATAGATTTCAATATGCACCTCACCTACTTCCCTAAAAACTGCAACAACTTTTCCACCAGATAGAAGTGTTTCACCAATATACGACGCCTTGCGATTAGAATATTCGATCGAGGCTAGATATCCATCGTCCCCTACCCAATCCACTACGCATTGATTAAGCCAGTCCCCTAATAGTGGTCCAGCTATGACTAAACCAGGGTAATTTTCCTCAACAGTTGCATATGGATAATCAAAATGTATACGATGTGCATTCCATAAAGCAGCATTATACAAAAATAATTGCACATTATCAGGTTTGAACTTACGCTCCGGCAATCTATCTCCGGGTTGTATATTCGTAATTCTAGAATTAGAAGTTTTCATTCCATATCACCTTCATTAATATTACTAATTTAACGTAATAGTCTCGTAGTCTTTTCAGTAATCACCTTTTCACCTAACTCATTTTCTATTGTCATTGTTACTTCATAGAAAATAATAGGACCTTTAGAACCTACTTTTTCATAAATATCTGTTAATGTTCGGGTTGCAATTAACCAGTCTCCCGGATAAACTGGTTTATGATAATCAATTTTCAACCCACCAGCCATTGCCTTTTTTAAAGGAAAGTCAGGTAGTAACATATCAATTGAAACACCATCTGGCATCAGTTGGTCTAAATTAACTACATCCCAAAATAAGGATAGATGAAACATTGGCGGTGCTTCATCACCATTAAGGAATTTCTTTTGTCGTTGCCCCGTAGCAATTGAATACTTACGGATATCTCGACGTGTTACCAATTCTTTTTTTTGTGGGGCTACTCGACCAATATTTTTTTTTATTTCTTCAGTTAATAAACTACTCATCCTGAAATCTCCTTTAGCAAACAGTATTACTTAACATACTTTGGTTAGCAATTTATCATAAACTTAAATTAGATCATAGATAGGGAGAGGCTTAAATGATAAGATATTAAAGTTTATTTCCCCCTCCCATTAGAATTAAAATGGTATTTAAACTCTAATTATTATTTATTTAGTATTCTGTATTTTTATTAATCTAAAACTATAGCCTAGTAATTTATTGCTCGACTTTTTGTGGTGCACTTGTAGGTCTGAAATATGGTAATACATCTTGAGCAAATAGCTTCATTGTTTTCATAACTTTGCGATGTTCCATTCCACCCATACGGAACCAGCACGATAAACTATCAACGCCTGCTTGTTCAATTAATTCAAGTTTATCGACAGCTGCTTTTGAATTCTCCAATAAAACGATACCCGCCTCGTTTAACATACCAACATCAACTGGCCCTGACATTTGTTCAGCGACTTCTGCGAAGCGCTCATATCCCTTAGCAGCCTTTTCTCCTCGCGCACCTGGAACTAACGCGAGTACACGGTCGAAATACATCTCCATTTCTTTTTCAACATTTTTAATTGCTTGTTCAGGACTATCAGCAATATTCATCTGCAAGTTCATATGAATTTTTGGATTAACCCCTTTAAGTAGAAGACGATCTCTTGTTGATTTAATATATTGCAGTAATTCATCCATTACCATTAATGTTGGCGTGCACATGAATTCTTGTGCCCCACGTTCTACCATGTAATCAAATGTTTCTGGGCTAATGCACGCATAATAAAACGGAACTCTTTCTTGGACTGGTTTTGGAGTTAATTTAACATCATCAAGTTGAAAGTGCTTTCCTTGATAGCTGAATGTGTCGTTTGCCCATAATCCTTGGATAATATCAACTGCTTCCCAGAAAACTTCACGTGAATTCTCCATTGGAATACCTAACTTTTTAAATTCAATCGGTTGGTAGCCGCGACCAGCCCCAAATTTCAAGCGACCATTACTTAAAATATCAACCATCGCAAAGTCTTCTGCAATTCGAACTGGATTGTCAAAGTTTAAAATACTAATTCCCATTCCGATGTCCATTGTTTTTGTAACTTGAGAAATTGCAGCTGCAGCTACCTGTGGTGAAGGCATACTTCCATAATCAGTAAAATGGTGTTCCGCTAACCAAACACTGCCAAACCCAAGCTCTTCAGCATACTGAATTTGTTCTAACATTTCTTTATAAGCGCGATCATATTGTCCATCCGTACACTCTAATACATAAAAAAGTCCACATTTCATTTAAAACACTCTCCTTATTTATTTAAATTTATTAAAGTAATTGTTAAAGGCATTGCATTTGTAAACGCTTCCATAATATAAAACAAACATTTGTTTTATTAAGTTTTTAATAAAAGTAAGTATTTAATCCTTTAGCCTTCTTTATTTATTGGATTTTCAAACCCGTATAATTTTGCGGCATTTTTATAGAGAATTTTATTTCTAACTTCACTCGGGAAATGAGCTAATGCTGCATGAGGTGCATCGAACTCCCAATGTGGGTAATCACTAGCAAAAAGGATTTTATCTGTACCAATCATTTCAATAATCTGTAAAATATGTTTTTGATCTTCTGGACGTTCTGGTTCAATTAATGGTTGAGTACCAAACCACATATGGTCCCTTACCTGCTGACTTGGTGGCCGTTTAACCCAAGGAACTTCGCGTTTTAAATTTCGCCAATGAGTATCCATGGTATACATTAAATTTGGCAGCCATGCAAACCCACCTTCCGTGAATACCATGCGTAAATCCTGATACTTTTCAAGGACACCGCCAAAAACAATACTATTTATTTGAGCTTGGAATATTAGTCCATTATTTGTTTGTCCTTCTGGGTAGTAGTTTCCAAAAACCGGTCCTGGTCTAAATAATCCTCCATGAACGGATACATGGAATGAACAGAGTAAGTCATTTCGTAATGCAGCTTCCCAAATAGGGTGATAACGTTTATCTCCCCACCCACCATAAGGTGTGTGAATAGATAATCCAACCTGGACCATTTGCGGATGGCTTCCTACTCGATCAATCTCTCGGGCAGCAGCTTCTGGATCTTGGGAAGCAATAACTACAGAACCGCGAAGACTAGGATCCTTAGATAACCAGTGTTCGATTTGCCAGTCATTATATGCCGAGGCTACAGCCGTTGCCATTTCATGTTGTGGGGAAGCTGATAACATAAATGTAGAGTCTGGAAATAAAACAGCATTGGAATAATTATATTTATCTGCCACTTGTTCTCTAAAGAAACTAACCGAAGAACAACCGAGGCCTCCCTCTGGTGGAATACTATCCATCCGGTGTCCCGCATTTGCAACGATTGCAAAAAATGGTATTCCTGGAAAGACCCCTTTCCATTTACAATCAGTCAAGAAGTCTCTCCAATAATTACTTAAATATGGATTTAAATCCTCATAACTTTTAGGATTAGGGTGAACATCGACATCAATTACGGGTGTTAGCTTACGCTTTTTGGTGGATTTTTCACTACTTTTATCAGTAATAGTAGACATAAAAATCTCCTTTCAAGTTTCCAATAAATCATTCCGCTGGTCCTATTTATGCGTAGATAACGAGGTCATCCCCTTCAATTTTTACATCATATGTTTTTACCTTTGTATTTTCTGGATCATGCATGGAACAACCATTCTCTATATCAAAGCTCCAATGATGCCATGGACAGTATAAAAATTTTCCAGGTTTTTCATAACAAACTTCTTTAACATCACTCGTTGCTCGTGCAGCACCTCTCAATACACCTTTATCTAACTCTGCTCCTTGGTGAGGACACCAATTTCGCAGAGCATAAAACTCACCTTCTTTTTGAATGACTACAATTGACATTCTTCTAATTTGGAAAACTTTTGTTTCACCCTGGGGGATATCTTCCTTTTTACATAAAACATTCCTTTCCAAATTTGATCCTCCTCTTTTTCTGAATATACTAAACCTTAAAATTCAACTGTGGAATTCTAATTTTTACTCTACATGTGAATAAAGATAGATTGTACAAAATTAATCAAGCTGATTTTTAGTTAAACCCTCTTAAGCACTCATATAGAGGTCAATAGTTATTTCAAACCTTTACGACATCACCCCTCTCAAGGAACATAATCATTTGTCTTGGCTATTAATTAACAACATTTTTTCAGGAAAGTTTTACGAGCTATGCGGAGGTAGTTTAATCAGTAGTTTCATAGCGTTATTATTCAAAAATTGAAGTGGTTAAAGGTAAATGGAGTAGTAAGCGCTGTATAATTTGGATGTAGTAGACATTAGATCTTATCGGGCTTTTAGATTGAATTGTTTTTTAATGTGTAGCATCTTTCAGTTATATCAATCTACCTAATAAAACTAACATTTGTTTGGTGTAATTATATCAACCTAAAAAACTAATTTCAATACCATTTTTTAAATATTCTGTATTTTATTCTTTTGATGAAGTCTTTTACCTTTAATTATTTTATATATTGCTCGAAGCTCCTACTATTTCTAGGGAACAATGTCTGTATTATAGTTTAATTTTCTAGACGGTTCGCTAGTTTGAGCTCCGTGCTATTTAAAATTATTAACTACTTAAAAATAAGAGCGCCTTTGAAAAAAACATTTTACCGTTGTACCTTATACCCTACAAGTTCCCGGTCCCACGTGTCGAGAGTAACACCTTCTTCACGAAGTTTATATTTTTCAACTCTATGCGATGTATTTCGAGGTAACTTCTCTACATACCGTACAAAACGAGGTAAAGCAAAATGAGCCAATCTCATTTGACAGAAATCTAGCAATGCTTCTGGCTTTAATTCTTCACCCTCGCGCAAAATAACAACCGCTAGCACTTCTTCTTCGGACAGTTCAGAAGGAACACCGATTATGGCTGCTTCCAAAACTTTTGGATGCTCATTTATTACACTTTCCACTTCATACGATGAAATATTTTCGCCACGGCGCCTCACAACATCTTTCATTCGATCTAAAAAGTAAAAGTATCCATCCTCGTCCATACGTCCGCGATCCCCAGTATGAAACCATAAGTTTTCCCAAGCGTTTACGGTTGCTTCTGGCATTTTATAATAACTTGAAAACATAATCCAAGGTTCTTTCGGCCGGACGACAATCTCACCAGGCACACCTGCTGGACAAGGTTGGTCATTCTCATCGTGAATCTCAACCTCATAAATTGAGACAGGGAAACCACAAGAACCTTTTCGAAATGATTTAGCTGGATTATATAACGCCGTTCCTAGCTCTGTCGATCCATAAACTTCAGAAATTTGTACGTCAAAACGATTTTGAAAATCCTCATAGATTTCTAATGGAGTTGGTGCTCCATAAGCTTTTCGGACTGGATTATTTGCATCGTCAGGCCGCTCAGGCTGTTTCATAAGTATCGTTAAAAGGGAACCCATAAAGTTAAAAGCTGTTATATGCTCTTCTCGACATATGTCCCAAAACTTTGATGCCGAAAATTTATCATGCATGACGACATCGCAACCTGCCATTAACGCAACTAAAATCGTTGTATAACGAGCATTGACATGAAATAGTGGAAACACTGTAAATAAACGGTCTTCTGGTCCATAATCCATCAATTCACAGGCTGTTTGAGCAAGACTAAAGTTCGCGCGGTGACTTAGGAGGACACCTTTTGATGGACCTGTTGTCCCCGATGTAAACAAAATAAGTGACGGATCACTGTGCGTAATTTCAACATCGACTGGCAAATCAACTGACTTATCGATTAGCTCTGCATAAGAATACCAATTTACTTGGTTTAAGCCCTGTTCAAATTTCTCTCCAACGACTATAACATGCTTGAGATGAGGTAATTTTTCTAATAGCTCTGCTATACGGTCCACCCATTGTGATGATATAACAATGGCTTGACACTCTGCTTTGTTAAGGATGTATGCGAGCAGGTCTCCGCGTAATCCAACATTAACTGGAACTTCAATAACACCGAGCCGAGCTAAGCCTAACCATGTTGCCAAAAACTCGGGACTATTGGGAAGCATAACAGCACAAGTATCTCCCTTTGAAAGTCCTAATGAGGAAATGGCATGAGCTAGTTTATTCCCACTTTTATGGAACTCCTCATAATTAAGGTCTGCAGTCTCAAATCGAACAAACCTGGCATGAGGCTTTTCTATTGCACGATGTTCTACAATTTTTCCAAATGTTTCTATACCTTTGTACATCATGGTCTCCCTCCCTGCTAACTTTCATTAACCTGCTTTATTTGAAAACAAATTAGAAAAAACGTTTTGTATTTGCCTATTTCATGTAAAATAGATCCTCATGACTAAAAGCTTCCTATTTAATAGTAAAATTTATTTAGTAAAATGGTCTTGATTTTTCAAACAAATAACTGTTTGAATTACTCTGTAAAGAAAGCTCTTTTCTCAAAGATTGTTGCTCTAAGCTATTGGACCGTTAACCAAGCGAAGCTTGGTTCTTCACGCTTTAGCGTGAAGCTTTTGAACATAAATTAGCCAGATGGACAAATGAATTTGTCCATTAGGGCTAATTTATGTCAAAAAACGGTCCAATAGCAACAAAGTTCACGAAAACAACCTTTAAGAAAGACCTTTAATACTCTTTTATCTCCAGGTTGTTAGAAATTTCACCATGCTGCTTCTAACAAATGAGTAATTTCTGTTTTTAAATCATCTGTACTCAAAACAAAGGAATTCTCTTCTCCTTGAATATCTTTAAGAATATTTTCAACGACTGCTGGAATGCTTTCGTTTGGAACGTTGAAATCTCTTAACTTATGTGGAATATCTAAATCTTCAATCAATCCTCTAATTAAAGCTGGAGCCATATTCGCTTTTTCATGAACACTTTTGTGTATTTCGGCTTTCCCTAATATTTCTGGAATTTGTGCCTGCTCTTCGTAGGTTCGTGGCAAAAGAAACTTCATTACATGAGGTAACATGATTGCTGACGTCATTCCATGAGGTATATTGTAAGTAGCTCCTAATTGATGTCCAATACTATGTGATAATCCAAGTTTAATATTGACAACTGAAAATAGAGAAAGCCATGCTCCAACTTGGCATTCGAGTCGATATTTTAAATTGCTCGGCTCCTTTTTACTAAGCGGTAAATAATTATATAATTTTTTTAGCGCTTGTAATGCCAAACCTGTATTAATCGGATTCGGAGTTGGGGAATATAGCGTTTCTACTGCATGATCTACTGCACGAATTCCTGTTGAAATCCAAAGCCAGTCTGGCGTTTCTTCTGTGAAAACAGGATCTAGAAAAACGTATTTTGGTGTCATATTTAAATGAGAGAACTTATACTTCAAATGATCCTTTCCATTTGTTACTCCCGCAATACTTGTAAACTCCGAAGCTGATAGTGTAGTTGGGATTGCAATATGGGGAAGATGGTTTGCCATTGTCAATTCTTTTTCCCCAAAATTTTCTGAATAAGGATACACTTCCTCTTCCATTTGAACTCTTTCAGCTAAAACAAAGGAAATAATCTTTGCTGCATCAATCGGACTCCCTCCTCCACAGCTAATAATTACATCAGGATGAAATTTGTAAATCTCTTTTATATCTTCCATTAATACTTCACCAGGAACATGTTGTTTTGAACATGTTTCCATTATTTCAATTTCGTTATCCTGAATTACTTGAATCATACTTTGGTACGCTTTCGTTTTTAGCATACTGTTTGTTGTTACAATTAAAGCCTTCGTTCCATTTAAGTTCTTTATTTCATTTATAAGCTGTTTACTCACAACGTTAATCCCGTAATGAATTCGATCCACTGGAAGAAATTGATAGATCATTTTCAAGCTCCTTTCTGCTACTTCAAACTAATGATGACTTACAATATTAACCGTTTAACTATAGATTACACTTTTCCTTATTGGGTGCTTTCCTTTAAATTACGCAGTTCTCTTTTTAAAATTTTTCCAGAAGGATTCCGCGGTAATCGATCTATAAACTCTACTTCTTTAATTGATTGATATTTTGCTAGCTTACTGTTGCAAAAATCGATTAGTTCTTGCTTATCCAAGACAGCTTCCTGTTTTAAAACGATATATGCTTTCACTTTTTCTCCCCATTTTTCATCGGGTACTCCAATTACAGCTGCTTCTAATATTAAAGGATGCTTATAAATGACTTCCTCAATATCTTTTGGATAAATATTAACACCACCGCTAATAATCATGTCTTTTTTACGATCTAGTAAATAATAAAATCCGTCTTTGTCCATCATCCCCATGTCACCTGTACGATGAAATCCGTCTGGTGTTCTCGTTTTTTTCGTTTCTTCTGGATTTTTATAGTATTCAGTAAACATCGATGGCCCTCTCGCAGCAAATTCCCCTTCTTCTCCAACCCCGACATCATTCCCTTCCCCATCAATCAGGCGAATTTCCATGAAGGAAAGTTGTTGTCCGACACTCGATGATTTCCTTAGTACATTTTCTGGACGTAAACAAGCTAGTGGAGTAATTTCTGTTGTTCCGTAATATTCGTTAAAGTCACAATTAAAATGTTGAATAATTCTCTTTTTCGTTACTTCCGCCAAAGGAGCTCCTGCTGAAACAAGTGACCGTAATGAGGAGAGATCATATTGATTGAAATTTGGTAATTCAAGCATCATGATGTACTGAGTTGGTACAAAAAAAGAATGGGTAACTTTATGATCTTCAATCATTTTTAAAGTGTTTTCTGCATCAAAATCTCTTGTAATAATCATTTTGCAACCAAGGATACTGAGGCAGAACATATAAAAATGCCCAACTGCGTGATAGATTGGCAGAGTAACTAACACAACATCGTTGTAGTTTATTCCCCACTCAACAGCAAACGAATACGTCCTAAAAATTTGATTTCCTTGGTTAATCATAATTCCTTTAGGTAAAGACGTCGTACCTGATGAATAAAGCATAGAAGCCATATCATCAGAATTTACTTCAACATTTGGTGCTTGAATTGACCCCTTATTTATAAAATCCTGATAGGGTAAGTAGCGAGTATTCATTTCATATTCACTAACCAAGATTGTTGTTGCTTCACTTATATTTTGTAAGCGGTTACTAATTTCATTAAACGAAGCTAGCCGTTCCTCTTCAACAAAAATGTATTTCGCATCAGAATCATTAATTAATGATTGGAGACTGTCTCCTTCAACCATATAATTAATTGGTACTGACACACCGCCCGATGCAGATATAGCAAACAGGATTTCCATCATTTCCAACCGGTTTCTCATATAGAGAACGATATGATCTCCTTTTTCTACTCCAAATTCACGCAAAGAATTAGCTAAAGCATTAACCCTTTCATAAAGTTCCTTAAATGTTCTTGACTCATTGTAATATTCGACCGCTTTATCATTAGGTTTATTTTTAGCATGAACCGCCAAGCCAGTGTGTAAATTGCCATAATTCAACTCATTCCCTCCATCTCTAATATGAGAACATATTTTTATTGACGAAAAAGTGAGAATTCTATAACATAACTTTATACTATCAGTCACTGACTGATAGTCACCTATTCAAAAACATCTTAAACTGCTAGTTTTTAATTGTCAATATTTAAAATTTTTAAAATTTTCAGAACTTTAAGGAGTTACTACTATGACTACCAGACAAAAGCAAGCAAAAAATACAAAAAAGAAACTATTGGAATCCGCTATTCGTCTAGTAAGTACGCACGGTTATGATAATGTTACAATTGATAAAATTGTAGCAGAGTCAGGAGTTTCAAAGGGAACTTTTTATATTTATTTCAAATCGAAACATCAAATCTTTTTTGAAATTTTCATTGAAATGGATAGATTTTATGATGAATTTTTACAAACCTTGTCACCCAACCTGAGCTCTTCCGATAAAATACTTAAAATTACTGAAGGTCAAATGCACTATATTTGTGAAATCATTGGTAGAGAATTATTAAGGGTTCTATACCTTTATAATCCAGAATATCAAAATTATCTTGCTCGTACAGACCGACAAATTTACAAATTAATCAATACACTTATTGTTGAAGGTCAAAATACAAGTGAATTCACGTCAACATTTACAGCCGAAGAGATTACTAAGTTAATTACTAGATGGATGCGTGGAGCCATTTATGATTGGTCAATTGCCGCAAATAATAATTTTGACCTTGTAAAAGAAAGTAGTAAACAAATTAAAATGTTATTAGAAGGGGTGAAAGGAAAATCCTGAGAATGATACCATTATTACCCTGGAGAAATAGTCTGAATTTCCCAGGTGGAGATTACAATGAAATGTAGCTCAATGGAGATAAGTCAATTTACCGTTAAAGATTATATAAAGTCTGGCATAATAAGTTGGATGCTAAACTGTAATAGTTTACATCATCCTTCTGTACGAAACTCGAACAATTGTTAGTTTGATTTAATTACAAATAAAAATTATTTATTTATTAATTGAGCTTGTTTTTTAATACTATGTTTAAAAAGTAAATGATTTGCTATATGACTGTTGGATTGGTGTAAATTCATTCTATCAATATCTAAATCATACCGCTTTAATATCTCAACTTCTTTGCGTTTATTTTCAAGAAGTTTCATTTGTTTGATCCCAAGATCTTTTAGAATTTGTGCAGCCATATGGTAGTCTTCATAATCTGAGTTGAGACGAAGTTTTTCATCAACCTCATTAGTGGAAAAACCTTGTTCTTGTAACTTATAAACTTTTAGCATTCTTATAAGTTCCTCTTCTTTTTCTTCTTTCCTTAAATAAAGTAATACTGCTGACTCATACTTTTCCATTTCACCAAATATTGAATGTAGGTATAAACTGGATTTAGTATTGAAAGAGCCAAATACATCTCCTAACAAATTCTGTTTATGAATTCGTACAAGAGGTACACTATTAGAATCGATTTTTCCTTTAATAATAGCAATGTGTTCGTCTTTATTTCTTTTATTTGAATAACCTACAACTTGAAAGTTTCCATATTCTGTTGGTAGATTAATTTTTACTTCTTGTTTTACTAATACTTCATTAGTCATGCGATATTGAATTAAATCTTTTATCGTTATCATTTTCAACTGATGTTTGTCTGCAATTTTTTTTAGATCATTTACCCGAGCCATTGTTCCATCATCTTTTATAATTTCACAAATGACACCAGCTGGTGTTGAACCTGCTAAACGAGCCAAATCAACTGCTGCTTCTGTATGTCCAGGTCTTTCAAATACTCCTTCATTTTTTGCGATCAGTGGAAATACATGACCAGGTTTTTTAAAATCGTTTGCTTCGGATTGATTATCGATCATAGCTAAAATGGTTTCTGACCGTTCGAAGGCTGATATCCCAGTTGTTGTACTCTTATAATCAACGCTGACCGTAAAAGCTGTTCCGTGTATATCTGAATTGTTACTAACCATTGGGGAAAGTCCTAATTTCTTACTAAGTTGTTCAGCAACTGGAACACAAACAAGACCCCTCCCATATTTAATGAGAAAATTTATATTCTCTGGTGTTGCATGTTCAGCTAATAGGACAAAATCTCCTTCATTTTCACGATTTTCATCGTCACATACAATAACTATTTTCCCAAGCTGCAGATCAACAATTGCCTCTTCAATCTGGTTGAACATGTTACCACACCCTTTTTAGTAATTTTGGTTATTAAATAAATCTAACGTTTGTTTGATTTACATTATATCACTTCAACTGTGAAATTCAATATTATTTTTGAATTTTCTGAATTTATTTACCTATTGACATCTACAGTGGTTTGAATAGGTGTAGTTCAAAGTCAAATTTCAAAGAGAGTAGCTCAAAGTTTCTGTCTCCTGGATTTCACAAAAAAAATAGATGTTTCTATGGTTAATAGCACCTCTTTTTGTGGTGGTTGTGGTGCTTGACTCTTTAATTTTTGAGCCAGCCTCATTATAGTTCAAGCAAAGTAAGGAACAAAGGAAACCAAAAACACACCGAAGAACTACAGCAGTTTGTAGGAAGCTGAAACATAAAAGGTGTAATCCCCAATCTCTTGGAAAATTACACCTTTGTGTTTTAGAAGGTTCTGAAAATGTATTCTTTAATTTGAATATATAAAATTCCTTGGGTTAGTAAATCTGAAATTATAGGATACTAATAATGTCAGTTAGGTAACCTAGTAAAAAACACCCTAGTTTAACCCTAATTTCTATGTAATCTTATTGTAATACTAATCTACGTCATTCTTTCATAGAGATAGAGTTATATAAGAGCTTCCAAAAAACTATATTAACTAGGGGGAATATGAATATTATGAAAAAACTATTTTTTCTACTAACACTACTAGCAGCTCTATTCTTTGCTACACCTGCTTTTGGTTATACTGTTGAAAAAGGAGATACAATGTCCCAGATAGCAAAAAATCATGACGTAACCTTAGAAGAGTTAGCAAAGGTTAACCCTCAAGTTAAAAATCTTGATATGATCTTCGTAGGACAGCATATCAATATACATAAAGATAAAGATAAGAATAAAGATAAAGGTAAACGTGTGAATAGTAATGACAAAAATACTGAACAAAGGGTTGGAACAAGTTATTCTAACGAATTTAATTTCTCCAAAAAGGAATTAGATCTTTTGGCTAGAATAGTAAGAGCTGAAGCGCAAACAGAACCTTTCGAAGGTAAAGTAGCAGTTGCTGATGTAGTCTTAAATCGAATAGAAAGCCCCAAATTCCCTAATACATTAAAAGAAGTCATTTATCAACCTAGACAATTTCAACCTGTTGCAAACGGTCAAATCAATAACCCAGCATGTAAAGAGTCTATTAAAGCAGTAACAGCTGCACTATCAGACATGAGAAACATCTCTCAAGATTCCTTATTCTTTTACAATCCAGCCATAGCCACAAGTCGATGGCTAGATACTAGAGAGACAACCATTGTCATTGGAGCTCATGTATTTAAAAACTAATACTGTAGTTGATTTGCTATACTAGAGGATCATTAAAGATGAACCATGAGATAGAAATACAACTAAACATTAATACTTAAGAATTGATTTTTCATACACTATCTATCACTAAAAAATATAAGCAATTTTAAACAGAGAAAGAATATGTTCTTATATGAAACAATTTTAAATTCATTATTTACTCATCATTAAAATGCTAGCTTATAAAACTAACAAGGCTCTTTGGACGAGCCAACCTTACACCTCTATCTAATTACTGTACACAAAAAAGCATTCTCATAAAGAATGCTTTTTTGTGTACCTAACAAGATTTTTTATACTGCTTTATCTTCTCTAAAAAATCACTCTGTGTTTAGCCTAAATCCTCTTATTAGGCATATTTTTCATCAGTAGTATTTTGTATTTGAGACTTTAAATATTGTTTTATTAAGTGAATGTCAGAATGGCCCGCTAATTGAGCAACCATCGATAAGTCTAACCCTTTTTGTACTAAATTGTAACAAAAAGTATGTCTCAGCTTATGAGGGTGAACTCCGTATTGTTTTAGCGTATGCTGAACGGTACGAGGGGCAATTCGTTTTTGGTAATTAGATAAGAAAAGTGCCTCCTCAGTATCGTTTCTATTGTTTAAATATTCCTTCAAATGGTGAACAATAGGTTTTGTGAGAGGAATCGTTCGAGTGTTTGCTTCCTCTTTACTTCTAACAACCATTTGACCAGTTTGATTTTTTTGATTAAATTCAACGTCGGCTTTATTAAGCGAGCAAAGTTCTGATACCCTTATCCCTGTTTCTAATAAAGTATAAACAATGGCAACATTACGCTTATTACCATCTTTTTCAACTTTGTTTAATAGATACCCAACCTCTTTATTAGATAAAAATCCTGGAGTAATTTCCACTTTACCACTTTTAGTCTCTACATATTCTATATCTTTGGTGAGTTCTAATTGATTAATGGACTTAGCATATGTGTTAATTGTATTAATAATCTTCTTAATTGTTGATGCACTACGCTGTTCATTTTCTAAGTAACAGATATATCGTTTAACATCGTCTTTATTAAGATTTTTGAGGAATTTATCTTGACTTTCTAACCAATAAAAGAAAGATTGTAATACACCGCAATACGTTTTAATTGTATTCTCAGATCTGCCCTTTTGAGAGAGATATCTTGTAAATGAATTTAGAATATCTGTTATATCTGTACTTTCAGAATATTGATTTTTCAAAATTATCTCCCCCTTTTGTTTTATAAAAGTATACTCCATGTTTTTAAACATGTCAAATTCTACGCAAGATTTTAAGACTTTCACAACAAAAATAACCCAAAAGGACAATGTTCTTTGTCCTTTTGGGTTATTGATATATAAAATTTACTAACGTTATATATATGTATAGTTATATGGCGCACCCTAGAGGATTCGAACCTCTGACCGACGGCTTAGAAGGCCGTTGCTCTATCCTGCTGAGCTAAGGGCGCTCTTTTGGTGCGGGTGAAGGGACTCGAACCCCCACGTCAAAGACACTAGATCCTAAGTCTAGCGCGTCTGCCAATTCCGCCA
>NZ_WMKZ01000012.1 GCF_019024285.1 Alkalihalobacterium elongatum
AACCGAAGCTCAAGTCATGGCTTTTCAACAAAGCCAAGGTTTACCGGTTACGGGGGTTGCTGATGAGCAAACATTACAAACCTTACAACATGCCGTAAATGCTGCTTCACAGGCTAGCCCTACTGGCTTACGTATTGGTGACCGCGATGAGGCTGTTATCCAACTAAAAATTGGTCTCGATCAGGTTGGATTTACCGTGCCTGGGAATACAACCAATTACTTCGGTTCTCAAACCGAAGCTCAAGTCATGGCTTTTCAACAAAGCCAAGGTTTACCGGTTACGGGGGTTGCTGATGAGCAAACATTACTAGCCTTACAAGATGCCGTGAATATTCCTTCCGAATTGACTGGCCTACGTTTTGGCGACCGGGATGAGGCTGTTATCCAACTGAAAATTGACTTGGACAAAGTTGGGTTTACTGTACCTGGAAATACAACCAACTACTTTGGCTCTCAAACCGAAGCTCAAGTCACGGCTTTTCAACTAAGTCGAGGATTACCAGCTACGGGTGTTGTTGATGTACAGACTTTACTAGCTTTGCAAGATGCAGTAAACGCTCTTCCACCACCGACTCCTACAGTTTTTCGTTTAGGTGATCGGCATGACGCAGTTATTCAACTAAAAGCAGATTTAGATAAAGTTGGCTTCACAGTACCTGGTAATATGACAAACTTATATGGTTCACAAACAGAAGCTCAAGTTAAGGCTTTTCAGCATACGTACAACCTTCGTGCTGATGGAATAGCAGGACCAGCGACGTTAAATAAATTAAAAGAAGTAGCCGCTAATCCTCCTGTTGTCCTTCGAAACGGTGTTAGACATAGCTCTGTCATCCAACTCAAAGTTGATTTAGGTAGAGTTGGTTTCCCTGTTCCTGGTAATAATACAAACCTTTTTGGTGACCAAACGGAAGCCCAAGTAAGAGCCTTTCAGCGGGCTAACCGCTTAGTTGTCACAGGAGTTGCAGATCCCTATACTTTAAAAACGTTACAGGATATTGTTAAAAAACTACCAACAGGGCCTCTACAAGGGTACAGAATTATAATTGATGCTGGACATGGCGGATCCGACTCTGGAGCTATTGGCGTCAATGGTCTAAAAGAAAAGGATGTCGTCCTTGATATCTCTAAACGAGTCGAGAAAAAATTGAAGGCTGCTGGTGCTACAGTAATTATGACCCGTTCTACGGATGTGTTCATCACTCTAGACGAACGTGTAAGAATTGGGAATAATTCGAATGCCAGTTCTTTTGTAAGTATCCATGCTAATTCATTTAATAAAAGCGCAAGAGGTGTTGAAACCTACTGGAATAGAAGCAGTAGTTCTTCTCTAAGTAAAAGCCTCGCTGAAGAAATTCAAAAAGAGTTAGTAAAAGCAATGGAAACGACTGATAGAGGTGTGAAAGAAGGTAATTTCCGAGTCATTAGAGAAATAACTATTCCATCGGTACTCGTTGAGGTTGGTTTTATTGATAACAACAGCGATGGTGCCAAGCTTGCCCAAAGCAGGTACCGTGAGCGAATTGCCGATGCAATATATAAAGGAACAGTAACGTATTATAATAATAGATGATAAATAGCCTACTATTTTAGCGCAAGTAATCAATACACTCTTACTTGCGCTATTTTTATGAGCATAAATCAAAAAGAAGGGTACGCCTTGCGTACCCTCCTTTTGCTCTAGGTTTATTAATTTCTAATCGTTTCTATCAGTGTTTTTCTCGTTACAGGGTCAGCGATACCTGTTACAGGAAGTCCAACTGACGCTTGAAATTCTTCTACCTTCCTAGTTGTAATGGAACCATAGAAGTTCGTTGGGTTAGTAGATACGAGAAAACCTGCAATTTCTAAATCTAGTTTCAATCGAATGACGTCTGGGAGGCGATCGCCTTCCTTAAGAGATGTTGTTGTCACTTCACTGAGTTTTTGTCTTGTCGTAACATCCGCTACTCCTGTCACTTCTAGACCGTAATGAGCTTGAAACTCTCTTACTCTTGTAGACGTAATTGGACCGAAATAGTTATTCGGGCTTGTTGAAACTTGGAAGCCAGCATTGTCTAAGTCGATCTTAAGTTGAATTACTTCAGAGCGTCTATCTCCTTCTTTTAAAAAAGATGTGGCTAGAACTTCCGATAACTTTTGTAATGTTACAGGACCTGCCACCCCATCTGCTGGTATGATACCATAAGCAAGTTGGAAGTCTCTTACTCTACTTGTTGTAATTGGACCATATAATTGAGTTGGATTATCCGATACCTTGAAGCCCACACTCTCTAAGTCAAGCTTTAATTGAGTTACTTCTGGGCGTCTATCTCCTTCTCTTAATGTTAATCCAAGAGGAATTTGTTTTAATTTTTCCAATGTTGCAGGGCTCGCTATTCCATCTACTGGTATAATTCCATAAGCTAGCTGAAAATCTCTTACTCTATTTGTTGTAATTGGACCATAGTAGTCGGTTGGATTATCCGATACTTTAAAACCAGCTCTTTCTAGATCCAGCTTTAATTGAATAACTTCTGGTCTGCGATCTCCCTCTCGCAACGTTAATGCGTGGGGAATCTCTTTTAATTTTTCTAATGTTGTTGGACCTGCTATTCCATCAGCTGGAGTAATTCCATAGGCTAACTGAAAATCCCTTACTTTTCTAGTCGTAATCGGACCATAATAATCGGTTGGGTTATCTGATACTTTAAAACCAGCTCTCTCAAGATCAAGCTTCAGTTGGATGACTTCAGGGCGTCTATCTCCTTCTTTTAAAACCAACGGGCCGTCTTCATCTTGTTCTTTCACTTTATTAAATGGGGCTTGAACTAAACCAAAACCATATAACTCGTCTCTTCCCGTTGGTCCAAGATCAATAGCCATATCTTGTAGCATTTTTCTATATTGCAAATGGGTTAAATTAGGGTGTGCTTCTTTTAATAACGCTAAGGTTCCAGTTACAAATGCTGTCGACATTGACGTACCACTAGACAACCTCGTTTTATTATTTAAATGTGTACTTAGAATATTCACACCTGGAGCAGAAATCTCTACTGCAGGGCCAGTGGCTGACGTTGCCCATCTATTATTCTTCGAGTTCGTCGCTGCAACTGCAATCGCTGAAGCGTATCTTGCAGGGTACTCTACAGTGTTTCCACTTCCCGTTCCATAGTTACCAGCAGCGGCAACAACTAAAATCCCACTATTGTATGCATTATCTACCACTCGCTTTAATGTATCTGACCTATTTGGGGTTGCTAGGCTTAAATTAATAATATCCATATTATTTGAGATGGCCCATTCAATGCCTTCTACAATATCAGAAATATTTCCTACTCCTGATTCATCTAATACTTTTACTGAATATAGCTGTGCATCTGGAGCAACTCCAACTACTCCTACTGAATTATTCTTTGCTCCGATAATTCCAGCAACATGAGTACCATGACCATTATCATCGTCGTAAGAGCTCGTCTTTGTTGAAAATCCACCTTCAATTTTCAAATCTTGATGTGGTGCAATCCCTGTATCTAATACAGCAATCTTTACCCCTTTTCCTGTAAAACCTGACTCCCAGGATTTTGGCGCTTGGATCTGCTGGACACCCCAGTCAACGACTTGCCCACGAATGGAAACAACATGATCCACTTCTATAGATAAAACTTCAGGATGTTCTTCTAATTCAGCAGCTGCACTCGGTGATAACTCTACAGCAGCAGTTGAAAGCTGTTCAAATTTCTTAATAAGGGTACCGTCATATTCTTCTAAAATGTCATCATCTATCGTTTCTTTAAAGATGACAATCATCTGCTCTTTCTCTTCAATATGTGCAGAGACTTGTATATGAGGTATTAATAATATGGATGCTAGAAGTAAGATAATATACTTTTTTATCATTGCCTCACCTTTGCTCATTTATTTCTCTACCTATCTTTAAATATAGGTGATTTACTGTGATAAAGATACTAGTTTTTTCTACCTATTTTCAAAAAAAGAGAGGGGTTTATAAGAAAACCCCTCTTCTAATCATACGTTATTTCTTTGGTTGCCTTCAGGTCTTGAGTGTTTTTTGCGGTTTAAAAAATCCTCTGATCAGCATACTCAATTTTCTTAATGGTAACGTAAGCTTCCAGGACGTACTTTGTTTTATATTTCTAACGCGCTTTTCATAGCGCATTCGATCTTTTTCCGCTTTATCTATTTCTTTTTTCAACATGTTTAGCTCATCTTCAAGATGCTCTAATGTCATCGCATTTAGTCTATTGACGATTTCAAAGCCTTTTTTAATAGGCTTCTTATACGTTTCTTCGCTTATTGTATCGACATTACTAAATGGAACTAATTTTTCTTTAAAACCATCTACTACTGCTTCATTCGTTCCTGCAACTACGACTTCCATTTCATTCTTATTTATCTTTTGAATATAACCATTTAGGTCTAAGTCGAGTGCTTGTTTCTTGATAATATTCTTTATACCCATATTTACAGGGCCTAAGATCGTGTACTTCTTTGCATACCATGTAATCGCTGGGACTGGAGCTACTTCAATATCAATAACCGATCGGCTTTGTAGTGAATCAACGATGCTCTTGAAATCAAAGAAAACGTTGGAACTTTCCGTATCCATACCTTTTGTTTCTGGGAAATAATAATCAATAATAGCCTTTGGTATATCTTTTGCTTCACCTTCTATAGGATATAAGTGCGAACCAATACCAGCTTTTGTATTCAGCTCTAATATGACACCCTTAGTAAACGTAGGGTTTACAATCATATCGACTCCACATTGAACTAACCCTGGAACAGCTTTAACAGCATTAACGGCAATTTCTTTCAGTTCATCTGTTAATTGATCAGTGACATCAATAGGGTCTCCCCCTGCAGATACATTACTAATCTTTCTCAGATAAATACGTTTACCTTCCTTTGGAACACTTTCTAGTGTGTAACCCGCCGCTTCAATAGAATGAAGGACTTCTTTATCCATTTTAATCGGTCTGAAGTAAAGGTGAGGTATATCTTTTCGCTGTTTATTTTTTATACGAATTAATTGTCTAACTGTATTTACACCGTCTCCAACAATATTCGCTGGTCTTCGGTTTGCTGCACCGAGTACTTTATCGCCTAGTACATAAATTCTAATTTCCTCACCAGTAACAAACTGCTCAACAATGATTTCTGGGAAATTGAGTTGTTCTCGTACATATTTTACAGCTTCGACAAATTCCTTTTCTGTTTCAATGTTTGCAATAACCCCTTTACCTGCACAACCATTAGTTGGTTTAACAACAAGAGGATACTCCAGTTTATTGGCATAACTAAAGATCTCTTCATTCGTTGCTGTTTCTGCAAACTTTCTTCCTTGAGGTGTAGGTACACCTGCTTTAACTAGACGATCATTCGTGAGACCTTTATTATTACAAATATCATAAGCTTCTTCAGAAACTTTATCGCCTTTAGAACCTTGAAAGTGATGTACGCGTCCATTATAACCAAGAGAGTATCTGATTTGAAATTTCCCATCCTCATTATGGTTATAAAACTTTAGCGTAATGCCTCTTCTCCAAGCTTCAAGAGCTATTACATACATACTTGTTTTTTTTCTACGAGCTTCTAATGGTACAGCATCTACATAATGCGGTAGCCATTTTCTATTCTCCTGCATACGTATCCCTCTTTACTGTACTTTCCTTAACTAAACTATATAGGTAATTAAGGATTGTGTCACTATCAAGATTTTAGCATTTAATTCGTTTTCATCAGCTTCCTAATTATTCGAATTGGTTTCGTTATACGCCAACTAACGCTTTCTTCTAGTACTCTATATTTATTTTCAAGCGAATGATATTTTTGTTCAAGCTCTTTCATTTGTTTTTCTAATTTTTGATTTAATTCTACTTCTGCTGCGAGCTTATTTTTTAGTTCATTTTTAGTTGTGTCCTTCAATTTACCTTCTTCTAGTACTTCAAATCCAACATTAACCGAACTCAGCCACTCACTTTTTTCTACCTTTTTTACAATAGCTTTGTTCGGACTTTCATTATAAATAAGGCTTTCAAATTGTTCAATACTGTCTCTTTTACCAGCAATGACAATTAATACATTTCCATTATTCAAGTTTTTTGCAAATCCATGTAATTCTAGATTTCGACATCTCCTTAGAACCCAACGTCTATAGCCAACACCCTGTACTTTACCAGAAACCGTATAGCTTTGTTTATACAACTCTTCTTGCGGTGCTTGAGGGACAATAAACTCGCCAACCACGCCACTTTTGAGAAGATCTGCTATCGTTTTATAACTGAAGTGAACATTCTGTATTTTATTATTAACTGTTTCTGGAAAATAATAATCAATGATCGCTTTAGGAACATCACGAGCCTGTCCTTCCATTGGAAACATTATAGAACCGATATGAGCTCTAGAGTTTACTTCGATGACTACACCCCTATTATTTTTTACATCCACAATCATATCTAAACCACAATGCGATAAACCCACTGCCTTTGCAGCATTAATGGCAGTTTGTTTCATTTCTGGAGTTAGTTGAGGTGTAAAATCGACAGGGTCTCCACCTGCGGATAGGTTGCTCTTTTCTCGTAAGAAAACTCGCTCACCTTCTTCTGGAATAGACTCTAATGTATAACCCGAAGCCTCTAGAAGCGTAAGTACTTCATTGTCAACTTTAATTAAACGCTTTGAAGCAACTGGGTTGTTTTGTCTATCTTTATTTTTGAGTTCGATCAGTTTCTTAATGTTATTTTTACCATCCCCAATAACATTAGCTGGAATACGATTTGCCGCACCTATCACTTCGTTTTCAATCACATAAATTCTGCACTCTTCACCTTGCACAAATTTTTCTACAATTACACTGTCATAGTTCAGTTCTTTGCGTATATATTCAAGGTTCTTATTAAACGTATCCATATCTTGGATGTTAACAAAAACCCCTCTCCCTAAACTACCGTTTGTCGGTTTAATAACAAGTGGAAAACCAATCGTCTTAGCGTATTCAATGATCTCTTCATCGTTCGCTTCAGCTGGGAAACTTGTTCCAGCAGGGACATCTACTCCTGCATTTGCGAGGGTCTGTCTCGTTAATTCTTTATTTCTACATATATCAATACCTTCTTTAGAAATTTTATCGCCTAATGAGTGAGAAAATAAGTGTTCTCTTCCTTCATAGGTTAAAGAATATCGAAACTTATTTTTATTATTTTTATTTTTATAGACCGTGTAAAACTTTAAGGTTAATCCTCTTCTCCAGCCTTCCAACGCAATGGTGTACATACTTAGATTGTCACTATGGGCTTCAACTGGAATGGCACCTTCTAAATGCGGAAGCCAATTTTTATTGTATTGCATTTGATTTCCCCTCCTGGTAAAAGCACGATTATTGTGTTGCTACAAATGCTAAATACCAAAGTTATGATATTTTACGCTTAATATATTTAACCCAGTCAAATACCTTTCTAATCGGTAAAGTTAAGCGCCATACTTTACTATTTTGCAATTTCATATATTTTTGTTCAGCTCGCTGTCGCTGTCTCTCTATTTTTTCCAGCTCTTTACGCGATTTATTTATTTCAGCTATTAATTCTTTTAATTCCGCTTGGATCTCAAAACCAATTCGGACTGACTTGTCCCACGTTTCTTCAACCACTTCTCGAATTTCTACATTTCTTGGGTCTTGTCTTATTATCTCCATAAATCGCTCGACGTCCTCTTGATTAACACCAGCTACAATAACATCAATACTGTTGTCTGTCATATTGTTAATGACACCACTTAAATTTAATTCAAGCGCTCTTTTACGTAACCATTGGTGATAGGCAACTATTTGTACTTCCCCGTAAATGACATATTTCTTAGCATATACTCTGCCTAAGGTTGGTTTTGTCACTTCAACCTCAATCGCTGTTTTGCTCGCTAATGGCTGTAATACACTCTTGAAATCAAAGTAAAGATTCGTCTTATCAACTGATTTTGTTTCTGGGAAATAATAATCAATAATAGCCCCAGGAATGTCTCGACCTTTGCCTTCCATTGGGTATAACAATGAACCTAATTGTGCCGTTGGATTTAACTCTAAAATGACGGCTTGGTTATTTTCTGGCTGTGATTCATCGATAATAATATCTATACCACCGTGCGTGAGCCCAGGTACAGCTTTAACCGCATTAACAACTGTATTTTTGATCTCTGGTGTGAGTTCATCTAGAGCATCTGCGGAGTCTCCTCCTAGAGATATATTACTTTTTTCTCGCAGATATACAGTCTCTCCATCAGCTGGAACACTGTTCAAACTCTTTTCTGATTTCTCTAACATCTCACGGACTTCTTGATCAATTTCAATTAAACAGCTAAACAATCGCGGATTTTTCATTCTCTCCTCGTTTTTCCGATCAATTAGCTGTTGAATTGTTTGCGTCCCATCGCCCACAACGTTTGCAGGGATTCGGCGGATAGCACCTACCACTTGGTCATCTACGACGTATAACCTGTAATCATCTCCAGAGATATGCTCTTCAATAATGACATCTGGAAAATTGAGCTCTGATCGCACATAAACTAATGCATGCTCTAGTGCTTCGGCATTTTCGATGTTTGTGACGACACCTCGCCCAAAGCTTCCATCCGTTGGCTTAACAACTAGTGGATAACCAATCGTTGCAGCGAAATTAATTATTTCTTCATTTGTTGCTTCTGCGCTAAACTGTTTTCCCTTTGGAACAGCAACATTAGCTTTTGTTAACCAGTTTTTTGTCGCTTCCTTATCAGCACCAATTTCAACGGCTTCATTCGTTACTAGGTCACCACGAGAACGAAAAAAATAATGAGTCTTGTCTTGTGAACTAAGAGAAAACAATCTACCAGGCTTATTAACATACCAAACCTTTATATCACTAAATTTTTCTGATTCTTTCGAGTACCATTTTAGAGTTAACCCTCTTCTCCAACCTTCCAATGCTATTACATACGGACATAATTCATGACCCCGCGCAGCCTCTACTACTTCATTTGAAAGGTCAGGAAGCCATTCTGCTTTTTTCTCCATTGAGTTTCCTCCTAAGAATCAACCAACACTGCTTATATCTGTCAAATTGTTAGGTTTTTAAATATAATTATATAGCATTAAGAGACCGCTCAAGTCGATCTCCCCAATACATTTTACCTATAGTTTCTCTATTTTTCTAGACTGTTCTAAAAAACTAATAAAATGCGTAAACTTATTTTCTAATAATAAGTCCTTCACTAAACGCCCTTCGGCTTCTAAGAAGTATTCACCTAACAGTCGGTCTGTATTATTATCAAAATGATCATAGTGTCCAGGCTTCGGTGTGAATTCGCCAAAGACGAGTTCGTCACCACTCTTTAAAAAATCGATGCGCATAAATGGGGCTGGGATTTCTGCGCTTATTTTTTCAGCTATCTGAATTTGCGCTTCAGTGACTCCGTTGCCTTCGAATCGATCATCCTCGTACTTTCCAGTGGCCACTTGTTCTCCTGCTGCTGTCCACCAACAGTATTTAACCTCTGGAAAACGGATAATTTCAAGAATTAATGCGACTTTTCCATAGAAGCAATAAAACTTCAAATCACGTGCAGCTGTTTTTTCTGTTTCACTTTCAAGGACAAGTTCCTCGGTGATCCACTCATCCTTTTCAACCCAGCCAGACGCGAGATCTGCCTTCAAATAGGCTTGAAGCTCGTCCCAGCTTTGAATGATTTCAGAGCGTTTCACATCCTGGATATGAGTTGGCGAGTGAACGAGGTAAACACCTCTCGAGCCAGCTCCGTCAAAAGGTTTAATCACGATTTTCTCTTTTGGGGGAATTTCTTTAAACGTATACGTCTCAATCGATACCCACGGTCTTCTAACTCCGAGCTGATCAATAAACGAATACGCATCCACCTTATTATCAAGCATCCACTCTGGTACAAACCGATCGAGCTGCCTTTGTCTCGCTCTCATACTTAAGCTTGCTCTAAAAGAGGCTACTTCGTGAAGAGATAGTGAGTCAGCAGTCTCTGCAGAGCGAATAATAAATTCAGGAATTTCTTCAATTTTTAAACCTGTTAATACTTTTTCATAGACGAGACGCTTTAAATCATCGTCTTTGTTTATGAATAGTTTAGCCGCTTGCTTTAAGGACTCACAATATTTAGCATCATGAATGGATCTATTCTCAACCATACTGTCGAGAAATTCAATGATTTCACCTTTTTCGTTGGCCGCTTTCACTTTTTCGAGAAGCGCTTCACGGTCTATTTCCTCAAGCTTTAACAAGAGCTCTGTTTCCCGTTTCTGTTGCTGCTCAAGAATGTCTTTCGATTTCTTGAGCTTTTCTTTAGCAACAAATAGCTCTTTTTGAAGTTTTTTCGTCTTTGCCTTCAGCTTCTGATTTTCTTCAGTTGTTAATTTATATTTAGAGCCATAAATCGCTGTTTGGACAGAGTGCCACGTTCCTTTTATGACGTTGATCGATTTTCTTAACGGCCATGAATATTTATAGTACGGGCTTTTCGTGATCGTCTTATAATTTTTTTCTACTAAGTCTTTTTGTTTTTGAAGCTGTCTCTTTTCTTTTTGCAGCTTCTGGAGTTCTGCTTCTTGTTTAATTAACTTGTCTAAGAGCCGATCTTCGGTTTGCGTTTCTGGTTTAGACGAACTATTTTTTAACTCTTTCAATGATGACTTCCCCCAAATCCCAATCCTTATCTGCTAGGTTCAATGAGCTATTCTCAGAACGGCTAGTATTGATAAGTGTGTTACGTACGTGCGAATTGATAGGATACCAATTTGGCTTTTGTGCGAAATACTCCTCGAAGTTTCTATAACAAGCCGATAGGTCAAGTGGCGCCGTTTCATCTTTTTCGCGGTCTGTATCCAGAGATACGTCTATAATGACAACATGAGCAGCGTTTGCTTTTACTTGAGGAATGTGTTTTTGCCATTCTTGCAGTACTCGTGCATCCCTAATGACAAGTGCATCACAAATTATTTTCTCCCCATAAACGACCATTTGCACTTGGTCGCCATCAAGTAAATCACGAACGAGCGAATGAACCTTTTTATCAGGACTCACTTCATATTGAAACATTTGAACGAGGCCGATCTTTAATCCATTTTCTTTTGCTGTCTTGATTTCTTGGACAAACTCGTCATTTTCGCTTAGGCGATAATCAGCAGCGATCAAGACATCAAATGAACGATACCCGTCTGACTTTTCTTCTTTTTTCGTCCACATCGGTTCTGGGACTGGGAAAGGTCGCACCGTTTGCGGGAAATCATAATAGAAATTATCCGTATGCGCATGGAAGTAATCATGTGCCTCTTCATATTCCCTTCTTACACCCATTTTAAAGCCATGGTAACCAAACGCTGAATTTCCAGTTAGTGATGACTCGGTTTGTCGTTGAAAGGAGAGTGGTCCTGTTGGTAGCTCAATTATTGATTTTTCTCCAAACACTTTTTTAATTCGGCGAATGAACTCGGAATCGGCAGCAAAACGAACCGTATCCCAAAAACCTAGCTTTTCTGTAACGGCTTCACGCCTAAACATAAAGGATGACATATTGCTGAAAATATACGTTCCAGGCTTGCCGCGGCGATAAAATTTCATATCGTTCGTCGCTCTTGCTTGTTGCGATGTGTTCCCAATCATATCTGGATTTGCAACTAAGTGACGTACTTGCAGCTCAATCTTCTGGACATGTGACCAGTCATCGGCATCATTGATTGTTATAAAGTCACCTGTCGCTTCTTTCAACGCCAAGTTACGTGCAGCATAGGCTCCACCGTTGACCTTTGCCCTTAACAGTTTTACACGTGCATCCTTTTTCTCGTACTCCTCAACCATGCTTGCTGTTTGATCTGGGCTACAATCATCAACAACTAGCACTTCAAGGTTCGTCCATGTTTGTGCAAGTATGGAATCAAGTGATGTTTCAATGACGTCTTCAGCATTGTACACAGGCATTATAATGGTTACCTTTGGACCTGAGCTTGCTTCTTCGTATTTTTCCCCATTAGAACCCAGACGATCATAAGCGAGCTTCTCTTCGTTCTCTTCAGTAAGGAAAACATGATTGATTTCGTAAAGGTCTAATGCTTTATTCACCCAATTCAGCCGTTTTGTCATTGACGTTTCTAAGTTCGCCGCTGCAAGGTACGTGTCGGCATGCTCTCCAGTTGCTAGTGCTTTTGATAACGCTTCTTTTGCTGCTGGAATGTCTCCTAGTATTTCGTAGCATTCCGCTTCCATAATTGCAGCCTGACGAATTTTATTTGGATCGGCTTCATCCTGGATTGCTTTTGGTAATAATTCGAGACATTTTTGCGCATGATCCTTGTCATATTGATTCGCATGCCATAAAGCAAGCTCCCAATTAGCCAGACGATTTAAATAAGGTTCATCCTTTGCCTGACATAAAACTTCAAGCTCTGTAAGTCCTCTTTTAGTAAAACCGAGGTTATACAGACGATGTTTGACTTGCGTAATCTCTGCTCGTTGCCATTTCCCTGAAAATAATATTTTCTTTATATAAAACTTTTGCTTGTCTGTTAACGAATTTTTAAGCCATTCCCGCTGTTTTGGAGTAAGCACCTTATAACTTAACTGTTCTGTTGCATTTAAAATTTTTCGGATGTTTGATTTTACCATCTTATCCTCAGCACCTATTCAATACTTTTTGTTTCTGCTTTTTTGACTCGTTTTTTCTTCTTTTTAGCTGGAGCTTTTTTCTTTACTATCTTTTTAGGAGCGCCAACACTTTCACGGTATAGCTCCACCGCTTCTGTCGGGTCCCCATCATAACGGATTTGACCTTTTTCTAACCAAATGACTCGTGTACAAATTTTTTCTACGAAATTCATACTATGGGATACGATGATGACCGCTTTCGCTTTTTCCATCATATCCTGAATTCGCTCACTGGCCTTCTGTTTAAAAGCCATATCTCCAGTAGAAAGGGCTTCATCGATAATAAAAATATCTGGTTGTAAAGTCGCTGCGATACTAAAGCCAAGTCGGGCTTGCATACCGCTTGAGTATTCTTTAACAGGCTTGTCGATCACGCGTTGCAGTCCAGAGTATTCGATAATCTCGGGTGCATCCTGTTCAATTTTTTCTTTCGAAATACCTAACAGCAAACCGTTCAGGTAAATGTTATCGCGTCCAGATAACTGTGAGTTAAAGCCCGTACCGTAGCCTAACAATGAAGTCGTTTCGCCATGCAAAGCCATATGCCCTTCATCTGGCGTTAAGATGTTGGTCATCAGCCTGCATAATGTACTTTTACCAGCACCATTATGGCCAATAATTCCAACGACCTCTCCTTCCTTCACTTCGAAGTTAACGTTTCGTAGTGCCCAGAAGGTATCTTTCTTCATTTGATAAGAGACGCCGACATTTTCTGCCTTTACGACGACTCGATCTCTCACCATTTGATTGGTCTTTTGGATCTCTAGCTTCTTTCTTGGCCTTCTACTTTTAACAGGAACAGATGCCTTGTACATCTCAACAATTTCAGCGGGCTCCCCTACGGCTCTAATAACACCTTTATCTAACCAAATTAACCGATCACAGTTCTTTTGGGCGTAACGAAGACTATGGGTGACAAGGACGACCATCTTCGCCTTCTCAACGAGCTCTTTCATCTTTGCTGCTGCTTTCCTACTGAACGCAGCGTCCCCTGTGTTCAATGCTTCATCAAGGATTAAGATCTCTGGCTCTAGAAACGATGCTACGCTAAACCCTAGCCTTGCCTTCATTCCACTTGAATACTTTTTCATCGGTTGATCTATAAACTGGCCTAAGCCAGAAAACTCTTGTATTTCTTCGATAAAGGAACTGATCTTATCTTTACCGATTCCTAACATCATTCCGTTTAAATAGACATTTTCTCTACCTGTTAGTTCTTTATTAAAACCCATACCTAATGAAAACAAAGCAGATACACGACCGTCTACAAAAAGTTCTCCTTCATCAGGCTGAAGGATTCCTGAAATCATTTTACAAAGAGTTGTTTTCCCAGAACCATTTGAGCCGATAATTCCAAGAATTTCACCTTTATATCCTGTGAAATCTAAGTTTTTAAGAGGCCAAACCACTTTGTCTTTTTCGACAGTTGATTCCTTGTTTCGGCGAAACAGATTAATTACATGTGATTTATAATCATCTTTACGGGTAGCGCTAAAAGATACACCGAGATTACTTGCACGGATTACTACTTCCCTCGTCTGATCCACCGAAATATTCTCTCTTAATGTCATATGAAAAACCTCTTTTATAGTGCTTTAATAATTTTGTGTTCATTTCGACTATAATAATATAATAACCAAATGATTACTAAGATAGAAGAAATGGTAATGACGAACAGCCCGACAAATTGAGGGTTTGCTTGGTACATAAGAACAGCACGATATGAATCTAAAATAATCGCAACTGGATTATAGGCAATGACCCAGCTATATTCATCTGGCAAACGCCCACCTTCCCAAATGATCGGGGAGGCATAGAAAAATACACGTAAAATATGAGACAAAATATTATCAATGTCACGAACAAATACACAAATATAGGCCACAAATAAACTGATTGCTAATAAAAATACTAATTGAACCATAATAATTAATGGTAGATAAACGACTTGCCACCCTGGCATAACGCCAAATACAGCTAAAAAGATAGCAATAACAACTAAACCGAAAACAAAGTTAACGACTTGAGTAAATGAGGCTGATAGTGGAAAGACGGACTTCGGTAAATATACCTGATTAATAAGTGATGATTGCCTCACAATAGCTTTTGCCGATGTATTTACCGTTGTATTCATCCAACGCCAGCCGATTAATCCAATGACGAGGAATACTGCAAAGTTTTCACCGCCGCGTCCTAAAATAACGGATACTAAAAAGTAGTAAACAAGGACATTTAACAGCGGATCGAGTAACCACCAGAAATAGCCAAGGTAGCTATTGCGGTGTTCCGCTTTCAACCCTGATTTGACAAGGTATACTAATAGATCTTTTCTTTTCAACATTTCTTGTATATAGTCACGCATAAAATAAATTCACACCGCCATTCGGATATCGATCTTATAGAAGTATTTTTGGAGAGTCCATACAACTATAAATTATTAAATCTACATTATATGAATTAATGCAGCGATTAAATAACTGTGAGTTATATTGATTTTTCACTTTTAAAAGGGCTGAAATCAATAGTGCAGCTAGGTTGAGTATTTTTTCAGCTTAAAATACACATAGTGCACAAAATACCACAAGCTCCTCGGCAAACTCAGGTGCTCGATTTCGCGATAGACATGCCAGTTTTGGCGGGCCATTTTCACTTTATTGCTCGAAAGTGAGTTGCCAACTTCGCGGTATTTCGCTAGCGGCTCATTTAGGCCAAACGGCTGGAACCCTTTGCGGCTTAATTCTAGCCACAAGGCGTAGTCTTGGCGGGAGCGAATGTTGACCATTTCCACTTCCCCCGTTTTTTTCGTATCAACCATTACCGTTAAGCAGCCGATGACATTATTTTTTAGTAGATCTGTGTAGGTGACTTTTTCTGGCGCTTCAATCACTTTTCCTGTATCCGCACCCGCTTCATCGACAACTTCGTATTGCGTGAACGAAAAGGCAATGTCCTGCTCCTGCATAAACTGCAGCTGGCGCGCAAGCTTTTCAGGCGTCCATTGGTCGTCACTGTCTAAGAAGGCCAAATAGCGTCCTTTGGCATTTCTAATTGCCGTATTACGCGCAACGGCAGGGCCACTATTTTGTTGAAGTTGAATAAGCTTAATTCTCGGGTCTGCCTGTTGATACCGCTCAATGATTTCTACGGTACGGTCCTTCGAGCAATCATCGACGATGACCATTTCCCAATGCGGATACTTCTGGGCTTGGACGGATTGGATCGTCGCTTCTATGAATTTTTCGGCATTGTACGCTGGCGTTATGACCGAGATTAACGGGTTAGAATTTTCCAATGTGATCACCATTTATTAAGAATAATTCCTTTCTTGCTCTTGGACTGGAACTTTATCTTGGTTACGAAGTTCATCATACCATAAAATTAATTTCTCTTTTTCCTTGTCCCAGTTGAGTTGCTCAAGGACTGCTCGTCTTCCGTTCTGCCCCATTTGTTGGGCTTCCGCTGGGTTTTCTTTTAAATACGAAATCGCTCGTTTGATTTCCGCTTCATTCGTAGGGTCGACTGCAATCCCGCAAGCATGTTGTTCAACGAACGCCTTCCAAACAGGAAAGTTCGAACAGATAATCGGAAGCCCGAAGCTCATGTATTCAAAGAACTTCGTTAGCTCCTTCTTGTAGTAATGCTCATCAGGAGGAAAAAGCGCAATTCCTGCTAACCAATTCGTTGAAGCATAGGCTTGGTCGATTTCCGTTTTAGGAACATAGCTGTCGATACCTTCAATGAATAATTGATCCTTGTGCTCGCCTGCTTCGTCGTACATCTTGTCAGCTAGCGTTTTCGGACACTTTCCGTAAAAGTGGACCGTTGTACCTTTAGCGATTTGCGGGATTTTCGCTTGAATAAGCGCTCCACGCTCGACGGATACATTACCTGTGTAAATCAATTTATTTTCTGCAGGCTGCTCATTTACCACGTGGTTGATGACTTTTTCATTTAGTAGTGGGTAGTTTAGGATGCACGTCCCACTCGGGTTCTTTTCTTTGTAGTATTTTTCCGCGAGAATGAGCTCGAGGTTTTTCGAAAAGAATTTTTCCATGAAGCGGTACGTTTTGGCGACGAATTTTCTTAGCGGCCTCGCGATATATTCTTTTTGCATAATGCTTGTTTCGTAATCTTCGTGAATGTCGTAAATGACGACATTGTGTTTATTTTTTAACAGCCACGCCACAGGCAGAAGCTCTGGGTCATGGATCTGGTAATAGTCTGCGTTTAGCTTGCGCGCTTGTTGATACGCTTGGACCGATGACAGCAGCATGCGCAGCCATTTATTTTTGTGCTTTTTGATCGGGACGACCTGTATGTTGCTGTCTTGAATGGCTTGATCGCCTTCAGGTGCAATTAAGGTCACATCGTAGCCTGCTTGCTGCAATGATTGGCACTGTTTATAGTAAATCCGCGGGTCGAGCGGATGATGTACTGTCGTAATATGCACAACTTTTTTCGTCGTAGGCATGGTTTACACTTCCTTACAGGGGGATCTATGAGGGGGTCTGTGAACCGTCCCCACAAATAAGCGTTATTTTTTTAACGTTTGTAAAAACACGTCTTCATATTGCTTCACAATTTGCTTAGCATCGAAGTGACCAGCTCTCGTGTGGCCTTTTTCGATGATGTCGGCGAGGTCCGCTTCATTTAGCTGCAGGATGCGCAGCATGTTTTCTGCCAGGGCATCGACGTCACCAACTGGACAAAGCGCCCCGTATTCACCGTTATTAAGCACTTCAGCTGGACCTGACTTGCAGTTCGTTGAAACGACAGGTGTTCCTGTTGCTAGTGCTTCCGCGATTACGTGACTAAAGCCTTCGTGGATCGACGTTAGGATGAATAAATCGGCTTTACTAAAGTAAATGTACGGGTTGCTTTGGAAGCCGACAAAGTAAATGCGATCTTCGATATTGAGCTGTGCAGCCTGCTGCAGGAGCTCGTCCTTTAGCGGCCCTTCACCTAAGATCACTAAGCGGCTGCTTTCTTGATGATTAACTTTCGCAAAGGCATCTAGTAACGTGCGCTGATCCTTTTGCGGCACTAAGCGCCCCGCGGTAATGACGATTTTATCGGTTGTATTAAAAATTTCTTGATGGGCTGGGTCAATTTGCCCTTCTGTCAGCTGCTTATTGATGTTTTCGAGATCCACTGGATTATAAATGACTTTAATGTCCTGCGGTTTGATTTTATAGCGCTTCACGAGGTTTTCTTTGACCCCTTCAGATAACGAGACAATCTGACTTGCGCGCTTATAGACCAATCCAAAACCGATGAGCTGGAGGTTTTCACGGAAGCTTCCTCCAAGATTATCGGCCTCACGAATAACGTTTTTCGCTTTTGAACGTGACAGTTCGTTAGCTAAGATAGCGATGGTGTTGACTCTTGGGATCGTACTAAAAACGAGATCCACCTCTTCGGTTTTGATGATATTGGCGAGATCCCCGATCGAACGGCTTAATCTCGTTGTTTCTAATTTAATAAATTGAACGTCCTCTTTTAGTTCCTTTTCGTAAGAGCCGTCCATATTCAAGGTCACTAGCATCGGGGCAAACTTGTCCCTGTCTAGGTTATTAATAATATTTAAGAGCGTACGTGCTGCGCCGCCGCCACCCATTTGATAGATAAAAAATAGTACCTTAATCTTTGTCACTTTACGACCGACCTTTCTCGTCAAGCACGATTGCTGACGATGACATTCAGGCTATAAATTGCCTTCCGTTTTTCCAACAAACAATTATATCATACCTCGTTGGAAATCTCCGTTTATTCACACAGTTTTCCATATTATTATCGAGTATTACCATTATGAACGTTTGGGCGGTGGAGTAAACGGGTGGGGGTGGGGATTTTGTGGGTCGTTTGCGAAGGGCGGGGGCGTGTAATAAATGGTGCCTGTAATAAATGGTGCCAGGTACCTTCAATGCAGTAAAGGGATGAAGGTGCCTGGCACCGCAACCGTGGCACCTCAGCGGAGCTGCGGTGCCTTTTGCGGTTTTTCGGCGATCCTTTTTGCGATTTTTTCGATGAGTAGTTCGAGTTGCCGCTTTTTCGGGTTTTCCTCTAGCTTGATGAGTTCGATGGTTTTGTCGTTGATCTTTTTTTGGAGATTTTCTTGTAACTCGAAGATATAACCCACATTATCCTGCTGTCTGGATGTAGCGACTTCTATACACACTTCATCGACGATCTCCTTCTTCGTTTTCAACTCTTCTAGCGCGGCATTAGCTGCTTCTAGCGATTTATTGACTTGCTTTAGTTCATACTCTATATCGGCTTTCCAGCGATCTAAAGACATTGATATGTCACACTCCTGTTTTCTTCGGTCATTGAGGGTTTGGGTTGTTTTTAATTTTGTAATGGTTATGGGTTTGAGTTTGGGTTTCAATTTTAATTTTGATTTTTATCTCAAGTTAGACTCGGCCCTTTTTTTCACAAAGGCCCAGTTTATTCGTAACCGTTTGGGTTGTTCACTTGCCATCTCCATGCGTCTTCACACATTTCGTTTATTCCTTTTGTGGCTGTCCAACCGAGTTCTGCTTTCGCCTTTGTTGTGTCTGCATAGCAGGAGGCGATGTCACCTGGGCGGCGCTCCACAATTTGATGCGGAACCGTTCGATTCGATGCTTGTTCAAATGCTTTAATCATTTCTAAAACACTATAGCCATTTCCTGTCCCGAGGTTATAGGTATTGATCCCAGTCGTTTGGGTGACTTTTTCTAGCGCCTTAAGATGTCCTCTTGCAAGGTCAACCACATGGATGTAATCTCTTACGCCCGTGCCATCCTTCGTCTCATAATCATCGCCAAACACTTTTAATTGATCAAGCTTTCCGATAGCCACCTGGGTAATAAAAGGCATTAAATTATTCGGTACACCGTTCGGATCTTCGCCAATACGACCGCTATGGTGAGCACCGACTGGGTTAAAGTAGCGTAATAGAGAAATGCTCCAGCTTGGATCAGCCGCGTAAAGGTCACGCAGGATCTCCTCAATCATCAACTTCGTTCGCCCATACGGATTCGCTGCACTTAACGGGAAATCTTCAGAAATCGGAACACGATCAGGCTGACCATACACTGTTGCAGACGAACTAAACACTAGCTTTTTTATCCCGTATTGACTCATTAGGTCACAGAGTACTAGTGTACCTGAAATGTTGTTGTGATAGTACTGAAGTGGTTTTTCCGTTGACTCACCAACGGCTTTTAAGCCTGCAAAATGAATGACAGCTTCTATTTTATGGTTCGCAAAAACACGCTCGAGCGCTTCGCGGTCTAGTAGGTCTACTTCATAAAACGGAATGGTCTTTTTTGTAATTTCTTCGACTCGGTCGAGCGCTTCCTTTTTACTGTTCGAGAGGTTGTCAACTGCAACCATGTTATACCCTGCTTGAAGCAGTTCTACACACATATGACTTCCTATATATCCCGCCGCCCCTGTTACGAGGATCATCGCCATCACTCCTATGTATATAGTCGAGTTCTTTTAGTTAAGAAGATTGAATTGTTTACGTTTCTGAAGTGGTCGTGCTTGTTTCCATTTCGGTATTGATTTGGGATTGATGTTCTTTTTTATCGTATCATAAATGGCCAGAATTTCGGAATGAACAAGCATTCTTGTAAAGTAAAAAAACTGCACCTTCCATACAAGGATGGAGGATGCAGTTTGTTCCAGAACCGTTAATAAGGACCCAAGTTACACTTTTATTAGATTAATGAAGGCGTTTGGCTCCTAGGTAGCGTTGACTCCAGTAACTATTGCTCATACTTGTCACCGTTACACCAGTCGATGAACCACTATGAATGAATTGATTGTTACCTATGTAAATTCCATTGTGCGACGGGCCGTTTGTATAAGTTTGGAAGAAGACAACATCCCCTACACTTGGCTTGTCGACTGATCTTCCAGCGGCCCATTGTTGCGCAGCTGTACGCGGGATAGATACCCCTTGATTTCTAAATACATATTGAAGGAACCCACTACAGTCAAATCCACTTGGTGTTGTCCCACCCCATAGATACGGTGTTCCGACTAGATCAGCGGCATCGGCGATTAAGTTCATTACATTAAAAGCTTGTTGCGCTGGCTGTGGAGCAGTTGTGCTTGACTTTAGTTGTGTTTGGTTTTGAATCGTTTGCGCTCCCCCACTTGCAGCTGCTTCAATTGCACGAAGTGTTTGCGGGCCAACGATTCCATCAACCGTGATCTGTTGACTTCTTTGGAACGAGCGAACAGCTGCATCCGTCACACTACCAAAATAACCAGTTACTCGATGATCAAAGTGACCGAGCTGTTTTAACGCCTCTTGTAATTGAGTAACCCCCGTTCCACTTGCGCCTAAGCGTAAAGTTTGTGTAGTCGCAGTTGTTGTAGGTGCAGGAGAAGGTGAAGATGCCGCATTAGCTGATGGCGTTGTCTGGGCTGGTGCAGACTGCGCTGGCGCTGATGGTGCTGGAGCTTGTGATGCCGTCGACCTGCCAAGAATATGAGAAATCGTTTGTGGTCCGACAATGCCATCGACAGTTAAGCCGTGTTTCTTCTGATAGTCTTTTACCGCATTTTGCGTCACTCTTCCAAAGTAACCTGTTACTTGGTGATTGAAGTGGCCAGCTTCTTTTAGTTTTTCTTGAAGTTCCGTAACAGCTTGCCCTTGCGATCCGGCACGAAGAAGCCCTGTTGTTTGAGCAAGCGCTCCGCTTGCTGACGTTGTTGATGCCGAAGCGATTTGAGTATTCGTAGCACTTCTATTTTGAGAGTTTGAACTTAGAAGTAAGTTTAAAGTGGCATTATTGGCCACTCCAGACGTTTGGATCCCGTGCGTTCTTTGAAATTGTCGTACTGCCTCTTCTGTAATCGTTCCGTAGTAGCCCGTTGATGTATGGAAGGTAAAGAAGCCTTTAGCCCTTAATGCTTCTTGTAGTTCTTTTACATCAGGGTGATTCATCCCTTTTTTTAACGGCTGGTCACCAAGTGCTGCATCTACCATTAACGGCGCAGTCAACACAATTCCTGTAGCAAAAGTTGAAGAAATTACCGCCTTTTTCACAACCGACTTTGTACTCATTATTTTTCCCCCTAAGTGCAGAATAGTAGTTTTATAGATTTTAGGTACTATTAATATGGTCTTATATGTATTTTTATCGTCTATTTTATGAGTTTCTTTTATTATAAAGTGAAAATTATGGTAGTAGGTTACAGAAATGTTACAAAAGTCTGGGTACAATAACGTTAATTTTGTGAGTTTTTACCCTGGTTTTCGATAAAATAGTTGATTAATCCTACTTTTTTGATAGTTTTCTTGCACAACATTAGACATAGAAATTTTATTTTCGACATTTTGCGTCGTCTAATTTATAGGAGTTTTGTCGTTTTTTGATAGTAGAATTAGATTCAATAGTCATAGTTTTTATCCATTTGTTTGGGAGTGGTGTGCAGCGGCTGCAGAAGTGTGGTTTGGTAGAGGTGCGTTTTTTGGGGGAATGGGATGTTACTTTTTTGCTCTAGTTTTTCCCTTTTATTGGGGGATTTGTGTGCTTTGCTTCTCTTTAGCGTTCGTTCCTTCCTCTTTTTGGAAGTTTCAGGCGCTATACTCCTCTTTAGGGCTAGGTTCTTCCTCTCATTGGAACCTCATTGTGGTAAACGGACTAGAAGAGGCCATACGATGCCCCTGATGCCGTTGGTAACTGTAGTTGACTAGCAGGGTAGACACAGTTGGTGGAAAGGCCATGTATAGCTGCATAGAAAAAGACATTGTTAATCATTGGGTGATTAACAATGTCTTTGATTATTAGGATAAATTAGAACATCGACTCGATTTCGCCTGTTTTTCGGTCTACGTAGTACCAGCCACGAGTGGATGTGTGGCCGACGCCGCCGTTACCAGGGATAACCTCGTATACGTGAACTAAATATCTGCCGTTTTCTTCATGGTCTACGACAACATGAACGTCAGGCTCAAATTGAAGCTGTAAATAGCTTTTTACTTTTGCAATGGCTTCTTGTTCCGTTAAAAGTTCATTAGGGTCTCTATCCGTTTGTTGCTCGTTGTCTTTGGGTTCAGTGTTGCCATTGCCTTGGTTGTTATCTGTTTGGGTATCTTGGTCGTTCGTTGCCTTGTCGTTTGAACCGTTATTGTTGTTCTCTTGATCTTTGTTAGGTTTTTCTTCTTTTTCGTTATCTTGATTTGGCTCGTCTTCCGTTAGCTCTTCTTCCTCATCTATGTTTTCTTCTACTTGTTCTTCTGGTGTTTGGTCGTTAACATCCTCTATTTCTTCATTATCAACTGGCTTCGTGCACGCTGTGATTAATAGTGTTGCTGCTAATAGCATAACTAGTAAGTGTCTCACTTAGTACCCTCCCTGATGGATCTATAGATTTCTATAATATCATATTACTATAAAGGGTGCCAGGCGCCGTTAGTGCTTTAAAGCATAACTGGTGCCTGGCACCGCCATCTTCGCTCTTCACCGCATTTATTGCATTTACTCCATTTACTGCATTTACTGCATTTCACCATTCACTGCATTCGCCCGCATTCACTGCATCCCCCCTGTTATTTGTATTTTCGGTAGAGGGTGCCGATCGTATCGAGGAGGATGGTTGGCATTTTCTTTGGGATCATTCCTTTTTGGTAGTATTTATAGAATGCCTTTTTTGTATCTTCCCATTTCGGACAGTGCTCTACTTGCTTGAAGCGGGCAACGTCGACGATAACGATATTCCCTTCTGTCGTAAGGAATATATTTTTCAGGTGGACATCGGACGGGTTCAGCACTTTGTCTCTTGCTAACATTAGGGCATGATCAACTTCATAGATGACCTGTTCTGATACTTGTATACCCTGATTTAAACATTGGTATAGCGTATTTCCTTCAATGAGATCAATGACGATATAATTCGGTCCACTCTCATGTAAATTAGGATAATACGGGATGTCATCTAGTATTCTATAAATCTCAGCTTCTTTTTCTGCTAGCTCGTGATACAGCGGGTGAAACACCTTGAGGGCTAGGTTTGTCGATTTTATCTGAAAGACAGCGGCGCTTTTTCCTACACCGAGTAATTTCAAATCGATGTCGTAATTTTTCACATCTATTTTATTTCCAGTTTTAAAAGTAACACTATTGGCTAATTCATTGAATCGTTTCACTATGAGTACTCCCTTCATCGAGGAAAAATAAAAAGGCATTGGACCAATTACTTTAGTCACAATGCCTTTTTACGAGAACAAAAAAGACCTCACCAAAATAATTGGTAAAGGTCTTGCAAACAACAATAACGTTGCCAACAAAGCCGGGGATCATTCCCGTAATGACGACTTTGCTGTAAATGCTACTCCCCTTTAGGAAGAATATTTGATTAGATTCATTGTAGCGCCTTTTTATTATTTCTACAATCTTTATTTTCTTTGAAAAATAATTAATTTATTCCATTTCTACCACGTAATTAAAATGATAAAAAGTAGCTTAATATGGCCATAATTATATTAGTTGAGGGCTATTTGGCATGAATGAATATGTGCTAATGTATAGGCACTAACGAACAGCGTCAGTTATTCTGATCAGCCGATAGCGGGAGATAGATTTTAACAAAAAAAGGCTGCACAGGCACTGGCAACCTTTTTCATATAAGTAACGTTAATCTTAAGCTTCTTCGTCTTCTTCTTCAGCGTCTTCGTCAGCTGGCTCTTCTAATTCTAGCTCTGCATCGTCAGCAGGCTCTTCTAATTCTAATTCTGCACCTTCAGCTGGCTCTTCAATTCCAGCGTCATCTACTGGTGTTTCTTCATCTGTAGTCTCTCCACATGCAGCTAATACTCCTAAAGCTAAAACAGCTGTACCTAAACCTAATAAGAATTTTTTCATTTTCTTCAAACCCCCGTAATGGTTTTAATAGTGTGACTATCCAGTTTTTTGTTTCTGTTAGTCTGACGTTATCTTAGCAAACGAAAAAATCACCGTCTACCTAATTCAGGGATTTTTGGCAACATGACGGGATTCTTACAAACTGTAATAGATTTTCCCACAATTTGACTTTTTGTTGGTTTGATGCGGGTTTCGGCTGTTTTTTTCTATGATTTCCTTGTTTTTTTAGCTACAAAGTTGATTATTAGAATTTAAATTTTGATGAAAAAATGAAATATGAATCTCCGTTTTCACAGAATTCTTAGCTTCCTTTTTGAGTGATTTTTAAAATAGACTTAATGTAAAGTTCATATAATGTTTACATTTTCGGTGATATGTTTCATTTTCAACTCACAATTGCTAGGAGCGAGCGGTTCACTGAATAGATAGCCTTGGGCATGGTTGCAGCCTTCCGTTCGTAGTAGAAGAAGTTGTTCTTCTGTTTCCACTCCTTCACAAATAACAGCGAAGTTTAATGTTTTAGCCATCGCAATTATCAATTTGACAAGTACATGATTTTCTTGTTCATCACCTGAACCTTGCATAAAGGATTTATCAATTTTCAAAGTATCAATTGGCAGGTTTTTTAATTGGCTGAGCGATGAGTAACCAGTTCCAAAGTCATCGAGTGATAACTGTACGCCTATACTTTTTAGCTTTTTTAACTTATCGACGGCTTCATCGATGTGTGTAATCGCCATACTTTCTGTTATTTCTAGGCAAAGCTGTTTCGGGTTGAGTCCTGTTTCCCTCAAGGTCTGTTTGACTCTTTTTACAAAGTCTGGTCTATCAAATTGCTTTTTTGAAATATTAACTGAAAGAACTAGATCTTCATGACCGTCTTCATGCCATTTTTTCGTTTGAGCGCATGCGGTTTGTAGTACCCAGTCGTCGATTTCAGCAATGAGGCCTGTTTCTTCTGCCGCAGGTAAAAATATAAACGGAGGTAGATTGCCTCTTTCTGGGTGATTCCAGCGGATTAATGCCTCAATTCCATAAGGCTTTCCAGTCTCTATATCCATTTGCAGTTGATAGTAGACTTCGAATTGTTGTTCTGCAAGGGCTGTCCTTAAATCTCTTTCTATTTGCAGTTGTTCTATTAGCCCTTCATTAATTGAGTCGTTATATTCTTGATATTGATTTCTTCCTGCTTTTTTAGCTTGAAACAAGGCGCTGTCTGCATTTTTCAGTATCGTCGTATAGTCTGTTCCGTGCTCTGGAAAAAAACTGCAGCCGATGCTTGTATTCATATATATTTTTTCACCCGCACAAACGATAGGCTGCTGCAAGGATGCAATAATTTTCTTTGCTGACTCGTAAGCTTCTTTTTTATTTTTTAAAGGGGAAAGCAAAATCGTAAATTCATCTCCACCAAAACGGCTTACCGTTCCGTTTGCACCAATAACGTTTTGAAGTCGTTTAGCTATCTGTTGAAGCAGCTCATCTCCGATCTGATGCCCGAGCGAGTCGTTAATCTTCTTGAAGTGATCGAGGTCGAGGAACAAGACAGCAAATGTATTATGGTTCTTTTTTGCTTGGTGTATCGCCTCGTTTATGATTTTTTTGAATTGAGTCCGATTAGGAAGCTGTGTCAATTCATCAAAGTTGGCAAGGCGAGTGATTTCGGTCTCCACCTTTTTTCGGCTGGAAATGTCTTTAACTATTATAAAATATAAACTTTCCTCTACTTGCTGTTTTTGGATAGATGTGACTGTTATATTTGAAGTGAACGCTTCTCCATTTTTCCGCTTAGTTTCCAATTCTCCCGTCCAGGTGCCACGGCTATGGATGTTCTTCCACATTTCTTTGAAGTTTAAATGTGTTGCTTTTTCAGGTGATAGGAAGACATTTGGTTTTTTATAGACGATTTCCTCAAAAGAGTATCCTGTAATGTTTTCAAAGGAGGGATTAACAGCTATGATGTTTTGTTGGTAGTCTGTGATCATCAACCCATCACTCATTTGATTAAAAAGGTGCCAGACATTTTCATGATCACTAGAGAACTTCTTAAATTTCGTCTTCATCTCTTTTGGCTTCCTAACTTTATGAAAATCATAAGCCTCCCCCACTTTCTTTAGAAATGTCTTTGTTTATTTAGTAGTTATTAGCTAGTCCTATTATCTCATTTCAATTACTATTCTATAAATTTCGCCAAAATCCTACTTAAAATATGATTTTTTGGAATAAAAGAAGCGATAGGTGGATGAGTGGGTAATAACGCAGTGGTGAGGTGGGAAAAGAATGGTGCCAGGCACCTTTAACACTTCACTTCGTTAAAGGTGCCTGGCACCGTTTATGCGGTGTTTATTTGAGGGCAAACATTAATTCTGTTTCGCAGACAACTTTTCCGTCAACCGATGCTGTTGCTTTTCCTTTACCGATTGGGCCACGCAGACGAACGATTTCTACTTCTAGACGAAGTTGGTCACCTGGTTTTACCTGCTCTTTAAATCGGCAGTTATCAATACCAGCAAAGAATGCTAGCTTTCCGCGGTTTTCTTCTTTCTTCAGAATAGCAACCGCTCCAACTTGTGCTAGTGCTTCAATAATTAAGACTCCAGGCATTACTGGATAGTCTGGGAAATGGCCATTAAAGAATTCTTCATTGGCAGTAACATTTTTCAGACCGATGGCACGTTGTCCTTCCTCTACTTCTAAGATCTTATCAATCAGTAAAAACGGATAACGGTGTGGAATAATCTCTTTAATTTCTTCAATTGTTAACAAAACGCTTTACCTCCCTAAAGGTGCCTGGCACCTAATTGGTGTTTTTATTGTTATATTGTACCACAGGAAAGACGAGGTCTTGAAATTTTGACGGGCGATCACTTTGAAGGAATTTTTGATAATGGTAAGAAGATGGGTTAGGAAAGTAAGAAAGTACAGTTGAAGTTGTGATGTGAGGGTTTGGTGTATGGTAGATATACGCTGCGCAGCTGCTCCATTGATAGTCTGCTGGATTGTTGGTAATACCTGCTTCAACAGGGTTTAGGTGAATGTACTTACTTGCATCAAGGATGTAGTCGATGGCTGGAGCGAGTTTTGAAAAGTAGCGGCCTTGGAAGACATGGCCCGTTTGGTCATACCGATCATTGTAGTATTTTGCATAGCTTGCGTTGAGGAAGTGCATTACATTGGCTGGAGAGTCATCGATAGCTTCAAGGAGAAGATGATAGTGGTTACTCATGATGCAGTAGGCGTGGAGGTGAAAAGGATGACGTTGTCTTGCGGTTTCAATGAGCGAAAGGAATTGTTCATAATCTTGTTCATCGTGAAAGATGGGGAGTTTACGGTTTCCACGGTTGATAATATGTAGGACTGCACCTGGATACCACATTCTTAGCTTACGAGGCATAAAGATCACTTCCTTTGTGAAATTGGAGAGGTATTTTGCGGGGATGATGACTGTTTTTTTTGGGGACAACCTAATGTCTATTATAGTGTGATGACTTTAAAAGATAAACTCATTCTGTATATCTTTACAATTAATTAAAAAAACATCAACGGTACAAAGCCTGTTACTCGGCACCGCTGATGATATTGTAAATATGTTCCCATGTTTCTCTTTGAAGGATATCACTAGGTGTACCATTTCCTACGATACCATATCCAAACATTAAGCCAGCGATTAGGCTCAATCCGCATAACAGGATCACAATAACGACGCGTAACCAAATTGGAATGAGGCGAATTCGCTCTTTACGCTTCTTCTTGCGCTTATTTCGCTTCTCTCGCGTATCCTTTTCCGCTTCGTCTGCTTCAGTAACTTCTGGGCTTTCTTCATCCGTTGCCTGTTCAGTTGCTTCTGCTGAACGCGACTGCATGCGTGTGCGTTTTAGAGGGGGATGAGAGACAATCGTGTCCTGACTTAAGTCAACTGCACCGTCTGCATTATTTCCCGTTTCTGCTGTTTCAGATGCTTCTAGTGACGACTGCTGCTGGACTCCTCGGTAAACTTTTGTTTCCTCGGCTTCTTCGGACTCTGCAGTTGCTTCAGCTTTCTCGCTGTCTACAGCGTCTTCAGCATTTTGCGCGTCGTGAGCATTTCCAACTTCGGTAGTTTGTACGCCTTCATCAGTCTTTTCAGCGTCTTTTGCGTCTTCAATCTCATCAGCTTTTCCAGATGCTTCAGCGTCTACTGCTTCTTCCGTTTCCCCTGGAGCAGGTTCTTTTTCTCCAGCTGGGTCTGTTGTTTGAGCAGATGAAGTTTTACCTCTTGAAAATACTTTCGTTTCTTCTGCTGTCGCCGTGTCACTATCAGCTTGTTCTCCTTCTTCATGCTTTGGATCAGAAGAAGCTAATGGCGCGGCTTCGAAGACCTTCGTATTTTCATCAACCTGTCTGTTCTCTTCATGGCCTTCTTCGTTGCTTGCAGTGTCTCGTGCAGGGCGCTGTACAGCGTCATCTTTCTCTTCGACTACATGCTCATTTTCAGGCTCTGTTGCTGAATCTTTTGGTTGTTGTTCGTTTTTTAGTTTGTCTTTTTCTAGATCACGATTATCCATAACTACTCCCTGTCCTGTCTTACATAGTATAGTAGGGTTGTCGAATTCCTAGGTAAAGCTATATCTAAAAAATGCTAAGGCTAGCGCCTATCCATACAACATGGTAGCGTTAGCCTTTTCGTTCATTCATTACTAAAACTAACGGATGGAGTTTACTAACCCCATCATTTGGTCTGCCATTGAAATGGAGCGGGCATTAAATTGGTACGAACGTTGGGTTAAGATCATCTCTGACATTTCTCTCCCCATATCTACGTTAGACATTTCTAAAGCACCTTGTTTTATGCTAACTTGACCAGCGGCAATGACTCCTAGTATATCTGCTGGTACATAGCCTTGTTCAATTAAATTTTCTGGAAGTCCAAATAAATTCTCACCTAATTGTTCAAGAATTTGCGGTCGTTGGACTCTTACCATTTCGAGTTGACCTGCTGGTACGGTTGTTGTTCCATCTCTAAGTATAACAGAGATCACTCCATTTTGATCTATTTGAACTTCGGAGTGCTCAGCTGGGACAGTAACTGGTCCGTATTGACCGAGCAGAAGGTGTCCTTGTCCTGTTACGATATTAAGTACATTCGGATTGTTCGGGTTAGGTGAAAAATAAAAAGCACCGTCTCGCGTATAACGTACTTCTCGCTCGCCGTTATTGTTAGTCACTTCTATTTGAAAAAAATGATTGGGATGTTGAATCGCAAGGTCTAATGGTCGATCCGTTTGCTGAATGGACCCTTGTTCCGTTCTCAATGCTGTTTGGCCAATTTTAGCGCCTGCACCGACACGAAGACCATTTGGTGTAAGACGTCCGGTTTCCATTGATGGAACGATCTGATTATTGACTTGTTGGAATAATAGATCAGAAAAGCTGGCTTCACGGCGCTTAAATCCTGTTGTGTTCGTATTAGCCATATTATGCGCAATCGTATCCATTTTCTTTTGCAATTGTCCCATTGTTACAGATGCCGTCATCATCGATGTGTTCATGTCATTACACCTCCTTAGCCAATTCGTCCAACTTCATTTACTGCTTTTTCTAAGCTGCGATCATAGGCTTGTAGTACTTTTTGGTTTGCCTCAAAACTACGGTAGGCACTCATCATTTCTGTCATCGTTTGGGCAGAGTCTACATTTGAGCGTTCAATGAACCCTTGCTGGACTTGATAGGTAGCTTGTCCATTTCCAATCGCAGTAGGCAACTGACCATCTGCTGTAAAACGAAGCAGGCCATCGCCTTCTTTTACTAGCTGCATTGGATCTTCAGCAAGAGCTACTTGGATCTGTCCTAATGGAGCATCTGCTTCATTGAAGACAAAGCCTTCACGATTAACGCGGAATTCTTCATTGCCAACCTGGATCTGTTGGCCTGCTGTATTTAGCACATAAAAGCCTTGGCTATTTACTAGGAAACCTTGTCCGTTCACTGCGAGGTTTCCGTTGCGGGAATAACGAGCTTCACCGTCAGCATTTTGCACCGTAAAAAACAATGCGCCCTGTCTGCCTTCTTCGTTGACTGGAACCGTTCCTTGAAGAAGAGCCAGATCGGTGTTATTGCCCGTTTGTTGCAGGTCACCTTGAATAAAATTCGGTGTTCTTTCTTGCAGATAAGCACCCGTTGCTAAAGAGCCTACAAAATGAGAGCCAGGCTGCTTGTTTGAAGTGTTCATCGCTTGAATGAGCATATTTGGAAACGAACGTAATGACCCTTGGTCTGCTTTGTAGCCAGGCGTATTGACATTCGCTAAATTATTGGTCAACATCTCTTGTCGCTGTTGTTGGGCAATCATCGCCGCAGCCGAACCATAAATACCGCGAAGCATGACCTTCCTCCTTATGCGGTGCCAGGCACCTTTAATGAATTAACGTGTTAATTAGGCACCTTTAATGAATTAACGTGTTAATTTGTTGATGGGTGCTTCTTTTTCAACAAATTCACGCTTCATTTATTTCATCGGCCGAATGAGTGTCATTGTTAAGTAAGTAGTTCCATCTATCTATTCTTCTATTATATCGCCTAAACACTATGACATGGATAGAGGTAATTTTTTCTGTTTTGTGTAAAAACAGATGCGTAAGTCTTTCGATAGCCGTTCTAGTAGGTGTATTTCTGAAAACTGGGATTATCCTGTTTTTCCGAGATTATGAGACTTTGCACCTTTATCAATAGCGTTCAAATTTATCTTAAGGCGGTAGCGCGTCGTATCTTTGTCGCAGTACCGCTGGGTTGATTTAAAGACTAATTTTCCTTCTAGTCATTTTATCTAGGTTTTCTAACAGGATCCCTGTTCCTTTTGCTACACAATGCATCGGCTCGTCTGCAATAAAAACTGGAACTTTAAGCTCTTCAGCTAGCAGCTGGTCGATTCCATGCAAAAGAGCGCCTCCACCTGTTAAAATCACACCGCGATCAATGATGTCAGCCGATAATTCTGGTGGTGTTTTTTCTAGTACAGATTTGGCAGCTTGTACAATATAAGAAACAGATTCTGTTAAGGCATCCTGAATTTCATCAGAATACACTGTAATCGTTCTTGGGAGTCCACTTACCATATCCCGTCCGCGGATCTCCAATTCTTCTTGACGAGCACCTGGAAATACCGTTGCGACTTGCTTTTTGATTTCTTCAGAAGTTCTTTCTCCGATAAGGAGCTTGTACTTCTTTTTTATATAGTTGAGAATCTCTTGATCAAACTTATCTCCAGCTATTTTTATAGAAGAGGCGGTGACGATATCACCCATTGAAAGAACAGCAACATCTGTTGTCCCACCGCCTATGTCTACGACCATGTTACCGCTCGGTTGAAAAATATCCATTCCAGCACCAATCGCAGCTACTTTCGGTTCCTCCTCTAAGTAAACGTTTTTGCCACCACTTTTCTCTGCCGCTTCTCGAATTGCTTTTTGTTCAACAGAAGTAATTTCTGTCGGACAACAAATTAAGATTCTCGGCTTTGAGAAAAATCCTTTTACGTTAATTTTACCTAAGAAGTGTTTGAGCATTGCTTCTGTTAGTTCGAAGTTTGCGATCACCCCATCTTTCATGGGACGTAAAGCAACGATATTTCCTGGTGTTCGTCCGACCATTCGAAACGCTTCATCTCCTACAGCAAGTACTTTTCCAGTCGTTGTATCTAAAGCTACCACTGAAGGTTCATTTAGAACAATTCCACTCCCTTTGACATACACAAGAACATTTGCTGTACCTAAATCAATCCCTATATCCCTACCGAACATTAGTGTTATCCTCCCTGTTTTGCAAATCATTCGACAGCATTTTTGCTGTAATCCTACTAATGTTTTATTTTATCATATTTTGTCAATACAGGGATTGATTTTTTGTTTTCAATTTTGTGTTTTTACAACTTTTTCGTTCGGTTGGTCTGATTTTTTATACTTTACCTTCGTTGCCTCACCACCGCGTAAGTGGCGTATCGACTTATGGTATTCAAGAATCTCCTTAACTTCATTTGCCAACTCTTGATTGATTTCAGGTAATCGTTCTGTTAAGTCCTTGTGTACAGTGCTCTTGGAAACGCCAAACTCTTTTGCAATCGTTCGGACCGTTTTCCTCGTCTCGACGATGTACCTGCCTATCTTGATAGTACGTTCTTTGATGTAATCGTGCACACCACTCGCCTCCTAATCAATGTTGGTGATTGGTACATTTTATTAAGGAGCAAGGGTATATATACCAAAAAGTCAAGCAGGACAAGGCATTTTTTCATGCGGTAAAGGAATTATGTATTAAAAAATTATATAATTTCAAGAATTTTGTGTTTTGTCTACTAGCGCTCAACCGTTCGTATTATGAGGTTTTCGTAAAATTACAGCCTAGGGTTTTAGATGAAAAATTTTTCTGAAATTTTTTTACTAAAAATGGTGCCAGGCACCTTTAACACAATGAAGGGTTAAAGGTGCCTGGCACCATAATTAGAATTGCAGGACGCGGTTGCGATTGTTAGCGTCTGTGACTTGGACGAGGTCTGCAAGTGTCGTTTTGCCTCTTTCTTCTAGCAGACGGAGCAGTTCAACAAAAAGATGAGCCGTCGTTAAGGCATCGCCAATTGCACTGTGACGCTCATAAATATTTGTACCAAATGACCTAGCATATTGTTCTAGGTCACGCATATCCCATGATGGAACTAAATAACCAAGCATATCAAGTGTGTCGATATAGAGCGGCTGTTCAAATGTATATTTTGCTCGTTGCAGCTCTTTTCGAATCACCATGACATCAAAGCTTAAGTAGTGTCCTACCCAACCACCACTTTTTGTCTTTTCAATGAATTGAAAGAATGCCTCGATCGCTTCGACTGAACTAGGCGCATTGTCAACATGATGCTGCCCAATCCCTGTGAGTTCTGTTATTTGTGGTGGGATGTTTCTTTCTGGATTTACATACGTTTGAAATCGATTGTCAGTTACCATTAATCCTTCAACTTGAACAGCTCCAATTTCTATGACACGATCTTTAGAACCTACGGCAAAGCCTGTCGTTTCTGTATCAAATACAGTAAAAGATAAATCACGTAGCGGTGTATCGAGTGAGGGCTGTTGGTCTAGTTGGTAATGCAACAACTTCTTTTTCCAGAACATAACAATCTCCCCTTGTTCGTTTCAAATCTATTGTTTATTTCTTAATCAACGAATTTTTCTTTATTTTTAGTGAACGTTCAGTCTGTATTGCTTGGTTGTACGGATCCTTTTAAACTTAAAAACTGCCATTTTTTAATGTCTAGTACCGTTACTAATAGCGCTGTTTTCATAAAAGCAGCTATACTATTTAACTTAGGCTTTTATTTTGACTTATTGGTATAGGGCGGTTACAGCTCCATCCCTGCTTAAGCGGGTAAAAGCAAAGTCTTACAACGCAGACGTTTCTCTAGCAAAATGCACCAGGGTACGAGAAAACAACCTTAACAAAGATTGCGGTCCACCTACTTGCCATCCCTATTTGATTGAGTGAGCGTCCGTTATTTCCAAAGGAATAATTTCTTTGTTATATGACAACGATTTCATTTTACCGAATTTTCTAAATTTTTTCCATAACAAAGTGTTAAATTTTACAGATTTTATTTAAATTTTTTAAAAACGGGCGACTGCCTACAAAAGAAATAAGCGTTAGTCCCAGACCCTAAGGCTAGAAACTAACGCATTCAAGTTTTACATGAGATAAAACAGTTCATCGAGCTCTTACGCACCCTTAACCTTCAGCAGCAGTAAACTTCACATCTAAATTAACCTTGATTAAATGTGCTTCGAGTACATAGCGTTCTGGTGCAGAACCGATAAAGTCAAACGGGTAGCATGTCGTCACCGTCAAAGTTGCTCTCGGTCTTGGAACGATCACTGTGCGATCATCCTCATCGACAATCCGAACTTTGTTAATTCTGTACGTAAACTCTCCAGCTGTCGTTGTAACAACGAGTTCATCTTTTTCGCCAACTTCCCCTAGCTTGCGAAAAACGGTATCTCTGTGGCCGGATAACACACTGTTATCCTTTTCCCCAGGTAAGACACTGCCCTTAAAATGACCGACCCCGCGATCTAACTCGTCATCGTCAGTTCCATGATAAATGGGCAATGTCGCTTGAAGCTTTGGAATATAAAGCTCACCCATTAATTCGCCCTGCTCGGGACGCACGGGATAAAGCGGACCGTCAGCGACTTCCTTTTTGTCACTAGCAGGAGCCTTTTCTACAGTTTCTGGAACTTCCTTCGCCGCTTCATTCACTTTATATAGCCCATACCCTTTTAAAAAGGTGTAAGCGTTCGTCGTTGTAAACCAAAGACCACCGACAAAAAGAAAAATGCAAAGAGACAGAAGAAGAAGACGTTGTTTCTTACGTCTTCTTGTCTTATATTCTTCGAGTCTCATCGCATTAGGCACCTTTTACTTTCATACGGCGATAGATGATAACAGCTGTTAACATCATACCTAAGCCCATGAGTGCGTTTTGCATTGAGTTTGAAGCCGTCTTCGGTAGCTTTGCTCCTTTTTCTGTTTTCGATTGATCTTTAGCTGGAGCTTTTTTTACTATCTCTGTTACTTCTTTTAAGTCCTCAACTGTTTCTTCAATGATATCAGAACCAAACATATCCGCTGTAATGATAAGATCAGCTAGGAATTCACCTTCTAGGTTGTAAAGCTCAATTAATAGATTATAGCCTTCTAAACTATCAAGCGTAATTAACGTTTGCAGAGAAATCGGCTGTTTCGTCGTTTTGTCTCTTCCCTCGATAAGGAAATACTTTGCATCGAGTTCAAATAACGCCATTAGATCAGAATAAATTGCTAAAATTTCTGCAACATTTTCTGCTGAAAGCTCGTCTGCACTTTCAAAATCAGGAAGTGCTAGTGCGCGTTCTAAGATATTCTCTAAACGTTCTTCAAATAGTGGATCTTCTAAATCCAATGTTTTAAAGTGAGCGATTAATCTTTCAATTTCCTCATCTGTTAAATCAAATTCAGCAAAAAGCGCGTCGATCTCACTAAGAAGCTCGTCCCAGTCAAAATCAAAGCCAATCAGGTAAAACTCAACCGACATACTAAGATCTTCGATAAATCTATAGTCATCTAGTGTTTCACCATACTCAGCAAGAAGTTCTTCTAGTTCTTCTAGCGTAAGCTCATATAAATCTAGTAACTCTTGTAAATTTTCATCGGTAATGACAGGTCCAAGAAATACTTTTAAATCGTCAACTGACTCAAAATCACTTAGTTCTAAGAACCAGTGCTTCATCAGCTGCTCTTCCAGTTCACCTTGTGTCAAACCAATTTCACTCAAATACGCGTTGAGTTCAGTCTGGTTGACCGCTGCACTACTTGATGTTGGTAAAGCAAAAGTAAATAATAATAAGATTGAGGCCAAAGCCATGACAATTCGCTTCACTAGATTTCCTCCCAAAAATGAAATAGTTTCTTCATATTTAATATATTCCGAAAAATAGTTTAAAAAAAGAATTGTAAAAAAATAGTTTCCGTATATAATTAAATGTCATTTTTATGGTAGAAACGGTGCCAGGCACCTTCAGCACTGCAAAGTGTTGAAGGTGCCTGGCACCATTATAATATGCTTATATCATTCCAAAGGCTCCGAGCGTTTGGTTTTGTAAGGAGCGAATGGTTTTTAGGGCAATCATGAGTTCCTCTTTATCACGGGAGCGAAGGTGGGTGAACTTGACCTCACTTGTACCTTCTTCTTTCCGAAGGTATCTGCCCCACGCTTGCTCGACTCTTACTTTTAAAACGATCTCATAGGAGAAGCGGATATCGTCAGCTACTTCTGGTGTGAACACGTTCAATTTCACGAGTTCATCGAGGCGTTGCAATGGCGTGCCCTCAATAATTCCGTTATGTGCTGATAAAACTTGTAAGCAATGATGCAGTGGAAACAGCGCATGCTTTTTAATATCAATCGAGTCACGTCTTAATCCAAACAAAGCACGGATCGGGTGATCAAGTGTCGGAACAGGGTGGTCTCTTTCTTGCTCCGCCATGCGGTACAAATAAATCCGTGACCTTGCGATTTGCTCTTTGACCATTTTTACAAATTCATCGTGAAGGTTGTCGTCGCCATATAAGTACCGGAAAGACATAAAGTTGTGTCCTAACAGCACATTATCATTCGTCGCTCGCAGCGCCCACCCTCGTAAGCGCTCTTGCCACGTTTTTACCGTGCCGCGCCAGCTAGCTTCATTGGCCATCATTTTACCGATACAAAGTCTATAGCCTGCTTTATGCAAATGATCGACGATTTCCTGGCCAAGCAGAGCAAAATATTCTTCTACCATATCAAGGTCGTCACTGTCAGGGTTTTCATAGACAAGGAAATGGTCTTGGTCCGTTAAAAGAAACTGCTCTCCTCTACCGCCACTGCCCATTTGGAACCAACAAAACGGAACAGGCGGCTTCCCTTTTCCTTTCGCTTCTAAAGAGGCAACAGCTAAATCTAAACAATGGCTGACGAGCCGATCGTATAATTTTGTAATGATTTCTAGCGTGTGCACCGTCGGAATTTCATCATTAATAAGCTGCCCAAGGACGTCATAAATGGCGCTTTTAACCGTTGGTAGGTTTTCGAACGATGACTGCTCGATTTTTTGTAAAATCTCCATAGAACCGCGGTTTTTCTTGCGTAAAAGGTCAGATAGCGTGACCATACCAATGACTTTTTCATCCTCTACAACTGGAAGATGTTTAATGCCATTTAACAGAAAACTAGACATCGCTTCATAATAATAGCTATATCTTGAAATCGTAATCGGGTTAGCAGTCATCACATCTCTGGCCGTCAATGGGCCTTTATTTAAGTTTGCAACGACGCGTTGGACAATATCTTTTTCAGTAATTATGCCAATTAATGTTCCATCAAAATCATTGACAACGACAGAGCTAGCTCTATTTTCAACCATCTTTTTCGCGACAACCTGGACCGTTTCATCTTTGACAACGGACACGACAGGTTCATTCATTAAATCTTGGATTCGGCGAATAAACGGATCACTTTCACCCCATTGGTTCGCTAATTTCACTTGTTCAGCTAAAGACCCGTAAATATCTCGCAGGCGGACCGCCACTTGGCGAAGTACAAAATCACGCACCGTTTCATCGTCCCACCGAGCTTCAACGACCGAGTACGGGATTTTCAAACAATACGAATCCTCTACCGCACGAACTTCAACAGTATACTTAGCAATATGTGGGTTCGGCTCGCCTAAGAAGTCAGCTAAACTAGAAAAACCAATCATATCACCTGTTTGCAGTACCTCTAACACTTCTTGCTGAAAAAGGCCATCGTCACCTTGAACATACACTTCAGCCATTCCTGTTAAAATAAGAAGAAGCCCTTCTCGTGGTGTTTTCGAATAAAGGACTTTTTCTGCTTTGTTATAATGCTTTAATGTACATTTTTCCATTAAGTTTACAAATTCAGAATCAAGCACCCCTTGAAAAAGGGGGTGCTTGTGAATTTGTTCAAATAAGTCTTTATTTTCCAGCTGATTCATCCATCCATACCTCGCCATCTTTATAAGTCATTTGTTCCGGGTAACGTAGGTCAATGACTTCATCTTGGATGCGTTGAGATGGTGCTGCTGTAGCTTTAGACACTAGATACGTTACGATTAGGTTCACCGGAACACCGATAATACCAGCACCTGTGTCTAGTATACCAAAGATTGTAATTCCTTGACGAGCTAAAAGAATGTACGTAATTGTGACAAATAAACCAGAAAGCATACCAGCAATCGCGCCCTTAGCGTTACAACGCTTCCACCATACACCTAGTAAAAGAACTGGGAAGAACGTTCCGCCGGCAATCGCAAATGCCCAAGCAACGATTTGTGTAATAACCCCTGGTGGGTCAAGTGCAACGACTCCAGCTACGATCGTTGATAGTACAATCGCCCAACGTCCAGCAGCTAAACGTCTCTTATCACTTGCTTGCGGGTTCATTAAACGATAGTAAATGTCATGTGCAAATGAAGATGAAATCGTAATTAATAGACCACCTGCTGTTGATAATGCAGCTGCCATCGCACCAGCTGCTACTAAACCGATAACGAACATTCCTAAGTTTGCAATTTCAGGCGTTGCCATTACGACGATATCATTACTGATGACGATCTCTTCCCATTGAAGAACACCGTCCCCATTTTCATCGGCAACCTTTAAACGCCCTGTATCTACCCAACTCGTTGTCCAAGCTGGTAAGTTATCAATTGGACTACCTGCCACTTGCGTCATTAGGATGAAACGAGAGAATGCTGCATATGCAGGAGCTGATAAGTAAAGTAACGCGATGAATAAAAGTGCCCACGCACCACTCCAACGAGCTGCTTTCATCGTTGAAACTGTATAGAAACGAACGATAACGTGTGGTAATGCTGCTGTACCTACCATTAAAGTAAATAGTAATGCAACAAACTGTGCTTTATCACTTTGCGCAAATGGCGCGAAATATTCACTGATACCGAGTTCCTTATCGAGCTCTCCAAGCTGTGTAACAACGTTTCCGTAAGTTAACCATGGCATTGGATTTCCTGTTACTTGTAATGACATGAACACGATCGGAATAATATAAGCAATAATTAAGATGATGTACTGTGCAACCTGAGTCCACGTAATCCCTTTCATACCACCTAGAGTAGCGTAAATCGCGATTATGACAACCCCGATCATCGTTCCATACATCGATTCAATGTTAAGGATACGTCCAATAACTACCCCTGAACCAGAAAGCTGTCCGATAATATAAACGAATGAGATAATGATCGTTGCAATCGCAGCAATTAAGCGTGCTGCATTACTATCAAAACGGTCACCGATAAACTCTGGTACTGTGTAACGACCGTATTTACGTAATTGTGGAGCTAATAAGAACGTTAAAAATAAGTAACCACCAGTCCAACCCATTATGTAAGCTAGACCGTCGTACCCTAAAATCATGAGCGTTCCAGCCATCCCGATAAAGGATGCTGCACTCATCCAGTCTCCACCGATCGCCATACCATTCCAGAATGGTGGTACCCCACGGCTCGCTACGTAAAAGTCAGATGTTGCTTTTGCTCGATTATAAATGGAAATTCCGATATAAAGGCCAAATGTTGCTATAATCATCAATATCGAAACAATTGATTGAGAATCCATCTGTTTCCCCCCTAGTATAAGGTTTCTATTTTTTGTTCTAGTTTGGTAAAATAGTAGTGTTCTTTTTTCTTTCATTCATTAAGACTTCTTAATGATGAATGTCGCTTATTGGAGGCTACACTTTTTTAGAGTTACTTCCTTCGTTCAAGATTTTCAACCTTCGTGTTGACTATCATTGTTGAAGGTTACTCTATTTAAGTGCTAGCCTCACTTTTTTTGTCTTTTTTAAAAAGAGATGGTTTCAACTGATCAAAAGTCAGTGTCCCTAGTCAGATGCAATTAGTGGTCAAGTGCTTTTCCAGCACCAATACGCGTGTTTTGTTCCTCATCAATGCCAAATTTCTTATCAATTCGGTCACTTACAATCGCATTTACGAATAGTAAGATAACGAAAGTTGCAACTGCGCCTTGAGCTCCCATATAGTAGTGGAACGGCATTCCCATGAATGTTACGTTCACAAGAGACTCAGCGAAAGCTACAACTCCAAATGACGCTAGGCCTCCAATAATTAAACAAATAATAACTACAATGTTTCTTGCTCTGAAATATGCATCTGCTACAGACTTATCGATTTTTTTCATACTCTCACCTCCTTTAAATAGTGATTAGGTCTTTTGTCGCTTAAGTTTTCGTGACTTTTGTAACCGCTTTCAAAATGGTTGGATATTTAAAGCTTTGAGTACGGTTCAGTCTTATGTCTCTCTTTTAGTTGTTTTAAAAAAAATTCGTTACGATCACATGGTCTTACTTCCGTTACCCTGTGCCACTTGCTTACAGTTTCGGCAAATGATATACGGTGTTTTCTTTTTGGCTATCTTCATGTTGACTACATAGACGATGAGAATAAAGATGAGTAGGACTGGGTGAAAAATAAAACTAAAGATGAGAGTAACTATAATGGGTAAGGTTGATAAAAACAGGAAGTATTGCCACTTGTTCATGACTACCGTTTCGTCGCTATTACACTTCGCACAACTAGTCGTTTTTGTCATTCAATCACCTTAAACTGAAGATAAATTTTACAGTTTCCCAAAAGGGTAGTGGCACCATCGCTACTTGAACGATCATATAAACACCAATTGTCGCGAATGGAACGGATAAAAACAACGGCTTCTTTTTGCGGAAGGCGAAAATAAAGCTGAACAATGTGATAAGTAAAAAAACGTAAATCATAATTCTTTCCCTCCTTAATGGATTAATGGACTAAAAACTGACCGCATATTCAGCTTTTTAGAAGAGATACAAATACGGTTGATTTAAGACTGAACGATTGAACAGTATTTTAGATCTCAATCGTCCCCTTGTTAGTTAAAGCGCTTTCAATTTTATTTCGTCTAGATCCATTAGTGCCTCACCAAATTGATTTTTAGTAGAGCAACACATCCTCTTAGGTGATCTCAACCATTGTGAAAACGCTATCATAATTACTCTTAAAAAAATCTAGTATGTTTACAGTCCCTCTTCATTCATATGTTTTTCCAAAACTTCTATTCCACCTTAATTATGTAGAATAAAAAAATTATTACATAACAGAAGTTCCTTGATTTAATCAGGGAATTTTAATTATGTTCAGTTTTAATTTATTGTTTTATAGTACACATTATTCCAAATTTTCAGATACTTAGTCAACTGTTTTTTTGAAAAATTGTTGAATTTTTTTCTACCAAATCTCGTAACTACTGATAGATTAACTTTCCACCACGATCATATTAAAAATAAAAAAATGGGTGAATGGCTGTTGAAAATATTGTTGAAAAAAAATGGTGCCAGGCACCTTTAACACAGTAATTCGTTAAAGGTGCCTGGCACCGATCAATTAATTATTATTCTGGTTGTTCTTCATTTTTGTCTTCGTTCTTTTCGTCATCTTTAGCGTCTTCTTCACCAGTTGCATCTTCTTCATCAGCTGTGTCTTCTTTGTCACCAGCATCTTCTTCAGCGCTTGCGATGTCTTCATCCATACGATGGCTCTCATCTACAAGTGTCTCAAGATTTTGATTGAAGTAGTCTAATGGATTTACTGGATTACCATTATGACGGATTTCGAAATGAACATGTACAGCTGCGTCCGCATTATATAGATTGCGTCCAGCACGTCCAATAATGTCACCTTGTTTTACTGAAGCACCTTCCTCAACTTCTACACCTTCTAAACTATGATAGTGTGTGATTACACCATTATCATGGTTAATTTCAATAACATGTCCTAGTAAAGGATCTTTTTCAGCTTTTACAACTGTTCCGCTAAGAGCAGCAGTTACTTCAAAGCTTTCGCCATCTTCTGTAGCGATATCGATTCCTCTGTTTTGGTAATACATATTATTGTAATACACTAATGCAGCTTCTTGTTCTTCTGCTGATGCGTTGAAGTCGTAGAAGTATCCTACGATATTAACTTCACTTTCGTTAACTACTGGCATCTTAATTACTTCGTTTGCACTTGTAACTGGTACAGCTTCACCTTCTAGTACTTCAATTCCATCTTCCATTGGTTGTGAGACTCCTGATGGATCTTCTAAAGCTGTATTATCTTGATTTTGCATGAGGAAAAAAGCACTAAGTACGATTGCAGCAGCTCCTAAGTAAACAGCAGGTAACATCCATTTCTTACGTAAGAAACGTTGGACATTGGTTTTCTTTGTTTCATTTGATTCGTTTGAAGATTGTTGTTTTTCTTCATCTCTCATTTGATCATCACCTCAGCAACCATTCTGATCAAATTCAAGAAATTATATACATTTTCAAAAAAAAGTTTTCTGATTATTTTTCGACAAAGTGATTAGAATTATGCATCTTATTTTAAAATATTTTTCAGATTAAATGAATTTAGTGCTTTACCTTCTGTTATATATGAAAAAAACAGTGATCTAATGATGGCAGCTGAACTGTTCTGTAGATCTGCTATTTCATCTACTATAGTAGATACTAGATGATTTAGATGAGTTTGATGAGTTTAAATGGTTTTAAGCTAATACCGTCCTCACAGTCCTCTAAGCCCTTAAAATGTTGGTTACTATTAGCTAGGACCCCTCTTAAACGTCAAACCTTTCTAACATTATGAAGCACAGTCAAAACGAGAATAAAAAAAGTCGCATGGAGTGTTCAAAAACAAATCCATACGACCTTTTCATTGTTGACCCTATCTCTATTATCGCTAACGATAATTCCTTGGTGTAAGCAGTGCCTTAGGGCATAACATTTCCATTTATAGGAATAATGCTGTTCTATCTACTATTTTAGCTCACATTACTCCCAGTAACAGGAAACTCACTGTTCTAATCTCTACTTTGGCTCACACTTATCCCAATAATAGGAAAAATAACTATCCAAACTGCTACTTTAGTTCTCTAAACTCACAGGAAAATCCTTAATCTTTCTTAACGACCAACTGACCTATGTACGGGTCAACTGGTGAAACTGCTACTCCTTGGTAATAGTGCTCGATAATTTCGCGGTAGGTCTTTCCTTCTTGGGCCATACCGTTTGCTCCGTATTGGCTCATCCCAACACCATGACCCCAACCTTTTGTTTCAATGACAACTTGATCTCCTTGACGCTTCCAATTAAAGTCACTAGAGTCAAGTCCTAGCTTTTCTCGCACTTGACGACCCGTTAATTCTTTTCCATTTATATTGACTTTAGCGACACGTTTTCCATCTGTACGGTTTGTAATTTGTCCTACTGAACCATCGGATGGCAATTGGACGCCTAGCTTTTGCTGGAATTCACCTACAGAAATAGTTGAGGTAGATGTAAACCTTGGTGAGTTTGTATCCCAAGGGCTTTCAACACTTCTTAAGTATGGAATTTCATTTGGCCAGTAATCTTCAGAGTTCTCTGTGAAACCGTTACTCGTTGAAAAGAAAGCGGCTGTAATTGGATCTCCGTTATACGTTAACACTTGACCTTGTGTTTGTGCGACCGCTTCTCGAATACGATTAATTCTCCAGTCAAAATCCTTGCCCCACTCTTCTTTTAACTGGTCTAAATTCTTGTATACTTGGTGGTGGACCGTATCGGTTACCATTGCACCTTCTGGCATCGCAAAATCGCTCGGTTCAAGCATTTGTTTTAAAATGAATGTTCTCGCTGTCAGCGCTTGAGCTTTTAGTGCCTCCAGTTCAAAGGCAGCTGGCATTTCGGAAGCGACGACACCAACGACATACTCTTCAAGCGGGACTTCTTCAATTCTACTTTGCTGTGTCCGATATACGGCAATCGATATTGGAGTTGATGATTCGAGCTGTTCTTGGCCCGTACCTGTTGAGGCGGCGGTTTGGACTGGTGTTGTTGGTTGAAGATCATCTGATGAAAACATGATGACAAGCATAGCAGGCAAACCTACAATGATGCTACATAAAATAGTACCTATAATTAATAATCTTTTCATGCCAAGCCTCCAGTACTTAAACTAAAAGTTCCATCAGCGTATCCCCCACTGATGGTGTGATAATAAAATAATGCACGGCTAGAAAAAGCTAGCATTTTGCTCTACCAGCCAGTTTTTGGGATATCCTTTTTCTCTCTAGTCATTTTATGCGGGCTTGTCATGAAATAGAACTTATTTTTCAGTTTGTTTACAAATTCATATTTTTTACATAATCTTTAGGTTTTTTAATATATTTTTATAAAATTCTGTTAATAGTGAGTGTATGTTCAAGAAAGCTCTTTTACTCTTTTATTGTGATGATCTTCATTAGTAAAACCACAAAAAAGGTGCCTTACACTTTTTAGTATAAGACACCTAAGTCATATTATGATTAAACAAGGTTCGTATTCATCTTTAATGGTGCTGGTGCTTCTTGATTTTGAAGTTCTTCTTCAACAATCTCTTCAATACGTTCTACATTTGCACCTAATTGCTTTAGCTTTCCAGCAAGATCTACGTAACCACGGTCAATATGCTTTAACTCAACAACGCGTGTCACGCCATCCGCTACAAGACCAGCTAAAATGAGGGCCGCACCTGCGCGTAAGTCTGTTGCTGAAACTTCAGCACCTTGTAGTGAACTAGGTCCACTAATAATCGCAGATCGTCCTTCAATCTTAATATTTCCATTCATGCGACGGAATTCTTCCACGTGCATAAAACGATTTTCGAATACTGTTTCTGTAATAACACTCGTTCCGTTTGATTTTAAAAGCAGCGCCATCATTTGTGCTTGCATATCCGTTGGGAAACCTGGATGTGGCATTGTTTTAATATCAATTGGCTTTAACTCTTTTGGTCCAATTACTCGAAGACCTGTTTCTTCTTCAATTATTTTAACGCCCATTTCTTCCATTTTTGCAATGAGTGGACGTAAATGTTCAGAAACCGCGCCTTCTACCAGAACATCTCCACCTGTAATTGCTGCAGCAACCATGAACGTTCCTGCTTCAATTCGATCTGCAATTACTGTGTGATCGGCCGCGACTAATTCGTCTACACCCTCGATGCGAATCGTTCCTGTTCCTGCTCCACGTACTTTAGCTCCCATCGCATTCAAGTAGTTAGCAAGACACACAATTTCCGGCTCTTCCGCTGCATTTTCTAGGATCGTTGTTCCTTCAGCCATTGCAGCAGCCATCATAATATTTTCTGTCGCACCTACACTTGGGAAGTCTAAATAAATTTTAGCTCCTTGTAGACGCCCATCAATCTTCGCTTCAATAAATCCGTTCCCAATTTCAACAACTGCCCCCATTGCTTCGAATCCTTTGAGGTGTTGATCAATCGGTCGAGATCCAATCGCACAACCACCTGGTAAAGCGATTCTTGCATGACCCACGCGGGCCAGTAAAGGTCCCATTACAAGGAAAGAGGCACGCATTTTTCTTACATACTCAAAAGGTGCTTCAATTTTGAGTGGTTTATCAGCCCTAACCGAAAATGTTCCGTTTTTATACGTCACATCAATATTTAAATTTCGTAAAACTTCCTCCATCGTGTATACATCAGCCAAAGATGGCACATCATAAATGTTGCTAGTGCCACGGCTAGCGAGAATAGATGCAGCTATAACTGGTAAGACAGCATTCTTAGCTCCTTCAACTTTAACAGAGCCAGAGAGCTGGTTACCGCCTTGGACGATAATTTTTTCCAACGTATTCCCCTCCGCGTCTTTTTTTCAGCGTCTCTTATATATCAATATTCAGTCGTAATTATCGGCGTTCCTATTGTTATGGTTGTTTTAGCGCCCAACCTTGGATCTTGTCTTAGCGCAACCTGCAAGTTCATGTTGTTTCCGTTCGTATCGAGAGAGTGTACCCACTGTTTATTATATGCAGAGATTGATACAAAAGTTTCCTCTTTTAATTCTTCAACTTTCTCAGCGGAGAACTTCTTTATAATGTTAGATCCAAAATCGTACATAGAATCTTTTGTGATTTCCTCGCGGTGCCCTGTTACGGTTGTAAAAACAGTCGGGGTTTCTACATACAACTGGTCCAAGCGTTCTAGAAAAAACGACGTTGCAGTCTCTACATCATCTGGGAAGCCTGTTCCCACCATTTCATAAATGAGGTACATGGAGTAGTGTTCATCTAGAGGGTAAGCTAGAACAGTAAGCTGTTCAAATCCATTATTTCCAGTCACTTTCCAATGTTCGTTTTGTCGCCACTTTGTTGTGTCCCATTGAAATTGACTTTCAGAAGCCATTAAGTCATGAAGCTGTTCTTCATACTCATTAATATCTTTGACTTCTTTTCCCGTCCCTCTCGTGTACAGTCTCCAATCTTCAATTTGAACATCTTGCTCTTCCATCAAGTGAACAATATCAACTAGTTGTGTTTGTTCTTTCGATTCCCCATGTGTTAACATACTCATTGCAAATAGGAAAAACAATCCTACAATCGGCACTATTTTTTTCATCTCTCTGTAAGCCCCTCTCCGTTACAAAACAATTAATTAGTAACATTTTTTCCATTGAGAGGCTTTACATACATGGAAGTTACAGTCAACTTTCGACAACTCCATTCAGAAATCAGAAAGGTTCCTGTTTAGCACAAGTGAGGCAATTAGTATATAGAAGTTAGAGTCGGATACTACAAGAAGTGTATATGACCAAAACCTTTGCAACATAAGCTAAACTTGAAAAACCGTGTATGTCTTGACTTCACTTGATTTAAAATAAGTATCTTAGCATCGTTGACCAATTCAGATAATCCAAAAAGAAGCTACTCACTAGATGCGCAATAGCGATCGTCAGCAAAATCATTAATGTTTTAGCTTTAGGTCCTTTAGGATCTCTAAAAAAAAGATCAAACTTAAAAGACTGAAGAGCCCACCAAGTAATCACTACAAACATTAAATTAACTGTAATATGTAGCAAACCTTGCATTCCAAAGCCATCCATCATGATGAGGTTACTCCTTTATCGATTGATACATCATTGCATTGATAAATATACTTTAATTACCTTTTCCATGAAAAGGTACATTTTTCCCAAAGTAAACAAAGCAATGCAAAATACATGATAACCGATTTCTTGATAAAAATCTACATTTCCTTGGAAATATACACAAAACTACAAAATCTTTTTGCAGAAAAATGTCGAAAAATGGGGTCACTACAACAAACACTCTTCATTCCATTCCACCATTTACTATTTTTTAAACCCATTTTTTTAAAAAGCCTCATGCGCTAAAAGCTTGACGAACCAAGCTTTTACTTCAGTAACGGTCAAAAAGCTAAAAGCTAAAATTTTTGAGAAAAGAGCTTTTTCATTAAGCACTGTTAAGCACTGTTAACGAACGATTAATTTATCCTTTTTCATTTCTTACTAGTTCCTGAAAGTCGTTTAAAGCTTTCTTTCACACCACGAGCTCAAAACCAACTTATATCAATCATTTCCATTTCTATAAAAGAATTAAGGGATCCCCCTTCTACGCCTAGTTTCATGGTCTGACATCACCTCTGAATAGAAAGTACTATTTCCATAATTAAGATTTATTTCTTAAATCAAAGTCCAATGCCAATTATTTACGCCAAAATCGAAATATTATTTGTCCCGAATCGACAAGTGCAGAGCTTCAGTCTCGCGCATAAAAAAAGAGCCCCCAGACGAGGGCCCTTCGGCTTTCCACGAACTCATTAAATTCGCGTAAAGATTTGTGAGAAATCAAAGTTTGTATTGAAAAAGTCAATCGCTACTTGCGGAACAATACCTAATCCAATCGTTGCAACGATCGCAACGATAATGACAATAGCTGCACCAACTGGAACTCGCATCGGTTCAGTCGTGTGAGTTTTTCTAAAGAACATTTGCGTCATAATTCCAAAATAATAGAAGTAGGAAATGACAGATGTTGCAATCATCACCGAAGCTAGGATGAAATGTCCCGTACTTAACGCACCGATGAAGATATAGAATTTACCCATAAATCCAGCAGTTACAGGAATACCCGCTAATGAAACGAGGAATACTCCCATTCCGACCGCCATTAGTGGCGAGCGCTGGCCTAAGCCTGCAAATCCTTTTAAGTCCTCTGTACCTGTTTGCGAAGTGACAAGTTGTAATACCGCAAACGCACCTAGGTTCATGAAAAGATAAGCAACTAAGTAGAACCAAACATTTTCAAACATGACGATTGAAAGTGTTGCAAAAGGCACTAATAAGTACCCAGCTTGTGCGACACTCGAGTAAGCAAATAATCGTTTCACATTCGTTTGGCGAAGAGCCATAACGTTACCAACGATCATCGTTAACCCTGCAATAACCGCGATATAGATTTGCGTATCTAACAGCAATGGCTGTAGAAGGTCAATGCCTTGCGCTCCACCAAAGACAACGAGTAAGAACCTTAGAATAAGGGCAAACCCAGCTGTCTTTGAAACGACACTTAGAAACGCTGTAACTGGTGTAGGTGCACCTTGATACACATCTGGCGACCACATATGGAATGGAACAGCAGCTACTTTAAAAGCAAGACCGACAAACACTAAGAAGAACGCGAATGCTAACAGAAAACTATTTTCTAAGACAACCGGATTTTGTAATGCATCGCTAATATCAAATAAATTCGTATAGCCTGTTAAACCATACACATAACTCATACCGAATAACGTAATCGCTGTTGCAACTCCACCATTCACTACATATTTAAATGCAGATTCATTGGATTGGAGATTATTTTTTCTAAGACCTGCCATGACGTAAGACGATAGAGATAATAGTTCTAACCCGACAAATAGTGTGATCATATCAGCACTTGATGACATGATCATTCCACCTAGTAATGCAGTTAATAAGAGGTAGAAAAACTCGCCGCGGTATTTAATTTCTTTTTGACCGTAATCTAATCCGAGCAATAAGACAAATAATGTTCCAACTAACAAAATGAGCTTAAAGGCTACTGAAAAAGCATCTAATCGGTACGTATCATATAAGATCATTTGGACTGGTGCTCCAAATTGACCGATTAAGAAGATAAGTGCGAGTACAACCCCACCAATTGCCAACCATCCTAGTACATTTCGATTTACTTTGTCTTTCATAAAGATATCGAGTATGGATAGGAGAGTTGCAACGATTAGTATTGTAAACTCTGGTGCCATAATTCCCCATGGGTAGCTAAGTAGTGTTTCTAAATCCATAATCGTTACCCCCCTAACCCTGCTAAGATGAATTGTAATGATGCTTGTAATGGTTCAGCTAACACACTTGGATATACACCAATTAACACAATGAATGCTAACAATACAAGTACAGGTACCATTTCGATTGGTCTAATGTCCTTCAGTTCTTTTAACTGATCAGGTGTTGGACCAAATGTAACATTTAAAACGGCTCTTAATAAGTAAACAGCAGTTAAAATAATACCTAATGTACCGACAGCTGCAATAATTGGCATTTCTCTAAATAAACCTAAAAACGCTAAGAACTCACTGATGAACCCAGACATTCCTGGTAATCCGAGTGAAGCCATTGCCCCGACTAATAAAAATCCTGAAGCGATTGGCATCGAGCGGGCTAAACCGCTTAAATTCGGAATAAGCGACGTATTTGTACGCTCATAGTAAACCCCGATTAAGAAGAATAGTAACGCAGAAATTAATCCGTGAGACACGACTTGGAAGACAGCCCCTTGTAAACCGACATCATTTAATGCCGCAACACCGATAAGAACGATCCCCATGTGTGAGATACTCGAATACGCCAGTACCATCTTTAGATCGGATTGAATAAGTGCTAAATATGCACCGTATAAAAGGTTGATAACCCCTAAGATCGCAAGGACTACAGCCATTTGACTTACTTGTTCTGGGAAAAAGCCGACCCCAAAACGAATTAAACCGTAAGCACCGATCTTTAATAGGATCCCAGAGTGAAGCATGACAATGGCTGGTGGTGCTTGAACGTGTACGCGAAGCATCCAGCTGTGTAAAGGAAAGATTGGTAGTTTTACACCAAATGCTACGAGTAAAGCAATAAGTAATCCCCATTTAAGATTATCTGCTTCAGGACCAACGACTTGCATGATCACTGAAATTTGATCGATATTCGTCGTGTTTGTAACAACAAACAACGTAACAATTGCAATAAGTAAAACTGCTGATCCTAATCCATTGTAAATCAGGAAGCTATTCGCTGCTTTTTCTCGATCTGAGAAGCCCCATCTACCAATTAAGAAGTACATTGGGATGAGCGTTAACTCAAAGAATAAGAAGAATAGGAATAAGTTTTGTGAAGCAAATACCCCGAGCATTCCGATTTCTAGTAATAGGAATAACATGAAGTACGCTTTCCAACCTGACTTAACTTGAATAATGGAAGCTAATGCAGCAAGTGTTGATACAATCGCTGTTAATAAAACGAGTACCATTCCAAATCCGTTTAAGCCTAATTCATATGGAATGGCAAGATTAACCCCATACGCTAACAAACCACTATTACTAAAATTAATCCAATCTCTTGTTTCTGCAAACTGATTTCCTGATCCTGCATGATCAAAGTTCACATAAACAATAAGCGCTAGAATTAAAGGTAATAAGGTTGTTAATAAACCAATTAACTTTATTAGCTGATGCTGCCCTTTAGGTACAAAAGCTAAGATGATAATCCCTACAAGTGGGGAGAAGATGAGTAAGGAAAGTAAGTATGAATCAATCATCTGAAGTACCCCCCTGTCAAGGTCAAGACGGCAAGGATAACGACTAACCCTAGAAACGCCACAGCCCCATACGTTTGGACCTGACCATTTTGTAAACGAGCGTTTAGTCGCCCAAGTGCATCCGTCGTATTCACAACGGCTTGAACGGTAAACTCGATAATGTATTTTTCAATGTATAACATCGTGTAACTTAAGATCGTCGTTCCTTTTACAAACGTACGATTATAAAGTTCATCAATGTAATACTTGTTGTAAAGCACCATGTACAAGCTGCTGTCATGTGCTAATCTTTCTCGGGAAATAATGCCTTTTCCATAAATTAACCAAGCAATGAAAATACCGAGTAAAGAAACGAGAATAGCTACTGGCATAATCCAGCCTGGATCGTGCAGATAAGTATGTCCTCTCGTCCACGGACTATCGCTTAGCCAATCCCCTAAGAACGTTCCAAACCAATGCGTGTGAACGAAACCAGAAACGACTGCTAGAACCCCGAGCACCATCATTGGGATCGTCATAATCGCAGGAGATTCGTGAACTTTGCTTTGGTCTCCACGCGGTTTACCCGTAAATACCATGAAGAACAATCTGAACATATAGATTGCTGTTAATAATGCGGTAACAAGAGCAAGAGCAAACAGTACATAACGTCCATCTTCAAACGTCGTTAATAAAATTTCCTCTTTACTAAAGAACCCAGAGAACAGTGGGAAACCAGCAATCGCTAAACAGCCGATTAAGAATAGTACCCCTGTTGTTTTCATCTTGTTCCACAGTCCGCCCATTTCCTCAATGTTTTGAGTATGAACAGCATGGATGACACTACCTGCTGCTAAGAACAGTAATGCTTTAAAGAAAGCATGCGTCATTAAGTGGAATACTGCAGCCACATAGCCTGCAGAACCTAAAGCAAGCATCATGTATCCTAGCTGACTTACTGTCGAGTAGGCAAGGACACGTTTAATATCTTTTTGTGTTAAAGCAATAGTTGCAGCAAAGATCGCTGTAAATCCACCGATAACCGCTACAGTTGTTAAAGCAACTGGTGAAGCTGCAAATAACGGGAACATCGTTGCAACTAAGTATACACCTGCAGCTACCATCGTCGCAGCATGGATAAGGGCCGAAACAGGCGTTGGACCTTCCATCGCATCTGGTAACCATGTGTGTAACGGGAACTGACCTGATTTACCAACCGCCCCTACAAAAATAAGGATCGCGATGAGTGTAATCATTCCTTCAGTCATTCCGTTCGCATTCACCGCTTCAAAAATCGCAGCAAACTCGAAGCTTCCAACTTGCCAGAATAAGAGGATCATCCCGATAAATAAACCGACATCCCCAATTCTCGTAACGATAAATGCTTTTTTCGCAGCAGCTCTTGCTTCTGTTTTGAAAAAGTAGAAACCAACTAATAAGAATGAACAAACACCAACGAGCTCCCAGAAAATATATAGTTGTAAGAGGTTAGGAGAAATAACTAACCCTAACATCGCAAACGTAAAGAGCCCTAAATAAGAGTAGAATACAGGTACACGATAGCTATCTGTTGCTGTCATGTAACCTTTCGAATACGTATGTACTAAAAAACTAACAAGCGTTACGATAACGAGCATTAATGCATTGAGCTGATTGACTTCAAAGCCCATCGTAATCGTTCGGTCTCCAATTGCTAGCCAGTCAAATTGTACTAATACATTTTCACCTGCCATTCGCTCGAATAATACGAGGATTGACATGATCAATGCGATGAAAGAAAGTGCCATACCAACGTATGCACCGCTTTCCTTCAACCTGCGACCAAAGAGGACGAGGATGACGAAGGATAAGAACGGTAACAGTGGTATTAACCATGCATTTTCCATCATATCTATCACCTGCCCCTTTCTATCGCTTCATTAAGTCCATCTCATCGACATTTACCGTTTTTCGATTACGATAAAGAGCAATTAAGATGGCTAAGCCTACAGCAGCTTCTGCCGCGGCAACCGTTATTGTAAATAATGCAAACACTTGACCTGTAATACCAGGGTTAACACCGTGTATCGCAAATGCTACTAAGTTAATATTGACCGCGTTTAGCATTAACTCGATACAAATAAGAACGATAACAGCATTACGCTTCGTTAACACACCGAACATACCAATACAGAAGAGAAGAAGAGCTATAACGAGATAGACCGATAAAGGAATACTACTCATCTTTCATCTACCTCCTCTTCATTATCACTCTTAGCTAAAGCAACGGCGCCAACAAGAGCTACTAGTAAAATAACCCCTACTGTTTCAAAAGGAATAACAAATTTTGAATAAATCTCAATACCAATTTGTCTTACATTGTTTTCATGTAGATTCGTTACTTGATCTCCAAATGAAAGATCATTGATTCCGACAAACATAATGATAAAGAATACCGCTACTCCAACAAGTGCTGCTAGTGTCCGCCAAATACTTACGGAGGAGACCTTATCATCATGTCTTGTTAACATAATTCCGAATAACATCATAATCGTAATCGCTCCACCATATATGAGCACTTGAACGAAGGCTAGAAATTCCGCTGATAACAGTACGTAAAGCCCTGCGATACTTATAAACGTAAAAGCTAAGGCGATGATGATATGAACCACTTTACGCAAGTTAATCATCAATACACCACCGCTAAGCGCTACAAGGGCAAGGATAAAGAAAGCTAGAAATTCTCCATTCATGCTTTATTTTCCTCCCTCACGTTCGTATCGTTTTCATCTAGCCATTCTAAGTTTTTAAATAAATCATCTCGGCTGTATTCAGCTAGTTCGAAATTGTTCGTCATGACAATCGCTTCTGTCGGACAAACTTCTGTACATAAATCACATAGGATACAAATTTCAAAGTTAATATCATATGTGTCGATAATTTTTCCTTTTTTATTCGGGTCTGGGTGTGGTTTACCCGTTAATTGAATGCAATCGGTTGGACAGATATTAGCACACTGATTACAGACAATACACTTTTCCGGATAAAACTTCTGTATGCCACGAAAGCGATCCGGCATATCGATTGGTTCATCCGGATAACTTGTCGTCACATTTTTTTTCGTCAAGTTACTAAGTGTATATTTCAACCCTTTGACTAATCCTTGACCTAACAATGTGATCACTCCTTAGTCGTGATTAAGGAAGCAGTCTTTTAAAAGAGTGAAGGGCTTATGGCACAGAGCTCGATACTCCCATTCGACTACTTCTTCACTTCCTTCAATAATATGTTTAAAAAGGAGGACAAAAAGATCCAAGAAGTTCGAAGCGCTACAGTTTAGAATACTACGCTTGCACAGGATCTGATGACCTCGACGTTTCGTCGACGGCTACTTTATCAGAGGGTATCCTGGACTTTTTGAACTTCCTCTTATAAGAGAAACTCTTTAACTAATGCTGTAATAATAATGTTTACTAACGCAATTGGTAATAAGATTTTCCATGCAAACTCCATCAGTTGATCTCCACGTAAACGCGGGAATGTACCACGCATCCAAATCATGAAGAACACAACAGCAGAGAATTTTAGAGCAAACCATACGACACCTGGTATAAAGTCCAAGAAAGGTAACGGCTGCCAACCCCCTAAGAACAATACAGTCGTTAATGACGCCATCGCGAATAAATAAACATATTCAGCTAGCATAAAAAACGCCCAACGGAAACCTGAATACTCAACATGGTAACCAGCGACTAGCTCTGACTCGGCTTCAGGTAAGTCAAATGGCACTCGATTCAGCTCAGCGGTTGCCGCAATAACAAACACTAGGAAACCTAAAATTTGCGGAATAAAGAACCATAGATTAGCTTGAGCATTAACAATTTCAATTAAGTTTAAGCTTCCAGTTAATAGAACGACCCCTACAACTGATAGTACAAGAGGTACTTCATATGAAATCATCTGAGCCGCCGCTCGCATTCCACCCATTAAGGCGTACTTATTATTTGATGCCCAACCACCAGCAACTATTCCAATGGTCGTAATTCCAGAAACGGCAATGTAGAATAGAAGTCCGACTCCAATGTCTGTAAAGTAAAGATTTTCAGAAAAAGGAATAACAGCTAATACTACAAATGCTGGAACGAAGGCAATGATTGGCGCCAAAATAAATAGTGGTTTATCTGCCTTCTTAGGGATTGTATCTTCTTTTAATAATAGCTTTAATACATCGGCTACGGTTTGTAGTAAACCAAGTCCACCACCTGTACGGTTGGGTCCTACACGAAGCTGCATAAAACCTAAAACCTTACGCTCTGCCAAAATGGCGTACGTAACAAACCCTAATACCGCCCCTAAAAGGGCAGCTCCTAATGCAAAATAAATTAAAAAGTTTGTCCAACTCGGCGCTGATGTCAGGAGATCATTAATCATTAGCCGTCAACCTCCCCAAGGACAATATCAATTCCACCTAAAATAGCAATTAAATTGGCGATTGGTTGCCCTTCTAATAATTTTGGTAAAATTTGAAGGTTATAGAAAGATGGTCTTCTAAACTTTAAGCGGTAAGGCTCTTTCTTACCTTGACTTGCGATATAACAGCCGATCTCTCCACGTGGTGACTCGATACGAACGAACGTCTCCCCTGCTGGTGGTTTAATAATTCTTGGTGTTTTGGCTAGGATCGGACCTTCACTAGGAAATTGCTCAACGGCTTGCTCGATAATCTTGATCGACTCTTCAATCTCCTTCATACGGCACATGTAACGTGCCCAGCAGTCGCCTTTTTCTTCCACTGGAATATCAAAATCAAAACGATCATAAATCGAATATGGCTCATCTTTACGTAAATCCCAATTCACACCTGTTGAACGGATATTGGCACCACTCAACGAGTACTTAATAGCCTCTTCTTTCGTATACGTTCCTACATCTTTAATACGGCTCATGAAGATCTCATTACCTGTTACAAGGTTATGATAACCTTCTAGCTCTTTGCGGAGGTATGGAACTAAATCTCTTACTTTTTCAATCCACCCTGGAGGTGCGTCCCATTTAACTCCACCTACACGCATATAGTTAAACGTTAATCTTGCGCCAGAAATCTCATTTAATAAGTTAATGATCATCTCACGCTCACGGAAAGCATATAAGAATGGACTCATTGCCCCAATATCAAGTAAATATGTACCAAACCATACGAGGTGACTAGCGACACGTCCTAGCTCCATCACGAGGACTCTCAAGTATTCCGCACGCTCTGGAATTTCCAACTCCATCATCGTTTCGACCGCATGACAGAGAACATAGTTATTTGTCATAGCTGATAAGTAGTCCATTCGGTCTGTGTAAGGAATAATTTGCGTATATTGAAGGTTTTCCGCAAGCTTCTCTGTACCGCGGTGTAAATAGCCGACAACTGGGATCGCCTCTTTAATAATCTCACCGTCAATTTTGACAACTAGACGGAATACACCGTGAGTACTTGGATGCTGTGGACCTACGTTTAATAACATTTCTTCCGTACGTAGCATTCGTTACACCTCCTCGTCGTGCTGCTCGTAATCTTTCCTGAGGGGATGCCCTACCCAATCATCAGGAAGCATAATTCGCGTTAGGTTCGGATGACCTGTAAAAACGATCCCTAGTAAATCATATGATTCTCTTTCAGGCCAATTTGCTCCATCCCATACAGGAGTAATCGATTCAATCGTAGGTTCATCACGGTCAATTTTAACCTTTAATGCGATGTTTTCCTTCGTTTTAAAAGAATACATGTGATTATAAATTTCCATATGTGTTTCAAAATCTGAACCATGATGCTCAGATAAGTAATCAAACGCAAGCTGCTCATTATGCTTTAAAAACTGAGCAAGCTTAAAGTACGTTTCCTTCTTCGCTACTAAAGTAGGAATGTCTTTGCCTAGTCTATTAATATAGGCATCTTCTAGCACATCTTCGCCTAAATTTTCTTTAATCACCTTTAAATACTTATCAAGGTACTGTTGATTCGGTGATGGTTGCTCCTGCTCGGCATCAGCAGTAGGGGCTTCGCCACCAGCTGCCTTGGCCTTCGCTGCTGCTGCGGCTTTTGCCTTGGCAATAGCGGCTGCCTTCGCTTTCGCTTTTTCATCATCACCGTCTCCAGCTCCACCAGCTGCTTTTCTCTTAGCTGCTGCTGCCGCCGCGGCCTTGGCCTTTGCTGCTGCAACTGCTTTCGCTTTCGCTGCGGCCTTCGCTTTCTCATCGTCCCCTGTTGCTTCTTCGCTTGCTCCTTGCTTCGCCATTGCGGCTGCTTTCGCTTTTGCTGCTGCCGCCGCTTTCGCCTTCGCTGCTGCTGCAGCCTTTGCTTTCGCATCTGCGCCTGCTGACTCCTCGCCGCCTGCTCCTTGCTTCGCCATTGCGGCTGCTTTCGCTTTTGCCGCTGCCGCTGCTTTCGCCTTCGCTGCTGCTGCAGCCTTTGCTTTCGCATCTGCACTCGCTGGTTCCTCGCTAGCCCCTTCGTTACCTGCTCCTTGCTTCGCCATTGCGGCTGCTTTTGCTTTTGCCGCTGCCGCTGCTTTCGCTTTTGCCGCTGCTGCGGCCTTTGCTTTCGCATCTGCGCTCGCTGGTTCCTCGCTGGCCCCTTCGTTACCTGCTTCCTGATTCGCCATTTCGGCTGCTTTCGCTTTTGCCGCTGCCGCTGCTTTCGCCTTCGCTGCTGCTGCGGCCTTTGCTTTAGCGTCTGCACTTGCTTTTTCTTCCGTTACTTCCTTATTTTCACTTGAAACCGCTTCCGATTGTCTAGCTTTTTCAAGTTCTTTTTCTCGCAATTTCTTCATTGCTGCAGCTTTCGCTTTTGCGGCAGCTGCGGCTTTTGCTTTTTCATCACTCATCGACTGATCACCCGCTTCCCAGTCTTAGCTTCATAGCGGATTTTCTCTTGTAACTTGTTAATTCCATAAATTAATGCTGCCGGATTTGGCGGGCAACCAGGGATATACACATCTACTGGTACGATTTGGTCAACCCCTTTAACGACAGCATATGATTTTACATATGGTCCACCTGCAGTCGCACAGGATCCCATTGCAATTACCCATTTCGGTTCAGGCATTTGATCATACAAACGCTTTAGGATTGGTGCCATTTTCTTTGTCACCGTTCCAGATACAATCATACAGTCTGACTGCCTCGGAGACGTTCTAAAAATAACGCCAAAACGGTCTTGGTCATAGTGAGACGCTCCCGTTCCCATCATTTCGATGGCACAACAAGCTAACCCGAAGGTCAACGGCCACAACGAGTTACTTCTAGCCCAAGCTTTCACTTGTTCTAATGTGGTAAAAAAGACGTTACGTTCTAGCTCTTCTCGCTCTGCCTTAGTGATGCTATCCAAATTTAGATCCATGTTAACACCTTCTTCTTCCACGCATAAATTAATCCGATTAATAACATAATCATAAAGATAACCATTTCAATTAAAGCAAAAATTCCTAAATAATCGTACGCTACCGCCCAAGGATACAAAAAGACAGTTTCCACATCAAACAAAACGAATAATAACGCAAACATATAGTATCGAACGTTAAATTGAACCCAGCTGCTTCCAGTTGGTTCAACCCCACTTTCATACGTCGTCTGCTTTTCTTTGGTTGGATTATTTGGTCTTAAAAAGCGTCCTGCTGTAAGCGCAACCAAAGGTAATATTATTCCTAGTAAAATAAAGACGGCTACAACTAAATAGTTGTTTTGATACAAGTGATAAAGCGGATCCATCTTGCCTCACCTCACCCTCCATGCCTTATTCCAAAGTCGTATTTCTTGTGCAACTCCCGTGACCATGCTACTTTAATGAATCTATTAGTTGATAACGGATGTTAACACGTTAAATTGTAAAACACCCAACAAAATTTCTTTAAAAGCTCTCTTTTTTCCAATGCTGGAAGTTTCACTTTATGTAATCGTAACCATTATAGCAAATCCTATATGGGGTGTCGACTGTCACAAAATCGTAAAAAACTTTCTAAGGAAATGATTTATTGATAAATTAAAATAGCAAAATTCCTCTACCACATTATGTAAATGCCTTAGTATATATGCTTTAGAAGCATCTAAGACTTAAATAAAATTTCATGCCAACTCTAAATTAATTTCCTTGTATAATAAAGAAACAAAAAAATTATTTTAAAGTATTTTTTGGAATTGCTCTAGTAATGTTTCGGCTGTATTAGCGAACCCTATAAAAATAATATAAAACGCTATTTAGTATAGCTCCGTTACTATTAAAGTATTAGTATTAACTCCTCTAAAGCGTGAAGAACCATGATAAATCTAATACTAAAAAGCATCATTCTCTGAATTAGAAGCCTCCTAAACGATTGTTGCTTATAGCTACCCTCTTCCACCTGCTGTTCAACCATTTTTTAGTATACTTAGTAAGAAGTTAACTTACCCTAACGAATTAACAATAAAGCTTGGAAAACAGAAAAAAAGGAAAAAACCTTTATCTGGAGGTTATCATGGAGAAAGTACAGCATTGGAAGGTAGCCCGACGTGTTGCCGAAAAAATATGGGCTATGAATAAGTATGAGATTATGGCTAGAGGATATGATTATTATAAAGAAGTTTCCTACACTTTTCGTTCTCTTGATTCTTTTACTAGAATTGAGGCATTATATGTTCAAATGAACAGCTTTCTTGATTTACCATACAAAAAAGGAGCTGTTTTGACAACGCTCGAGCACGTCTGGGGATACTTTAAAAGGATCGCTACGATAGATGAGAAGAATCATTTTTTTCAGGCTTTTGAGAAATGTAAATTAATAGAAGAGCCTACCTTTTTTCAGTTTCCACATGAAGTAGAACAGTGTAAGGACATTCTTCGTTCATTGTTAAAAAAATATCCAAATCGTTATTTACAATTTTCACGATTTTTATATCCTGAACAAAAGTGGAATGAAGTTACATTAAAAAAGAGGGAATTCCTCTGGAAGGATGGGGCGATATTTATTCGCATCTAGTAGGATGAACCATTAGAACACAAAAAGCACAAAGACGAAGGCCTTTGTGCTTTCATGATTACTTTTCAGTAACTCCTAAACGGTTTACAGCTCTGCGTAATGCAAGCTGTGCACGTTTAAAGTCAATTTCATCTTGTTTTGCTTCATTAATGCGGCGCTCTGCACGTTCCTTTGCAGCACGAGCACGAGCAACATCGATATCTGATGGCAGTTCAGCAGCTTCCGCTAAGATCGTTACTTTGTCAGGACGGACTTCAATAAAGCCGCCAGATACAGCAACGAGTTGAACACTAGAACCGTTCTTTAAACGAACAGCTCCTATGTCTAGTGGAGCAACTAAAGGAATGTGTCGAGGAAGAATACCTAGCTCTCCGCTTTGTGCACGAGCGCTAACCATTTCTACTTCGCCCTCATAAACCGTGCCATCAGGAGTTACGACACTGACATTCATTGTCTGCATGTAAAACCCTCCTCAATAGCAATACGGGTTTGATCTATTTGTATTCGTCAAAAGTAGTGGTGAGTGCCAAACACCCACCGCTACAAATCAGTTGAAGATTATGCCATTTGCTTTGCTTTTTCAACAACTTCTTCAATACGTCCAACTAGACGGAATGCATCCTCTGGAAGATCATCGTATTTACCTTCTAAGATCTCTTTAAATCCTTGTACTGTTTCTTTTACTGGTACATAAGAACCTTTTTGACCAGTAAACTGCTCAGCTACGTGGAAGTTTTGAGATAAGAAGAATTGGATACGACGCGCACGGTGTACAACTAGCTTATCTTCTTCAGAAAGCTCGTCCATACCAAGGATTGCGATGATATCTTGTAACTCTTTATATTTTTGAAGAGTTTGCTGTACTTGACGAGCAACTGCATAGTGCTCTTCTCCAACGATTTCAGGAGATAATGCACGAGAAGTTGACGCAAGTGGATCTACCGCAGGGTAGATACCCATCTCAGAAAGCTTACGCTCAAGGTTAGTTGTAGCATCTAAGTGAGCGAAAGTCGTTGCTGGAGCTGGATCCGTATAGTCATCGGCTGGTACATAGATCGCTTGGATCGATGTTACTGAACCAACTTTAGTCGATGTGATACGCTCTTGTAATTTACCCATTTCAGTTGCTAGAGTAGGCTGGTAACCTACCGCTGAAGGCATACGTCCTAATAGGGCTGATACCTCTGAACCTGCTTGAGTAAAGCGGAAGATGTTATCAACGAAAAGAAGTACGTCTGCACCTTGTTGATCACGGAAGTGTTCTGCCATTGTTAGTCCTGTAAGAGCAACACGCATACGTGCTCCAGGTGGCTCATTCATCTGACCGAATACCATTGCCGTTTTCTTAATAACACCAGAATCCGTCATTTCGTGGTAAAGGTCATTTCCTTCACGTGTACGCTCACCAACACCAGCAAATACCGAGATACCGCCGTGCTCTTGAGCGATGTTATTGATTAATTCTTGGATTAATACCGTTTTACCTACACCAGCACCACCAAATAGACCGATCTTACCACCCTTGATGTAAGGAGCTAGTAAGTCTACTACTTTAATACCTGTTTCAAGAATTTCTGTTTGTGTAGAAAGCTCTTCAAACTTAGGTGCTTCACGGTGAATTGGTGATTTTTGTACATCTTCAGCAAGAGCCTCATCAAGGTCAATTGCTTCTCCTAATACGTTAAATACACGTCCTAGTGTAGCTTCCCCAACTGGTACTGAAATTGGAGCACCAGTGTCAAGTACATCTACGCCACGTACGAGACCGTCCGTAGATCCCATCGCAACTGTACGAACTGTATCGTCACCAAGATGTAAAGCAACTTCAAGTGTTACTGTTACATCAACCGCATTTTTCGTTGAACCTACTTGTTCAACTTTAAGTGCATTATAGATTTCAGGAAGTTGACCACTTGGGAACTTTACGTCAACAACTGGACCCATAACTTGAGTAATGCGACCTTTATTCATCAGTTTCCCTCCTAATACTTGCTTTTGCAACGCTCATGATTGTACAGGGAAATATATGTCTATTAAGTTCTCACTCCCACATTTAGATGTACTCGTGAGAACTTAATGACGTATTCACCCTGAAAATGTATTTCTATCAATAAGACCTCTTATTAATAGAAGCTACATTGAATTTATTCTATTCAAGTGCTGCTGCACCGCCGACAATCTCTGTAATTTCTTGAGTAATCGCAGCCTGACGTGCACGGTTATACACTAGAGTTAAGCTGTCAATTAATGCTGACGCATTATCTGTCGCTGCACTCATCGCTGTCATACGAGCACCGAACTCACTTGCTTTCGCATCAAGGAGTGCACCGTAAATCAAGCTCTCTGCATATTGTGGAAGAAGATGCTCTAAAATGGCTTCTTCTGAAGGCTCATACTCATAAGATGTTTTTGCATTACCTGAAGAGATGTCCGTTAGTGGCAGAACTTTTTGTTCCGTTACATCTTGTGTAATTGGGCTGACGAAATGGTTATACCAGATGTACAGCTCATCAAAAATTTCATCAGAGAACATTTCTACTGTTGTACGAGCTAGGTTTTTAATGTCATTGAATTCTGGTTGATCACCTAGGCCAGTAATTTCCTGAATGATAGGAAGATTACGACGCTTTAATAGATCACGACCAATTTTTCCAATAGCAATAATGCCATACTCATCAGGAGAATTATGTCGTTCTGCGATTGTATTTAATACACCACGAATAATACTAGAGTTGTACGCACCTGCTAAACCACGGTCAGACGTAATAACGATATAACCTGTTTTCTTAACAGGACGCTCCTGAAGCATTGGATGGTTTACATCCGAATTGCCTGAAGCAATACTTGCTACAACATCGCGAATTTTTTCAGTATAAGGAAGGAAAGACCTTGCCTTTTCTTGTGAACGGTTCAGCTTTGCAGCAGATACCATTTCCATCGCTTTTGTGATCTGTCTCGTTTTCTTTGTCGAGTTAATCCGCGTTTTTATATCTCGAAGTGAAGCCACTTAATTTCACCACCTTTTCGCTAACTGGTTTTCCTAGAAGTTGTTCACGTATTCAACGATTACTTGCTGCTTGTATTGAAGCCTTTTTTAAACTCTTCAATCGCAGCGTTAAATGCACTTTCTTCTGGAAGTTTACCAGTTGTACGAATCGTATCTAAAAGATCTTTCTTGTTATGGTCTAAGAAAGTAAACATTTCAGCTTCGAAACGACGAATATCTTCAACTGGGATATCATCAAGGAATCCTTTAGTTAATGCATAAAGAATTGCTACTTGCTTCTCAACCGCTAACGGCTCGTGAAGACCTTGTTTTAATACTTCAACTGTACGTTGTCCACGGTTTAACTTCGCTTGTGTTGCTTTATCTAAGTCAGAACCGAACTGTGCAAATGCTTCAAGCTCACGGTATGACGCTAAGTCAAGACGTAATGTACCTGAAACCTGCTTCATAGCTTTAATCTGTGCAGATCCACCTACACGAGATACTGAAAGACCGGCGTTGATCGCTGGACGTACCCCAGAGTGGAATAGGTCAGATTGTAAGAAGATTTGTCCGTCTGTAATCGAGATAACGTTTGTTGGAATGTATGCTGATACATCCCCTGCTTGAGTTTCGATGAAAGGAAGAGCAGTAATTGAACCGCCACCTTTAGCATCACTTAACTTCGCAGCACGCTCTAATAAACGTGAGTGAAGGTAGAATACATCCCCAGGGAATGCCTCACGACCTGGAGGACGACGAAGTAATAATGAAAGTTCACGATATGCAGATGCTTGTTTTGTTAAGTCATCATACACAACTAGTACGTGCTTACCATTGTACATGAACTCTTCACCCATTGTTACCCCAGCATAAGGTGCTAAGAATAGTAATGGAGCTGGTTCAGATGCACTTGCAGTAACTACGATAGTGTAGTCTAGAGCACCTTTTTGACGAAGTGTTTCTACAACGCCTGCAACTGTTGATTCTTTTTGACCAATTGCAACGTAGATACAAATCATGTTTTGGTCAGCTTGGTTTAAGATTGTATCGATCGCAACAGATGTTTTACCTGTTTGACGGTCACCGATAATTAACTCACGTTGACCACGGCCAATTGGTACAAGAGCATCAATTGACTTAATACCCGTTTGTAATGGCTCGTGTACTGATTTACGATCCATTACACCAGGTGCTGGACTTTCAATCGGACGAGTTTTGTTAGTTTCAATTGGTCCTTGACCATCTAGAGGTTGACCTAGTGGGTTTACTACACGACCTAGTAATGCCTCACCTACAGGTACCTCCATGATACGACCTGTACGTTTAACTTCATCACCCTCACGGATATCCGTAAATGGACCTAAGATAACGATACCTACACTGTTTTCTTCAAGGTTTTGGGCCATACCCATAACACCGTTTGAAAACTCAAGTAACTCACCGGCCATAACGTTTTCTAATCCATGAGCAAGGGCGATACCATCACCGACACGAATTACTGTACCTACATCAGATACTTCGATATCAGATTGGAAGTTTTCAATTTGCTGCTTTATAAGAGAGCTAATTTCTTCAGCTTTGATGCTCATATCGTTCACCCCTATCTTCTTCTAACGGTTTCCAGCGACTAATGTACGCTGTAATCGATCTAACTGACGCTTGATGCTTCCGTCAAATATACGGTCACCAATACGAATTTTCATTCCACCAATAAGGTTAGGTTCAATAATGTTCTCAATGTGAAGCGTTTCTACGCCAATTTTCTTAGCGAAAGTAGTCGCAACTTGTTGTTTGTCTTCTTCAGACAACGGCTTCACCGTATAAACCTTAGCTACTGCCACACCTTGTGCTTCATATGCAAGCTCTTGGTATTTATTAATAAAAGGAATAACAAGGTTTCCCTTTTTTTGTTGTACCATAATTAAAACTGTGTTCAGGACATATGCGCTTACTGCATCAGCAAAGCTATCCTTAATCAATTTCACTTTTTGCTCTTCTAACACTTTTGGATGTTCAAGTACATTACTTAAACTTTCCGTTTGTTCGAAAACCGCTTTTACTAGCTGAAGCTCATCACCAATTTGCTTAAGTATATCCTTTTCTTGTGCTAATTGAAAAAGAGCAACAGCATAACGATTAGCTACCGCTTTGTTGCCCATAGCTCTTCGCCTACCTCTTTAAGATATTCTTGAATCAACTGATCTTGTTGTTTCTCATCTAATTCTTTTTCAATTACTTTAGTAGCAATTAGAACTGATAATGAAGTAACTTGTTCACGTAAAGCAGAAACAGCTTGTTCTTTTTCACGTTGAATTTCAGCTAATGCACTATCTTTCATACGTTCTGCTTCAGCTTTAGCTGTAGCAACGATTTCTTCACCTTGCTTTGCACTAAGTTTCTTCGCATTTTCAACGATTTCTTGTGCTTCTTGACGAGCTTCCTTGATTGCCTCGCGTTGCTCTTCTAAATATTTCACAGCTTCTTTACGGTTCTTTTCAGCTGTGTCGATTTCATTTGCAATATGTTCTTCACGTTGTTTCATCATGTTCATAATCGGTCCCCAAGCCCACTTACGAAGTAACGCCATAAGGATGAAGAACATGATTAACTGATAGATTGCGTCGAACCAGTTAATACTACCAAACATAGAATTCACTCCTTTCAATGGTTATACAAAAGGAATGGCGAAGCTTCTATTACATAGAACGGACTCCGCCATTTATAAACTTCAAAGGACTATTAGTTACCCATTACTAAGAATGCAATAACGACCGCGATGATCGGTAATGCCTCTACTAGTGCAACCCCGATGAACATAACTGTTTGTAAAGTACCTTTTAATTCTGGTTGACGAGCGATCCCCTCAACTGTACTTTTTACGATCATTGCGTTACCAATTGCCGCACCAAGTGCCGCTAAACCTACTGCGATTGCAGCTGCTAAACTACCCATGAATAATTCCTCCTTAAAATGTATAAAATAAAATTTTTATTAATTTAAGCTCTAAACAATAAATTTGCAGAGCAAAATGAATGAACTAATTGATTAATGGTCATCGGCAACTTTATGTGCCATGTATACCATTGTTAGCATTAAGAAGATGAAAGCTTGAATTGCCCCAATGAAAAGACTGAATGCTTGCCATGCGATTGTCGGTAACGCTGCTGCGAAAAACCCGAAAAATCCACTTACACCTAATGAAACAAGAAGCGCCATTAAAATTCCTTTAGCGTAAATATTACCGAATAGACGCATTCCAAGTGTTAATGTGTTTGCAAATTCCTCAATTACTTTTAACGGGAATAAGAATGGTACAGGTTTGAAATAATCTTTACCATACCCACCAAAACCTTTGATTTTAATTCCGTAGAAGTGTGTAAGCACAATGATTGTTGCCGCTAGAGTTAATGTGATTAGCGGATCATCTGTCGGTGCTTTCCACCAAACTACGTGTCCTGGTTCTGTAGTAATAACAAACGGAAGCTTAGATAAGTTGGCTACTAGGATGTAAAGGAAAATCGTTAACCCTAAACCTAAGAAGCGTTCCCCAGTCTTCCAATCCATCGTATTATTGATAATTCCTTTTACGAAATCGATTAACCATTCGAAGACATTTTGCATACCCGTAGGTTTCATTTGAATTGCTCTTGCACTAAGAACTCCAATAAGAAGAACGATAGCTGAACATACAGTAATCATAATAATGTTAGCCAGGTTAGCGTTAAGACCTGAAATACCAAAAATATTCTCTACGACAGGATAACTTTTGTAATCCAAATGTTTTCACCTCTCTTCTTGCTTAAAACGTATTTTTTGAATAATGAAATCTAAAAATATGATAATATAGGTCGACATTAAACCTATTACCACACCATAAAGTTGGATCGCATCTGGATATCTAGTTGCGATAATCACTCCAATAATGGCTAATGCAAATCTTGTTAGCATTCCTAAGGAATACATTTTCCTTCCTTCTGTTACAGCTTGTCCAAAACGTTTCACTCTGCTGTACAAACTCCAAAGGATGAGCAAGCTAAGTACTGCTCCCACTATAAATCCTAGAAAAAAAGATTCGTATGGAGTAAAGCCCCAACCTAAGACGAGTAACGCCAACAAGTAAAACGAGTATTGGACATATCGTCTCATGTTTTCACCATAACTAGTCATGAATCATCTTCTCCTAAGTAACTCCCGAGCAGTCGGATTAAACCATAAATACCAGATCCTAAGCCTAAGAATAAGCCGATGATCATAAACAGTGGACTTTTGTCAAAGTAACCATCTAACCATCTTCCTGCTAATACTCCTACTAGAACTGGTCCTACTAAATACGATGTGATTGCTGTCATTAAGGCCATTGCACGATAAGGTTTTTGAGGCTTTTTGTCTGCCATTCCCTGACCCCCATGGACAAACCACGTATTTTTCGTTTCATGATGAGGTTTTACGTGTTGTCTTTTTATTTCAATTCAATATGTAACAATATTCTCAATTTCCTTGATATAAATATGTAAACCCTCTCATAACATCCTTTGTAATCGTACAATAGGGGAAACCTGATGTCAACGTGTTTTGACAATAAAAACACAGGTGAATTATGCTAATTATTTCTGTTCACACTTTTGTCAAATTTCACACCTTTGTAATATTATGTTTCCAAAGTTTTACTATGTTATTCATAATGTATTCCATTAAATACCTTTTGTGAACAACGCACATAAATTTTATTATTAAACTTTACTAAAATAATAATAAATAAAAAAGGGATGAGTAAGGAAATTCCTACTCATCACGATTATTTTTATCAGAGGCATGAAAGTCCTCACCAATATATATCATTGTTTCTAAAGTGTCCTCTTTGCCGTCCTGTTCTGCAAAAACCAGTGCCTTGTAAACACCATTCGGGAGTTCTACTCCTTCTAATTCAACTTCTAACAAACCTCTGCCTATATCTTTTTTAGCGTCAAGATACGATATAAACTCAAACGTATCTGGATCGTAGAGTGCAATTCCAACTTCTGTTGCTCCACCAGGTAAGTACATTTCGTACCTATAGGAAGTTACAGAGTCTCCTCTTTCAAAGTTAAAGGCCATCACACGAGGATAATCCGGTTCTTCTATAAAAAACAAGTAAGGAATTCGTATGTCTTCATTTCCACCTTTTACAATTATGTCACCATGATGAATTCCTTCTTTTAATACTGCTGGAAAAATATCCATAACTACTTCTACTTCCTTACTTTCTCCTGCTGGCACTTGAAAAGAAAAAGGTACTTTCCACTGGACTCCATCAGGAGCATCGAGTGGGGGTGATATATAATACGTTTTTTCCTTATTACTATGGTTTTCGACTTTGAGCTTTACACTTTTTACTTCACGGCGATCATCAGCTGCCCACTTCCCAAATGTAACTGCCCCAGGAGAAACGAGTGTATCTGTTCGAATCGCTTTATCGACTTGTATGCGACCTGCTCCTTGTTCATGGGGCAAGTATGGTTTTCCTTCTTGGTCGAAAAGCTGTTTTCCCGTATTCATAAGGGCTGCCTTTATTTGCTCTGGTGTCCATTTAGGATGGGCTTGCTTAATTAATGCCGCTGCTCCTGCTACATGAGGGGCCGACATGCTCGTACCGTTTAGCCCTAAGTATCCTTTAGGGATTGTACTATCAATGGAAACTCCTGGTGCAACAACATCAGGTTTGACTTCCCACGTATGTGTGACTGGTCCTCTTGATGAAAATGGTGCGAGAAGGTCCTCTTCTTTACGGAAGACCGTTCTTATCTGACGTTTTGCTTTTTCCTCAATTTTTTCCTTGATCCACTCACCGTCTTCTTTTGAAATCGTTGCAACTGGAAATTGCAGCGGATCTCCATCAATCGCTCCCATAAATGTACCCGATGTGTTGTTGAAAATAATTAAACCTTTTGCTCCGCTTTCCATGGCATTTCTTGCTTTTTCATGAAAGGGAATGATCCCTCTACGGACGAGGACTATTTTCCCTGCTACATCTTCCATTTCTTCTTTTCTACCTAGCCCCGCAAAAATGACAGGATGATCACGGCGCAAGTTCCATGGGAGCGCCCCAGACATCGAGTTAACTGATATTTCACGATCTTCTCCAAAGATTGTAATATACGGTGTTCTTAATGGCGGTGATGATGCCCCTACCGATATCGCTTTCGTTGACGTTCCTGGAGAGCCTACTGTCCACATATTCGGCCCGCTATTCCCGTTCGACGTCACTGCAACAACCCCAAGTTCTACTGCACGATCAAGTGCTACACTCGTTGGCCAGTCAGGTCCATTTACGGCATTTCCCAGGGAAAGATTGATGACATCTACACCATCTTCTACTGCTCTTTCAATCGATTCAATCACTTGCTCTGTTGTGCCTTGTCCACCAGGCCCTAAAGCTCTGTATGCATAGATTTCAGCTTCAGGCGCCACACCTTTTATCTTTCCATTTGCCGCAATAATTCCCGCTACATGTGTTCCATGAATGGTGATACCACCTTGACGCGGCAACGTTTCCATCGGGTCTTTATCATTATCGACAACATCGTATCCACCTTTAAAGTTTTCCTTTAAATCGGGATGACTGTAATCGATACCCGTATCAATGACAGCTATTTTTACACCATGACCTGTCAGCTTTTCACCTGATCGATCCAATTGGTTTCGAATGTTATCTGTCCCAATAAACGGAACACTATCATCAATGGTTGTTTGATAGGTCATGACGTGGTCAACACGACTTACATCTGTCATTTTTTCTAGCTTCGGTACGTCCTTTTCTTTTAGCTCTAGTGAAAACCCGGAATATACGAGTTTAAATCGCTTTCTTACTTTACTTTCAGGAATTGCTTTTTGAACTTTTTCAATGACACGGTCGATTTTATGTTGACTTACCTCAACCATGACAACTTGAGTGTCTTCACCCATTGCATCGTCCAAAGGTGGTCGCTCTGGAAATTGGCTCGCCCCTGCAGTATTGCTTGTAAGTGCTAGTAAGACAAGCTGTACAATTACGATTAAAGCAAGTAGCCTCCGTCGTTTCATTGGAGCTTCCCCTTTCTTTGACAAGAATTGTTTAGTTAGTATGTAACAATTAGGGGAATTTCATGAGTAAGAAAATAGAAAAAGAGGCCACAAATTGAAGTACATGCAACTCGAACTTCGAAGAAATAAACGCGAACGTTCGCGTCATCTTTAGGTTCGTGATCACGAGTGGGCAGATACTTTTTGTGGGCCTCTTATGTTTTTGACCGCTCTAGCATTTGCTGTCTTGAGCGATTGATTTAAATTGATCTCATTGGAGGGTTGAAACTATTTCGTACCAAATAGACGGTCTCCAGCGTCTCCTAGTCCTGGAACGATATAACCTTTTTCGTTTAGTTTTTCATCAAGCGCTGCAAGGTAAATATCTACATCAGGGTGAGCTTCTTTTACAATCTCCACACCTTCTGGAGCAGCGATTAAGCACATTAATTTAATCGTTTTAGCTCCGCGCTTTTTCAGGCTGCGGATCGCTTCAACTGCTGATCCCCCTGTTGCTAGCATCGGATCAATTACGATGAATTCACGTTCTTCGACATCTGCTGGTAATTTTACGTAGTACTCAACTGGTTGTAATGTTTCGGGATCACGATATAAACCAACATGTCCTACTTTCGCTGCTGGGATCAGACGTAGGATACCGTCTACCATACCTAAGCCTGCGCGTAAAATTGGTACAAGGCCTAATTTTTTACCTGCAATTGTTTTAGACTGAGCTGGTCCAACTGGCGTGTCTATTGTTACTTCTTGTAGCGGAAGCTCTCTTGTAATTTCAAATGCCATAAGTGCAGCTACTTCATCAACAAGTTCACGGAACTCTTTAGTTCCAGTAGATTTATCACGAATGTAAGTTAGCTTATGCTGAATAAGCGGGTGGTCAAACACAAATACTTTGCTCATTATGTTAGCTCCTTTTCAAATGTTTTGACGAGCATTTTATATCATTATGTAAATCACTCCTCAAAATTCTACAAAAAAAAACAAAAACATTCAAGCGAATGATTGCTAAAGTCAGAGCAACGTCAAAATTCCAGAAGCGACTAATCCTTTTAGGACCTATGGTTTATCCCCTGCTATTCAAGAGAATAGATACTTGCAATCCAGTTAATACCGTAATTTCACCTGACTGCGAGGCCGTTATTTGACTGGTATCCTCTTTATTTATTATTAAATGGTGCCAGGCACCTTCACCATATTACCGTAGTGAAGGTGCCTGGCACCATAATAAAAAAAGAAAAAAGTTCGTCTTCCATGGGAAGACGAACTTTTCGGTCTTATAGGTTTGGATACATTGGGAATTTCTTCGTTAATGCATCTACACGCTCGCTTGCTTCTTTTAGCTTTTCTTCGTTGTCGATGTTTTTCAATGTTAGAGCGATGATTTCTCCAAGCTCATCCATTGCTTCTTCATCTAAGCCGCGAGAAGTTACAGCTGCTGTACCGATACGAATTCCACTTGTTACAAAAGGACTTTCTGGGTCAAACGGGATCGTGTTTTTATTAGTTGTAATTCCAACTTCATCAAGAGCATGCTCAGCAACTTTACCTGTTAATTTTAAACCAGTTAGATCTAAAAGTAATAGATGGTTATCGGTACCACCTGAAACAAGTTGAATCCCTTCGCTCTTCAGCTTTTCTCCTAAGCGCTTAGCATTTTTAATGATATTTTCTGCATATGTTTTGAACTCAGGTTGTAACGCTTCACCAAAAGAAACCGCTTTTGCTGCGATTACGTGCATTAATGGACCACCTTGAATTCCAGGGAATATTGACTTATCGATTTTTCTTCCGAATTCTTCAAGACATAAAATCATCCCACCACGAGGTCCACGTAAAGTTTTATGTGTAGTCGTTGTTACAAAATGCGCATGAGGCACTGGACTTGGATGTAATCCAGCAGCAACAAGCCCTGCAATATGAGCCATGTCGACCATTAAGTATGCCCCAACTTCATCAGCGATCTCACGGAATTTTGCAAAATCAATTTCACGAGGATATGCACTTGCTCCTGCTACAATTAATTTTGGCTTATGTTCTTTAGCGAGCTCACGAACTTTATCATAGTTAATCGTTTGTGTTTCTTCGTCAACACCGTACTCAACAAAGTTGTATTGAACACCACTGAAGTTTACAGGGCTTCCGTGAGTTAAGTGACCACCATGTGATAAGTTCATTCCTAGAACTGTATCACCTTGCTCTAAAATTGTGAAATAAACTGCCATATTCGCTTGTGCACCTGAATGCGGCTGAACGTTAACATACTCTGCACCAAAAATTTCTTTCGCGCGGTCGCGAGCTAAATCTTCAACGATGTCTACATATTCACAGCCACCGTAATAGCGACGTCCTGGATAACCTTCTGCATATTTGTTAGTAAGAACTGATCCTTGCGTAGCCATAACCGCTTCACTAACAAAGTTTTCAGAAGCAATTAATTCAATCTTATCTCGTTGTCGACCTAACTCTAGTTGGATGGCTTCATATACTTTAGGATCTTGTTTTTTCAAAGTTTCCATCTTTTTATTTTCCCCTTTCAGTAGCAACCATTCTTCGTGTTTTTCGGTTTATACTTTCCAATTCAATTCTATTCTACCACGAAAATACGACAAAATCCGTACCTTTTTTTAAAAATCAAAAACAATCTTCACGATTTCCTTGATTTCTATAAACTGCTCGCTCGCCACCAATCAATTTCGGTCTTGTTTTTGCAAGCGTGACGTGCGCCTCACCAATCGAACGTATCGTACTGCGCAGCGGTACAGCAACTCGTTTTAAATGCATTCCAATCAGCGTGTCTCCAATATCAATTCCTGCATCAGCTGCAATCGTTTCAACAAGCACAGGCTGTTTCATGTTCGTGTATGCATGAGCTGCCATTGAGCCACCTGCACTTTTTACAGGAATAGCAGAAACGATTTCGAGACGGTGTTCTTTGGCCGTTTCTTTCTCGACAACTAAGGCGCGGTTGAGGTGTTCACAGCATTGAAAGGCGAGCTGCACACCTGTACGTTCCTTATATTCAGCAAAAGCGGAAAAGAGGGTTTCGCTTACACCCTCTGATCCGCTCGTTCCAATTTTCTTCCCGACCACTTCACTCGTACTCGTACCAATGACAAGAATGTGTTCATCTGATAATGGCATTTCTTGATGCAGTTCTTCTAACACTTGCAGAATATCCTTTTTGATTTGTACCATCAAATCGGCCACCCTGTGTACACCTTCTCTCAATTACTTATTTTTCGTACTCTCTAATTTTACTTACACGACGCTCGTGTCTTCCACCTTCATACTCTGTTTCTAACCAAACTTTAGCAATTTCACGTGCAAGACCTGGTCCAATAACTCTTTCACCCATTGCTAATACATTACTGTCATTATGTTCACGCGTCGCCTTAGCACTAAATAAGTCATGAACAAGTGCACAACGAACACCCTTTACTTTATTCGCAGCAATTGACATGCCAATGCCTGTCCCACACACTAGAATTCCGCGGTCCACTTGACCACTTGCTACTTGCTCTGCTACAGGTAATGCATAGTCTGGATAATCAACTGACTCTGTACAATCACAGCCTACATCTTCAAACTCAATACCCATTTCAGTCATTAATTGCTTAATTTCCTCTTTAATATTTACTCCACCGTGATCTGATCCAATCGCTACTTTCACTTGAATACCCTCCATTTTTATGTTGAAAACTTTTTAATGGTTGCTTTTAGCTTTTGAGCTTGTCCATTTAAAATTTGTGCCGTCGCAGCCACTTCTTCAATAATCATCGTTTGCTGATCGGTTGCCGTTGCTACTTCTAAAGCACCAGCTGACGTTTGTTCGGCAATCGCCGCCACCTCTTGTGTTTCTTGTGTTGTCGCCATAATTGACCCAAGTTGATTGTCAATTAAATGGGAGATATCATGAATTGCTTCTGACACTTCTAAAATAGATTTTTCCATAAGACTAATCGCTTTGTTTGTTTCAGTGCCTTTTACCGATTGGTCATTGGCTACTTTTACTTGATTTGTAATTTGTGTAACGACATTACCGACTTCATGCTGAATATCGTTTATTAGCTTCGTGATGCCTTGTACTGCTTTCGAGCTTTCATCAGCTAATTTTCTCACTTCATCAGCAACAACAGCGAAGCCTCTACCTTGTTCACCAGCACGAGCTGCTTCAATCGATGCATTTAGCGCTAGCAAATTCGTTTGCGCTGCAATATCACCGACTAAGGAAATAATGTCTTCGACTTGTTTGGCTTGCTTATTTAATCGTTCCACTGCTGTCAACGAATGCTGATTATCTTCTGCCAGCTGCTTAATACCCGTTACGAGATGGTCAATGACTTGACGACTGTCTGTAAGCTTTTTCACCATATGTTCCGCTGATGTTTTTGAAGCAGACGCACGGTCTTGTACCTTCATAGCTATCGTCGAAACATCTTCCATTGACTCTGCCGTATTTTGGATCGCATTGGCAGATCCTTCTGCTCCTTTGGCAATCTCTTCAATCGTTCGGCTAATATTTTCTGCTTTTTCAGATGCTAATTCAGAAGCACCCGTAATTTCAGATACTTTCTGATTGGTTTGCTCAAAATTTTCTTCGATATCTTTTACCATACCGCGTAAGCTTGTCAGCATTTCATTAAAAGCCAACCCTAAAGCACGAATTTCATCATCTGATTTAGAAATGGCAACATCGACTTTAATATCCCCTGCTGCTGCTTTTCTTGCAGCTTCTTCAAGTTGATGGAGAGGCTTCGTAATGAGGGGGGCTGCTAAAAAGCCTAATATCCCGCACCACGTAACACCTAACACTAACGTAATGACAATAAATACATCGCTATCCACATTGAATAATCCTTGCAAGTAATCGGCTAAAAAGAAAATAAAAAACGCACTTGTTCCATATGTAATAAGAGCAAGTCCACTTATCCCCAACACTAATTTCTTTCGGATACTAAAGCTATATGATTTTTTCTCTCTCACTGGTGCACCTCTCGCTCATTTAAATACGATTTACTCAACCTGTTACTTTTTTATTATTTTCTCTACCATCTTTTCGATTTCATCTGCTGTTAACCGGTAATGCTCAACCGAACCGCCGAACGGATCAACAACATCCCCTGTGAAACCTTCATTCCCTAATGCGAATTCCTTTAATGTATATATCTTTTCTCCCATTTCAGGATATTGGCTAAGAATAAATTGTTTATGATTTCCTGTCATCGTAAAAACAACCGATGCCCATTCTAAAAGCTCATGAGACAAAGGCTGCGAGCGGTGATCACAAGCAATACCTCGTTCTTTTAATACTTCGATCGCCTGTTCACTCGCTTGACTACCAGGATTTGCATAAATGCCTGCTGACTTCACTTCGAGTTGATTATTCGTTTTTTGCTTTAATATGGCTTCTGCCATCGGACTTCTGCACGTGTTTCCTGTACATACGAAAAGTACTCGCTTCATAGAATCGCGTATCCTTTCTTGTTTTTTTCTTCCACAAACAGCTAATTATTTAATTTTTCTTTTATTTTACCACAACTTTTTTATTTTCATATCATCAGTTAGGGCAAAAGTAACTTTACTCCAAAGCCCATCAAAATTAACCCGCCGAGTAGTTCTCCATAAGAGCCAATCACACCTTTAAAACGCGAGCCCATCACTAAACCGATCCATGAAAGCACCATACTCATGACACCAAAAGCAGCAACGGCAATCATCGTTTTAGCTCCAAGCATTCCGAGACTAAGCCCCGCAGAAAAACTATCTAAGCTGACACTTAGTGCAAAAACCAACAGTCCGAGCCCGACTGGCTTCATCATCTGACCTTCCTCTTTCTTTAATGATGCGACTGCCATTTGAAATCCGAGAAACAAAAGAAGTCCGCCCCCTAAGTATGTAGCAAATAAGCCAAAATAATTAGAGACGAGCTTCCCTGTAACAATTCCTAATAAAGGCATGATAATATGGAAGGCGCCAATGACGATACCAATGTTGAACATTTGTCGGTACCGCAATCCGACTAATCCCATTCCTAACGCAACCGAAAAAGCATCCATTCCAAGTGCGGTTGCCATTATAAATAACGTAATGAATTCTCCTACCACCGCGACCACTCCTTGTCCGTGCTACTTCAATGTATGCACGTCCAAGGGGAAATAGACATTTATTTGGGGGTCTGTCCCCCATCATATCACTTTCTTCCCTGCCGCTTTTTCTAAGCGATTCATTATCGCCACACCGACCCCTTCTTTAGGAAAGGTCTCTGCTAAAATAAGATCGATCTCATGCTCGTCAAACTGGCGTAGTGTTCCGTACAGGTGCGTCGCGACCGTTTCTAGATCTTTACGGAAGCCACATGGTATAACAAGATCTGCTTCGTAATTGCTTGCTCCTTCATGTGTCGTTAACACTCCGACTCGTTTTCCTGCATTACGAAACTCGTCCACAACCTGTTGCATTCGTTGTGTGTACTGTTCAACTAAGTACATTTCAGCATTTGGAGCATAGTGTGTATATTTAACACCTGGGGAGCGTGGTGTGCTTCCTTCCTGCTCAAGTGCTGGGTCAACCTTTACAGGACCAACGACATGTTCAAGTTGGTTTTTTGTAATTCCACCAGGTCTTAAAATAACAGGCACGGCTTCGGTACAGTCAACAACCGTTGATTCGACGCCGACGCCCGTTTGGCCACCATCGACAATTCCTTTGATTCTGCCATTTAAATCATGTTTCACATGCTGGGCGGTTGTCGGGCTTGGCTTGCCAGAGACGTTCGCGCTCGGAGCAGCTACAGGAACATTCGCTTCTTCAAGTAAGGCTAACGCAACAGGATGATCAGGAATTCGAATGGCAATTGTATGTAAATTAGCTGTCACTCGTGGTGAAACGCTGTGATTACTAGGTAAAACGATCGTTAATGGCCCTGGCCAGAACGCATCCATTAGTTTTTCAGCTCGGTCAGGAATCTCGGAAACTAACATTCGTACCTGGTCCTTCGAGGCGACATGAACGATGAGCGGATTGTCGCTTGGTCTCCCTTTGGCACGAAATATTTTTTCTATCGCTTCATCGATTAACGCATTACCTCCGAGGCCGTACACCGTTTCGGTTGGAAAAGCGACGACTTCGCCTTCCTTTATCCACAGTGCCGCTTCCTTGATTTCATTAAGTTTATTTAAGTTATCTATATTTTTATCCACAGTCCAATACACAGTTTGTTTATTACTCACGATTTATCCACCTCATCGTCTATTTTCTATTACTTTTAATAACCCTGTCAAACAAAGTCGAAAAACGCTGTAAAATCAACGTTTCTAATTAAGTCACTTTGACAGCATGTATACAAAAAGAAAAAGTTACCCACAATTTGTGGATAACCTGTGCATAACTTTATGGATAATAACCGATTTCCCTCCGCATTCCTCTACAAACTCCACTTTATTCACATGTGCATAAAAGGTGCCAGGCACCACCCGTGGTGCCTGGCACCTTTTATTTTTACTTCTTTTACTTCATTTATTTCATTTCCTTTTTATTATAAGTCCATAGCCATGAGTTTAGTTACGCCTTTTACGTATTGGCCAAAGTGTGGGGAGTTTTCCACATGTTCAGGGATATGATCATCATCCACAATTTTAAATCCTAAGTATTCAAAGAAATCTAATGAACGGTGAGTAATTAAGTATAGCTTATCTAATTCCTTTTGCTTGGCATATGCTAAGGCGATTTCTAAAAAGTCGAGACCGATTTTGGCATTCCAATGTTCTGATTTGATGACGAGGGAACGAAGTAAACCGTCGTTTCCAATAGGTTCAATTCCAACAGTACCTACAATTTCCTTTGTGTCGGTTTCTACTACTAAAAAATGATCGAGTCTTTTTTCAATTCCTTCTTCTGTCAAGCCAGCTTTCGCTACTAGACGTTGGATCGGTAGTAAATCCTTTGCTTCGGCAATTCGTATAACAATTGACACGTACTCGTCCTCCCTTTAGATCAGTTATCTACTAACTACTACCATCTATATGAGAGGACTCTATCAATTATTCTATTTTTTCTATCACCAAAAATCTTTTTTAATCCTGTCTACTATTTATGCTGTAAACCAACCCTTCACTGTGTCAAAGATTTCAATGACAAAGAACTTTACTTCTACTTCTTGACCTTCCGTCTCTGTCTCTGCCTCAGCTGCTTCAACACCACTATTACGCTCATCATGCTCGACTGCATCGCCATTTGCAAAATCTAAGAAACATAACGGTGGAAATAAAACGCACCACCAATTCTCGCCATTACCATTTCCAAGTGTAATTAACACTGCATTGTACTCTCCAGCTGGATATACTAAATGTCCATATAATTTCGTCGGAAACTGAACTCTATTAAACTCTACATTAAATGATTGGTTAATACCACTTTTTGCTAGTTTATCTGCAACAATTGCTTCTATTTCATCTAAATTCGCTTCAATGACGTCTTTTGCTTCATCCATTGAGTCGATATGTAACACCCAATCGGTAATCGTAGCATTAACTTCATCGCGAATGTCTCTTTTTAAGATTTGATCTTTAATGGAGTCACTATTCGCAAGGATACGTAAACGAATAGCTTCATCTTGACTCACTTCATCATGGAAAGAAGCGGCCGCCATATAATTTTGAGATTCCCAATTCATTACTAAAATAAAAACAAAGAATAATAGATAAAAAAGAACTTTAAAATTCATATTAGTGCCCCCACCTTTCTATACAAGCATTGTCGTCAAGGCGGGGTATTTTTAAACAATAAAACGTTCGACAATTTCATCAAAAGGGGGCGATACGATTTTCAGGATCAACCGACACCCCTGAACTATAAGGGTTTTAAGCCCGATGAGCTGCGAATAAAAAATTTTAGCACTTCTTTAATTCACCATTATACTTAGTTTTAAATTTGCGCCCTCTGGTCTCACTCAATCACTTAAACCAGAACCTTATAAACGTCCTTCACTCTACCATTCTGCAAAAACCATTCGATCTTTTCCGTTAATATCTAAAACGACTTCAACGTTTGCCTTCGGAATTCGTTCTTGCAATAACTGGGAGACTGCTTCACCTTGTCCTGCGCCGATCTCAAACGCAACGATCGCATGTTCACCCGTTACTAGCGGAATTTCTTCAGCAAGTCGGCGATAAAAATCCAACCCATCTTCACCGCCATAGAGAGCACTAGCTGGTTCTTTTTGGCTAACATATGGCGATAGCGTCACTTCGTCAGCTAGCGGGATATAAGGCGGATTAGATACTACTACATCAACGTTTGCATCGGCTTCAATTAGTGGCTGGAGCAAATCACCGTGGACCCAAGCTACGTCCGCATGTAAATGCTCGTCATTTTTCTTGGCGACTGATAGAGCCGCTTCCGAAATATCGACGGCACTCACTTGAAGTCGCTCACTCTCTAAAGCAAGTGTTATCGCAATCGCTCCACTGCCTGTACCGACATCAACTACTTTTAACTGAGCTTGATCTGGATATTTTTTTTCTATCCGCTGTAAAAGCCCTTGTACTAATTCTTCAGTCTCTGGTCTTGGAATTAAGACGTCTTGATTTACGATAAACGTCCGATCATAAAATTGTTCAACACCCGTTAAATGCTGCACAGGCGTTCCATCAGCATAGGCATGAATGTCGTCAGTAAAACGCTCCTGTTGCTCTAGCGTTAACTCATCGTGCATTGCCATATATAGCTGTGTTAAATCTTTTTGTAAATGATGCCGTAAAAGAATTTGGGCGACAGGCTGTTCTAAGTTCCGTTCTTCTAAAAAAGAAGAAGCCCATTTGAGGGCTTCGTGTACTTTCATTAGTTGCTTCATATTAAGAGTCAGCCTTTTTCATTAGATCAGCCTGCTCTTCAACGATAAGCGCATCGATGATTTCATCGAGTTTTCCTTGAAGAATTTGATCTAATTTTTGTAACGTCAGCCCAATACGGTGATCGGTTACACGGCTTTGCGGGAAGTTATACGTACGAATACGCTCTGAACGGTCACCTGTACCAACAGCAAGCTTACGGTTTTCCGAATACTCAGCTTGTGCCTCTTGTTGAAATTTATCATAGATACGTGCACGAAGAACTTTCATCGCTTTATCTTTATTTTTAATTTGAGACTTTTCATCCTGACACGATACAACGATTCCTGTAGGAACGTGCGTTAAGCGCACCGCAGACATCGTCGTGTTAACACTTTGTCCACCAGGACCACTTGAAGCAAATGTATCGACACGGATATCTTTGTCGTGTACTTCAACTTCAACTTCTTCAGCCTCTGGTAAAACTGCAACAGTTGCTGTAGAGGTATGAATACGACCACCTGACTCTGTTTCAGGGACACGCTGTACACGGTGAGCACCGTTTTCATACTTAAGTTTCGAATACGCACCTTTACCATTAATCATAAAGATAACTTCCTTAAATCCACCTACACCTGTCGTATTAGCTTCCATTAATTCTGTCTTCCAACCTTGTGTTTCCGCAAAGCGACTATACATGCGATACAAATCGCCAGCAAATAATGCGGCCTCGTCTCCTCCAGCTGCTCCGCGGATCTCCATGATAACGTTCTTATCATCATTCGGATCTTTCGGAAGTAAAAGAATTTTCAAACGGGCTTCAAGCTCCGTTTGTTGTTTACTTAGCTCACTAATCTCTTCTTTTACCATTTCATGCATTTCACTATCAAGCTTTTCTTCAAGCATTGCTCTTGCTTCTTTATATTGCTCTACAACGCTCTTATATTCACGATAAGCTTGTACCGTTTCTTCTAGATCTGATTGTTCTTTTGAATATTCACGTAGTTTTTTTGAGTCGCTAATGACTTCAGGGTCACTTAGCATTTCATTTAATCGGTCATATCTGTCTTCTAGTGATTGCAGACGTTCTAACACACGCTTCACCTCATTATTTCAGTCCATAACAGTCTAATTATAGTATAAGCAACCTCTTGAGTCAAAATGAGTATTAATTTCCAGATTGCTCTGTTTTCCTCGAATGATTTCAGGCTAAACTTATGGATCTAGCCTCAACTTGTCACTACTTCGCCTAACCCTTATTCCTACAGTCTAACCGTCATTTCCCTCGTTTAACGATATAATTTCTAGATTTTTTCATCATCATCAAAGTTTGGTTTTCTAATATTGTATTCGGGAATAGTAGTAGTGGACATAAAAAGAAACTAGTAGCGACTTTGTAGCATAAAAAATGAGGTGAAAACATGAAATATGTCATCATTGGCGGCGATGCTGCAGGGATGAGTGCAGCAATGCAAATCGTACGAAATGAAGAAAACCCAACAATTATTACTCTTGAAAAAGGCGGTTATTATTCCTATGCCCAGTGCGGTCTTCCATATGTAGTTGGCGGACATATTCCTACAACAGAAAAGCTGGTGGCCCGTGATGTCGAGACCTTTCGTGAAAAATACAATATCGATGCCCGTACCTTCCATGAAGTGGATCATATCGATCCGAAAGAAAAGACCGTTAGTGGGGTCGATCTTAAAATGAAGCAGCGATTTTCAATTGAGTATGATAAGTTACTCATTGCAACAGGAGCTGATCCGATTGTTCCTAAATGGGAAGGAAAAGACTTAAAAGGAATTCATACAATAAAAACAATCCCTGATATTAAAAAACTTCAGGAACAGCTTGATAAAAATATAAAAAAAGCGACGATTATCGGTGGCGGTTATATCGGGTTAGAGATGGCGGAAAACCTTGTCGATCTTGGTCTAAACGTTTCTATTGTCGAAAGGCGTAATCAAGTAGCTACCATTTTCGATGAAGAGATGGCTACTCATATTCACGAGGAAGCCAAAAAGCATGGTATTCAATTGTTTCTCGACGAATCCGTACAGTCTTTTAATGGTACCGATCATGTACAGCAGGTCATTACAGATAAACAGCAGCTAGATACCGAACTCGTCATCGTATCGGTTGGCGCAACACCAACTACAAGCTTTTTAAAGGACACTGGCTTGCACTTTTATCCGAATGGAGCAATTATTGTCGATGGCTATATGAAAACAAACCTAGACGATGTATGGGCTGCTGGTGACTGCGCCACGCAATACCACCGCGTGAAGGAAAAAAACGATTATATTCCACTAGGAACTCACGCCAACAAACAAGGAAGAATTGCCGGGTTAAATATGGTCGGTAAACCACGGGTGTTTAAAGGCGTAACCGGCACTTCTATTTTAAAATTCTTTGACCTGACGCTAGCTCGAACAGGTTTAAATGAAGCGGAAGTAACTGAATTAGGCCTAGAGTATGAAACGATTTCAGGCGAGACCTTGCACATTGCGGGCTATTACCCTGAACCAAAACCATTATATTTGAAAATCATTTACGATAAAAAAACGAACCAATTATTAGGCGCTCAAGTGATTGGTAAGGCAGGCGTCGATAAGCGAGTGGACGTTTTGTCTGTCGCCCTCTACCATAAAATGACGATCACCGAATTAGAGGACTTGGATTTAGCCTATGCACCTCCTTTTAATAGCGTTTGGGATCCTATTCAACAATTAGCCCGCCGCCAGCGATAGTTGGTTTTAGTTTGGTTTAATAAGAGTATCGGGGGTGTTTTAGACTAGTGCTCTATGACTCGCGTTTGGTTCCCGCTTCCTTCGATACTCTTGCCGCTCAGGCTCCATTCCGCGCGTTTAGTTACCGCATCCTTCTTTTTTCTTACCACTTGGGCTCTATTCCTCGCCTTTAGTTCCCGCATCGTCCGTTTTTCTTGCCGCTCGGGCCCTATTCCCCGCCTTTAGTTACCGCATCCTACAGTTTTCCTGCCGCTCGGGCTCCAATACGCGTATTTAGTTTCCTTATCCTTCCTTTTTCTTTCCGCTCGGGCTTCATTACGCTCCTTTAGTTACCGCCGCCTTCCGTTTTCTTGCCGCTCGGGCTCTATTCCTCCCCTTAGTTCTCTCTCTTCCTAAACAAAACGGTTTCTTCTCTGACACAGAGATCAGCACCTACACCACCAAATTCACAAAAAAAAGAGGCTACTCTTTGCCCGTATCGATACCAGTGTTTCTCGCCATCAACAGCCGAGAAAATCTGGTCAATCCACACGAGTGAGTCAACCTCTTTACAAATGTTTATTGTTGTTGTTGTCCACCAGGATTTAGGTGAATTTGGTACCGCGGAATTCCTTGCATAAGGGCCGTTCGCAATTCCCTTAATTTCTTTTCTTTTGCTTTCCCCTGAAAATTTCCGCCGTCGTCCACGTTGACCCAAGCATGATGTCCTGCCGTTATGATCATACCAGGTGTAAAGCCATTCATCTCGACGATTTCTCTAATTTTATCTTGGTCTTTACCGAGGTCTTGTCTATCTCGTGTTAACGTACGGTAACTTGCACTATGATTCACTTCTCCTTCGTGTAAAGCAGTAGGTCGTTGGTTGATTATTGAATAATTAATCGGACCAGGACCTAACATCCCATAGCCAATGCTTTCGCTTGTTACCTGTTGCCCAGAGCCTGGGTTCCCCCCACCTAACGCTTGCGGCGGGTTAGCTGGCGTACAAGCCGAAAGTAGTAATGCACTTAATCCACAGCCAATGATGAACTTTTTCATAAAGGGCACCTCCATTGCAACATTCATGAAGCTGCATTTATAGAGTACCCGTATTGAGGCATTACTTACCGAACAAAATTACCCAACCACAGTTTAGTTACTGACTCTTTCCTTTACAAGCTGGGGCTTTCCAGGAACAACATGACAATGGCGACAACGTGGTTCATAGCTTTCGGAAGCACCCACTAAAATGATCGGATCATTATAGCTGGCAGGCTCTCCTTCAATGAGACGTTGTGTTCTACTTGCTGGCGACCCACAGCATGGACAAACTGCGTGAAGCTTTTGGACTTCTTCGGCTAATGAGAGCAATAATGGCATTGGGCCAAATGGCTCGCCGCGGAAATCTTGGTCTAACCCCGCACAAATAACTCTTTTTCCTTTATTCGCCAGTTCATCAACGACACCAACGATATTTTCATCAAAAAATTGAATTTCATCAATTGCAACGACTTGTGTATCTTCTTTTACATTTTCTAAAATATCTATAGCTTCAGCCACTGGAAGTGCTGTTACTTTCGAGCCACTATGTGAAACGACTTCCACTTCACTGTAACGGTTATCGATGACAGGTTTAAAGACTTGGACCTTTAAATTTCCGTAGCTGACTCTTCGGACACGTCGAATGAGTTCTTCTGATTTTCCAGAGAACATACTTCCACAGATTACCTCAACCCAGCCTTCTTTCTTCATTAGATACATTGGAACGTTCCCCACCCTTACGCATTGTTTCCTTACAAATTTTTGGCTTTTTTCTAAAAGATGGTGCTTAAGCTATTGGGTCGTTAACAAAGCGCTAAGCTTGCTTTTTCGTGCGATAGCGTGATGGTCCAATAACAACAAAGTATACGAAAAACAGCCATTATTTATACTCTATAGATATGAAAAAACAGGCAAGTTTGGTACTTGCCTGTTATCCTCATTACGAGCATTACTTAAGATTATATTTTTTCTTGAAGCGGTCAACACGGCCACCAGCATCAGCAAGCTTTTGCTTACCAGTGTAGAATGGGTGTGAATCAGCACTGATTTCCACTTTAAGTAATGGATACTCGTTACCGTCTTCCCACTCAATCGTTTCGTTTGAGTACTTCGTAGAACCGCTTAGAAACTTAAATCCAGTAGTTGTATCTAAGAATACCACTTTACGGTAATCTGGATGGATTTCTGGTCTCATTCGTTCTCAACTCCTTCCGCCCTGAATCTTTTCGAAACAGAGTTTAAAATCACACATGTCGAAATTATAACAAGGCATAGATCATTTTGCAACTTTATTTTGAATAATACTGACTGGATAAAACTAGAACTTTATCTTCTACCCTTTTTAAAGCCTGTCATTTCTTTTTCCATCGCTTCAAAAAAGTCTTCATTTGTTTTTGTTTCTTTAATTCTGCGAATGAAATGATCCATAAAATCTGGTGAATCTGTCATCGTTTTACGAATTGCCCACATTTTTTCTAGCTGGTCTTTCGGTAATAATAGCTCTTCTTTACGCGTTCCTGAACGTAAAATATCGATCGCAGGGAAAATACGACGCTCTGCCAATTTACGATCTAAGTGCAATTCCATATTACCCGTTCCTTTAAATTCTTCATAAATGACATCGTCCATACGAGAGCCCGTCTCAACTAAAGCAGTCGCTAGGATCGTTAAGCTTCCGCCCTCTTCGATATTTCTTGCCGCACCGAAGAAACGCTTCGGACGGTGGAAAGCAGCTGGATCAATACCTCCAGATAAAGTACGACCACTTGGAGGAATAACTAAGTTATAAGCACGAGCCAGACGAGTTATACTATCCATTAAAATGACGACATCTTTTTTATGCTCGACTAGACGCATCGCACGCTCTAACACCAATTCCGCTACTTTAATATGGTTTTCTGGCACTTCATCAAACGTCGAACTAACAACTTCAGCTTTAACCGAACGCTCGATATCTGTTACTTCCTCTGGTCTTTCATCAATAAGTAAGACGATGAGTTCAACATCGGGTTGGTTCTCTGCAATGCTGTTCGCAACTTCCTTCAGTAATGAAGTTTTACCCGCTTTAGGAGGTGCTACAATTAACCCACGTTGTCCAAAACCAACAGGTGAAATCACATCGATAATTCGTGAGGAAATCTTCTTTGGATTTGGCGTCTCCAGTTGAATTTTTTCATTCGGATATAGAGGAGTCAGTGCTGGAAAGTGAGGACGTTCCTTTGAAGTATCTGGGTCTTCACCATTAACTGCTTCTACATGTAAAAGTCCATGGTACCGTTCATTTTCCTTTGGAGGTCTTACTTTACCTGAAACCTTATCCCCATTTCTTAAATCAAAACGGCGAATTTGTGAAGCTGAAATATATATATCCTCTTGGCTCGGAAGATAGTTGATCGGACGTAAAAATCCAAACCCTTCTGATTGGATAATTTCGAGAACACCTTCCATAAACATAAGACCGTCTTTTTCGGCTTGTCCTTTTAAAATCGCAAAGATTAACTCTTTTTTGTTTAACTTGCTATAGTAAGAAACCTTGTACTCTTTGGCAAGTTCATAAAGCTCTTTCAGCTTCTTAGTTTCTAATTCTGCTAAATTAATTCCCATTGGGACACCACGCTTTTCTATTTACTAAAAATCTAAAATGTACAAAATCAACCATAAAATTCATCAAAAAAAATCAACATGAAATAACACTTAAAAGTCAAAGCAACAAAGCTTAAAATAACTTTCGTGTTAATGACAGTAAAATATTTTTTAAAAATAATATAATTTCTTAAAAACAGATCAATGAAATGAACTTTAAAATTCATTTGGGAAACGTTCTTTTTATAGAAGGAGTAAAATGAAGTTTAATAGCATTTGGAAATGTAGGACATTTTGCTTTGCGTATAGTTACTATTTTAACCATACTATAGGGTTTTATTCAATTATTCTTTCTTAAAATTCACAAAAAATTTGGATGCCGCAAGTTTTTCACACGGCACCCAAGTGATAAAGAAATTATTTAATAACTAAATCTGGTTTCTTTTTCATACTATGCTTTCCGTCAACGAAACGAACTGTTCCTGATTTCGCACGCATAACTAATGATTGTGTGACTGCTGTTGATCCTTTGTAACGGACCCCTCTTAGAAGCTCACCATCAGTTACTCCTGTTGCAGCAAAGATGGCGTCATCTCCTTTTACTAAATCATCCATCATTAGAATACGTGTAGGATCTTCGATACCCATTTTACGGCAACGCTCTAACTCTTCGTCGTTTTGTGGGAGTAGCTTTCCTTGAAGCTCTCCACCAAGACATTTTAAACCAACTGCTGCTAATACTCCCTCTGGAGCACCACCAGACCCTAACATAATATCTACACCTGTATCTTCGAAAGCGGTATTAATCGCAGCGGCAACATCACCATCTGGCATTAATTTAATACGTGCACCCGCTTCACGGATTTCTTTAATCAATTTTGCATGTCGCTCACGATTTAAGATGGCAACAACCAAGTCTTCAATGTCTTTGTTTTTTGCTTTAGCAACCGCAGCTAAGTTTTCTGCTACTGGTGCATCGATGTTTACTTTTCCAACTGACTCTGGACCCACAGCAATCTTGTCCATGTACATGTCTGGCGCATGTAGTAAGCACCCGTGGTCAGCAACAGCAATAACAGCAAGTGCATTCCATTGTCCAGAAGCAACGATATTTGTTCCTTCTAGTGGGTCTACAGCTACATCAACGCGAGGACCATAGCCAGTCCCTAGCTTTTCACCAATGTAAAGCATCGGTGCTTCGTCCATTTCACCTTCACCGATAACAACTGTACCTTTCATAGGAATTGTGTCAAATACATCTCGCATCGCTCCAGTAGCTGCTTCATCTGCTTCGTCTTTTTTTCCGCGACCCATCCAACGAGCAGATGCAAGTGCTGCTGCTTCAGTAACTCGCACAAGTTCCATTGATAGACTTCGTTCCATATTCATTCTCCCCTTTTATTCAATTTTATTAATTATTGAATGTTCTTCTATTTTTTATGAACTTTTTACTTGTTGTACTTCTTCATCCGTCATTTTTTCACGCCATACTTTAGCACCAAGATTTAAAAGCTTATTCTCTAAATCCTCATAACCTCGGTCGACATGCTCAAGTCCTGTTAACTCTGTTATTCCTTCTGCTAACAAACCTGCAATGAGAAGAGCTGCACCTGCACGCAAGTCACTTGCTCTTACTTTCGCACCTTGAAGCTTTGTAGGACCTGTAATAATCGCAGAACGGCCTTCTACTTTAACATTTGCACCCATACGACGTAACTCATCAATATGCTTGAAACGGGCATTATAAATTGTATCCGTTACAATACTCGTACCTTCGGCTTGAGTAAGTAATGTACAAAAAGGTTGTTGTAAATCGGTTGGAAACCCTGGATAAACTAATGTTTTAATATCGACACCTGTTTTCTCATGCTGATTGTGAATAAGAACCTGGTCATCATTCACATCTATTTTTACTCCCATTTCGCGAAGCTTTGCGATTAACGACTCGACATGATAAGGAATGATATTATCGATTAACATTTTTTGTCCAATGGCAGCAGCCATAATCATGTATGTACCTGCTTCAATTCGGTCTGGAATAATTGAGTGACGGCAACCGTGTAGTTCATCGACCCCATCAATTCGAATGACGTTCGTTCCAACCCCTTTAATTTTGGCACCCATGCTATTTAGTAACGTAGCTACGTCAATAATTTCTGGCTCTTTAGCTGCATTTTCAATGATCGTGCGGCCTTTCGCTCTTACTGCAGCTAACATAATATTAATCGTCGCCCCAACACTGACGACATCTAAGTATATTTTTGCACCCCGCAGCTCATCTGCCCGTAAGTATATCGCACCTTGCTCATTTGTAACCGTTGCACCTAATGCCTCGAACCCTTTTATATGTTGGTCAATCGGTCTTGGCCCTAAGTTACATCCACCTGGTAAACCAATTACGGCTTTTTTAAACTTTCCGAGCATAGCACCCATTAAATAATATGAAGCACGAAGCTTCTTAACTTTTCCATTTGGTAGAGGCATTGCGACCATATCCTTTGGGTCTACAATGATCTCATGGTCCTTCAACTCGACCGTTCCACCAATTTCTTCTAATAAATCTGCTAATAATTGAACATCTGATATTCTCGGTAAGTTATCAATCGTCACAGTGGAATCAGCTAATATTGCTGCCGGAATCAGGGCTACAGCACTGTTTTTAGCACCACTAATTTGTACTGTTCCCTCTAGAGGGTAACCACCTTCGATAAGTAATTTCTCCATACTGATTCACTTCCCTCACAATCTCATCATTTTTCGAGTGAATGATGTATAAAGTAGCTATTGTTATCACACACATACTTACCATTATAACCAATTTCAATTACGATAAAGGCTTTTTTTAAAATTTTAAGTATTTTTTCACGTGTTTTGGTAACTTACATAGAAAAAGACTGACTCCTCGGTGATCAGTCTCATCGCCATAGGCGTCTTTATACTGCCATTTATCATAACAGTTTTCACGATGAGGTTCTGACACTCCTTGTTATGAGTCAGCCGCTTAATTGCTCTTTTTATTTTCGTACACTCGGTTACTATTGGTCCATTTTTTGCTTCACGGTAAACGTGCGAACTAAGTTTTCACTTAATTTACACAATCTTTTAAAAGAGCCTTATGTACTTCTTATTTTTGTTGTTTTTCCCAATCGGCTAAAAACTTTTCAATTCCTTGGTCTGTTAATGGATGCTTCACAAGTTGATGAATAACTTTGTAAGGAATTGTTCCGATGTGTGCACCTCTTGCTGCGGCTTCACTCACATGAACAGGGTGTCTAATCGATGCAGCAATAATTTCCGTTTGAATTCCATGGACGTCAAAAATTTCAGCAATTTGAGTAATTAAATCTAAACCGTTATGTCCGATATCATCTAAACGTCCAAGAAACGGCGAAACATATGTAGCACCTGCTCGTGCAGCAAGCAATGCTTGAACAGCTGAAAAAATAAGTGTCACATTCGTCTTGATTCCTAACTCGGAAAAAGTATTTACGGCTTTAAGTCCATCCACTGTCATAGGAACTTTAATTGTAATATTTGGGGCAATGGCAGCTAGCTCTTTCCCCTCTTCAATCATTCCCGCAGCATCTGTGGCAATAACTTCTGCACTAACTGAACCTGAAACAATTGCTGTAATTTCACGTAAACGTTCATGAAAATCAACGCCTTCTTTAGCAACAAGTGATGGGTTAGTCGTCACCCCCGCTAAAATACCTAAATCATTCGCTTCACGAATTTCATTAATATTGGCTGTATCGATAAAGAACTTCATACTTGCTCCCCCTATCCATCATGTCTGATTACTATTTCATACTTAATAATGAAGAGTTAAAAGCAGGAAAATCACTTCTGCTTTTAACTCTTACAGATGAAACATTATGCTTTATTTGAAGAACCGAACTCACGCATTTTGCCCTTAACTGTTTCTTTAATTGCATCACGCGCAGGCCCTAAGAATTTTCTTGGATCATAAAGATCAGGCTTTTCAGCTAGAACTTCACGAACAGCTTTCGCTGAAGAAATTTGGCTTTCTGTGTTAACGTTGATCTTTGCATGACCAAATTCAATCGCTTTTTGGATGTCTTTTGTTGGAATTCCTGTTCCACCATGAAGAACTAGAGGAATACCAACTAACTCGTCGATTTCTTTCATACGATCGAAACCTAAGTTAGGCTCACCTTTGTATGGTCCGTGTACAGAACCAAGTGCTGGCGCAAAGCAGTCTACACCCGTTTCACGAACTAATTGCTCACACTCAGATGGAATCGCGTATGCTGCTTCTGCATCATCAACGATTAGGTCATCTTCTTGACCACCAATACGTCCAAGCTCTGCTTCAACAGAAACCCCTAAAGTATGTGCAACAGCAATTACTTGTTTTGTAATCGCGATGTTCTCTTCAAGTGGGTGGTGAGAGCCATCGATCATTACTGAAGTAAATCCAGCATGAATTGCCTCTACGCACTTTTCAAAGCTAGAACCATGATCTAAATGAATCGCAACAGGAACAGTAATTTTGTACTCTTCCATTAGTGATTTCACCATATTTACAACTGTTTTGAATCCACCCATGTAACGAGCTGCACCTTCAGATACTCCACAAATTACTGGAGATTTCTCTTCTTCAGCTGCTAATAAAATCGCTTGAGTGAACTCCAAGTTATTTAAGTTAAATTGTCCAACAGCGTACTTTTCAGCCTTTGCTTTATCAAGCATTTCTTTCATTGAAACTAAAGGCATTTCTTCATCCTCCTTAAATTAAAAAGCTGCACTAGCCATCTTAACTTACCGATATCACGGGTAAATTCTTTTTCAAGTTACCCTATTTAGGACAGAAATATCCGAAATAAATAGTATGTATTCTAATAACTTCCTTGAGCAGTAAGCTTAATATGACCGTAATCATTATAGCACAACAATGCTTTTTGTAAAAAAGGAGACTGTGTTAATAATTTTAGGCGAATTATTGTCAATCTTCCCTAGCTTTATCCGATATTATTTTTTGATTTGAAATTCTCTTTAATAACATTACGAACGTCATCGATATCGAATGGCTTAGCGAAATGATTGATTGCTCCTAAGTTAAGCGCTTCATTAATCATATTTAATTCACCATATGCAGTCATCATCATGACATCGACATTCGGCTTAATTTCTTTAATTCGCTTTAAGATTTCGAGACCATCCATTCCAGGAATTTTCATATCTAATAAAACGAGATTAGGTACTTCTTCTTCAACAATTTTTAAAGCTTGTACCCCGTTTGCTGCCTGAAACATTTGATAACCATCTTTTTGAAGTATTTCATTTAGTAAAACCCGAATTCCATATTGGTCGTCTACGACTAGTATTTTTTCTGCCACGAGTATTCCCTCCTGTGTTTTGCTTTTATCTATTATTTTCATAATAATTTTCTTTTTTCATTTAATCCAAATATTTATATTCTCTATTCATTTGTGATTTTCCTCTTTTTTGGGTATATTCAATGAGAAATTATTTGAAAAAGCTTTAATTCAGAAAGGTAGACGATATATGTTACAAATTTTTACAACACAATTAAGTGGAAAAATGAAAACGATAAAAGAAAAACACGAGGAGCTGCTTGAAGATTGCAGCCGCATCATTGCCCAAACAGTCGTTAGTGGACATACGATTTACTTGCATGCTTCGGGTGACCTGAAAAGTGTAATCCCGCAGTTTCTGTATGGACGTGATACCTTTAAGAACGTAAGTGTAATCGAGAACGCTAAAGACCTACCAGCACTAGAGGACCAAGATTCGGTTATCCTCTTTTCGCCTTCTAGTCACGATGAAGCTGCACTCGAGTTGGCGAATTCCTTAGTAGCTGAAAACAAAACCTGTATTACTATTATTGGTACGACTGAAAAAGATCTGGCTGAAGATGGTTTACATACATTAACTGACCTATCTATTGAGTTGCAAGCTAGTCCAATGGTTCCTCTTGATGATGGATCTCGTGTCGGCACGCCGACAGCCCTACTTGCGCTTTACGTCTTCCATTGTCTGCACTTAACAACAGCCGATATTTTATCTGAGTATGAGTGATGATTGTTGAGGCGTATTTTAGGATGGGGGAGGGAACCGTTCGCGCCTCTATGGTGCTGGTGACTTGATGTCTTGGGGTCACTTCGGCTCCATGAAGTTGTTCCGCCGATATATTTGAAATTGCCCCGATTTCTGGTGCTACTCTGCCGATATATTCAAAATTACGCTGATATCTCGTCATACTCCCAGTCAATTTACACTGCCAGCTCCAAAAATAAAGAAAAACGAGTAAGATCGCATCGATCTCACTCGTTTTTTTCGCTTAATTATGATGTTTGTTCGAATTAGGTCTTAAACTGCACCGTTTGATGTTGTTTCTTTTACAGCTGCATCTTTGTTTAGTGATGCATTGATGAACTCACGGAAAAGTGGTTGTGGTCTTGTTGGTCTTGAAACAAACTCTGGGTGGAATTGAGATGCTACGAAAAATGGATGATCTGCAATTTCCACGATTTCAACTAAACGACCATCTGGACTCGTCCCAGAGAAGATAAAGCCTTTCTCTTCCATTTGTTGACGGTACTCATTATTGAACTCGTAACGATGACGATGGCGCTCATACACGACTTGCTCATTATACGCACTTTGAGCAACACTACCTTCAACAAGCTTACAAGGATATAGTCCAAGGCGAAGCGTTCCGCCCATATCTTCAACATCTTTTTGTTCTGGTAAAAGGTCGATGATTGGATATTTTGTTTCTGGATTTAACTCGGCTGAGTTTGCACCTTCTAATCCTAGAACATTACGTGCAAATTCTATTGATGCTAACTGCATACCTAAGCAAATACCAAGCATCGGTACTTTATTTTCTCGCGCATATTGTAGCGCGGCAATTTTTCCTTCGATCCCACGGTCACCGAAGCCTCCTGGAATTAAAATTCCGTCAGCATCTCCAACCATTTCTTTTACATTTTCAGGTGTTACTTCTTCAGAGTCGACCCATTTGATTTCGATATCTGAGTCAAATGCATAACCTGCATGACGAAGTGCTTCTGCAACTGATAAATAAGCATCTGGTAATGCTACGTACTTACCGACAAGAGCAATCTTCGTTTTCTTCGAGAGGTTTTGTACTTTGTTAACAAGTGCTTGCCACTCGACCATGTCAGCGTCTCCACATTTTAATCCTAAATAATTACATACAATATCATCTAGATCCTGTGCTTGTAGGTCTAAAGGAACTTGGTAAAGTGTATCTGCGTCTCTTGCTTCAATGACTGCGTTTTTATCAATATCACAGAATAACGCAATTTTTTCTTTCATATCTTGAGGTACTGGCTTTTCTGTACGAACAACAATAACGTTTGGCTGAATACCAAGGCTGCGAAGCTCTTTTACACTGTGTTGAGTCGGCTTTGATTTCATTTCTCCAGCAGCAGCTAAATAGGGAATTAACGTACAGTGAACATACATAACATTGTTTACGCCAACGTCACTCTTAATTTGGCGAATCGCTTCTAGGAAAGGTAAGCTTTCAATATCGCCGACCGTACCACCGATTTCTGTGATGACAACATCGGCTTTTGTTTCACGCGCTGCACGGAATACACGCTCTTTGATTTCATTGGTTACGTGTGGAATAACTTGTACTGTTCCACCTAAATAATCACCGCGACGCTCTTTTTTAATTACTGTTGAGTAGATCTTACCTGTCGTCACATTACTATTTTGGCTTAAGTTAATGTCTATAAAACGCTCATAGTGACCTAAGTCTAAATCTGTTTCCGCTCCATCATCTGTAACGAATACTTCCCCGTGCTGATAAGGACTCATTGTACCAGGGTCTACGTTAATGTAAGGATCAAATTTTTGAATTGTTACTTTTAATCCTCTATTTTTTAATAAGCGACCAAGAGATGCTGCTGTAATTCCTTTTCCTAATGAAGAAACTACGCCTCCGGTAACAAAAATATACTTCGTACTCATCTCATCTACCCCTTTAGAAAAATATTTATCTTTTATTAAAATGTTATTTACTAGTCGGATGGCTCGATATGTAACTGTATGTCGGTTAGTATGTCCTTGAATTGGTGAAAGAACCCAATAAAAAAACAAAAGTGAGACCTATCCCTAAAAAGGGGGCGCTCACTTTTGCTTTACATCTACAGTTTTATATATACGAATAAGATTATATTCTTCTCAATAGCCCAAAAATGATTTTACCTAGTTCGACAAGAAAAGTCAAGATTATATCTTAGGTATTACGAACTTTGTTAGTTCACTTTTCCGCTGTCTTAGGGTAACTTAGCTTAACTCGTCGTCTTCTTCTGCTGTTTCTTCATCTTCTTCGTCAAACTCTTCTTCTTCGTCATCAGAGAAGCCATCTAGATCTTCTTCTTCGAAATCATCGCTATCTTCATTGTCTGCTAATTCATCTAGCTCATCTTCGATTTCTTCAAACTCGTCTTCAAAGTCCTCGAATTCCTCATCGATTTCGACATCATCTTCATCTGTACTCTTAGCTTTCTTACGAGGTTTTGCCGTAATGATATCCTCTTCAATTTTCTCAATTGGATACCACGCTTTAAGACCCCAAACATTATTACCAATACACATAAATCTGCCATCTACGTTTAAATCTGTATAAAGATATGAGATGCGTCGCTTCTTTTCTTCTTCTGACATACCTTTAAGTTCAACTACTCGATTTAGTAAGTCAGTATAAGAGAAAGTTTCTTTTCTTTCTTTTAAAACATGATAAGCTACTTCAACCATTGATAGCTCTTCTAGTTCTTCACGACTGTATGCACTAATACTCATACTCACGCACTCCTTTTTCACATCATTCATCTATTATGTAGAGTTCTTGTATAGCTATTAGAAAAACACGATTGAACACCAAAGAATGGTGAAAGTCGATGGCTTTTCTTTAACCTAATTTCTTCAAAGAAGTCAAGGCTTCCTTACATATAAAAAATCATACTTTTCATTATAAACATATTTTAAGGTAATATGCTAGGAATGTTGAAAAAAATTCTAAAATCTACTAATTGACGCCAAGCGACAAAGACAGGCATTACTGCCGATTGTTGTCAAAAGTAGCTTCGTTTTGAAGCCAAATATGCAATGTACCGTCGGAATTTCAAGAATGAACTCCATACTGCTGTTAAACTCTATTAGGTGAAAAAGAAGCTGACTCGCAGCGTCTGTCAGCTCTTCGCTGTTGCAAACACTTTGAGTCAGCTTCAATTTCTTTAAACGGTCGTTCGACGTTCCTTACATATTACGACGGTACTGTCCGCCTACTTGATATAGAGCAGATGTGATTTGACCAAGACTTGCTACTTTAACCGTTTCCATTAATTCAGCAAAAATGTTTCCACCACTCATTGCTGTTTCTTGAAGACGTTTTAATGCTGCAGCAGACTCGTCTTGATGACGGTCTTGGAATGCTCTTAAGTTCGTAATTTGTTGTTGTTTCTCTTCTTGTGTTGCACGAGCTAGTTCCATTTCAAACTCTTCTTCTTCAGGCTGGTTAGGGTTGATATACGTGTTTACACCGATAATTGGCAATTCACCAGTGTGCTTTTGCATTTCATAATGCATAGACTCTTCTTGAATTTTTGCACGTTGGTATTGAGTTTCCATCGCACCTAATACGCCACCACGGTCATTGATGCTTTCTAACTCACGTAGTACTGCTTCTTCTACTAGGTCTGTAAGCTCATCAATGATGAATGATCCTTGAAGTGAGTTCTCGTTTTTCGCAAGTCCTAACTCTTTTGTAATGATCATTTGAATTGCCATCGCACGACGAACTGATTCTTCAGTTGGCGTTGTGATCGCTTCATCGTATGCATTTGTGTGTAGTGAATTACAGTTATCATAGATCGCCATTAACGCTTGAAGCGTTGTACGGATATCATTGAAATCAATTTCTTGTGCGTGTAATGAACGACCTGATGTTTGTACGTGATACTTTAACTTCTGGCTGCGCTCATTTGCACCATACTTCTTCTTCAACACAGTTGCCCAAATTCGACGTGCAACACGACCAATTACAGCATATTCAGGATCTAAGCCATTACTGAAGAAGAATGATAAGTTCGGAGCAAAGTCATCAATGTTCATGCCGCGGCTTAAATAGTACTCGATGTACGTGAAACCGTTTGAAAGCGTGAACGCTAACTGACTGATTGGGTTCGCTCCAGCTTCAGCAATGTGGTAGCCTGAAATCGAAACAGAATAGTAGTTTCTCACTTTTTGATCGATAAAGTACTGCTGAATATCACCCATCATACGAAGTGCAAACTCTGTTGAGAAGATACACGTGTTTTGACCTTGGTCTTCTTTTAGGATATCCGCTTGTACTGTACCACGAACTGTTTGCAGCGTGAATTCTTTGATTTGTGCTGCTTCTTCAGCTGTTGGTTTTCTTCCGTTTTCTTGTTCAAACTTTTGAATTTGCTGTTCAATAGCTGTGTTCATGAACATAGCTAGAATAATTGGTGCTGGACCATTAATTGTCATTGAAACGGATGTTGACGGTGCACATAGATCGAAGCCGTCATACAACTTTTTCATATCATCAAGTGTACAAACACTTACTCCACTCTCACCGACTTTACCGTAGATGTCAGGACGGTGGTCTGGGTCTTCACCATATAGAGTTACCGAGTCAAATGCTGTACTTAAACGTTTTGCATCATCATCTTTTGATAGATAGTGGAAGCGACGGTTTGTACGTTCTGGTGTTCCTTCTCCAGCGAACTGACGTTTTGGATCTTCACCTTTACGTTTGAACGGGAATACTCCAGCTGTATAAGGGAATGATCCTGGTACGTTTTCTTTCATTGCCCAGTTTACAATCTCGCCCCAGTCTTTAAACTTTGGTAAAGAAACTTTAGGGATTTTTGTTCCAGATAAGCTTTCTGTTGTAAGCTCTGTTACGATTTCTTTATCACGAACTTTTGTGACAAATGAATCTCCAGAATACTTTTCTTTCAGGCTTTCCCAATTATCAAGAATTGCTTTCGCTTGTGGGTCAAGCTTGTTTTCATAATGAGCTTTTGTTTGCTCTAGTTGAGCAATAATGCTCTCATCTGCATTTCCTACTTCTTGTAGGGCTTCAATCGTTCCTGTGATTTGGAACAATTTACGTGCCACTTGAACTTGTTCTTCTGTCACTTGTTTATAATCACGAATCGATTGTACAATTTCACGTAAATAATGTGTACGGTTTGGTGGAATGATTAAGTTTTTCTTTACAACATCTTTGCTTGTTTCAATGTTTGTAACCCAGTCTGTTCCACACTTTTTATTTAACGTATCAACGATTGCTTTAAATAGTGTGTTTGTTCCAATATCATTGAATTGACTAGCGATCGTACCGTATACAGGCATAGATTCTAAGTCTTGGTCAAAAAGGTTACGGCTGCGTTGGTACTGTTTACGTACATGACGAAGTGCATCCTCGGAACCTTTACGCTCGAATTTATTAATCGCGATAAGATCAGCAAAATCGATCATATCAATTTTCTCAAGCTGTGTCGGAGCTCCGAACTCACTTGTCATAACGTACATAGCTACATCTGCAACTTCCGTAATTTCAGCATCCCCTTGACCAATACCACTCGTCTCAACGATGATCAGGTCATAACCTGCTGCTTTTGCAACGCTAATCGCATCTTGAATGCTCTCAGAGATTTCACTTTTCGAGCTTCTTGTTGCTAAACTACGCATGAATACACGTGAAGTATTAATGGAGTTCATACGAATACGGTCACCTAATAGAGCTCCACCTGTTTTTTGTTTTGTAGGATCGATAGAAAGGATAGCGATTGTTTTATCTTCAAATTCGTTTAAGAAACGACGTACGATCTCGTCTGTTAATGAACTTTTACCTGCTCCACCAGTACCAGTAATACCAAGTACAGGAACGTTTTCTGTGATTTGTTTTAGATCATTTAAAGCTTTTTCTGCTGTTGCTGCTACTTCATTAAGCCCTACAGCTTGTTGCTCTGCTAAAGAGATTAATCTTGCTACAGCACGTGCATTCTTTTCTTTTAATTGATCTACTTCATTCGAAAGATCACGAACAGTCGGGAAGTCACACTCTTCAAGCATTCCGTTAATCATTCCTTGAAGACCATGTTGACGGCCATCCTCTGGTGAGAAAATACGTGTAATTCCATACTCGTGTAATTCTTTAATTTCTGGAGGTGTAATTACCCCACCACCACCGCCGTAAATACGAATGTGGCCCGCGTCTTTTTGTTGTAATAAGTCATACATGTATTTGAAATACTCCGTATGACCGCCTTGGTAAGAAGAGATTGCAATCCCTTGTACATCCTCTTGAATAGCCGCTTCAACAACTTCTTCAACTGAACGGTTATGGCCTAGGTGAATAACCTCTGCCCCACTTGCTTGAAGAATACGTCTCATAATATTAATCGATGCATCATGACCATCGAATAAACTTGAAGCCGTTACAAATCGCACTGCATGTTTTGGACGATAAATTTCAACCGTTTGCATGTACTTATTCCTCCCTCTCTACATTCCTGATAATTATTTGATAATTCCTTTTAAAATATGTTCTATTTGAAGCTCCGTATATTGCTCCAAAGTATATTGCTTTTTCAATATCCACCGTCTGAATGTCCACATATGTCCTTGAACGAGAATGTTGTGAGCAACTAGTTTGACTTCAGCTTCTTCCTCTAAATCAAGTAGCCCGTCTTCGGCGCAATCACGAACGATGGATTCGATCATTTCTGTCATTTCTAGTTCTTTTTGAAGAACATAAGGTAACGCTTCTTTCGGTAATGACTTCGCTTCCTGGTACATGACGAGAACTTCATCTTTCATTTCGTCAACGACTTTGAAATAAGAAGCGATCGCTTGCTTGAGCCTATCTATTCCAGAGCTATCATTATCTAGATATTGTTTCAGGCGATCACGAACTTCCTCATAAATCGCATCACAGACAAGATATAGAACATCTTCCTTTGAACCAATGTATTCGTAAAGTGTCCCAATACTGAACCCTGACTCTTTTGCTATTTCCCGAGTGGTCGTTCTGTGAAAGCCCTTCTCTTTAAAAAGGTTGACTGCACCTTTGATCATTTGCTCGCGACGTTTTTTAATAAGCTGCTGATCTTTTACCATGGAAGGCACTTTCTTTTTTCGCAATTAAAGACACCTCTTTTCGGTGAAAGACACCTTTATCCCTGTACTGTGGTAAAGGTGCCTGGCACCATCTTCAATAAAAAGTATATTAATCTGCTAATAGCATTTTTGAGATAACGAGACGTTGAATTTCTTGCGTTCCCTCATAGATTTGTGTGATTTTCGCATCACGCATATAACGCTCTACTGGATACTCTTTTGTATAACCGTATCCACCGAATACTTGAACAGCTTCTACTGTCACTTCCATTGCAGTGTCCCCAGCAAATAGTTTTGACATCGCAGCCTCTCGTCCGTTTTTAATTCCTTCACTTTTTTGCCAAGCCGCTTGATACGTTAATAGGCGAGCCGCTTCGATTTTTGTAGCCATATCTGCTAGTTTGAAGCCGATCCCTTGTTGTGCTCCGATTGTTTTACCAAATTGTTTACGCTCTTTCGCGTAGTCGATTGAAGCGTCAAGAGCTCCTTGTGCAATTCCTAATGCTTGAGCAGCGATACCGTTACGGCCACCATCTAGTGTCATCATGGCAACTTTAAATCCTTCGCCTTCTTTACCAAGGATGTTTTCTTTTGGTACACGTAAATCCTCAAAGATGATTTCTGTTGTAGGTGATGAACGAATTCCTAATTTGTCTTCCTTCTTCCCTACTGAAAATCCTGGCATGTCGCTTTCTACGATAAATGCTGTGATCCCTTTATGCTTTTTATCAGCATCTGTTACAGCAAAAACAACATAAATGTCTGCAACTCCACCATTTGTGATGAAGATCTTAGAACCGTTTATAACGTAGTGATCCCCATCTTCTTTTGCTGTTGTTTTCATGCTAGCTACGTCAGAACCTGCACCCGGCTCCGTTAAACCGTAAGCACCGATATTGCGACCTTCTGCTAATGCACGTAAATATTTTTGCTTTTGCTCTTCTGTACCAAATGTGTAGATTGGCCAGCTGCAAAGTGAAATGTGTGCAGATAACGTAACTCCTGTTGAAGCACATACACGAGAAAGCTCTTCAACAGCGATAATGTAACTTAAGTAGTCAGCTCCAATTCCGCCGTACTCTTCTGGCCAAGGAATACCTGTAAGACCTAGCTCTGCCATTTTATCAAAAATCGCACGGTCAAAGCTCGCTTCTTCATCACGCTCTGCAGCCGATGGAGCTACTTCATTTTCAGCAAAATCTCTAATCATTTTTCTTAGCATTTCTTGCTCTTCTGTTAATTGAAAGTTCATTATTATCTCTCCCTTGTTTTTTAATAATACTAGACTTTTTTAACACTTGATTTATAAGACGATTTAGCAGGAGGATAAAAGCTAGGAGCTGACAGCTGCACAGTCGAGCATTTCATAGAGAACAATGACTATGCACCTCTATACGAATGAAAAGTTCATCGCAACGTTCCTAACCTCTATATCCTCACTAAATCAATCAGCTAACAAATACTTGTTAATAACAATTTTTTGAATTTCACTAGTTCCTTCATAGATTTCAGTAACCTTTGCATCTCTAAAGAAACGCTCCACTGGATACTCTTTTGTGTAACCATACCCACCAAATACTTGAACAGCCTCAATCGCCACTTCTACAGCAGTGCGCGATGCAAACAGCTTCGCCATCGATGCTTGTTGGCCACATTTGATACCGCGGTCTTTTAGATTAGCTGCTTGATAGACTAATAGTCTTGCTGCTTCAACTTTTGTTGCCATATCAGCTAATTTAAAGCCTACCCCTTGTTGTGTACCAATAGCACGACCGAACTGTTTACGTTCTTTCGCATAATTTGTTGCTGCTTCTAAAGCGGCTTCTGCAATTCCTAAAGCTTGCGCTGCGATTCCAATACGGCCATTATCTAAGTTAGACATAGCAATCTTAAACCCTTCGCCTTCTTGACCTAGTAGGTTTTCTGCTGGAACGATCGCATCTTCAAACATAAGCATAACCGTATTTGAACCGTGAAGACCCATTTTCTTTTCTTTCTTTCCTACTGTAAATCCTGGTGTATCTTTTTCAACGATAAATGCAGAGACACCACGTGAACCAGCTTCTGGATTTGTCGAAGCAAACACAACATAAGTATCCGCTTCACCACCATTTGTAATAAACACTTTAGAGCCGTTTAGTACATAGTGGTCACCTTTTTTCACTGCAGTTGTTTTTAAACTCCCAGCATCAGAACCTGCTCCTGGCTCTGTTAAACCAAATGCGCCTAAGTACTCACCAGAAGCTAACTTAGGTACATACTTTTTCTTTTGCTCTTCTGTTCCGAAATACAGGATTGGGTTTGTACCCACTGACGTATGAACCGATAAAATAACCCCAACCGTTGCACTCACTCTCGATAATTCATTAATGGCAATAATGTAAGACGTGAAGTCCATACCTGCGCCGCCAAACTCCTCTGGAATAGGAATTCCCATTAACCCTAACTCGCCCATTTGATTAACGATTTGACGTGGGAATGTGTCATTCTCTTCCATTTCTTCAATAAAAGGAGTAATTTGCTCGTTCGCAAAGTCACGAACCATTTTCCTCATCATTTCTTGCTCTTCTGTAAAACGTAAGTTCATTTTAATCACTCCACTTTTAAAAAATCTTAGTTGTAGACATAGAAGCCGCGACCCGATTTCTTACCAAGCCATCCAGCTTTAACGTATTTGCGAAGTAATGGACAAGGACGATACTTGTCGTCACCAAATCCTTCATGTAATGTTTCCATGATGTATAAGCATGTATCTAAACCGATAAAGTCAGCGAGTGTTAAAGGTCCCATTGGGTGGTTCATACCTAACTTCATAACCTCGTCGACAGCTTCTGGAGTAGCAACTCCTTCAAATACTGTATAAATTGCTTCATTGATCATTGGCATTAGGATACGGTTTGAAACAAATCCTGGGAAGTCATTAACTTCTACTGGAATTTTTCCTAATTGACGAGATAAGTCTTCGATAGTACCGTAGACTTCGTCACTTGTTGCTAGACCGCGAATGATTTCAACTAGTTTCATAACAGGTACTGGATTCATAAAGTGCATACCAATTACTTTTTCTGGACGGTTTGTTACCGCAGCAATTTCTGTGATTGGTAAAGATGATGTATTTGTTGCTAAAATCGTATGTTCAGGGGCAATTTGGTCTAATTCTTTGAAGATGTTTTGCTTGATGCCCATGTTTTCAACTGCTGCTTCAATAACTAAGTCAACCTTTGCCGCGTTTTGAATGTCTGTAGAAGGAGTAATACGTGCTAGAATGTCGTTACGCTCTTCTTCTGTCATTCTGCCTTTTTCCACTTGGCGATCAAGATTTTTTGTAATCGTGTTCATTCCTCTTTCAACGAACTCTGGCTTTAAGTCATGCATGAATACTTGAACTCCAGCCATAGCATGTACTTGAACGATCCCTGATCCCATTTGTCCTGCACCAATTACCATTACTGTTTGAACTGTCATTTCCTTCTCTCCCATCTCACTACGTTTCGTTTTGTTTTGTTTGTGTTATGTTTGTGCCGTCGAACGGCTATTTTTATGGAAGCTTCAGGTGCCAGCGGCTCGAGGTCGCTTCGGTCCTTCCAACGGGTCCAAAGTGCAGGACCCTTTTGGCTGGCCCTCCAGCGCTTGTCGCCGCTAACCAGGCACCTTCCGCTTTTCTATTAAACTTCGATCATGATGGCGTCGCCTTGGCCTCCGCCACTACAAATAGAAGCAATTCCAATGCCACCGCCACGGCGCTTCAGTTCGTATGCAAGTGTTAAAATAACACGCGTTCCACTAGCTCCGATTGGGTGTCCTAATGCTACAGCACCACCGTTTACATTGACTTTTTCAGGATCTAAACTTGCTAGCTGGTTACTTGCAAGTGCTACAGCGGCAAAAGCTTCATTGACTTCAAATAAATCGATGTCTGCCAGTGTTTTCCCTGTCTTTTCTAGTAGTTTGTTAATGACTAGGCCTGGTGTTTTCGGGAAGTCCTTTGGCTCAATTGAAATCGCTGCATGACCGATGATTTTTGCTAATACTTGCTTTCCTTCTTGGTTTGCACGCTCTTCAGACATAAGGACAAGTGCGCCTGCACCGTCGTTTACACCTGGTGCATTCCCTGCTGTAATTGAACCTACTTTACCAAATACAGGTTTTAACTTACTTAAACTTTCAACAGTTGTTCCTGAGCGCGGTGCCTCATCTTGTGAAACGACAATTGGGTCACCTTTACGTTGAGGAACTTCAACAGGGACAATTTCTTCCGCAAATTTACCATCTTCAATCGAAGCGAGCGCTCGCTCATGACTTCTCGTTGCCCATGCATCTTGAGCCTCACGAGTAAGACCAAGCTCTTCTGCCACAGAATTACCGTATGTTCCCATATGAACTTTATTAAATGAGCAAGTTAAACCGTCGTGTACCATTAAGTCGACAACCTTGCTGTCGCCCATTCTCATTCCCCATCTTGCATTTGGAATGAAGTAAGGAGCATTACTCATTGATTCCATTCCACCTGCTACGACAACTTCAGCATCCTTTGCACGGATGATTTGATCAGCCATTGTCACACTTCGCATTCCTGATGCACATACTTTGTTGATCGTTTCTGTGTGAACATGCCATGGAAGTCCTGCATGACCACTTGCTTGACGTGAAGGAATTTGTCCTTGTCCTCCTTGAAGAACATTCCCCATAATTAGTTCTTGAACTTCATTCGGATCCACATCTGCTCTACGTAAAGCTTCTTTAATCGCGATTCCGCCAAGTTGACTTGCTGTTAAAGATGATAGTCCACCACCAAATTTCCCAAATGGTGTTCTTGCTCCCCCAACAATAACTGTTGACATAGTACGTTTCCCCCTCGTTTCGACCGAGCGTTCGCTCGACTAATTATCTTAAAAAAATAAATCAACATTAAAAGACATAGTTCAACATTGTTTACGCTTTCAAATAGTTATATTAATAAAGTATTCAGATATTTGTTTATAAGTGCGAGGCTGACTTAAAAAGGGTCAGCCTCTATTTTTATATACTTATTGTACGACTTTTTCTTCCTGTTTAACAATAGATTTTTCTAAAATTTCTGCAAGATCCATTGTTTTTACAGTTTCTTCAACTTCTTTCGCTTTCGTTCCATCACTTAACATCGTTAAGCAGTAAGGACATGCACTACCGATCACGCTTGGATTTACTTCAAGCGCTTGCTCAGTACGAGCGACGTTAATACGTTGGCCAGAGTGATCCTCAGTCCACATCATCCCGCCACCGGCACCACAACACATACCGTCAGCACGATTACGTTCCATCTCCACAACCTTCACACCTGGGATCGCTTCTAAGATTTCTCTTTGTGGACTATATACATCATTGTAACGTCCTAGGTAACAAGAGTCATGGTAAACGATTGTTTCATTCACTTCATATTTTGGTGTGATTTTTCCTTCTTTAATAAGTTGGGCAAGAAGCTCTGTATGGTGATACACTTCTACACCTTCTAAACCAAAGTCAGGGTACTCATTTTTAATTGTGTTATAAGCATGCGGATCGATCGTTACAATCTTTTTCACTTCAAACTTTTGGAACATTTCAATATTCCCTTGTGCAAGCTCTTGGTATAAGAACTCGTTACCAATACGACGAGGCGTATCACCAGAGTTCTTTTCTTTGCTACCGATAATTGCGAATTTCACACCAGCTTCATTCAATACTTTCGCAAATGACTGAGCGATTTTTTGGCTTCGCTTATCGTAAGAGCCCATTGAACCTACGAAGAATAGATATTCGAATTCTTCACCAGCTTTTTGCATTTCTTTAACTGTCGGTACGTGAATATCATCACGTCCCTCACGCCATTTTTCACGCTCTTTACGGTTAATACCCCACGGATTTCCTTGACGTTCAATGTTAGAAATTGCACGCTGGGCATCAGCTGGCATTTTTCCTTCAGTTAAGACAAGGTAACGACGCATATCAATAATTTTATCAACGTGTTCATTCATAACTGGACATTGGTCTTCACAGTTACGACATGAAGTACAGGCCCAAAGCTCTTCTTCCGTAATTACATCACCAATTAAATTAACATCATAACCAGCGGCAACCTCTTGGCCTCCAGCTGCTTGAGCAGCCATTTGATTTCCTGTTGTATGACTAAATGCAAACGCAGGTAACCAAGGTGTACGAGATGTTACAGCTGCACCTTTTTCTGTTAAGTGATCACGAACTTTGATCATTAAATCCATCGGTGAGAGCATTTTCCCTGTGCCTGTTGCTGGACACATATTTGTACAGCGTCCACATTCTACACAAGAATAAAGGTCAAGCAACTGCTGCTGTGTAAAATCTTCTACTTTCCCAACACCAAATACTTCTACATCTTCTTCTTCAAAGTTGATTGGCTTCAGTCTTCCAACATGACCACTCTTTTTGAAGAATACATTAAACACTGCAAACACTTCGTGTGCTTGTTTTGACTGTGGTACGAATACCATGAATGCAAGAACCGTAATTAGGTGAATCCACCAAGAAGCATAGAATAAAACCATACCTGCTGTTGTTCCAATACCCGCTAAAACGGTTGCAATAATACTAGAAAATGGAGCATACGCATAGTTTGCTTCATAACCAAACATAATTCTTTCAAAACCAAGCGTCAGCAGGATCGTTGCTGACAAGATGGATAATGCGACGTAAACAAAAAGAGCTTTTCCATCCTTCTTGAATTGTAATCGAGTTAACTTTTCACCGTAACGACGGTAACAAGCATAAAGAATTGCTACGAACATAAGGAAGGCCGTCCACTCCTGCATTGCATGGAAAGGTTTGTGTAGGGCACCTATTGGATACTGATAGCCTTCAATAAATCCTTTAATAATGATTTCAATCAGTCCAACTTGGATGATAAAAAATCCATAGAACATGATTAAATGCATAATCCCACTTTTAACATCCTTAAACATCTTACGCTGACCAATTACATTTACCAATACACCTCGGAAGCGTTCTTTGAAACCACGGTCAAACTCTTCTTTTTTCCCGAGCTTGATGTACTGATAGCGAGTAAATAATAGATTAGCAAATAGATAGATTGCATAACTTGCAACAACAACTAATAGTACAAGATTGACTATCTTAAATAAACCCATAATAAATCTCCCTTCCTCTTTCAATCCTTTAAAAGATAGTTAAATAATAGATAAATTTCAGAATATTGAATTCGTTTTCATCATTATAACACATTAATTCAATGAATGAGCATTCAGTCGACGAAATTTATAAAATTTTTTTTATTCCCTCGTAAAACAAGCTCACTTTGGTAATTATAAAAAGAAAAGCGAAAAGTGTCTGCTTATCGGCGACAAGCGCTGGAGGGCCAGCAATTAGTGTCCTGGTCTTGGGACACGTTTGATGGGCCGAAGCGACCTCGAGCCGATGACACTTGCAGCTAGACATAGAAAAGCGGAAGCGTCCGTTTAGCGGCGTAAGGACTGGAGCCTCTCCGTATGAGATAAAGGATACACGGCGATCGTCATTGAGCCGATGTTGACTTATCGTAAGGAGGAGAGCGAAGTCCACTAGACGCTGGGCGCTGTAGCTAGACATAGAAAAGCGAAAAGTGTCCGTTTATCGGCGACAAGCGCTGGAGGGCCAGCAATTAGTGTCCTGGTCTTTGGACACGTTTGGTGGACCGAAGCGACCTCGAGCCGATGACACTTGCAGCTAGACAAAGAAAAGCGAAAAGTGTCAATTAATTGAGCAAGAAAAAGTTTAATTCTTATTAGGAGGTTTTTATGACACTCTTTTTGATCATAGTGAGCGTTATTATACTTATTGCTATATTACTTAGATTAGACTTTAAGTTTGGTCTAGAAAAGCAAAGAAAAGAAGCAAAGCGCTTTCATCAAGAAATGCGTTATAGTAAAGTCAACCTCCTTACTACGGGTGATGACTTATTTGATCATATGTTACGTGATATCAAACAAGCCTCCAATCATATTCATATTCTATTCTACATTATCAAAGATGACAATATCAGCAAGAAAATGATGTCATTATTAATCGACAAGGCCAAAGAAGGCGTTACAGTTCGTTTGCTAGTTGACCGGATCGGCGGCAGTATCGGCAGAGGGTCCATTAAAAGAATGAAAGATGCAGGGATCCTGTTTTCTTATTCGCACCCTATCAAGTTTCCTTACTTATTTTTCACATTGAACCGCCGCAATCACCGAAAAATCTCTGTCATTGATGGAAACATTGGTTATGTAGGCGGATATAATGTAGGAGATGAATATTTAGGAAGAGACCCTAAGTTCGGAAACTGGCGTGACTTCCACCTAAGATTAGATGGTGATGGTGTTCAAGATTTACAGGAACAATTTTATGAAGACTGGCATGCGGCAACTAAAGAAAATGTTTCAAAAGACATCTTGTATCCACCTTTAGTAAAGGGAGATATCGCTCTTCGCATTTTACCAACGGATGGCGTTTATCTTGAGGATACGTTTGTTAAGCTCATTCGCCAAGCGGAAAACACCCTTACGATTGGGACCCCTTATTTCGTTCCAGGAATGACTCTGCAAGGAGAATTAATTAATGCGGCAAAGCGCGGGGTAAATGTTCGCTTAATCGTTCCGAAAAAAGCGGACCATCCACTAGTGAAAGAAGCGTCATATCCTTATTTTAAAGACTTACTTGATGTCGGGGTCGACATTTATCAGTATTACAGAGGATTTTATCACGCAAAAATACTTATCATTGATGATCAAGTATGTGATATTGGTACTGCAAACTTTGATAAGCGAAGTTTTCATATTGATCATGAAATTAATTGCTTAATTTATGATCGTAATTTTATCGAAAAAGTCTTGGGAGAAGTTGATTTTGATATTTCAATATCAGAACGACTGACGCTAAAACAATATAATAGTCGGTCGATTTTTCAAAAAGGTAAAGAACGGTTCGCCACAATTTTTTCAGGTTTACTTTAATTCCAAATTACAAGTTTTACTATTTATTTTTTTCCATTTATAGTATGATTAAATTATAATAAATACAAACAACACTTCAATTTAATCAATAAACATTCTAACTTAATAACTGGTTTTAAGGACTTTGAAGCTTGCTGTCACCCCTATGGTGGCAGCTTTCGTTGTTTTAGTAGCTAAATGATGTTGATTGTATTTCTCAATTACCTTTAAGGGAGGGAGAATTTTGCTAAAAAAATGGACAGAACACCGACAACTCCTATTAGCATTGACCAGTGGACTCCTCATTGTGATTGCTTGGCTTTTTGACCGATTATCTAGCCAAGATTTCTTGACCGTCACTTTGTTCCTTGTCGCATACCTGATTGGCGGTTTTTATAAAGCAAAAGAAGGTATTGAGGAATTTATAAACGAACGAAAATTCTCTGTAGAAATTTTAATGATACTAGCTGCTATTGGTGCTGCAACGATCGGTTATTGGATGGAAGGCGCTATTTTAATTTTTATATTTGCTCTTAGTGGTGCGCTTGAGACATACACAATTAATAAAAGTCATCAAGAAATATCTGCTCTTATGAATCTGCAGCCTGAAGAAGCAACTCTTTTAAAAGAAGGAGTTGAAAAAACGGTTTCCGTATCTGACCTGCGCGTTGGTGATATCGTACGAGTTAAGCCTGGTGAACGAATATCAACGGATGGGATTATTTTTACTGGGCGAACAACCATCGACGAGTCTGCTTTAACTGGAGAATCCCTACCTGTTACAAAACTAATCGGCGAAGACGTTTTTACTGGAACTGTTAACCTTTCAGGAATGATTGATGTATCTGTTACAAAGCCTGCAGAGGAAACATTGTTCCAAAAAATCATCACCCTCGTCCAATCAGCTAAGGAGGAAAAGTCCCCTTCGCAACAAACTATTGAAAAATTTGAAGGGCCCTATGTAAAGATCGTTCTTATCTTTGTAACGATTATGATGTTTTTGCCTTATTTTATATTCGGATGGAGCTGGCATGAAAGCTTTTATCGAGCGATGGTATTGCTTGTCGTTGCTTCACCATGTGCATTAGTAGCTTCAGTCATGCCTGCTACTCTCTCTGCTATTTCCAATGGTGCAAGACAAGGAATCCTTTTCAAAGGCGGTATTCACCTTGAACAGCTTGCTCATATTAAGGCAATTGCCTTAGATAAAACAGGCACGATTACAAACGGTACCCCTGTTGTAACAAATGTCTATGTTCGTCCTGATTTTAATAAAAACGACTTACTTCACGCGGTTTGTGCCATTGAAAGCCAATCTACTCACCCGTTAGCAAAGGCGGTTGTTATGTACTGTAAACAACAAGGCATTGAACCTATTAAGCCAGATTTTATTGAGACGGTCAGTGGTTGGGGAATTATTGGAACGGTTGAAGGCGAACACTGGAAAGTTGGTAAACCTGACTTTTTTCCTCTTGAAAAAAAAGAAGCTTTCCTAGAAGTAGCTGCAAGTATGAGCGAGGCAGGGCAAACTCTCGTTTTTGTTGGAAAAGATAAGGAGGAAGTAATTGCTGTATTTGCAATTGAAGATACTGTGCGAGACGTAGCGATTGAGGCGATCGATAGTATGAAAAATGAAGGCATCGTAACGTACATGATTACTGGTGACCATGAAAAAACTGCAAAAAAGATCGCTTCAGAGGTAAAGCTCGATGGCTATTCAGCTAATTGTCTACCTGAAGAAAAAGTAACTGAAATCGAAAAATTAAAACAGAAATACCAAAAAGTAGCGATGGTCGGAGATGGAATTAATGATGCTCCTGCATTAGCAAAAGCGAATATCGGAATTGCCATGGGAGCAGGCACTGATGCGGCGATCGAAACAGCCGATATCGTTCTCGTTAAAAATAATTTAGTAAAAATAGCAAAAGCCATTCAACTTTCGAAGCGTTTAAATCGAATTGTCATGCAGAATATCATTTTTTCGATTGCTGTCATTCTTCTGCTAATCGCTGGAAACTTCATGCAGCACGTCTCTTTACCACTTGGGGTGATCGGACATGAAGGAAGTACAATTCTAGTGATATTGAATGGCCTTAGGTTGCTAAAAAATTAATTTAAAACTTTTCGTTTCATAAAATCAACAATTATACGGTTGAATTCGGGTGCATGCTTAGTAGGGATTTGATGAGTTGCTTTGTCAACTGTAACAATTTCAACATCCTTCAGTCGCTCGATAAACATTCTTGCATAGTGGTGAAGATAAAAAGAGAGTTTACCGTAAACTACTAAAACTGGAACTTTGATTTGATTCAACCGATGAGTTGATCGGTAATGTAAGCCTTCGTTATAGATTTGATACGTAATATGTGGATTGGCATGAGCAAAATATGCAGCCATCTTCTCTCTAAATGCTGTTTCATTTTTTTTCGCGTGAGCCATGGCCAGTACATTCGCTAAAAATTGTATTCTTTTTAATCGAGTCACGAGTAAACCTAAGCGAAATTCATTTCTCAACAAAAAGCTGTTTACCTCTGGAAAAGATCCACTCATCATAACAGCAAGTGTTCGTTCAGGATAAGAAATCGCAAACTCCTGCGCAAGCGAACCTCCGTTAGAGTAGCCCAATATAACCGCCTTTTCCACTGTAAGGTCATCTAAAATACGAACGATATCTTCTGCGAGCAGGGACATTGTAATTCGTTCGCTCCCTGCTCCACTTTTTCCATTACCTCTTATGTCAAAAAAGATCAATTGAAAATGCTTTGCTAATTCACGCTGTTTATCAAATGTTACTAAACCCATACCTGGTGGGTGAATAAATAGGATGGGTGTTCCTTTTCCAATGGTCTCGTAGTAGATCGGTGACTGGAAGCGACCTTGTACGTATGGCATTCAATATCCCCCTTTAACCACATTGTCAGTTGTTGTTATCCACTAAAATACGGTAATATCCATTGAAACAACTTATAACCTAAATATATTCCGACAATTCCAGCGATCCCAGGCAGAGCTGGCGGTGCTGGAATTGGTAATTTAATCAATGCAAATACAAAACCAACAATTAAACCTGCTAATACGGCTAATAATACTTCTTGCATGTTCGTTCACACCTTTACTATATCTTTTATTAAAGTCCCCAAAAAACAAACCCTCTATTTATTCCAAATAGAGGGACGTTTTTTGTTTATTGATTTTAAGCTTATTGCCAGCACTTCAAAGGCGCTTTCTTTGCGAGCCGCTCTGAAGTTGCGTTGGCTTTTTCCTAACTAACGGGAACTATTCCTTCGCTTTAGTGACCGCCTCTTCTACTTTTTTCATTGCGCGGGCACCATTCAGGCTCTTTAGTTACCTCTATCTAGATTTTCTTAACCTCACGGGAACTATTCCTTCACCTTAGTGACCGCCTCTTCTACTTTTTTCACTGCGCGGGCACCATTCAGGCTCTTTAGTTACCTCTATCTCGATTTTTTCAGACTCACGGGCACTATTCCTTCGCTTTAGTGACCGCCTTTTCTACTTTTTTCCCTGCGCGGGCACCATTCAGGCTCTTTAGTTACCTCTATCTCGATTTTTTCAGACTCACGGGCACTATTCCTTCGCTTTAGTGACCGCCTTTTCTACTTTTTTCCCTGCGCGGGCACCATTCAGGCTCTTTAGTTACCTCTA
>NZ_WMKZ01000013.1 GCF_019024285.1 Alkalihalobacterium elongatum
TGCATGTATTAGGCACGCCGCCAGCGTTCGTCCTGAGCCAGGATCAAACTCTCCATAAAAGTGTTTGATATAGCTCATTGTCACAAACGTGACGTTTTTAAAACATTGACGAGATATCATCTATCTCTTTATTTCGCTTGGCTTTTTGTTCAGTTTTCAAAGAACTTACGTTGATGCGTTTTACAGCAACTTTTATATAATAACACATAAAATTCAGGTGAGTCAAGTGCTTTTTTTATAATTACTGTTGCTGTTCATCAGCGACGAATAATAATATATCATTTAATAAATTAATAATCAAGTGTTTTTCCGAAAAAATTTAATCGCTACTCTAATACAATTTAAAAAGGTGACATTAACTATTTGTCACCTTTAATTAATTAGCTTAATGAATTAATCAATTGAAACATAGGTACAAGTATAGCTAAAAACATTAATAGTACAATCATGCCTATAATAAAGAACATCGACGGTTGTACAATCATGACTAGTTTCTTTGTTTTTTCTTCTATTAAAAAGAATAAATGCTCACTGTAGTTCAGTAACTCTAGATCTAGCGCTCCACGTTTTTGTCCATGCTCAATTACTAGGGCTAGTTCATCGTTAAAGAATGGTCTTCTTGCTATAATTGCTGCAAACGCTTCTCCTTCTTCCAACCGATGAATTAACCAAGCGGCCTCATCTTGAAGAAATAGCATAATACTCTGATCCTTAAAAATATTTAGAGCTTGAGAAATAGATAAACCACCTTTTAACAAACTACTTAGCTGTACACAAAAATAATAAGTGATAAATGAGGAGGTAAATGAAGAAAGAAAAGGAAGTTTGAGTATTAATTTCATTTTCTTGTGGGGAGTATAGTGGCGAAACTTTGTTAAATAGTAAACTAAGCCAATTAGAGATAAAACCAACGCCAATAAAATTAGATAGGGGAAACAATCAATTAATCTAAGAAATAGAATCGTAACGAACGGTAACTCAACAGACATTGTATCAAATAATTTCTTAAAATGAGGAAACAAATAAGTCGCCATTATGACCATTACAATCATGAGGGTCCATATTAGGAATAATGGATACCTCAGTAACTTCCCTACCTTTTCTTTCGTTTGTTCTTGCTTAATATACAATGTACCTCCCTCAATTAACCCACTTGGGAGTTTGCCGATTTGTTCTGAAAAATAAATAAACGAGGAGATTTCTGCTGGTAACATTAGGCTCTCAAGCGCCTTATGGAAAGCTTGTCCTTCCTTTAAATCCTGCAGTACTTCTGACACTTTTACTCTTAAAGGTTGTTTTTGTGATATCAAAAGAAGTTCTAAACCATCGGAAAGACTGTACCCTTGATGCAACAAGTACCCCAATCGTTTCAGTAACTCCCCTTTTTTCATACCACTAATCTCCTTACGCCATTTCACTAATGTCACCCCATTTCTCTAAGGAACATCGTGTAATATAACCAAGTGCATATGCCTTAATCAATTGACTTTGTATAGTTTTGAATTTGATTGGATCTGGGCGCTCTTCAAAAATTCCGTACATCGCTTTTTCTAAGTTAGTACTTACCAACATCTCATAAATAGCTGTAATTTTACTGTTATTTAACTTTTCACAAAAGGATGAGCAATTCACTTTGCACAAAGGACACTTTCTCTCAACTAACCTTTGAGCAATGACACCGATGAGTGTTTGTTCAATATCATGTTTAGGAATGTTTAATTCTAATAGTCGGTAGATGGCACTCACTGTATCTTTTGTATGCATTGTTGTAAGAACAAGATGACCTGTCATTGCTGAGCGAATTGCTAATTGGGCAGTCAGGTTGTCGCGAATTTCACCAATCATAATAAGATCAGGGTCATGACGAAGTATGGCTTTTAAGCCCTCGTTATATGTAAGTCCAACTTTATCATTTATCTCCATTTGAACTAAACCTTCTGTTCTCTTCTCAATTGGATCTTCTAGAGTAACGATGTTTAATTGGTCAGCTTGTCTTGCTGCTAACATCATGGAATATAAAGTCGTCGTTTTACCTGATCCAGTCGGCCCAGTAATAATAATTAAGCCATTTCTTTTTTTAGTTAGTTGTTTCAGAAGTAATGAGTCAGTTGAAAATAAGGAAAGTTGTTCAATTTTTAAGGAATCGTCTTGAGGTAAAAGCCTTATTACTAAACTTTCCTGAAAAGGTGTAGGTATAGAAGAGAGGCGTAGACTAATACGTCTCGATTGAAAAGAAAATTCTAATGTACCATTTTGAGGTTTTCGTTTTTCACCAATATCCATTGAAGCAGAAAATTTAAAGTGACTAACAAGCTTTTCGCAAACCGCACTTGAGATTTCATCGAATAAAATCAATTTTTGATTGATACGAAAATAAATATTGGCTATCTTTCTACTAGGAACAATATGGATATCACTTGCATTCCTTTTCGAAGCTTCATTAAGAATTAGTTTACTTTTTTGCATTATATCTTCCAATTAAACACCACCTTATGTATTATTGTCTTCATTTTAACGATACTATCGATTTTCAATGATTTAAAGTAAAGTTTTTATAAAAAAATTGTATATTTCATTAATAATCGAACATAATAATGACTGTCAACCAGTTGCAATGGGCTATAGCCAAGCGGTAAGGCAACGGACTTTGACTCCGTCATGCGTAGGTTCGAATCCTGCTAGCCCAGCCATACATAAAAAACACCTCCTAAATCATCGGATTTGGAGGTGTTTTTATTTTAAAGTTGATTTTTTTCATTTAACTTTTCATTAACAGATGCCAATTTTCCATCAAGAGTTGTCTTTTTATCTCGGCGATCATCAATCCTAATATTCGTCGCAACTCGTTGTACCCCTGCTTCAAAAGGCACTTCGTGAATCGCTTGAATTACTTCAAAAAGAACAGGTAATTCTCCTTCAATAATCGTGCTCATTGGTGTTAATTGATATTTCACTTTATCCTCGTATTTTTTTAGAACTTCATGTATGTCTGCTACAAAGTGACTAACACTAGGAGAATTCGTACCAATTGGAATAATCGTTACATCAACTATTGCCATTTTCTTTTCCTCCTTCTTTACATATTTCTTTTCCTCTATTAAGTGTGGAAATTCTTGTTGGGCCAATTTTCTATAAGAACGTACAGCCGTTAATAAATGTACACGTTCTGGTTCAGTTGTTGTTATATGCTTCTGTAAATAATATGAGACTTTTAACACTAATTTCGTAACTATACGCATCGGTCTTTTATTTATAGTTTGATTTAGGAGGAGAACGATCAGTACAGCTCCATATGAACCCCACATGATTGCCGCTGTGAATGTATTAAAAGGGATTAGGATCAATGTAAGTACCACAACCGAACTAAAATAAATAACAACAGCATTTGTTGAACAATGAGGGTTGGTTATTGCCGCTTTTCGGATTTGATAAAGTCGTGATTGCTTTATTTTCCCGCGAGTACTGAAAACTTTATGTTCTGCCCCATGGTATTGCTTTAATGTCTTCGGAAACAAAAAGTGTGTGCCAAACATGTAGTAAAACAAAAAGTAATAAGGTAAACCACGCCAAATTGACAAATCAATGAAGAACAATAAGAGCTTAGGCACAAAAACAAGGGCCATGAAGACAATTGTAACTAATTTAAACAACAAAGGCATCGATGTAAAAACTTGTCGCGCCATCAGAAAAATTGTTTTCAGGTTAAGTGGCCTTACCCAGTCTGAAATTCTTCCATTATCGTTATACGCACAAGCTACAAATTCTTTTCCAATAAAAAAAATCCCATTTTGATAGGACAAACCTTTAATCATGTTGTCCAATCCTCTCTCATTGTTGTGGAATAGTCGTAAAGCGTTCAATCGTCCAATAATCAATGTCTAAACTTACTTCAGACAAGCGAGCTTGTTCAAAGAAAAGCCCATCATGCTCCACCCATGTATGGAGGTAACTAACTGAAATTTCATTTCCTGCAAACTGCTCTCCGTCTAATACAATTTCAAACGTCCCCAAATTCCCATAACCTATATGTTCTTGAACTTCATTGGGAAATTCGAAAATAATCCCGTCAAAAACAAAAGTACCATTTGTTTCATATATTTCCTTTCCGCTATGCCTTAACGTTAACTTTGAACTTAATATATAATCAGAATTAACCAGTTGTTGATTTTCTTCTTCAACTAATTTAACACCAATATAGTCTTGGCCTACAACCCCATCAATTGGCATTTCCTTCCAATCCCAAGACCCACTAATTGTTTGCTTATTTCCATTTGAACTAGTTTCGACAACTAGCGAAACAACACTATCTAGTTCTTCATTCGTAATCTGGTCGGAAGTATTTAAATAATGATAGCCCCCATAAAAGATAAATCCCATTAAAATGAGAGGTAATATGATGACTGCAGCATTTCCTCTAAACATAAACAACCACCTTATCTTTAATATATATCACTTTATTGTCTCTAAATTTTTATTATTTGTCTATCGTTTTACTACAAAGATTAGAGGCTGATCATGGATACCTCCTTTAGACCAGCCTCTACAATCATTCATTATTTAATCGATATGCACCATGATTCGTTGGACCAATGCCTCTGCCGATTGATAACGAATGAGTAATAGCTGCACTTATAAATTCCTTAGCCGTTTTTACAGCAACTGCTATTTCATCACCCTTTGCCAATTGAGCAGCAATTGCAGCAGCGAATGTACACCCAGTACCGTGTGTATTTTTAGTACTGATTCTTTCCGCTTCTAATAGAGTTATGTTTTCTCCATCATATAAAATATCAGTAGACTTTTCATCTCCTTCAAGATGTCCGCCCTTTAATACTACATACTTCGGCCCTAACGCATGTAACTTTTTAGCCGCTGCCTCCATTTCATCTAATGTAGCCATTTCAGGTACATTTAATATTTTTGCAGCTTCAGGTAAGTTAGGAGTAATAACTGTTGCAAGTGGAAGTAGTTTCGTAACAAGCGCTTCAACAGCAGCATCTTGTAATAATGATGCACCGCCCTTGGCAATCATTACAGGGTCGACAACAATATTACTCACATTATACTGTTTGAGCTTTTGGGCAACTAATTCAATAATCTCATCAGAAAATAACATTCCCGTTTTTACCGCATCCGCTCCAATATCTGATAATACAGCATCTAGTTGAGCTTCAATCGCCTCAATTGTTTGTGGAAAAACTCCATGAACACCTAATGTGTTTTGGGCAGTCAGTGCAGTGATTACACTCGTCCCAAAAGTGCCTAATTCTTGAAATGTCTTCAAATCAGCTTGAATCCCAGCCCCACCACCGCTATCAGAGCCTGCTATTGTTAATGCTTTATTCATAACGAATTTCACCTTCCTATTGTTCAAAAGTACAGCAAAATAGTTTATTCATAAAACTTTGCAGTCCTATTCTTTAGTTGTTTTTGTTCTGTTTTTTGAACTATTAACTAAAACGTTCTGGAGCAAAGGAACCTAATGGTACGATCTCTTGTTTTTCATCAAGAAGATCTGCAACAATATGTGCTGTTACTGGACTCAACAGTATTCCATTTCGATAATGTCCCGCAGCAAAAATAATCTCTGGTTTATTTGATAACTGGCCAATCAATGGATAACCATCCTGCGTTGCTGGTCTAAGCCCAGCCCAAGTATGGAACGGAACTTCCATTTCAAGAAACGGTAATACGTTTTTGTTCCAATTTGTTAATCTACGAATCCCTTTTTCTGTTACCGTTGTATCAAAACCAGCAATATCCTCTGACGCACCATTAACGAGTGTTCCATTTGCCTTTGGAACTAAATATCCTTGACTGGTGTAGATAATATGTTTTACCTTTCCTACTGGTATGTTATAAGCACATATTTGGCCTCTTATAGGATAAACGGGAATATTTAGATCAAACACATTTTCTAATTCTTTTGCCCATGCACCATTACTCACTACAAGACGGTCACCAGAAAAGGTTTGTCCGCTTTTTGCAATAATACTTATTTCTGACTTCCAACTTTGCACTGACACTTCTTCAAGATGATCAAAAATCTTTACACCTAACTTTAAGCAGCCTTCTTCTAATGCTTTTACATAATCTGGTGCATAAACATGGCTTTCTTCTGGATAGTACATGGCAGCGATCATATCACGTGAAAGTTCTTTTTCTAATTTAAATAGTTCTTCTCCATATAATATCTCTGCTTTTGCGCCAAACTGTCCTTGCCATTGCTGTCTCGTTTCCAATGCTAGCAGATCTGCTTCATGGTATACACAATGCAAACTCCCAGAGTTACTGTACTCAAAGTCCATTCCAGAAACATCTTTAACGTCCTTTTGCCATTTCGGATACAGTTTTAAACTTTCAAGGCATAATCTAAAAAAGTCATCTGGGTCCTCGCCTATCTCAGAAAATGGTGCAAGCATACCAGCCGCTGCACCAGAAGCCTGTCCTCCGCAAGCTACTTTTTCTAAGACCGTCACATCATGTCCTCTTCTTTGACACTCAAAAGCTGTTGCAAGTCCAATAATACCCCCACCTAGTACAACAATTCGTTCTCCCATTTATATTCACTCTTTCTATTTCAAGATCAACGATTCATAAGCACTACTTGCTGTTGCATACCGTTTTTGTGGAATTCGACCAGCCAAATATGACATTCGACCAGCTTCAATGGCATAACGCATCGCAGTTGCCATTTTAACAGGATCTTTTGCTTTGGCGACTGGTGTATTCATTAGAACACCATCGACACCAAGCTCCATCGCTTGGACAACATCTCGGGCCGACCCTAACCCAGCATCAACGATAATTGGAACATTAGCTTCCTCTACAATTAAAGATAAATTATAAGGATTTAAAATGCCTAAGCCTGTTCCAATTGGCGCTCCACCTGGCATAACTGCAGCTGCACCTGCTTCTTCTAACCTTTTACATAAAACAGGGTCGTCAGAAGTATAAGGAAGTACAACAAACCCTTCTTTAGCAAGAACTTCGGTTGCTTTTAAGGTTTCAATTGGGTCTGGTAATAAAGTTTTTTCATTTACACTAATCTCAACCTTAATCCAATCACTTAGTCCACTTGCTTTTGCCAATCTAGCGATACGAATAGCTTCTTCAGCTGTCTTTGCGCCTGAGGTATTAGGTAAATACGTAAATGTCTGTCCTTCTAAATGTTGTAAGATCGCATCCTCATCAGGAGCATCTAAATTAACACGTCGGATAGCAAAAGTTAAAACATCAGAACCCGATGCTTTAATTGCCTCATTCTGTACAAATGGATTAGGATAACGTCCTGTTCCTATAAAGAAACGTGAAGATAACTCTTTTCCACCGATGATTAATTTATCCTTGCTGTTCATATGATCATCCTCCTCCAACAAAATGAACTAATTCTATTTTCATTCCAGGTTCAACGATAGTAGCTTCCCAGTTATTCCTATCAATAATTTCACCATTCACTTCGGTAACAACTAAGTTCTTTTCCAACCCGTAATGCTTAACAACATCCGTAAGTGTATTCACTTCTAATTCAACCGTCTCACCATTAACATAAAGTTCCATTATATTTTCACCTTTTGATCAATTTTTTCTATGAACTGTTTACAAACAGATTGAATATCTTCTGCTCCAACAATTTCACTAATAGCACAAATACGACTAGCTCCTGCTTCTAGAACTTGATCTACGTTATGAAGCTTAATCCCACCAATAGCAACAAAAGGAATGGTAATTTCTTTAACAACTTGGCGAATATAATCGGTCGTTACGGGATCAACAACATCCACCTTACTCTTCGTTGGAAAAATTGGGCCCACTCCAATATAATCCGCTCCATTCTTCTGTGCAGCACGAGCTTCCTCGATTGCATGTGTAGATAAACCAATGATTTTGTTTCCAACGATCTTTCTAGCCTCTTCTATTGGTAAGTCATCCTGACCAATATGAATACCATCCGCATCAACAGCTAAAGCCACATCAATATGATCGTTTACAATAAACGTAACTCCATATTTCTTAGTTATTTCACGCAATTGCTTTGCCTTTTCAAAAACGACTTTTTTAGAGCTCGTTTTATCTCTTAATTGAATAATGTCAGATCCACCTTTTATCGCTTCTTCCATAACTGTTATCATATCTCGATTAGGGTGAAATTCTTCACCAGTAATTGTATAGAGCTTAAAATCTTTCATAGTCTTGTTGTCTCCTTTCACGTGTTTGGGACTTATTAAAAAAGTTTTTTGTAACGTAAAAATAAAACCGTAATCCAACGACGGATTACGGTTAGATATTGATATCAAATCAATTCTTCGACTTTCCTACGCTGGTTTTACCAGATCAGGTTCGAGGGTAAAAGGAATCCTTTTTCTCAGCCTAATTAAAGGCACCCCTAGTCACTCATATATAATTCTCTTTTTCATTATGACATAATTTTTATAGATTACAACCGAAAAAGCCTATGTTCAATTACTCTATTAGCGAATGGACCTCTTTATTAGTCAAATCAATTAACCATTCGTATTGATTACCGTACAACATCCAATTTCCATTTGGGGAAAGTTTTATCGGCGCTTGTAGTTCTAGATCTAAAATTTTTTGTTCAGTACCAGTTTCGACGTTAAACTGCGTTAATTCAAAAGGGGCATCATAACTAAAGAAATCACCGCTATAAAGTGGTCTTAAAAAATAAAATAAATGTTCACTCGAATCATATTGATGAAACGGTATCCACCACTGTTCAGAGTATGTGTTTAGCGTAGGAATTTGTAGTTCTCCAATTGGGTTATTATTTTTATAAAATTGATATAATGACATTTCAGCATCTAAAGAATCAACTGAAATGGCAACAAGGATATTTTCACCGAAGGTGACGAATGCTATCACTTCTTCTAAGATTTCTTCTGTATGATTCGTTTCAAGATTATACTTGTATATCGGAGCGAAAAAACTAGGAGCAAAAGAAGACCATTCTAGAAATGCTACTTCATCTTCATTGAGCCACTGAAAGTACATTTTTTCAAGATCAAGTTGAACTAACCTACCATCCTTAAGATTGAGTCGATACACATCGAATTCCCAGTCAGGAAGGAACGATATAATAATTAGTTCATCACGATCATACTGATTCCAAAATAAAGAAAAATCTTCCCCAATCTCACTTAATTTATAAACAACCTCTCCTTCTTTATTTATAAAATACAGAGGAGCTGTTAAATCATAAGTAGATGTCTGTATTGCAAAGTATGAATGGTCATAGTTTGCTTCTACCGAGAATATGGGTTCCTCACTTTGAAAAAATTCACTAATTTCTCCAGTATTTAAATTGATTTTATCTATGTAGGATACTGCATTTTCATCTTTTAAAAGGAGAATTGTTTGACTGTCATACCATTCACTTATTTCAACAAAACTATAAGGATTGATTTGTAAAGGAGTTTCAAATTTAGTTTCAATTAATAAATTCAATTCTTTTTGAATTAAATTAAGATTTTTTTGAGGTTGGTCTATCCTGACTTTATCTTTCGTAGTACATCCGACAATGAAAACTATAAGGAAGGTTATTACGAAAAACAGAGATTTACTTTTCATTTGAACCTCCGTTTAAATTTTCTAATAATATTATTCTTTTTTATTAGACTGTTTTGGCAAAAGTAAATCCTTTAGCAAAGAGCCTTTTATAATTTTGTTTTTTTACAGTGTTTTCAACAATTATTTAGTTCTCTTATTAGAGAATTAATTTTCATTATTACATGTTTCATACATATGCTCAATGATTTAAATTTACGTACATAATATTGACATAAAAAGGGTGCCTAAAGCGCGCACCCTTTTCCTTTTTTAGTTATAGGCTAAAAATCATAAAATTAGGATTTGATTTTGGAGATGCCGTGTTAATTATATAAAAATTTAGCCCCAGCTATCCCAGGATTAGTCATTTCTTTTGGATCTAATATTTCGTTTAGCTCTTCTTCTGAAAGGATGCCTCTTTCAATACAAATTTCCCTAACTGGTCGATCTGTCTGAATCGCTTCCTTAGCAATTCGACTTGCTGTTTCATAACCTACATGCGGGTTTATTGCTGTAATAATTCCAACACTTCTTTCAACCATCTCTTTACACTTTTCAATATTAGCCGTTATGCCCTCTATTGTATATTGTCTGAATACTTTTATCCCATTTTGAAGTATCGATAAGGATTGTAACAAATTAAATACTAACACAGGTTCCATTACATTTAATTCTAATTGCCCAGCTTCAGAAGCCAGACTTATCGTATGATCATTTCCAATTACCTGAAAGGATATTTGATTAATAACTTCACACATAACTGGATTAACTTTTCCTGGCATTATAGATGAGCCTGGTTGTCGTGCTGGTAGGTTAATTTCTTTTAACCCTGTTCTTGGTCCAGAGCTCATTAACCTCAAATCGTTGGCTATTTTTGATAAGTTAATTGCTAAGATTTTTAATGCACTTGATAATTCTGTATACGCATCTGTATTCTGTGTGGCATCAACTAGATCCTCTGCAGTTTCAAACGGTAATTGTGTAATATCAGCTAAATATTTGGCCACTTTTTGAATATATTCGGGTAATGCATTTAAACCAGTTCCGACCGCAGTTGCTCCCATATTTATTTTATATAGTTCGCTTAAAGAACCGTTTAACCTGCGTAAGTCCCTTGTAATTGCGCGACGATATGCACCAAATTCTTGGCCTAACCTTATTGGTACAGCATCTTGAAGGTGCGTACGGCCCATTTTTATTACATCATCAAATTCTTGTTCTTTTTCTGAAAGTGCTTGAATTAAATCTTGTAATTCCTTCGTTAAACCTTTAGCTAAATTTAGACAGGCAATATGAATAGCTGTTGGAAACGCATCATTTGTTGACTGCGCCATATTTACATGAGTATTTGGACTGACTTTTAAATATTCACCTTTCTGTCCACCTAGAAATTCAATCGCGCGATTTGCAATAACTTCATTGGCATTCATATTAAAGGAAGTTCCAGCTCCACCTTGAATAGCATCGACGATAAAGTGCTGGTTTAATTTTCCTTCTATAACTTCTTCAGAAGCTTCTACAATTGCATCAGCAATTTGAGGATTTAGTGCACCGACATCTCGGTTTGCCATAGCTGCTGCTTTTTTTACATATCCAAAGGCTTTAATCAACTCTTCATGCGGAGGATATCCTGTAATTGGAAAATTCTCTTTCGCCCGCATCGTTTGAATTCCGTAATAAGCATCAACTGGTACTTTTTTCTCACCAATTAAATCTCGTTCAACTCTATGTTTCTCCATGTAAAATTCCCCTTTTATTGACTAAATTAAATTTAGTTTTCTATCTATAATGTATTTCAATGCACCTTTTTTCTCAGTAGTTAATATTATTATATGTCAGCATTTTTTTGTCGTTTATTAGTAACGCACAAACTTCGTCTATTTTTGGCTTTTCGCTAACCAAGCACCGCCAATTACCCCAGCATCGTTTCCTAATGTGGCTGTGACGATTGAAGCACCTTCAAACACTCTTGGTAAGGCAAATTTCTGAAAAGCCCTTTCTAGTGGCTGCAACAAGGTTTGACCAGCTTTTGAAACACCACCACCAATGACAATTTTTTCAGGGTTTAATGCATTTGCCAAATTAGCTAACGCAAAACCTAAATGGTATGTAACATCTTCTATAACTTTTAATGCACATTGATCCTTTTTATCCGCACAACTGATTACCAATTTTGCGGTCATATGACCATCTTTAGCATATTCACTTGCTAATAAGCTATGAGGGTATTTATTAATGAATTCTTTTGCAATCCTTGCTATTCCTGTAGCTGAACTTATCGTTTCAAGGCAGCCCGTTTTACCACAATTACACTGATATCCGCCCTCTGGTACAGCTGTTATATGACCGATCTCTCCAGCCATCCCATTAACACCATGGAGAATATTACCATTGGCTATAATGCCTCCTCCTACCCCTGTTCCTAAAGTAACACAAAGCAAGTTTTTGGCACCATCACCAGCACCCCGCCACATCTCTCCTAATGCAGCGATATTAGCATCATTGTCAACTATAACGGGAAGGCCTGTATCCATTTCTAGACGATCCTTTAAATGGAAGTCCTTCCAACCGATATTAACTGCATGATAAATATAACCAGTTTCCATATTAATAAAACCTGGTGCTCCCATACCTATTGAATGCAATTGATCTTTTGTTTGTCCTAAATGTTCTAACGATTGATCAATCCACTTAGCGATATCTGTTGTAATTTCTCCTCCACCGTTTGTAGTATTTGTTGGAACTTCACCTTTATAAACAATATCACCATAAGGATCAATAAAAGCTAATTTAATTGTAGTACCACCAAGATCTACTCCTACAAACCATTTTGTTGTCATGTCATCAACCTTTCTATTTCTCACGTTGTTCTTTCTTTAAGATTAGTATGGCCTCTTGAAATAATTGTTTATCAAGCATACCTAACTCATACATCTCACGTATTTCCTCTTCCATCATCAAAGCATCTACATGACGATTTTTAGTATAAATAAAAGTACCATATTTTTTCAATAATTGTTGAACGTCATAATATGTCTTCATGTTTATCACCCACCTCCCCCATTATATCAACTTCCTTTTCACCAAGAAATATTTCAATATATAATTGTTTCATAATTTGTCACATAAAAAAGCCCTTATTTGTTCTAACATAAGAAGAGAACAATAATAAGGGGGTACTTACCTATGGAAAGCTTTACTTTTTTTATGTTAGGATTACTCGTTTTAGTAATCGCTGTAGTAATTGCTGTTATTTGTATTGTTAAAAAGAAATCGTTTATTATTCCTATTATTTTATTGGCTGCTGGATTTATATTAGCCTTTATTGGCTTATTTAACACAGAACATCACGAACGCGATTACTATTCAAGTAAAGAAACAGTTCTGGAAATGTTAAAGCCAAAGAACGTCTAGAAAATTTTAAAAATTGCTATGAAGAATAAGTAAACTAATGGTAGAAATGAAATATACTGAAATCTCCATACTTTTTGTAACACCTCATATTGAATAAGTTGTCCTATAAGAATGGAAAAATAAAAAAAGACAGATGAAACAAAATGAAGCCAAATATTTGCTTCACGAATATTCCACTCAATCCCGAATAAGAAGAACAGTAAAAATATTATACTCCATAATATTCTTGACTGTTGATGAAAAAAACCCATTGTAGGATGAAAACTTATAAAAGCGAGTACTATAAAAGCTATAATGACTAGCCCGAGTAAAATTTCTATAAATTGCAGGGCTATTATCTTTTCAACTAAACGCCCGACAATTATACCTAAATAAACTGTAAATGCAAAGAATAAAGTAACAAAAAATACTTGTAACCTTGATGGCATCATTCGTTTTGATATCATTAACCCGCCAATGCTAAAACTTATAGCAATCGTATAAAACATCCCTATTAAGGAACTAATCATTTCATTATCCTCCTCTTTAAAAAGTGAAACAAGCTGTTTTTACCATCTATATGTATAGAAAAGATGAAAAAGACACTCAGATTAAAAGGAGTCCGCACAACATGGAAGACAAATTAAAAGACATAATTAATCGAGGGCTTTACGGTAATCCAGAAATTAAGCCAGAAGAACGAAATATTTTTCTGACAACGATTATTGAGCGAGTTCATCTTGCTTTAACAAAAAAACAAGTCATTCATCAAGGAATGTATGATCAAGCCGTCAAAATATTAGAAACTGCACAAAATATACACCTGTATATTAATGGAAATCTCTCATATCAGTTATATTCGAATTATGTAAAGGAAGCAAACAAACATTCTGTCCCATTTACAATAGTTAATGCAAATGAAAAAACACCAATCGGACTAGTTATCGCCACAGAGTTTCAAGCCATCAATAAACCTGAAATATTTATAAAAGACGACTTTTATGCAATGGACTTTAATTAAGAAAAGCGGAAGGGGCCGTTTAGCGGCGTATGGACTGGAGCCCTCCGTATGAGATAAAGGATACACAGCGAACGAGCTGATGTTGACTTATCGTAAGGAGGAGAGCGAAGTCCACTAGACGCTGGGCGCTGGAGCTAGACATAGAAAAGCGGAAGGGGCCTGGTTATCGGCGACAAGCGCTGGAGGGCCAGCAATTAGTGTCCTGCTCTTTGGGCACGTTTGATGGACCGAAGCGACCTCGAGCCGATGGCACCTGGAAGCTAGGAAAAAGCATACTTTCTTGATGAAGAAAAAAAAAGTAAGCTAAGCAGAAGCCTAGCTTACTTTTTAGTCTATAAGGTACTTAACGATCAGGGTCAAGTGGATGAATGGCTCGTGGTCTTTGGCTTTTCAGCGGGATCGGGGAACGTAATAAAACATCTTTAAAACCCTTATATGAAAATGGTAAGAAAGGCCACAGATAAGGTGTGTCGAAAGCTTTCATACTTGTTAATAAAAGGATAAACAATACAATTCCTACTAAATAACCACCTAGTCCAAATATTGCAGTACTTATTAATAAGAGAACTCTTATTAAACGATTAGCGAGACTTAATTCATAACTTGGTGTTGCAAACGAACCAACAGCAGCAACTGCTAAGTATAAAACAACTTCTGGTGAAAACAGCCCTACTTCAATTGCTACTTCACCTATTAAGATCGCTGCGACCAATCCAAGAGCAGTTGCAAGGGCACTAGGTGTATGAATAGCTGCCATCCTTAACATTTCAATCCCAATTTCAGCTAATATAAATTGGACATAGATGGGGACTTGTCCTTCATCATTCGGTCCTATATAAGCAAGCATTTCTGGTAAAAGGTGTTGATTAGTTGCAAACAGATACCAAAGTGGTAGTAGAAAGATTGAAGCCCATACAGCTGCGAAACGAACCCCTCTTAAAGCAGCACCAATTACTGGCTTTTGACGGTACTCCTCTGCGTGCTGCAAGTGGTGCCAATACGTTGTCGGCGTAATCATGACACTTGGGGAACCATCGACCATAATAACAACATGCCCTTCAAATAGATGAGAAGCAACAACGTCTGGTCGTTCTGAATATCGTACCATTGGATAGGGATTTAGGTGCCGTCCGAATATAAATTCCTCTATCGTCTTATCACCCATCGGTAATCCGTCAGTATCAATTTTATCAAGTGATTGGCTAATTTTTTCAACAATTTCTGGATCGGCTATATCTTCTATGTACGCAATACATAAATCAGATTTGGAACGTCTTCCAACACGTTTATACTCAATTCTTAAGGTTCGGTCTCGAACTCGCCTTCTTGTTAGAGCTGCATTTTCGACCAATGTTTCAACATAGCCGTCCTTTGCACCACGAATTACTTGTTCAGTATCAGGTTCTTCAGGTCCTCGCACAGGGTATGTTCTCGTATCAACTAAGATGATTTTATCTAAACCGTCGACTACTAAAGCAGCTTGCCCCGCTAATACATCATCTACAATTGCATCTAAATCATCGTTAGTATCAATTTCAATATAAGGTATATGCGTTTGAGTAAGAGCTTTTAATGGGTTTTCCTTTAAATCTTCTGGTTTAAGTAAAAGTAGTTCTCGCTGAATTTGTGTTAAAGAAAAGTCTTTAGCAAAGCCATCTACTACAAAAATGGCCATTGGAACTTCCCCATACTCTAAATCAAGATGAATTATATCGAAACTTTTCTCCACACCCAAAGCCTCTTTTAAATAATCTATATTTTCATTTATCTGTTTAGACACTGGATGTAGTATATTCTTATTTACCAAAAGAATCGCCTCCACTTCAAGTACATTTTTTGCAAAAAAGGTGCTTTTAATGCAAAAAAAAGAAAGAAGTGGGTACAAAATAAAAATGATGTCAGGCACCCATAAGTGCCTGACACCACCACTAACAAATTTTTATTTCATCGTTGACAATAAGTAGTGATAGATTAATTTCGAAGTATTTTCTAGAGAATCTCTATGTGTTCGTTCGTGTGAATGAGAAGCATCTATCCCAGGTCCAATTAATCCATGAATAATATCGTGTCCAGAGCGAATTGCAGCAGAAGCATCTGAACCATAGAAAGGATATATATCAACAGCGTAATTTAATTGCTGGTCCTTTGCTATTTGTACTAATTTCTTTCTAAACTCTAAATTGTACGGTCCACTAGAGTCCTTGGCACAGATAGATACACAATACTCTGTTGTCGTTTGCCCATCACCTATTGCCCCCATATCAACAGCTAGATATTCGACGGTTTCGGGTGGGATATTTGAATTACCGCCATAACCTATCTCCTCGTTATTTGAAATTAAAAAATGGGTTGTATAAGGTAATTGACGTTGTTCTTCAATAAGTAATTTAATAGTGTTCAATAAAATGGCAACACTCGCTTTATCATCAAGGTGTCGTGATTTTATAAACCCATGGTCAGTCACTTGAAACCTAGGGTCAAATGAGACGAAATCACCCACTTCAATTCCTAATTCACGTACTTCTTCAGCATTTTTCACATTTGCATCGATACGGACTTCAATATTCTTTTCATCACGCTTTACTTCTCCTGCATTTTTATAAACATGAACAGAAGATTGGTGAATAAGAATTGTTCCAGTAAATTCCTTTCCTTCACTCGTTTCAATTTTGCAATATTCCCCTTCTACTGCATTCCAACGAAACCCACCAATCATTGTTAAACTTAAACGTCCATCACTCTTTATCTCTTTAACCATCGCTCCTAATGTATCAACATGAGCTGTCAACATCCGGTGTTCAGTATTATTTTTCCCTGGCAAGGTAACAATGAGGCCACCCTTTCGATTCCTTTGCATCTCTACACCTAATGGCTCTAACCAGTTCTCCACTGCAGTTATCACCTTATCAGTATTTCCAGAAGGGCTAGGGATGTTCACAAGCTGTTTTAGTACCTCGATGACGTCTTCAACATTAAATCTTTTCATTAAAAATTCCCCTTTTCATCTTTATTTATCATATTCGTTTATTTCGGGACATAAAAATTACAGAATAAAAGGCTGTCCACTGGAGGTAGCATACATGATCAAAAAAATCTTTTTAATTGGGACATTCACTTTCATTACTGCCATTATATTATTCATCTTCCTTGATAAGAAAGCTGCTTATTTAGAAACTCTTACCTTTGAGCCTATTGACCATAAAGTAGAGTATATAAATGCTGATACTTCACTTCAATTTTTAACAATTGAAGATGAAGATGAGTACACAATCGAATGGAACATCTCATCACAATTGAACCAAAAAGCGTATTTACGTAAAGACATTTCCTTCCTATTCGAAGATGGTAGGCTTACTGAAGTGCTATCTAAATGGGATAAAAACAAACAAGAGATGAATATTAGAAAAGTTATCAATGGTGAAGATAGTGGCCACTTTCAAGCTGTATCTTTCCACCATTCAGAAATTCATTATCCAAATGACGAAATTAAAAGTCGTCTCACAATTAGTTGTGATGATCTATACGTTATTGACTCACCATTAGCTCCGATTCAATCCTTTAAAGTTCCTTCTAATGAAAAAGAGTTAGAAGGTAAAAGGATCTTAGATTACATTGTTGAACAACAACTCGCATATATTTGGAAAGATATGCTAGGTGAGTATAACATTGTTGCAGACAACTATATGGCATTTCCATTGACTTCTATCTGTAACTATAAGGAAAGCCCTTTACCAAACATGAATGAAGATCAAACGACCTTCGTCATTCATAAAATTGGCGAGAGTATTTATAAAGAGTACTTTTCAGGTATTCAAAATGAACATAACCTAGGTATTAAACCAGTAGGAAGTACAGTTCCACTTATCTTACTTTCAAATAATAACGATCATTTTATTATTATGTTTCAAACTTTAAAAGGAGAAAAAGTCCAACATATGGTGACTTTACCGTTCTAATTTTTCTTTTAACTCAATATAAGGCTCTTCTGCTGGTGCATAGCCTAATGCGTTATTAACTGCTTGGAGGGCCTTTTCTTCCTCTTCTAGCTGTACATAGATGAGAGCTAAATTATAATAAGCCTCATGAAAATCAGCACGTAATTCAACAGTTCTAATAAAGTTTTTTTCAGCTTCCAAATACTTATTTAAATGGACCTCTGTATATCCTAACAAAAAGTAGAGTTCAGGTATGTCAAGTTGCCTCTCTTTCATACTTAACAATAATGAATATGCCCTTTCATACTGGTCTTCCTCTAAAAGTTCCTGTGAAAGTTGTAGATGAACAATTGGCGCACCAGCTTTTTCATCATTTACCATTCCGTAAAGGAATAATCCATATCCTACTAACCCTACAAAAGCTAAAAGGAACAGTTGTCTTACTTTAAAGCTTTGTTTGGGGAGCAAGACAACAAAAGACGCTAAGAAGCCACCAACTAGCCCACCAATATGTGCTCCATTATCAATCATCGGAACAAGAAAACCTAAAGAAAGGTTAATAATAAGAATGACAATAACGCTCATCCCCATTGTTCTAAAAAATAATTTCCTATGGTTTATTCCAAAGTACAATAGCGCTCCAAAACATCCGAATATGGCTCCTGATGCTCCAGCAGCAACTTGATCATTAAAGGCAAAGCTAGCTATGGATCCAAATAAGCCTGCAATTATGTAGATAAGTAAAAATCTCCAACTACCATAAATTCGTTCTACTGCACTACCCAGATAAAAAAGGGCTAAGGAGTTCATAAAGAAATGTAGAAATCCAATGTGTAAAAACATGGCTGTAAATAGTCGCCAATATTCACCCGCTTCGATAAGCGGGTTATACTTTGCTCCAAAATCAACTAATGTTAATATTCTCATACTCCCGCCATTAAGTTCTAGCAATACAAACATAGCAGCAACAGTCAATAATAAAATATATGTAAAATAAGGCTTACCAAATTGAAATATAGCCTGCTCTGCCTTGAGCCGTTCCTCCGCTTTCTGTAAAACCTCATCTTTTAACTTTTTTATCTCACCTTCGACTTCATTAAGAAGAAAATAGTCATTACTTTTAGTAACTAACATTTCGGTGTTTACATCTATTTTTAATCGTTCAAGTTCATGAGCTTTACTCACAACATCTGCTTCGATCAAGTAAGTGTGCATTACTGTTTTTTCCTGTGCTATTGTTAAAGGACTTCCTGTTAGATGATGCCAGGAGTCTACGGGACTATAAGTAGAAACGTATATATTTTCAGCAAAAATTTTTCGAATGTTAAGTTGTCTTCGTAAGCCATTAAATTTTACGATCGTATTATCCATATCTTCTTTAAGTCGATTACTCCAATTGACATCTTTTCTAGTCACTCGGATAATTTTGGGTGATTTAGGATTTTCCTCTTCCAACCAAATCTCATTAAGACTTGGATTTACTTCAATGACACGGAAATTTTTTTGGGTCACAAGGTGGTGGACAAGTTGCCAATAAAATAAATCATGTTGCAAAACGTCCATTCCCTCACCCTTTCATCGTTTGATCGTTTTTTATCAGATTTAAGACTTGTGTTAATTTAGTATAAGTAGCAACTGGCTCATGGTCCGTACTTGCTGGCTGTTTTCTTGTATTCAAATAGATTGCATCCCAGCCTGCATCTATTGCACCACAGACATCATGTTCCCAAGAGTCCCCAATAAATAACTTCTCATTTGTTACCCCTAATTTTCTTAACGCTAAATCAAAAATCTCCCGGTTTGGCTTTGCGACACCAAGCTCATCGGATACAAATATTTGATCGTTATTAATAAAGCTCGACAATCCTATTTTTTCTATTTTTCTATATTGAGTATCTACTCCACCGTTCGTAATAATTCCAACTTTAACATTTCTTTCTTTAAGTTCATTCATCAATTCGTCTAAACCCTCAAAAGGTTCACTAAAAGAGTCGACAATATCATAATATTGAGCATGAAAGGCGTCGGCCTCTTTATCAGAATAAGGCATTTGAAATTCCTTCATTGTATCATGGTACCTCAAGCGTCTATACGTTTGAGCTGTAATCTTTCGTGTTTCGAATTGGTTCCAGTGTAAATCACTATATTTTTTAAAAGTTTTAAACCACATAGCAACGTCAATTGGGCTTTCTATTCTGTTTTCTTGAAGCCATTGTTCTTGAAGTTTTTCAAAACAATAACATATTGCCTTTTCAAAAGCATCTTCGTGACTAAACAATGTATTGTCTAGATCAAAACAAACCGTTCTCCAACGCATAGCCAACCTCCTCTTTCCATATTATATCAACTCTCATAAATTCCTTCACCTTTTGAGGCACGGTTAGGTTTATTGTTAAGTTTGGGCATCACGCTTTTAAATAGCAGGAGGCACTGTCTTGATGACAGTGCCTCCTTTTCGTCTTAAATTATGGATTATTAACCGTTCCTGTTCTAGGTCCAAACATCATTTCAGACATGAATTTTTGTCTTAAGCCAGGTATTTTCATTGTTAACCGTACTGCCGATTTTCTAATCCAGCTTTGGCCAAGGAGTACATTTAGTAATCGATAACGAAAGCGATAAACAAAATAGGCAGCTATAAGCATAAATAAACGGGATATCAACTTAATCTCCTCCTTCGCTCATAATGTGCCTATTTTATACTGTTATTATTCGATCTCTATTTATTAAAATTTATGACTGGTGCCATTGCCTTTTTCAATACTGCTGCAGAATGGCTAAGTTTTTCTTTCTCCTCTGCATTTAAGTCTAGCTCAACGACTTCTCGTACACCATTCCGATTAACGATTGCTGGCACTCCAATATAAATATCATCTAAATCATACTGTCCTTCGAGTAATGCTGATACTGTTAAAATTGAGTTTTCATTACGTAAGATCGCTCTTGTTAAACGAACAAGCCCCATAGCAATCCCATAATAAGTAGCACCTTTACGCTCGATAATATGGTACGCAGCATCTCGAACATTCACAAAAATCTCATCTAATCCTTCTTTTGTAATGTTCGATTGCTCATCCTCAACATAACGAAGTATTGGTCTACCGCCAATATCTGCATGACTCCAGATCGGCAGCTCTGTATCACCGTGTTCACCCATAATATAGGCATGAACATTTCTAGAGTCTACATCGAAATACTCACCTAATAAGAAACGAAATCGCGCTGTATCTAAAATCGTACCTGAACCAATTACTCGTTCTTTTGGTAAACCTGAAAATTTCCATGTTGCATAGGTTAAAATGTCTACTGGATTAGTAGCAACTAGAAAAATTCCATTAAATCCAGAACTCATTACTTCTGAAACAACTTTATTAAAAATTGCCGTATTTTTTTCTACTAAATCAAGACGTGTTTCTCCTGGGGCTTGATTAGCTCCCGCAGTAATTACTACGATATCGGCATCTTTACAATCTGCATATGTACCAGCCCAAATTTTCATAGGTGTCGTAAAAGGTAAACCATGATTTAAATCCATTGCATCCCCTTCAGCCTTTTCTTTATTCAGATCAATTAATACCAATTCATCTGTAACACCTTGATTAAGGAGTGCATAGGCATAACTTGATCCTACAAAACCAGTACCGATAATCACAACACGACTACTTTTTAAGTTGTTCATTATAATGCCACCCTTCATTTGGATTACTTATAATACGATTGTACATTATTTCACAAACATTTTTAGTTATTGTAAACGGTATCAACGTGGCAATTTTGTTACACTGGTATTATAAACCAATATATTTTGAGTAAATGGCCTTTGCTTTAACAATGTCTTCTGTTCCTTGTATAAGTGCACGACCATCTGTAAACAAGACGATCCGCTCACCTTCGTTTAAGTGTGCTCTTAATAAGAACGGCGTTTTTTGAACAGTAGCCACTTTATTTAATCGCGTTTCCCATTCCGTTAAATCAAATGCTTTTCTAATATGGAACTGAACTGTTTCGCGTCCACAAAGAGATGTAACTTCTTCTTTATCTACTTGTAGAGCTGGATACTTTTTCTGTTGACACGTCGGGCAGTCCTTATCAGAAGAAGAGAATTTTAGTTCATATGTATGATTTCTCCACACATCAAACGTAATCAAACTTCTACGTTGCTCCTTAGCCCCAACAAGAAATTTCATCGCTTCAACAACTTGATACGAAGCGACAATATCGACAACTGGTGAAATAACCCCAATCATATCACACGTTTGTCCACCTGTTTCCCCTTCCTTTATAAAGCAGCGTAAACAAGGAGTCTCACCAGGTACAAATAAGGCCGACATTCCTCTAGAGCTTACAGCTCCTCCGTAAACAAAAGGAATCCCTTTTTTGAAGCAGATGTCGTTTAAAAGAAATCGAGTTTGGAAATTGTCAGTTCCATCAAGAACAATATCCATTCCCTCTATAAATTCATCTATATTATGCAGAGTTACATCACTAACTATTCCTTCAACCTTTACATCAGAATTAATCAGTGCTAGCTTTTGTTGAGCAGCAATTGCTTTTGGGAATGCTTCTTCAACGTCTTTTTCTGTAAAGAGCATTTGTCTTTGTAAATTACTTTTTTCTACATAATCTCTATCAATTACTCGTACAAATCCAACTCCAGCACGTACTAGATGATTGGCTAATACAGTTCCAAGAGCTCCCATCCCAACAATTAAAGCTTTACTTTGAGCTAGTTTAATTTGACCTTCCTCCCCGATCGGAGAGAATAATATTTGTCTAGAATAACGTTCATTCATCTTTATCCACCTTACTTTACCTTTTATTAGCTTATTAATACGAAGATTATTGTTCCAGAAGCAGCACCAGTTAGTGTACATGCTAAGTTCACTATATCATTATTTACAAATGAAATACCTTTGATTTGGACTGTTTTTCGCTGACAGTGCTTTAATTGTTCTGTAGTTCTTTTACAAATCGTACACCGATATTCGACTTGATAAACTGCACCAAATAATGTATCCATTAAGTTACCGATGAGACCTGAAATTGTAAAAAGCAAGATTAACATTAATATGCCATTAAAGTGAACTTCATATAATAAATAAGTCCCTGTTGCAGCAATAAAAAAAGCTCCTAAAACCCCAGCCCATAGTCCTTGAATTGAAATAGCTCCAGAAGTACCTCGTTCAACATACTTCCTTTTTAATATATGATAAGGAGAACTCTTACTAAGACTACCATTTTCCGACGACCAAGTATCACTATTAGCTGCAGCTAGAGCTCCAATAAAACCACCAATCCAAAGAGGCTCTTTTGTTAATAGAAATAGAAGTGAACAAAAAGCTGCTACTCCACCGTTTGCAATCACCTGCCATCCATCTCTTCTTCCATCTTTTTCGACTATTTCAGTCTCTTTTAGGTTCTTTTTATACGAACTCCAAAAAGTTGAAGAAATAAAAAAGGCAGCTAACACGAAAAGGCCTTCAAGTCCTAAACCTAGTGCTATACAAACACCTATCACTATTGCAACCATCATCCCGGATAATGATAATTTCTTAAACAGATAAGCTATACATGCTAATAACAATACACCTAATATATGAATAATCAACACATATACACCTGATCTTCTGTTACAATCATTTGAACAGGAATATCAAATGGTTCTAACGGTATGTCATCAACCAGTTGCTGCTCAAATGTGAGGGCACAGGTTTCACCCCGAAAATCCTCCAAGTAACGGTCATAATAACCGCCACCATACCCTAATCGATTACCGTTTTTATCAAATGCGACCCCTGGGACCAATATTAAATCTAATTGGTCCTTGTCAACTGGAACACAAATCGTTTGTATTGGTTCTTTCAGCTGAAAATATGTACTTTCAAGCTCATTAAAGTTTTTTATTTGAAAGAAAACCATTTCGCTCGTTTCAGGATAGGTCTTTGGTACAGCGATCTTCTTCCCTTCTCTCCAAGCTCTTTCAATTATCGGATATGTATCTACTTCATTTCCTCTAGAAATTGTAATTGCGACTGTTGTAGCATTTTTCCATAATGAAGTTGAACATAACTGTTCAAATATTTTCTTGCTCTTGCTTTTATATTCCTCTTGAGTCATTTCCTTTAGTTTGTTTTTGATTAATGTTCGTATAACGTTTTTTGGTTGCATGCTTACACCACCAGATTAACTTTATAATGTTAGGCTCTATTATGTTGATGCTTTAGAAGGATGAAATAATAATTGCTACAATATTAAAATCTAACAAAAAAGACCGCAAATCCTACAAATATAGGTTTTTGCGGTCTCATTTGATTTCCTTACTTCGTTTCACGATGTAAAGTGTGTTTCTTAAGTCTTGGGCTATATTTTTTTAGCTCAATACGCTCAGGGTTTGTGCGTTTATTTTTAGTAGTGATGTAGTTACGATCACCAGTTTCAGTGCAAGCTAAAGTTACTTGTACGCGCATTATGTTCTCCCTCCAAACCTCTTGTTTTCATTCATACCTTTAAATGATAGCAAAGATACGCCAAGGTAGCAAGTGTATCTTTTTTACACTTTTAAAGATAATTGCTCAAATGCCTGATTATAGTCATTCATGACATCTACAAAAGTTGCATGTGACCATGTGAGTGGAGCTACCGAGAGAGGTTCACCTGTATATGGATGGATCTGTTCAGGAAGTAAACCACTACTTAGTGAATGTTCACACACCCATTGAAAAATTTCGTATGCTGGCTGTAAATCTTCAATACTTTCCGCTTGAAGAATATGCCACTTTGCCATCCATAGTGTACATATAACCCAAGGATTTCCAGGTACCTCCTCTATATCATCGGCTTGTTTAAAATACATATCATTCTCATAACGAGCGTAACCATTTACTTCGGTCTTAACTCGCAGTTTTTCACTAACAACTTGCATCGTTTTCTTTACCTTTTCATCTTTTGCATCATACATTCCAAAAGCAAAAAGACCATATAAGCTGCTCTCTGGTGTTTGATCTAGTGTGATCTCACCTGTTACATCATCTTTATATAAGCCACGGCAAAATGTACCGTTACTTTCATCAAAAAGATATTTTTCAACACCTTCTTTAATTTTCTTTGCACCAAGTTCATAGCTTTCAGCACTTTCCTCTTCACCTAATAGTTTTGCAAATCGAGAAGCAGCTAGGAGTCCACCATACACAGCGCTAGCAGTAAATGTAAAGGTCCCTCGACGTTCCTCCCATAGATCATAAGAGGGAGAAGGTAAATTTAAATCTTCATCTATAAACCGTAATAAAAATTCAGCGCTAGGTCGTACAAGAGGGCGATATAAAGATTGAGCAAACTCAATATCACCTGTAGCGGCATAGTCCTCCCAAAAAGCCCATAATACAAGAGCTGTTTCATCTTCTTGAATTGGTAACTGTTCTTCTCCGTTAACCCCAACAAGAGGGTGCCAACTTGATCCAATCGAACCATCGGGGTTGTACTTATGGAATAAGTAACCCTCATCTGATAAAACTTCACTACATCTTCTAAAGAAATTACGTACCATACCATGATACCCTGCTTTTACCATCGCTTGTGCAATAAGGGCACCATCCCTTGGCCACATATAGCTATAATGGTCTTGATTATATTGGAGAATATCCGAATCATTTGCAGCGATAATATAACCATTCTCATTTGTTTGGGTTCGTACTACAAGTAAACTTCGTTTATATAAGCTAATCATTTCAGGAGACAAATTTGCTGTTAGAACTTCTCCTTTATTAGCCCAGCTTTTCCAATACGTATGTATTTTATTTAACGCTTGCTGAATACCCGTTTCCAGCACATACTCATTTAGAGCTTGTACATCTTTTAATGACTTACCGACTGTCATCCAATAATAAGCTTCTTCTGTAGAGTTTGGTTCAAGTTGTCCCTCTAGAGAGAACGTACTATCCACTGACCCTTGTGCTATTGGATTGAAATGTAATTTTCCATCTTCAGCATCACGAAAGGTTCCTTCTTGGGCATGGAAACGTTTAACTCCAGTTGTATATTGTTTAATTCCACTTTCACCAAAGCTACCATTAAATAAAAAGTAACGATTTCTTTTATAATGGATCATTGTACGGTCCTTAGGAGAAAAGAATGCTGTATCTCCCACCTCGTTTTCATAAATAGCAAGATCTTGGTGAAAAAACAATCGAATTTCACGATGTTCATTTGCTAGATTTTCTACTGAAAACTTACGAATAAATACCATTTCACGTTGATGAACTCCTTCCTCAATTCGTATCGCAATATTTTGTTCCTGCAATACTGCCAAACTATTTGTTACGAGAGAGTCATCATGATAATTTGTTTGAATCGTCCAGTGTTCAGAATTTAACCAATAGAAGGCATCATCTATCAAAACTCCAATTCTATTTGGGTGACCTTGAACATGATTTTGATGACCGACATATGGAAAATAAATATCTCTAACTTGTAAATCTTTATCAATATTGACAAGTAGTTTACCGTTCCCTACTACGAGCTCTCTAGGCACAATAAAAACCTCCTGAAAATTAATATATATAGTAACTACATTTATGACTAATTAAAAATAATTCCACTATTTATCTTAATGAGCATCTCTTTTTGACACAAGAAGTCTATTTTGTCTTATCTTGTCGCACGTACAATTGATAAGGGGTAAAGAGTGCAAAAAAAGTTTTTCGTCTTATTTCGCGCACAATAACACCTTTTATGAAGAATATTGGGTTAATATGGGAAAACTTCAGTTAAAGTATTGACTAGACATGTATAATGAAAAGAGAAACAATATAACATAATCAGCAGTTGAAGACGGGAAAGGGGATTTATATGGAAACCGTCATCATTGTACTTTTCATCTTAGCAATCCTATTAGTAATAAGTTCTTTTTTTATGAAGGACCATACAAAAGAACTCGAAAACCAATTAGAAGGGTTTTCGATGACTTTCATGCAAGAAATTTATCAAATGAAGAAAAAAATTACTATACTTGAAGAAGAACTCTTATCTGGCAGCGACGATGCTTACTATATACAACCGGAGAAAAACACAACAACTGGACTTTTAAACGAGGTAGCCGCATACTACGAAGCAGGTTATAGTATAGAAAAAATTGCGGAATTAACTACCCTATCAGATAGTGAAGTCCTTGGATTGATTGCTACATATCAACGAAAGGGCTGAAGATAGAAACGAGGGATAACATGGCGAAAAAAACAGTCCAAGGACTAGCAGCTGGAATTCTGTTAGCTACTAGCGTGTTTGCTTATATGTATTTTTTTCAAACAACACACGCTGAAATTGAGCAAGAAGATATTGAAATACCAGAAATAGAACTAAGTAGTGAAGAGATGATGGATATTCTTAAAGACCAAGGTTTTATCATCTTAGGTGAAGAGGAATACCAACTATTGTTAAAAGGAAGAGAAGAAGCTCAGCGAGAAAATTCACAAGAAGAGGAAAGAGAGCCTCGCCCGCAAACGATTCATTATACAATTATTAAAATACAAAGTGGCATGAGTAGTATGGATGTTGCAAATTATTTGGAAAAAGTAAATGTCTTGGACGATACAGAGCAATTTCTGCAGTTTTTACGTGACAATGAACTCACGCACCAAATTAAAGCAGGAGAATTCGAACTAAATAGTTTGATGACCGTGGAAGAAATTGCATTAACAATTACCCAATAAAAAAGATACAGGATACATGCACTAAAGAATAAAGAAAGAGGCTGACTTTTGAGTCAGCCTCTTTCTTGTAACAGTCTAATCTTCAATTTCGTCATCTTCTGAAGGAAGATTAATGGAAGGGTTTTGTCGTTTTTCTTGTAATTCAAAGAATGCATCCATAGTAGCACCAAGAATGTTCCTTGAAATAGTAGCATTTGAGTTTTTATTCACATATGGAACTACGACAGCAATTGCAACTTTTGGATCATCGTATGGAGCATATGCTACAAATGTTTGGTTATTTCCATTATTATTAGCTCCAACCTGTGCTGTTCCTGTCTTACCTGCTACTTGATATGGTTTGTCTGCAAATTGTCGTCCCGTCCCTCGTGAGCCTACAATAACTTGTCTGAAACCACGCTGAACCTGTTTAATATGTGCATCATTCATTTGGACACGATTTAATACGGTAGGCTGAAATTGATTAATGACCCTACCTAACTCCTCTTTCGAAGGTCCTGGTTCCCTTATTTCTTTGACAAGCTGTGGCTTCATACGGTAGCCATCATTTGCAATTGTCGCAACATATTGTGCTAACTGAAGCGGCGTATACGTATCAAATTGACCAATTGCAAGGTCAAGCAGATTACCACCCATTTGTACACCACCATTATAACCAATAGCCTCTGATGGTATATCAATACCTGTTTCAACACCTAGACCAAATTGATTTAAATAGTTTCTAAATTCCATATAAGCACCAGGAAGGTCATTCCAACAACACTTTGTACTGTAATTATAACCTGCCATCCTCATAGCAATTTGGAACATATAAACGTTTGAAGAAACCTCTAAAGCTGTAATATCGTTAATATTTCCCCAATTTCTAACCGATCTTTTAATTGGAGTACCAGGCAATTGGATCGGTGAGTCATGAATGATTGTACCTGGACTGACAACCCCTGAATGATAACCTGCTAATACAGTAGCTCCCTTGATAGCAGAACCCATAACAAAAGCTTTGTTCACAACACCAAGGTGATCAAAATCATTTCCTTCATAACCTGACATCGCTAATACTTCTCCTGTTTTTGGATCGAGCATGACGATATAAGCAGCAGGATCACGAAGATAAGCACCCCTGCTTTTTTCTACTTCACGACGCAAAATGTCATCAACTTGTTGTTGCAACTCCATATCAATTGTAAGGACAAGATCATTTCCTCTTTGTCCTAGTCTATTTAACGATGTACCAATTACTGATCCTCGGCTCGTAATATTTTCAACAATTGCCTTTTGTCCTCTTAATGCTTGCTCATATTGTTGTTCAAGGTAGCTATTACCGACGTTGTCAGATCTTTCATATCCTCTTGATAAATAATAATCTAAACTTTCTTTCGGTATTGCTCCTGTACGACCAAAGAACATTTTAAATGTGTCCCCATAAACGTATTTACGTTTCGCATCAGCAGAAACTTCAATACCTGGTAGCTCTGCTAGATGTTCCATAATAGCGTGAGCTTCTTCTTTAGTCAATCCTTGTTTAATTCTTTGCGGAGTCAGTGAGAACCCTCTGTCCATTTCCCGCTTTATCGCTAATATTTGCTTCTCATCTTTGGAGATTTCTGATAGATCATCTTCCGTAATACGATCTAGAGTTAGTTGATACTCTTCTGTATTATCTAATTCTCTTCTTTCTTCAACAGTTACTTTTTCAAGCGCTTGTTCACGTCGAGTAAGAATCCAATAATCTTTCAAATCACGTTCTGTAATACTTTTGGTATCTAATTCTATAAAGTTTGTCAACCTCTCGGCAACCTTTAACTTTTCTTGCTCTGAAGGTCGTGGAGGCTGTGTATAATAAAGCGAAAGTTCGCCCTCATTATCGACAACAATACTACCGTTACGATCATACATTAATCCCCTAGGAGCATCTAACATTGTCTTCTGGTTCGCCGTGCTCTCAAGGTCTCGCGTAAAATCTTCTCCTTTTACAATTTGGACCATTCCTAGTCGAAGTATAAGTGCAGAAAATAATATAAACACAGCAAAAAATAATAAATTCAACCGCGCAGGCACATGATTTTTGCTCTTTTTTTGATTTGTCATGTTTAATTCCTCTCTAGAGACACTTTTTTCATTATTCCCAAATGAAACAATGGCTGAGCTCATAAACAAAGTGTCAGGTACCCTAAGATAGGAACACAGACACTTTTTAGTCAGCCCTTTTAATTTTTTACAGTAAAAAAACCCGCGTATGCCGTTGCCCTATTGTTTCAAGAACCTACACTCGTAGGTGGGTGTCCGCAAAAAATTCTCCAACGTCCTATAAAAAGGCATGTTGTTAAATCTTTAATATAGAACTCCCTTTTTAAATCCACGGTTCGAAACAATTAGAAGCTAACAAACACGGCAGGTTGTTATTATGTTTTATATAAGTATTATAGCACATTAAACGATCATGTTTAAAGTTTAGATTTGTTTTGCTATACTTTTTCAACAAATTTAGACAGATGTTCCGCCACTATCCCCTTCCCCCTTTTGTTGTCGAGAGAAACTATAGGTTTCGCCGCCTTTATTAAGCGGTATTTTTACTTTTCTAACAAAGAAATATATCACCAAGTGACCTGCCCCTAGTATCATAAAAAGTCCTGGAATTCCATACTCCTCATTAAAAACTGTAATTGTAAAGATAAAGGCAAGTACTGAAACAATCCTTCCAGAGTTTAAAAACAGTTCACGAACGACGATGTATTCAACCCGCATTTCTGCTGCTTTCCATCCTTTTCCTATGACATCATACGTCAAGGAAACGTATGGAACTAAAAGCATTGGGTAGGCAATTGAGATTACAACGGCATATATAATAAGACGAGTAAAATTCAAGTCAGTTATAATAATGAATACGGCTAAGTAAAGGATGGTCCCCCCTATGAGTATCGATTTTTTTCGAAAAGAAGGCTTCATCAGACGAGTTGCAATAAAATAACAAACAAACGAAACCGCAGAAGCAACCAATCCATAGGTACCGATTGCCAACTCACTTCCAGTTGCAATATAGACCCAGACGACTATTACAAAAATAAATGTGCCTTCTCTCAATCCTTGGAAAAAGTGGGCATGAAGAATATGCCTCCAATTATCATTTCGCTTTCTCTCTTTTAATACAGCAAGAAAAGAAAAGCTCCCTGATGCAGGTCTTCGCTTTAGAAATAAACTTGTAATTACCGCAATGACAAACAAACTTAATGAAATACCAAAAATAATTTTATAACCAAAAAGCTTCTCCATTCTGGTAATGATAAAGCCCGCTAATATTGGACCGATCATTCCCGCAAATGAAGTCAATAAACCTAAAAATCCATTAAAAAAATCTCTCGTTTCGGGTTCTGTGATTTCAAAAGTTAATACATTAAAGGCTAACCAATAAAACCCAAACCCAATACCTAATAGCGAACCTAATAAAATTAAGTATTGTGCTGCATTTTCTCCTAAGAAAAGGACTGTAAAAAAGAAAACGGATAGGAAGCTAACTCCTAGCCGCAGCACGATAACCCGATCAATTTTTTTTGCAAATCTTCCAGCAAGAATAAATGTTATCGGCTGCATAACAACAGATGATAAATTATAAAGAGCAATGTCAAGAAACTCCCCAGATTGCTTCCATAAATATACATTAACAAACGTATTAGATAATGCAATACTCAAAGCATACAGTCCTCCAATTGTTAAGAGTAGGACTAAATCTCGGTTTACTTCTACATCCCCAACTATCTTTTGCAACATTTTCATGCCGTCACTACACCACCTTAGGTGTAGTTTGGCGATTTTCGATAGACGTTATTCAACAATTATCACAGGTCAAAAACCTCTTTATAATAAAACACCGCTAACTATATGCAGTTAGCGGTGTTTTGTTATGATATTTATTTCGCTTGGCTAAATAGCTTAGCTACTTCGTCCCAGTTAACTACATTCCAAAATGCACTAATGTAGTCTGGGCGACGGTTTTGATAGTTTAAGTAATATGCATGCTCCCATACATCTAATCCTAAGATTGGTGTTTTACCTTCCATGATTGGAGAGTCTTGGTTTGGTGTGCTCATTACTTCTAGCTCACCGTTGTTCACTACTAACCAAGCCCAACCAGAACCAAAACGTGTAGCTCCAGCTTTTGCAAACTCTTCTTTAAAGCTGTCTAGGCTACCAAATTTGTTGTTAATAGCTGTCGCTAGGTCACCAGTTGGCTCCCCACCACCATTAGGACTTAAAAGAGTCCAGAACAATGAGTGATTAGCATGACCGCCACCATTGTTTCTTACTGCTGTACGAATGTTTTCAGGCACAGCATCTAAATTGCTGATTAGGTCTTCGATTGATTTACTAGAAAGCTCATCATGACCTTCTAATGCAGCATTTAAGTTAGTTACATATGTGTTATGGTGTTTCCCGTGGTGAATGTTCATTGTTTGCTCATCGATATGTGGCTCTAGTGCATTTGGAGCATAAGGTAATGCAGGTAATTCATATTTTGCCATTTTAATTCCTCCCTAAGCAATTGTTTTCAATTGGTAAAGTATTACAATACAGTTAATATATTTAAGCAACAGAAATGTTTACTAAGTTGCTCAATAATTACATTATCAAAAAAAACTAGAACATGCAATTAATATGTATACTGCTTTTTATACTTTTCCCACTTTTTACATTACCCTAATTTTAAAAATCTAATCAAAACAATCATATTTAACGGACAAACCCCATATTGTGAATTACATACATAGATTGGGGGTGTAGAATTGAATTGGTTTGAAGCTCTTCTTTTAGGAATTATACAGGGAATATCAGAGTTTCTTCCTATATCTAGTTCAGCACATTTAGTTATTGCTGAAAAACTGCTTGGAATAACCATGTCCACTGGAAACTTGACTTTCGAAGTACTTCTTCATGCAGCATCACTGTTAGCAGTCATATGTTTTTTTTGGAGAGACTTACTCGAAATCATTAAAGACTTTTTTTCTTACCTTATTCATAAAACAGAAAAAGCAAAAACAAATTATCGTTTTGCTTGGTTAATTGTCGGCGCAACATTAATTACAATGGGTGTAGGAAAAGGAATTGAAGGATTTATTGGTGATAGAATTACACAAGCATCAACTATTGGGGCCGCCCTCATTGTGACAGGACTTTTCCTAATACTTATTGAGCATGGAATTAATGTCGGAAACCGTACTGTAAAGGAGATGACCTGGAAAGATTGCATAATTATCGGTTTTGGGCAAGCCTTAGCTGTTATACCAGGAATCTCTAGAGCAGGAAGTACATTAATTGTTGCACTGTGGTGTGGTTTGGACAAGGAAACTGCAGTCCGTTATTCGTTTTTACTTTCGATTCCAGTTATTTTAGGAATTACGATATTAAAACTTCCTGAATTAACAGCCGAAACTTTTGCAGGAGTTGGATTTGAACTTGCAATTGCCTGTTTAGCCTCATTTATATTTGCAATTATCGGTATTAAGTGGCTCATTCAAATGTTAAACCAAGCAAAACTAACATACTTCGCCATTTATTGTATAGCACTCGGTACCATCACCTGGATTTTTCTTAAAGATATAACGATTTAATCCCTCTTTTTAGTTTAATAAAATTTGATAAATCAACTAAAAAAAGCTTATGATTGTGAACTCAATCATAAGCATCTTTGTATGTATTATGGCGGAGGAAGAGGGATTCGAACCCCCGCGCGGTTTAACCCGCCTGTCGGTTTTCAAGACCGATCCCTTCAGCCGGACTTGGGTATTCCTCCACAAACAATATTGGTGGACCCTGTAGGACTCGAACCTACGACCAATCGGTTATGAGCCGACCGCTCTGACCAACTGAGCTAAGGGTCCTTAAATGGGGCGGCTGATGGGAATCGAACCCACGAATGCCGGAACCACAATCCGGTGCGTTAACCACTTCGCCACAACCGCCATATTCATATTTAAGTTTTAAAAATTTGGTAGCGGCGGAGGGAGTCGAACCCACGACCTCACGGGTATGAACCGTACGCTCTAGCCAGCTGAGCTACACCGCCAAATTTTTTGGCTCCACAGGCAGGACTCGAACCTGCGACCGATCGGTTAACAGCCGATTGCTCTACCAACTGAGCTACTGTGGAATATTAACGACGATTTTTATTATAACTAAATTAGTGCTTTTAGTCAACACCTGATAATGCAATTTTATTGACTTATGGAAATTGGTGTTAACGAAAAGTAATATATCATAAACTAGCTATATTGACAAGTATTTTTTATACTAGTATCTCACGTAACACATCACTTGTAGCATCTTTTTATCTCTTGTAAAATATATGATGGGAGTTGCTAATTAAAGGAAAAGGAGTAGACATAACTAAATGAACATATTTAAACAGCTGATAAGGAGCTTATATTCACCTAAAGATATAGCTACATTTAGGTTTCAAGGTATTGGAAAAACCATTTTCTATATTTTCCTATTAATGGCTATTATTTCAATACCAAGTGCGATTAGTTTTTCAACCACTGCTTATCAAGGTGTCAACTATTTAGCCACATCTTTAGAAGATGAGATACCTAATTTCGCTTTTCAAAACGGTGTTCTAACCTCTGATTTAACAGAACCTTTTATTGATGGTGATGAAGATGGGGTATTCATACTCGATTCAACTGGGCAGTTAACTGTCGCTGATGTCTCTGATTATCAAAATGGTCTAGCTTTGCTTGAGCGAGAAGCAGTTATTATAACAGATGGGATAACGGAAACATTTAGATATCGAGACTTAGGCAATTTAAATTTAACAAAGGAAGAAATCTCCAGTTTGGTTAATAGTATCGCTGAAGTACTTCCAGTTATCTTAACAGTTTTTCTACTAATACTTTATCTTTTCTATACAGCATTAAAATTTATTGGGGTAACTGTATTAGCTTTAATTGGATTAATGTTAAAAAATAAAGCTCAATTAAATCTTAAGTATCGCCACTTATGGATTTTAGCTGCTTATACGGTCACATTACCAACTGCTTTCTTTGCTTTTACTGAAGCACTAGGAATTATAATTCCATTTTCCTTTTTATTTTATTGGGCTATTGCTATTTTCATGTTGTACCGTGTCCTTCAATATGTCCCTAAACCAAAACCTCGAGAAGATAGTGAGAACTACGCACCCAAAACCGAATAATGAATGCAAAGAGGCTGATCACAAACGATCAGCCTCTCCTTTCTTTCTATACACCTTACACTTTGAAATCACTGCTTATTACTTTTTCTGTATTCGCTTAAAGCCGAGTTTATAGTTAACATCAACTTCTTACAATCTCTATTCACCCTCAACTTTTTTCACAACAATTCTAGTTCCATCAACAGATACAACTTCAATAACAGTATCTTGTGTTAACCAATTATTTTCACTCGTAGCGCTATATTGTTTTCCGTCTACCTCCATTGTCCCTATCGGACGAAACGGAGTTACAGTTTTTCCCCTTTTCCCAATTAATTCTTTGTAACTTGTATTAATTGAATTGTATCCAAGATCTCCTGTTAATCGATCTCTAAGCGTCATTTTCGCCCAGAGCTTTCTCGAAGGGAATACTTTAAGAAATAGTAATGAAGTTGCCGCACCAAGTACTAAACCCATCGCAACTAATGCCCCATAAATAAAAGTTGGTGCTGGAATTGCTAAAGCGATTATCATAAGAGCAACTCCTAAAAAAGCAATTGTTCCATCACTGATTGCCTTTCCATCAACAATGATTAATATGAGTCCAGTGATGTAAAGCAATACAACCCATATTCCTGTATCTCCAGCAATATGATGGGAAAAATAAACCGCCATAATAGCAATACCTAAAATACCAAATATCCCTTTAACCTTAACAAGTAATTCTCCGAACAAGAAAAGTGTTCCTAAAAAAACTACGAGAAACCCAATACTAGCAATATTAAGTACATCCATTAACTTCAACCTCCAATCCTTTTAAATATACGAAATGAAATGAAATAAGTTTCATTTCATTTTTTGGTTAAGCTATATATGAGGTGAAAATTATGAAAAAAAATATAAGTAAACCCAATCAGCAAACTATACCTTTAACAGAAGTATTAAAAAAGGAGCATCCTACAACTACAAACGCGTTTGCAACAGTTAAAACTAAACCTCTCCTTATTTAAAATTGTAACAAAAGCTAAGGAAAAATACATACAAAAAGGTGGTGTATTCAAAAGGCTGCTCTCGGAATCCTTAGAATAGAGCCATTGAAAAAGGCTGACTCAAAAGTTTCACCATATTTTAACAAAATAATATTCTGCTTAGGAACAATTACTCTGTTAACTATGGATAAAAATAAACTTATGAGTCAGCCCAACCTCTATTTAAATAACCCTTTAATAGCTTCTATAAAACGATCAAGTATATCTAATAAAGAAGCAATAATGGATTGAGTATCTTCTCGATTCAGGAAGTCGCCTAAATTATCACGAATTTTCCCAATTTGATTTTGGACTTGATTCCAATCAATGTTTAAATCTTTTAAACGCATGAAAAGAGAAACTAATCCATTTAACTCCTCCTCTGTTAATGTAACTCCTAACTCTTGAGCAACTCTTTGTATAAGTGCACGGAGATCCTCTTCTGACTCTACAGGATTTTTTGCTATTTCTTCTTTAATACGGTTCATTAACTCCGTTGCTTCTTCCATCCCAATGCTTTCAGCAAGCTTCCCTGTTCTAACCATTTCTTCGTTAGCAATCTGTTTTTGTTCTTCTGGAATTTCAATTTCAGCAGTAATTTCATATGCTTTAATAATACCTGTTAGACCAGCTGTACCAGATACTGAAAAAGGTGCTGTTACATAAATATCAGCATCTTTAACCCCAGCCGTCACAAGTGCATTTGCGTACATACCTTCAGAAACCCAACTAATATTATTCGTTTCCACATTAAGACCAGAACCAGGCTCTGTTAAGGTAATCATTGAAGAAGAAATGGCTCTCGTCCCAATTTGAGCTCTACTAACATAATTCCCCAAGTAGTGGTGTTCTTCTTCGTTTGTAACATAAATAATTTCTACATCCTCGGGAGCACCCATTTCATTCAAGATATCTCGTTGTTGTTCTGCAGATAAATTCTCACCTAATGTAATAATCATATCTCCTGGTGCTGCATCTGCTGCAACTAAACTGGGTATCAATATTGTGAATACTAGTAATAGCGGTATGATCTTCTTTTTCATAAAATTCATTTCATCCATCTCCTTTGAAGACTTCAATCTAATTAGTGACATCCTAAACTTAAGAAAACTATTTTTTGAAGGAATTTAAAAGTGACTTTCGACCTATTTATTTGTGTAAAAATCTAAAACTCCTCCATTCTTTTCTATATTTTGGGTGAGCATTCCTTTAATATTGGTATACATGTCCATGATGAAATTAGTATAATAAACGAAACTCCAACTAGAAAAAATGAAGAGAAAAACAACTCTGTTGGGTCGTACATTAAAATACTAAAAGTAATAGGCCCAAGAGCAACACCTAAAAACCGAATCATCGAATATAAAGAAACAACTAAGCCTCTTTCCTGCTTCCCTACCGAGGATGTAACTGCGGTATTTGCAGCAGGTAGGAAGAAACCTAACCCGATTGACGCCAGGGAAATCAATAGCAATAAACTTACTAGTCCATGGAAAAAAATAAGCAAAGCAAAACTAATTAATAATAGGGTTAACCCTATTATTAAAAATTGTTTTACTTTATCTCTATTATCTCCCATATTCTTACCTGTCCAATAAGAAAACACGGTCAAAGCAACAAGAGGGAGTGCAAGATATATACCTTTGAGAGTACCGTAAATCCCATACCCCTCTTCTAGATTATAAGACATATAAAACATCAGACCAAATAATAATAATAAGCCGACTCCGCTAGCAAGAAATATGGGAATAAGCCATTTAAACTCACTAACAAGGATTTTCTTAATAGATCGGTGGTACTCTTTAATGCGTAATGGATTATTTTGTTTGTCCCCCTCATTAATCCATACCTTTATTCCAAAGAAAGCTATGAATGCTAATAAAAAATAAATATAAAACGTTCCAAACCATAAATAAACAGCAATAAATGCACCAATTATAGGACTTATTACTTTTCCTAAACTATTAAAAACTTCAACAGTACCTAAAGCTTTACTTCTATCTAAACCTTCAAATAAATCACCAGCCAAGGCCATTGCCATTGGAGCTGTTCCCCCTGCTCCTACACCTTGAAAAAAACGACCTAATAATAACATTGAAAAAGCGGCTTGTCCGCTTAAGAGAACTGGGGCGACTGCTGACATAACACTACCCAACATGATTAAGATTAACGAGGTTAAAATTACTTTTTTTCTACCAGCTCTATCTGAAATGAAACCAATGATTGGAATCATCAGTGCTGCTGGAATAGAGAATACAGTTAATACAAGACCTCCTTCAATTGCTGTAAGCTGTAACTCATGCTGAATATCTGGAATGATCGGTATGAACATCGAATTCCCGACCACCATAATGAACGGAAGTAATCCAATGATGTATATAACTATTGTAGTTGACCTCTCTTTTTTCATTCTTCAACCTCCTGAAAAAAGAAAATATTTTAGGAATATTTTTTATAACTCATGCATATATATTGTTAGATAGTTATTTATACTAGGAGGACAAGCTATTGCGTACCCAATTTAGCTTTAAACATAGTATCATTTTCATCATTATTTTATTTATTGTAGGTTATAGCATTTATTATGATCTATCTACGGGCACTTTACCCAAAGCAGACAAATCCTCTATAGAGGAAACAACTGGCGATCATTATAGTAATGTTACCATTGAAGAAGAAGAACACTTTCCTGCCCAAGAAGTAGTTGTTCAGAATGGATACACCGTCCTTTCTATTGTCGAACATCTCCATGAAGGGCCTGTACCTGCGTCAATACAGCAAATTGTTTACGATTTTCAAGAACTAAACCCCGGTGTTACCGCTGATAATATACAGGTTGGTAAAACTTATTTATTTCCGCTTTATTCTAAATCAGAGTAACAATACCTTGCCAAATAAATTAGGAGACTGATAAAATAAGGACGTATGTCGTTTATACAATATCTATAGTTGAAAAATAAAAAGGGGCGAATGATTCATGACCCAAATTACACACCGAACCCAAACCAGGCCTGTTAAAGTTGGTGGGCTAACGATTGGTGGAAATAATGAAGTAATTATTCAAAGTATGACAACGACTAAAACTCACGATGTTGAAGCAACAGTTGCTGAAATACATCGTTTAGAAGAGGCTGGTTGTCAAGTTGTTAGAGTAGCGTGCCCTGATATGCGTGCTGCTGAGGCAATTTCCGCGATTAAAGCAAGAATTAACATCCCTCTAGTTGTTGATATACATTTTGATTATAAGCTCGCCTTAAAAGCTATTGAGGGTGGAGCAGATAAAATAAGAATTAACCCAGGAAATATTGGGAAGCGTGAAAAGGTTGAAGCTGTTGTTAAAGCCGCAAAGGAAAAAGGAATACCTATCCGAATTGGAGTTAACGCTGGGTCACTTGAAAAGAAAATTCTAGATAAATATGGTTATCCTACTGCTGATGGCATGGTAGAAAGCGCACTACATCACATTAGCATTCTCGAAGACCTTGATTTCCATGATATTATTGTTTCAATGAAAGCGTCTGATGTTAATTTAGCAATTGAAGCGTATGAAAAAGCTGCTAAAGCATTTAGTTATCCGCTTCACTTGGGAATTACCGAATCAGGAACATTATTTGCAGGCACAATTAAAAGTGCAGCTGGATTAGGTGCAATTCTAAACATGGGGATCGGTAATACAGTCCGAATTTCACTTAGTGCAGATCCTGTAGAGGAAGTAAAGGTTGCTCGAGAGTTATTAAAATCATTCGGATTGGCAGCAAATGCAGCTACATTAATCTCTTGCCCTACATGTGGTCGAATAGAAATTGACTTAATTAAAATTGCTAATGAAGTTGAAGATTATATTTCAACGATCAAAGCACCAATTAAGGTTGCTGTGCTAGGTTGTGCTGTAAATGGACCAGGTGAAGCACGAGAGGCTGATATTGGAATTGCAGGTGCACGTGGTGAAGGTTTATTATTTAGACACGGTGAAATAGTACGAAAAGTTCCCGAGGAAATAATGGTTGAAGAACTAAAAAAAGAAATTGATAAAATTGCACAAGAAAAATTAGCTAAACAAGAGTAATACTTGTTTTAATAATGAAATAATAAGCACACGCTAGTCGCGTGTGCTTATTCAATAACTCCCCTTCAAAATTTTAGGTGATTTGGATTCCTGCTTTGACCCTAACTAGAAGAATGGTGAGAAGAAGACGGTTAAAATAATTGATAATGCACCGATACCAATAGCCCAGTTACCAAGTGCATTAGCTCCTGCTCTTCTCGCAACGAACCCGACAATGATCCCAGACGCACCTAAAAGGATCGGCAAAAAGAATAATGACAGGATAGAAAGCACGATAGCAAATGTACCGACACCACGGCCTGATGCTGTTGCATCATCATAATTTGCTTCAGCTGTTTCTTCCCGCTCTTCTGTGCGACCACCAAAAGCTCCTGTTATTGGTGTAACTTCAGCAGCCGTTTCTTCTTCAAATGTGTCTACTCTTTCACGGTCTCTTTCTTCTGGCCTTAAATCAATCGAGCGCGTATCTCGATCGTTAAAGTTGTTGTTGAAATTATTATTGTCAGCCAAAACTAATCCCTCGCTTTCTATATTTGGGGGAGCATTAATAGTATGACTCACGTTGCTTTGAATATAGGTGACAATGATTACATGCAAAGGAAACGATTTATTTAAGTATACGAGGTGAATTATGAAAAAATCTAAAATATTCGGTTTTGATATCGATGGAACAGTAACAGACCCAGCTACATTTGTACCTTATTTAAATAAGCATTTTAATAAAAATATTACACTAGATGATATTACTGAGTATGACTTAACCCAAGTGTTAGGTGTGACATCAGAACAGTTTTGGCAATGGTTAAAAGAACATGAAGGTCATATTTATTCACAAGCAGATTTAGCCATTCATGCAAAAAATGCACTACATAATTGGAAAGATACTCATAAGATGGTTTATATTAGTGCACGTGGTAATCACTTATATGATTTAACTGAACAGTGGTTCCAAGCGAAAAAGCTACCCTACGATCACATTAATTTAATTGGCAGTCATGATAAAATCAATTCAGTTAAAGAACATCAACTTGACATCTTTTTTGAAGATAAGCATGACAATGCCTGTGATATTGCTGAAGAGTGTGATATCCCTGTTGTATTATTTGATACTCCTTATAACCGTCTCTCTGCTCCAAAAAACGTTATTAGAGTTGAAAACTGGCACCAAGCAAGGCAATGGGTCGACCAATGGCTAAAAAATGAGGGGTAAAGGAAAAGTGGAAGGTGTCGTTTATCGGCGACAAGCGCTGGAGGGCCAGCAATTAGTGTCCTGTTTCTTTGGACACGTTTGATGGACCGAAGCGACCTCGAGCCGATGACACCTGGAGCTAGACATCGAAAAGTGGAATCGTCCCGGTTAGCGGCGTATGGACTGGAGTCTCTCCGTATGAGATAAAGGATACACAGTGAGTGCCAACGAGCTGATGTTGACTTATCGTAAGGAGGAGAGCGAAGTCCTCTAGTCGCTGGGCGCTGGAGCTTGACATAGGAAAAGCGGAAGGTGTCGTTTATCGGCGACAAGCGCTGGAGGGCCAGCAATTAGTGTCCTGTTCTTTGGACATTTGCTGGACCGAAACCTTACATGGTAACTCCGTTTAATAACATTCCCTCCTAAATAACAAAAAGGAAAGGTAAGAGTTGTCACTCTGCCTTTCCTTCTTTTATGAATTGGGTTGTCATGGTGTACAGCTTTTACAATAGCCATATATTTCGAATTTATGCCCTGTTACTTCAAAATCAGGGAATGTAATATTAATATCTTCCATAGGGCAATTATGCACAGCTTTCGTTTTTCCACATTCTAAACAAATTAAATGATGGTGATGTTGTGTTGTAGAGCATGAAAAACGAAACTTTTTTTCCCCCTCCAATTCAGTCACTTCAAGTATTTCTAATTGTGCGAAGGTCGCTAAATTTCGGTATATGGTATCAAAACTCAAACCGGGATAATCCTTATACATTTTTTCCAAAACATCCTTTGCTGAAAGATACCGCTTTTCATCAGCAAACAGTCGTAACATTTCTTCTCGCTTTTTCGTATATTTATACCCTTTTTCCTTTAACAATTCCATTGCTTGTGTCACGTTCATAAGGATAGTCTCTCCTTTCGTTTCCCTCTAATCAAACGGTGTAGGACGTGTGCCATAATAAGCCAAATCGTTGCAAACAACACAACTCCTCCACCTGTCGCTATATTTAAATGGTAAGATGCATAAGATCCAGTTGCCATCGCTAGCTGACCGAAAAAAACGGATAAAAGTAGTAGTTGTTTAAAACTTTTAGCAAAAACAATTGCAGCAGCAGCAGGCAAGACAATCATGGCACCCACAAGTAATATACCGACGACTTTCATTGAAATGGCAATAACTAAAGCAATTAAAAAAGAAAAAATAAAATTCAAGTGACGAATCGATAACCCCGAAACTTTTGCAAACTCTTGATCAAATGATATCGCCACAAATTCTTTATAGAATAAAAACAATATAATAAGGACTACCAATGATGTAACAAGCATGAAATATAAATCCTGTAATGTAACACTAACAATACTTCCAAACAAATACATATACCATTGATTGTAGCCCGTTTTAGACACACTTATAATAATAGCGCTTAGACCAACACCTGCAGATAATATAATTGGAATAGCTATTTCTTGAAAGTCTTTATATACCTGTCTTAAACTTTCAATCATTATAGCTCCAAAAAATGCAAACAAAAGTCCAAAGTATAATGGATTAACATCAGTAAAAATAGCGAGAGTTTGAGAAAGCAATACACCTGCAGCTATCCCTGTTAATGTTATATGTGATAAAGATTCTGAGATAATTGATATTCGACGAACAAGCAGAAATGAACCCAATAAAGGGCAAATCATTCCAATCAAAAATGCAGCAACCATCCCTCGTTCAATAAAGGTTAAATTCACTAAAATATCCAACATCATATTGCTCCTACTGTTATTTGATTTTACTTTAGAAAAAACTCCGATACAACAATGAACACACTTGGTTATATACTTATGCTTGTCTTTTGTTTATATAGGAGTTTGTCCTTTAACTTTTTTATGGATAAACAAATGACTAAAATGAGTACAGAAATGATAACAATTGTTCCTCCTGGAGCTAAGTCTAATTGAAATGCAGTAATTAAACCCCCAATAACTGCAATTTCTCCAAATAAAATAGAATAGACAAACATTTGCTTGAAGCTTTTAGCAATACGCATACTTGCTGCAACTGGAAGTGTCATTAAAGCTGAGACAAGCAGGATCCCAACAATTCTCATTGAAGCAGCTATAACAAGAGCAACAATAATGACAAAAATGATATGAACAAATGACTTATTTAAACCTGAAACTTTTGCATGTTCTTCATCAAATGCTAAATAAAACAGTTCTTTAAATAGGAAGAGTGTTATTAAAATGACAAGAACAGATGTCATTAAGACCACATATAGATCGGAACGACTTACTGTAATTACACTTCCAAATAAGTAGTTAAACAAATCATTATTAAAGCCATCAGCTAAAGAAATGAATACGACTCCTATACCAATTCCACTAGATAAAATGATGGGTATAGCTAATTCTTGATAATAACTATATACATTTCTAATCTTCTCTATTAGTAATGAACCTCCAACCGCAGTACCCATTCCCATATATAAAGGATTAAGTCCCTGAAAAAAAATGAAATACTTTCCTAATAATAAACTAGCTGCAATTCCTGTTAAGGTTATATGCGAAAGAGCATCTGCAATAAGAGACATCCTACGCACAACAAGAAAGACACCAAGCATCGGGGCTATAAGGCCTACTAACAACCCTGTATAAAACGCATTTTGTAAAAACTCATACCTAAAAAAAGCCTCAATCATGCTCACAGCCTCCGTCACAATGATTATGGCTTAAAAGTTGAACATTATGACCAAAGAATGAAGACAGGTTATGATTTTTCTCAAACTCTTGGCGATCCCCATGAAAATGAATGGTTGTATTAATACAAGCAATATCAGTTACATGTTCTACCATTTTACTAATGTCATGTGTTACTAATAATAAGGTAATTTTTTTATTTTTATTTAAGTCAATCAACATTTCATAAAACGAATGAACTGAGCTTGCATCAACACCAACAGTAGGCTCATCTAGAATTAATAGCTCGGGGTCACTTACCAAAGCTCTCGCAATGAAAACGCGTTGTTGCTGTCCACCAGACAACTCGCCAATCGTTTGATTACTAAATTGACTCATCCCAACACTTTTTATCGCTTCCCGAACTTTTTCCTTATCTTTTTTAGTCATAAAACGAAATAAGCCTATCTTCGCATATAAGCCCATCGACACTACTTCAAAAACAGTTGCAGGAAAGCCCGAATTAAAACTATTGGCTTTTTGGGAGACGAAGCCAACTTTATTCCATGCTTTAAATTTGTGTATCGGCTGACCAAATAATCGAACCTCACCACTTTGTGGAGTTAATAAACCAAGAATGCATTTTATTAATGTTGATTTTCCTGAACCATTCGGGCCAACAAGTCCTAAAAACGCACCTTTTCCTATTTTCAAATTTACATTTTCTAAAACTTCCTTGCTATCATAGCGAAAGTATACTTTATTGACTTCAATCGCATAAGCTTGTTGATCAGTCATACTTTTCCTCCAAATCATTACTATTTTTACATTATAGCATAAATAAGAATAGTTCTTATCCATTGGCTTTTCTTGACTTTTGCCATATAAAAATTGTCGACTTACACATGAATGCAAATAGCTGTAGAAAATTATATAATAAGACAAATACATCTTAATTCCAATTCAGAACAACAGGGATGTGAATTTTTAATGGCAGAAAGAAAGTTAGCAATCATTGATATGGGCTCTAACTCCATTCGCCTCGTCATTTATACAATTAAAAGTAACGGCTGTTACCATGAGCTTCATAATTTTAAAGTCGTTGCACGATTAAGTAGTCACACTAAAGAGGATGGCAGTATTTCAGATAAGGGTATTGAAATAATTGTAGAGACTTTATCCCGCTTTAATGAAATTATAAAAGCCCACCAAATTGATCAAATTAAAGGGGTAGCAACTGCTGCCTTACGTCTTGCTCCAAATCAAACAGAAGTAATTAATATTATAAAGAAAAAAACAGCTTTATCCTTTACTGTTTTAAGTGATTATGAAGAAGCCTACTACGGTTACTTAGCTGTAACGAATTCTACAAATATTGAAGACGGCATTTCCGTTGATATTGGTGGTGGAAGTACTGAAGTAACTTTATTTAAAAACAGAAAATTGCTGAAATATGTAAGCTTTCCATTCGGTGCAATCACTTTAAAAAACCGATTTATTGAAAGTGATCCTCCAACCTTAGAAGAGATGAACAATCTACAACAATTTTTAATAAACCAATTTTCTTCATTAAATTGGATTGTCAATACAGAACTTCCTGTCGTTGGAATTGGGGGTACCGCTAGAAACTTATGTTTAATGCATCAGCGTAAGATTAACTACCCATTGCCAGGTCTTCATCAATATGAATTACAGCCAAATGACATTCAAGAAGTTCAACAATCATTAGTTGAGCGTCCTTTCAGTGAAAGACAAAATATACAAGGCTTATCAAAAGATCGTACAGACATTATTATCCCAGCTATTCAAGCTATTGCTTCTCTTATCAAGGTAACTAATGCACCACAGTTTATTATGAGTAATAAAGGATTAAGAGACGGGATATTTTATGAAGAAGTCTTACAGCAAATTGGGATTGATCAATTTCCAAACGTTGCTGATGAAAGTTTCTTCCAACTATCCTACAATTATCAAATTGATAATGAACATGTTAAGCAAGTGTCTAAACTTGCTTCGGCTATTTATAAAGAACTTTCTCCATACCTTCTTGAAAAATATAATGATGAAGAAAACATGCAGCTATTAAGGTATAGCGCAAGAGTCCTCTATATGGGGGAGTATATTAGTAATGAAGCCAGTAGCCAACATACATTTTATTTGTTATCCAATAAGACAATTGATGGGCTTTCACACTCACAGAGGTTAGCAATAGCACTTATCTCTTCTTTTAAGTCAAAATCCTATTTATTACAGTTCGCTACTCCATACAGTGAACTACTATCAAAACAACAATTAAAACGTTATGAACTACTTGGAGCAATCCTTAAACTTGCATACTCACTTAATCGAACACGACGAAACGTCATTTACAAATGTTTCGTTACAAAACCATCAAAGAGAAATATACAACTACAGCTTCTATGTAATAATGACTATTTTTTCGAAGAAGAACAAGCCCAAAAATACAAAAAGCATATTGAGAAAAGACTAAATTTTAACTTCGAGTTGCATTTCCAAAATAATAACTAATTTACACAATGTTTACATAAAATTTACAATCAATTGATATTATGGAATTAGATTAGATACTTTTATTTTGGAGAGGTTGATAATTATGTCGACAAAATACATCGAACAAAACATGCCCATTGATCTAAATAACCCAGCCTTTTACAATAACCGTGAACTCAGTTGGTTAGCTTTTAATGAGAGAGTATTAGAAGAAGCTATAGATGAAAGAAACCCGCTTTTAGAAAGGTTAAAGTTTCTAGCCATATTTAGCTCAAACTTAGATGAATTTTTTATGGTACGTGTCGCTGGCTTAAAAGACCAGGTAAAGGCTGGATTTAACAAACCTGAAAATAAAGCTGGATTAACACCTAAACAACAATTAAAAAAAATTTCAGAAAAAACGCAACAACTTGTTCGTCTTCAAGATAATATGTTTTGTGAGACATTATTACCAATGCTTTATCATGAAGGCGTTCAGTTTTTAGCTATTGATGAAGTAAATAATGAACAGATGGAATTTTTAGAATATCGTTTTATGCATTACATTTTTCCAGTTCTAACGCCAATGGCAATCGATGCCTATCGCCCATTTCCAATGTTACAAAATAAAAGTTTAAACTTAGCCGTCTTGCTTAAGGATGATCAGAAAAAAGAACGCTTAGCAATTGTACAAGTTCCTAGTGTTTTAAACCGCTTTATTCAGTTACCTAGCACTTGTGAAAAACAACAGTATATTTTGCTTGAAAATGTCATTAGTCACTTTATTGGGATGTTATTTCAAGGGTATGAAGTGCAATCGGTATCACCATTTCGAATTACTCGTAACGCCGATTTAACAATACATGAAGAAGGAGCACGTGATCTTTTAAGAGAGATTGAAAAAGAATTAAAGAAGCGTAAATGGGGCTCTACTGTACGCCTTGAAATTCAAGAAGGGTTGATGGAACCTAAAGTTTTAAATCTTTTACTTGATGTATTAGAAGTTCATAGTAAGGATGTTTATTCTTTTAAAGGACCTTTAGATTTGTCGTTTTTATTTAAGCTCTATGGAAAATTAGTTTTAGAATACGAGCATTTAGCAAATGAAAATTTAGTTCCACAAACACCTGAAGATTTAGTAAACGAAGATAATATTTTTCATGCGATTGATAAAAAGGATATTTTTCTTCATCATCCATATGAGTCATTTCAACCAATTATTGACTTTCTAAGTATAGCAGCCGATGATCCGAATGTGCTTGCCATTAAGCAAACTCTATATCGAGTCAGTGGGGACTCTCCAATTATTAATGCGTTAGCAAGAGCGGCTGAACAAGGTAAACAAGTAACTGTACTTGTAGAACTAAAAGCACGTTTTGATGAAGAGAACAATATTCAATGGGCTAAGAAGTTAGAAAAAGCTGGTGTTCATGTTATATATGGGATTACAGCTTTAAAGACACATAGTAAAATTACCCTAGTCGTTCGCCATGAGAATGATAATATTCAGCGTTACGTTCATCTAGGAACAGGTAATTACAATGACTCAACCGCAAAACTATATACAGACATGGGTATCCTTACTTCAGATGAGGGCTTTGGAATTGATGCAACTAACTTTTTTAATTATTTGAGTGGATATAGTAATAAACCAATATGGAATCATCTTTCGACCGCACCTTTCCAAATTAGGGAGACGTTCATTGAAGCGATTGATAAAGAAATCGAATTTCATATACAATCAGGAAATGGTCGTATTATTGCTAAGATGAATTCATTGACTGATAAGCCAATTATCTTAAAGCTCTATGAAGCTTCGCAAGCGGGCGTTAAAATAGATCTAATTGTTCGAGGTATATGCTGTTTAAGACCTGGGGTTGAAGGCGTGAGTGAAAATATCCGTGTTCGAAGTATTGTTGATCGTTTTCTAGAGCATAGTCGGATTTTTTACTTTCATCACGGTGGAGAAGAGAAAATTTTCCTTTCGTCTGCAGACTGGATGACAAGAAACATGGAAAAACGAATTGAAATTTTATTTCCAATCTATAGCCCTAGTATTAAAAGAAGAATAATTGAAGTTTTAGATCTAACCTTAAAAGATAATGTGAAAGCAAGAGAACAAGATAAATATGGGCAATACCATTATGTTCCTTGTCAAGAAAATGAGAAACCATTACAGAGCCAGCTTAAATTTTATGAAATGGCAGCTCGCTTCAGTGAAGATATGTAACACAAGAAAAACGCAGTAGGAGCTAGACATCTTTAAGATGTTCTCCTTTCTCCATAAAAAGGTACTCACGAAAATGAGTACCTTTTACGTTTTATGCTGTTTTTTGAACCCTTGAACGGAAATATCGCGTAACTACACCTTGTTTAGGTGAAAAGAAAAACACAAGACCAAAAATAACTGAAGCAACTAGTACGATCGACGCACCCGAGGCCACATCATAGACAACAGAGAAGAATATTCCAAGAATTGCTGATATCGAACCAAAGAATGCTGATAAAAATAACATAACTGGTAAGCGATCAGTTAATAGATAAGCAGTGGCCCCCGGTGTAATTAACATTGCTACAACTAAAATAATCCCTACTGTTTTTAACGAAGCAACAGTAACTAATGATAATAGTAGCATTAATAAGTAATGAATCATTTGTACTGGTATACCAGCAGCCTTAGCCATTGTTGGATCGAAAGTGCTCATTAATAATGGCCGGTAAAATAAGAATATCATTAATAATACAAATGCTCCGATACCGAATGTTACCCATAAATCACTCCTAGAAACTGCTAAAACATTACCAAACAATATGTGCCATAGATCTAAAGACGTTCCTCTCAGATTGGTTAATAAAACGACACCAAGAGCAAAAGCAGCTGTGAATAATATCCCTATTGCGGAGTCATCTTTAATTCGACTATTTTGTGAAACATATCCAATTCCAAGTGCAGTTAATACCCCTGCTATTACAGCACCCACAAAGAAACTAGCACCGACCATATAAGCAATTACAACCCCAGGTAAAACTGCATGTGAGATAGCATCGCCCATAAGCGCCATACCACGTAAAATAATAAAACACCCAATTACCCCGCAGATGATCCCAACTAATATTGCAGCAATTAAAGCTTGTTGGAGATAATTATAACGAGACACCTGGTCAATAAATGATATAACTTCTTGCATTAGTTACCCACCACCATCATTTGATCGTTGTCATTGAAAAGTTTAATCTTTCCTTTATATGTTTGTGATAGTAGCTCTGGTTTAAAGGTTTCACTGACTTCTCCATACCCAATAAGTTCCTTATTTACTAACATCACTTGATCAAAATACTCTTCTACCTTGCTTAAATCATGATGAACAACAAGGATTGTTTTATTTTCTTCTTTTAGTGCTTTTAAAATATTAAAAATAATCTCTTCAGAGGTTACATCAATACCAGCAAAAGGTTCATCAAGGAAAAATAGTGTTGCTTGTTGAGCTAACGCTCTTGCTATAAATACTCGTTGTTGCTGCCCACCAGAAAGCTCACCAATTTGTCGCTTTCTAAATTCAGTCATTCCTACCTTTTCCAATGCCTCTTTGACAATTCTTTTATCATCTTTTGAAGGACGTTTATACCAAGGTAAGTGAATAAACCTTCCCATCATAACAACATCTTCAACGAGTACAGGAAAGTCCCAATCAATTAGACTTCGTTGTGGTACATAAGCAATTTGTCTTCTCACCTTTTTAATTGATTTTTTAAAGGCACTAATGCCGCTATTAGTGGATTTTTCTAAACCTAGTATTGCTTTAATTAATGTTGACTTTCCAGCACCATTTGGTCCAACAATTCCAATTAATTTACCTGCATCAGCAGTAAAACTCACATTATTAACTGCTTGAAGGTTATCGTAATAAACGGAGAGATTATTTACCTCTAACATTCGTTCCATCATAAAACCCCTCTCTGTTTTCATCTTTTTAATTAACCGTTTCATTCGAAAGTTAAGTATTAATAGAAGTTTATCCGCAATTCACCTAAATCTATTTTATGAAACTGATTTGGATTTTGTGCTTAAAAAGTTTCCTTAGGTAAACTTTTTATACTATAACCAATTATATTAGCTAAAAGGAAACCTTGTAAATGATTTTTTACTAAATTTATATGGCAAAACCGATTTGAAATAATTTCCTTGTTTTTTTTATAAGCTTTCACATTTTTTTAGTGGGTTCATAAACTATTGGTATTAGTGCAGCCAGAGGAGGAACTGATGATGAATCCTTTTTTTCAACAGATGATTAATCATAAGATTAATTCTTTAACTCCTAAAGAATTAATTGCTTTATCCCATCAACATCAAATGCCCATTAATGAGGAACAAGCTAATAAAGTAATTCAAGTTATTCAATCAGAACCCATTGATGTTGGAAATCGCTCACAAATCGAACGGATGATCAAACGATTACAAACTGAGGTAGACCCTTATGTTTCCAAGTTAATTTCTCAACTCCTTAACCAATACGGACATCTTCTAAACCAGCTATAATAAGTGAACAACTATCATTCATAACCTAGACGAAAAAAAGACTGTTCATTTCCTTTCCACGCTAAATGTGTCAGGGATGAAACAGTCTTTTTCTACATAATATTGCTTTGGGAACTTCACAGTTTAAGAGTTCATAATAGCTTCTCTCAATTGATTATTGAAACTGGAGCTTTTGAGCATCTCAATTTCATGTTTGTATGGAGCCTTTTTATTATTTTTATCTTCACCAACATATGGGGTCTCTAAAATTTTGGGTACTTCTGTTAATTGTGGATGATGAACAATTTTGTGAAGTGCATCATAACCAATATGACCGAAACCAATGTTTTCATGGCGGTCTTTTCTAGCGCCGCGCTCATTTTTGCTGTCGTTAATATGAAGTACTTTCAAGCGGTCTATTCCAACTAATTTATCAAATTGTTCTAGAACGCCGTCAAAATCATTAACAATATCATACCCTGCATCGTGTGTATGACATGTATCAAAGCAAACGGTTAACTTCTCATTATGTGTAACTCCATCTATAATGCTCGCTAATTCTTCAAATGTACGGCCACATTCAGTACCTTTTCCAGCCATCGTTTCCAGCGCAATTTGAACATGTTGATCTTTTTCTAAAACTTCGTTTAGGCCTTCTATTATTTTTTTTATGCCAGCTTCTGCCCCAGCTCCAACATGTGCACCTGGGTGAAGAACAATTTGTTTTGCACCTAACGCCTCTGTACGTTCAATCTCACTACGTAAAAAGTCAACACCCAACCTAAATGTAGCTGGTTTTTCCGTATTTGCAATATTAATAATATACGGCGCATGAACAACAATTTCATCGATCCCATTTTCTTTCATATGAGCTAACCCAGCTTCAATATTTAGCTCCTCAATTGGCTTTCGACGAGTATTTTGCGGTGCACCAGTATAAATCATAAATGTGTTTGCCCCGTATGATATCGCTTCCTCACTCGATGCTAATAACATTTTCTTTCCACTCATTGAAACGTGTGATCCTAATAACACCTTCTCCACTCCTCTTTACAGTTTTTTCATATAGATGTTTATCAAGAAAGCAATTTAATCTAGATCTTTAACTATTTCTTTCTACGATTTAATCTTCTCTCTCTCTTTTCCTGTTTTTCTTGTAAGTATCGTGCTTTCTTCTTATATCCAGGTTTCACCTTTTTCGGTCTTGCAATTGCCTTTCCACTACTAACTTGAGTCTTACTTTTTGGCTTACTTCCGCCGAACTTAGGTTTATCTAATGTAATTAATTCGCCATTTTTTATGTCAGTAAAAGTGAATGCAATTCCTCTTTTCATCAACTTCTCAATTGCCTCTTGCTCATGTGGCTCATAAACCGTAACAGCAAGCCCTTCATTTCCAGCACGTGCCGTTCTACCAACACGGTGTATATAGAAATCAAGATCCTTTGGAATATTGTAATTGATAATATGAGTTATTCCTTTAATATCAATTCCTCGTGCAGCTAAATCTGTCGCCACTAAGTATTGGATTTTAACATCATTTACTTGCTTCATAACTTGTTTTCGTTCACGAGGTTGTAGCCCACCATGTAAGCGACCTACGTTAAGTCCTGCTGATAGCATCGCATCTGCTACTTCATCAGCTTGCTCTTTCGTGTTGGTAAAGATTATGGCAAGATATGGATTAACAACCTTAGCAACCTCTATCGTCACTTCAATTTTGTTACGGTGTCTTAATGCAATTAAACGGTGCTCAATTTTTGGTGCAGTTGCATGTTCTGGCTTTACATGAACATGTCTCGGGTTGTTCATATATTTTCGTAAAAATGGTTGTAATTTTTCAGGGATAGTTGCTGAGAAAACTAGCATCTGTAAATCAACCGCCATCCGTGAAGCTAATTTATCCACATCTTCTAAAAATCCCATATCTAACATTTGATCAGCTTCATCAACAACAAGAATCGGTGTTTCTTGAACAGTTAAAGCTTGATCCTTAATTAAATCATTGATACGCCCAGGTGTACCTATAACAATATGCGGTTGTGTTTTTTCGAGTTTGTCAATCATTCGTGAACGGTCAGTTCCTCCAACAAGTAACTTTGCTTGTATAGTTTGCTCTTCTTGATGGTCCAATAACTTCTTGAGCTCATTAAAGATTTGAGAAGCAAGCTCTCTTGTTGGTGCAGTAATTACTGCTTGTACCTCTTCTCTTTCAGAGTCAATAACATCAACAATGGGTAGTAAAAACGCTAACGTCTTTCCAGAGCCTGTTTGTGATTGGCCAATAACATCTTTACCACTTTTAATAGCTGGAATTAACCTTTCCTGAATTTCGGTTGGTAACGTAAAACCTTGTGCCGTGACTGCGTTTATTAAAAAAGATTGTAAATCAAAACGAGCAAAATTTGAATTTGTCATAACCTGTCTCCTACCTCTTTTACTTTATAAAGGGTTATATTCTATGCAATTGTTTATTCTACCAAAAACAGAATGTAAAAGCGAATTTGTCAAATACTTGATGACTTTGAACTTAACTCCTGATTGCACCAAACCTTCTGACGTGCATATACCTAATCATAGAGAATGAATATTGCACGAAAGGATGAAAAGCATGGTTTTACCTTACCAACAACAAATGATGATGCCGCCATCTTCTCCAGGCCCTTTCAACTTTCCATTTATAAATCACCCCCCAACACCACCAACAGGAATGTTCGGCATGCCTACTGGTGCACCAGGTATGATGCCTCCTACTGGTGGCGGCGGTGGTGGTGGCCTATTAGCACGGTTATTTGGTAGAGGTGCTGCTCGCGGCCTTGGTTCAGGATTTGCACCAGGTGCTGGTGGAGGTTTGTTTGGCGGTACAGGTGCTGGTATGGGTGCTGCTGGGCCAGGTGCTTTAGCAGGTGGTATGGGTGCTGGTGCCCCTGGTGCTTTAGCAGGTGGTGCTGCGAGTAGTGGAGCGTTGGGCGGAGGCATGAACTTAATGGGAATACTCAACAACGCTCAACGGGTGATGGGTGTCGTACAATCTGTTACACCGATGATTCAGCAATACGGCCCACTATTACGTAGTATGCCGCAACTATACCAAATCCTAAAAAGCAATCCTGATGGTGGAGAAGAAACCACTACATCGAATAGTGATACCGCAGACAATTCAGAAATTGGAGCCACTACAAAGCCCTCTGATAAAGAAGAAACGATAAGCAAGAATGAAAAAACAAGTTCAGATAAAAAAACAACCACAAAATTGAAGGTAACAGAAAGTAAAAAAGTGACAAGTGGTAAAAAAACTAAAAAAGCAACTCCTTCAGCCAACAAAAAAAGATCGACTGTTACAAGGACTTCCTCCACTAATAAGTCCGCTCACGGAAATATACCTGCACCTAAAATGTATATTTAAAAGCCATAAGTGAAGTTCATTGTATAAGCTCCTGTCCTCCTTTATAATGTTAATTAGTATGTTACAAATAGGAGGCCAAGCATGAAAGTATTAAAAATATCACCGCGAGGCTATTGTTATGGCGTTGTCGATGCAATGGTCCTTGCCAGACAAGCCGCCCAAAACCTTGATTTACCTCGACCGATTTATATATTAGGTATGATTGTTCATAATAAACATGTTACAGATGCTTTTGAAGAGGAAGGCATTATTTCTTTAGACGGACCAAATCGATTAGACATTATAAAGCAAGTTGATAAAGGAACTGTTATTTTTACTGCTCATGGGGTATCCCCTGAAGTACGTAAACTTGCGAAAGAAAAAGGTTTAACTGTTGTCGATGCAACTTGTCCTGACGTATCAAAGACACACGACCTTATTTTAGAAAAGAAAGCTGAAGGCTATGATGTTATTTACGTTGGGAAAAAAGGCCATCCAGAACCAGAAGGAGCTATAGGTGTAGCACCTGATATCGTTCATTTAGTCGAGTCAACAGAAGATGTAGAAAACCTTCAATTAACTAACGATAAAATTATTATTACAAACCAGACTACAATGAGCCAATGGGATGTTGCAGATATTATGAACCATGCACTAAAAAAATATCCCCATGCAGAAGTTCATAATGAAATTTGCTTAGCAACTCAAGTAAGGCAAGAGGCTGTAGCAAAACAAGCGAAGGAAGCAGATCTTGTCATTGTGGTTGGTGATCCAAAAAGCAATAACTCAAACCGACTAGCACAAGTCTCTGAACAAATTGCTGGTACAAAAGCTTATCGTATTTCAGACCTAACTGAATTAAAACTTGAATGGTTAGACGGTGTTAACGTAGTAGGTGTTACTTCTGGCGCTTCTACTCCAACTCCGATCACTAAAGAGGTTATTGACTTCTTAGAAAAATATAACCGTGCAGATGAAACAACGTGGGAAAAGGAACGAAAAGTCACATTACAAAAAATCTTGCCAAAGGTTAAAGCAAAAAAAGACTAAAAAAAGAAAGACAGTTGGATCTATTAGATTCAACTGTCTTTTTTTATAACTACTACTTTTTAATGTGTTTTTAAAAATTGACTTTATATTAATTAAACTAAATAAATGTAAAAGGATCTGTATTAATTTTACTGAAAATAACCTCTGTTTGATAACTTTGTTTAGCTAATTGTTCTTGCAAGTAGTTTTGTACACCTTGTTTCATAATTTTTTCTACATTATGGCCAGGATCAACAATATTGAGCCCATCCATCATCGCATCATGGGCTACATGATAATACACATCCCCAGTAACAAAAACATCAGCCCCTTTAAATAATGCTTGTGACATATATTTATTACCGTCTCCACCTAGGACAGCTATTTTTTTTACTTTTGAGTCAAGCTTTCCAACAACTCTTGCCCCTTTAACATCAAAAGCTTGTTTTACATGATGGGCAAATTGTTCTAACGTCATTTCCTCTTGCAGTATTCCAATTCGTCCTAATCCTAACACTTCACCTTTATTATCAAGGGGGTAAATATCATAAGCTGGCTCCTCGTAAGGATGAGCCTTAACCATAGCTGAAATGACTTTATTTTGAAGCTGGCTTGGAATGATCGTCTCAATCCTTACCTCTTGGACTTTTTCTAGCTTTCCTTGTTCACCTATGTAAGGGTTTGTACCTTCTAATGGTGTAAATGTTCCCACACCATTACTATTATACGTACAGTGACTGTAATTTCCGATATGACCTGCCCCAGCATTTCCTAAGGCTGTTCGAACTTGGTCAGCATGGCTCTCTGGAACAAACACTACCACTTTTTTTAAAGAGATTTCAGTTGTAGGTGCAAGGACTTCACAATCTCTTAAACCTAGAGCATTTGCCATCATGTCATTTACTCCACCATTAGTAACATCCAAGTTTGTATGGGCTGCGTAAATCGTAATATCGTGCTTGATCGCCTTTTCTATAATGCGGCCTGCAGGACGTCCTGTATCAATGTTTTTTAAAGGTCTAAAGATTAGAGGATGATGAGCAATAATTAAGTCAACATCTTCTTGTATGGCTTCATCAATGACCTCCTCGAGAACATCTAAAGCGATCATTACCTTTTGTATGGGTTTATTTAATGTACCGACCATTAAGCCATTTTTATCACCTTCTACAGCAAGTGATTTCGGTGACCAGCTTTCAAAAATCTGGATAACTGTTTGTCCCTTGGCAAGTTTACTCATGTTGAAATTACCTCCTCCACCTTTGAAATGCGTTTTATTAAATCTGCTTTTTTTTCTATGACCTCTGTTGTTTCTCTTGCTTGCTCGAATTGATTTAAAATTCGCTTCCAACTATGTACTTCACTTTCCCATTTCTTTATAAATGGAGAACTTTTCTCCTTCATTAGAAACGGTCCAAGCAACAATTCAAGCTCTTTGTCATCACTGTAAGGTTCGTCGCCATTCCCTCTTTCGGCCACTAACACCTCGTAGATCTTTTCATCCTCTTCTAGGATGACTTCTTCAATTAATTCCCAACCATTTGTTCTTAACCATATTCGTATTCGCTCAACCATCACATTAGGCTGTAAAATAAGTCTTTTTACACCATGAAGTTTATCCGACCCTGCTTCTAAAATATCAGTTATTAGAGCACCTCCCATACCAGCAATAGTAATATGATCGACCTCATTAGAAGAAATGACCTCAAGTCCATTTCCTTTTCTCACCTGAACTTTATCGGAAATTCCTAATTTTTCAACTTGTGACACAGCAGATTGAAATGGACCTTCATTGACCTCACCTGCGACAGCAAAACTAATTTGACCATTAATGTATAAGTAGGATGGGAGGTATGCATGATCCGAACCAATATCGGCCACTTTAGCTCCTTCTAGAACAAAGCCAGCCACTGTTTCTAACCGTTTGGATAGTTTTGTTTCATTCATTTTTTCACCACATTTTATGTAAACTTTTTCTTATCATACCTATTATTAATTATAAAGTGCAACTAGATAAGCCGTAGTTACCAAAAATTTATATTTAGATCACACTCTAATCGCCAAATATGCTTATGATAGATGCACTAGAACTCTGTCTTGGCACGCAATAAAAAAAGAGGGAACAAGGCCCCCTCTTTCTTTAAATATTACTCAGATACGTGTAGTAAGTATGTAGCAATTGCTTCTGCTTCAGCAGGCTTAAGATTGCTCATTGCAGGCATGTTAACACCTTCATATTGTCCAAAAATAATTTGTACAATTTCTTCTTCAGTATACTTACCTTCTAAAGCATTAATTGCAGGATTACTAGCTAACCCTTGTAGATCTTGTCCATGACAACTTAAACAGCTTCGCTGTGTTAGCTCTTCACCAGCTGCAATAGGATCATCGAATACGATTTCTTCTTCAGCTTCTCCTTCATCCGCTTGACTAGCTAATAAGCCTTGGAATGATAGTGCCACCATTAGAAGAATCCCTGCTATTGCAATTACTGCAAAAGGAAATAACGGTCTACCTTTCACTATCTTGTCCCCCTTTACACTATAATAATGACATATTCATAACAAAAAGTGAATCCATTTGAATTCCCTCTACCATTTTACTTGAAAAAAGTAAAAGAGAAAAGAGTTAACTGAAGAATTGCTTATTTTGTCATTGTTTTCTATTGTCATTTCCATTTTAACAAAGTTTAAGGAAAAATAAACTACTAAAACCGCCTATGAGATTTATTAGGAGCTTTTCTAGTGCTCTTTTCTATAGGCTAGTTGCTTTTTGTGATTTTTTTGAAATAAATGAGGCTGGGTTAAAGGTAATGTTGATATAAATTGATTTAACAGCTCGCTAATAGATAAAAAACACAATACCGAGAATAATTCCTGTACTTCCAGCAATGATAAAATATTTTAACTTAAATTTCATTCCAATTAATAACCATGAACTACAATTTATCAAAATAACTAATAGCATTATGATACGATTGCCAGGGAGTACTTGTTGAGTTATTTGAACTAAAATTAACAACATTGTAATCGCTGATATTAAAAAATAAAGATGTGCTAAATGAGGAAGCGTATTCAGGGTCTTTTTGGCGATTTTTAATATGATAACACCACAAAATATTCCAGAAGCCATTTGCAATAAAAATGGAAAATCAGTAAAATAAATTACAACAACACTTATCATTAAAAGAATTTGAACGAGAAAAAAGGTGAGTATGGACTTTATATAACGACGAGAACTAGTTGTTCCATCCTCTACCTTCATATAATCTTCTTCTCCTTCAGAATAAAGGGTGAGGAGGTAATTACAATATTGTTCAGGAAGAAGTCTAGTTTGTTTCCAATATCTTATTTCTTTAATGATGATTTCTTTCCGGTCTCGGTTCATTCATTCCCCTCCTGAAGGCTTAACTATCTTTATTATCGTCCTAGAATGCAAGTAATTGAAGTAAAAAAAGCTGACTCTAAGAGTCAGCCTTAAACTATACTTAATCTAAGAAATCTTTAAGTCGCTTACTACGACTTGGGTGCCTTAATTTTCTTAAAGCTTTCGCTTCAATTTGACGAATTCTCTCACGTGTTACACCGAATACTTTCCCTACTTCTTCAAGTGTGCGAGTTCTACCGTCATCTAGACCAAAGCGTAGGCGTAAAACATTTTCTTCTCGATCAGTTAGCGTATCTAATACGTCTTCTAATTGCTCTTTTAATAATTCGTAAGCAGCAGCATCTGAAGGTGCTAGCGCGTCCTGATCTTCGATAAAGTCACCGAGGTGAGAATCATCTTCTTCACCGATTGGCGTCTCTAATGAAACAGGTTCTTGAGCAATTTTAAGAATTTCTCTTACCTTTTCAGGGGTTAGGTCCATTTCTTCTGATACTTCTTCTGGAGTTGGTTCGCGTCCTAAATCTTGAAGTAATTGACGTTGTACACGAATTAATTTATTAATCGTTTCCACCATATGAACTGGGATTCGAATTGTACGAGCTTGATCGGCGATCGCACGAGTAATAGCTTGACGTATCCACCACGTTGCATACGTACTAAATTTATACCCTTTACGATAATCAAATTTCTCAACTGCTTTGATCAGACCCATATTTCCTTCTTGAATTAAGTCTAAAAACAACATCCCACGGCCCACGTAGCGCTTAGCAATACTTACAACGAGACGAAGGTTAGCTTCAGCTAAACGGCGTTTAGACTCCTCATCACCTTCTTCAATTTTCTTGGCTAAGTTTATCTCTTCCTCAGCAGATAGAAGTGGAACACGGCCGATTTCTTTTAAGTACATACGAACTGGGTCATTAATTTTAATTCCAGGAGGTACACTTAAGTCATTTAAGTCAAATTCCTCTTCTTCTTTTTCCATTTGTTGCATATTCGGTACATCATCATTATCATTTAATATTTCAATACCTTGTTCGCCTAAGTATTCAAAAAACTCATCAATTTGATCGGAATCTTGGTCAAATACTGCAAGCTTTTCTGTAATTTCAGCGTATGTTAGTACTCCTCTTTTTTTACCTAGTTCAACTAGTTGTTCTTTCACTTGATCGATGGTCAAATCTCCATCCGCGAGTGGGCGTAATGGTTTCTCAGCCATTCGATCCCCTCCTTCCATTGATACAACACGTCAACTCTCTTTAGATGAATAATCATCTCTCTAGCAGGTGCTATCGTTTAAGTTCTTTTTTCATTTTAATGATTTCCATGGCTATTTGCGCAGCCGCTAGAACATCATTTCGTTTTTCTGCTTCTTTCTTTTGTTTTTCTTTTTGTTCTATTTCTACCCATTTTGGGTAGGTTTCAATCTTATTAATATAATCATCCAATTCTTGATCAGATAACTCTTCTCTAATATCGAGCATTGCAACTTCAGTAGCAATCCTTCTTAGCTTTTCATCTTGAAGTCTTTCAATAAAAAAGCTTGGATTTGGCTCATACCCTTCACCATAATAGGCAAAAAGGTGCGCAACAATCGCGTGGTACTCATCTATATTAAATGCCCCACCAACTTTTTCTTGAATGGTAGCAGCTATTTCAGCATCTTTCATCATATAAGCTAAAAGAATTCTTTCAGCATTGTGAAAAGCAGGAAGCAACTTTTTTTGCTCAAATCCTCGTTTTTTAACTTCTACAAAAGAACGGGCCTTTGATCCATTTGGTTGTTGTTGTTGTCCTCCCTTATTTCGTTTTTCTCGATATATTCTATATTGCTCTTGTTTTAGAGCTTCTAGAGATAAGGAAAATTCACTTGCTACTTGTCTTAAATAATGATCTCTTTCTACTGCACGAGGAAGATCAGATATTTCATTAAGTACTTCTTCGATATACCTCATCCTTTCTCCTTCATCTAGGAGGTTTTTCCCTCGTCTTAAATACTGCATTTTGAAAGACATTAGTGTAAGACTTCCATCAATAATATCCCGCTTAAACTGTTCACCGCCATGAGCTTGAATATAATCATCAGGGTCTTGACCTTCTGGTAACAAAGCTACCTTAACATAACATCCTGCTTGCACTAATATCGAGGCGGCTCTTGAAGTTGCCTGAATGCCCGCTTCATCTGAGTCGTAACAGATAATAACAGTTTCAGCATTTCTCCTAATAATCTTAGCTTGCTCTTCTGTAAGTGCAGTCCCTAAAGTTGCAATCCCATTGCTTACTCCTGCTCCCCAGGCCGATATAACATCAATATATCCTTCAAATAGTACTGCTTGATTTAGCTTTCTAATTGAAGGTCTAGCTATGTGGATCCCGTAGAGTGTACGACTTTTATTAAATAGTACAGTCTCAGGACTATTTAAATATTTGGGCTTCCCGTCGTCTATTATTCGACCACCAAAAGCGATAACATTTCCTTGTCGGTCCCAAATGGGAAACATAATTCGGTTTCGGAAGCGATCAAACACTTTCCCGTCAAATTCGCGTACAGAAAGAAGGCCAGCTTTTTCTAATCCCTTTAGGTTAAATCCTCTTTTTTCTAGTAGGCTTGTTAGGCTATCCCAATGATTTGGAGCAAAACCCATTTGGAAATGATCAATCATTTCCTTAGTAAAGCCACGTTTCTGTAGGTAATCTAATCCTACAGTTCCCATGTCTGTTTTAAGTAAGATATGATGATAAAATTTCATTGCTAGCTCATGTGCAGCTTCTATAGCACTGTGTTCATTTGATTTCTTTTGATCTGCCCTAACACTCGGTAGTTCGACATTTGTCTTTTCTCCCAATTTAACTACCGACTCGACAAAGGATAGACCTTCTAACTCCATTAGAAAGGAGAACACATTTCCTCCTGCACCACAACCAAAACAGTGATAAAGTTGCTTATCTGGTGAAACCGAAAACGAAGGAGTCTTTTCACCATGAAAAGGACAAAGACCAATATAATTTCTTCCTTGCTTTTTCAGTTGAACGTATTCGTTAATAACTTCAACAATATCTGCTGTCTTACGAACCTCTTCAATCTTTTCTTCCGGGATGCGGTAGCCCATCATTCATCACCAAATTTCTACATTTCATTTGGATTACCTTTCCGGTTAATATCATTTCGACCTTTTTCGGCAAATTCCTTCTTTACCTCTAATATTTTTCTTAAATTGTTACAAAAATGTTTGCGATCCATTGATGTAAATGCTTTCGGTCCTTTCGTCTTGTTCCCAGACCTCCTTTGTTTTTGAGACCAATGTCTAAGTTGCAGGATCGTTATCATTTCATCTTCGGAGAAAACTTTCCCCCGTGGTGATAAAACAGACGCTCCACGCCCCACTAAAATCGAGGCAAGTGCATGATCTTGTGTTACAATAACATCATTTTTCTTCGCATGATTCATTATAAATAAATCTGCTGCTTCTTTATCTGAATCGACCCGTACTATTTTAGCATGTTCACTACGAATGTCATGCGAGTATGATGAAACAAACACAACCTCGACATTATACTCGGATGAAATAGCCAAAATCTCATCTTTCACTGGGCAAGAATCAGCATCAACATATACATACGATTTCGTTAACATGGTCTCTATTTCTACATCTCCTAACAAAATCCTTCTTTAAAGTGCTAATTAGAAATGAAATATGTCGACAAATACTCATCAATAACTATCATTACCAAAAAACACAGAAAAAGTCTTGACTTTTTCAATTTATTTGTTCTTTTTTTCTTTTATGCTAAATTATTTAAGTTTTTTTTCATCACAATTTTTCATTATAATAATTATTTCTAAATTTGACTACTATCATGCTTAAAATATTTTCCTTCTAGAAAGTAAAAATGGTTTCGTTTATTAGCGACAATGCAGGATAGCTTAATTAGGTATCCGTAGCTTCGATTTAGACAAAACAATAGAGGCTGACTAATCAGCCTCTATTTCCCTTGAAACATGTTCGATATAAGGTTTGCTGTTTCCTCTACAGCTTTACTAGATACGTCAATAACTGTACAACCAATTCGATTCATAATTTTTTCGGCATACTCAAGCTCTTGTTTTATTCGTTCCATGTTTGCATAATTGGCTTCTGCTTTTAGACCTAGTGCTTTTAGGCGTTCGGTCCGAATGTCGTTTAATTTATCCGCATTAATAATAAGCCCAATGCATTTTTTGGGTGACACTTTAAATAATTCCTCAGGCGGCTCGACTTCAGGAACTAATGGAACATTAGCCACTTTAAAGCGTTTGTGTGCTAAGTATTGAGAAAGTGGTGTTTTTGACGTCCTAGAAACCCCAACCAAAACAATATCAGCTCGAACAATTCCTCTTGGGTCGCGACCATCATCGTATTTTACAGCAAATTCAATCGCCTCGACTTTTCGGAAATAGTCTTCATCTAGTCTATATACGAGTCCTGGTTCATAGCGAGGCTCCTTCTGTGTAAGTGCTCCAATTTTCTCCATCATCGGACCAATAATATCCACAACCTCAACATTTGCTACCTGTGCTTGTTCAGTTAAATATTCTTTTACCTCTGGAATAACTAATGTATATGCAATAATCGCTTTTGCTTGTTGCGCTAGGCCAACAACTTCATCAATTGTACTTTTATCATCAACATATGGTATTCTACGAACCTCTACTCCAGAGCCACTAAATTGACTAGCTGCAGCACGTACAACTAATTCAGCAGTTTCACCTACTGAATCTGATACAACATAAACAATCGGGCGATGGTTAAATACCTCCATTACTACCTCCTTATTGGCGCAAACGATCACTTTTAAATTAGTTCATCGTTCGCTAAGTCCACTAACACTTTCGTAATGTTTGTCTTGGTTAATCTACCAATCACTTCAAGTCCAGATCCTTTATCAAACTCTCGGACGACTGGCAAGGCATCGATTTGTTTGTCGATGAGCTTGTTCGCCACATCTATAATAAGATCATCTTTTTGACACATCGTAATGTTTGGCATTCTAGTCATAATAATACTAACAGGCATTGTTTCTATTTTTTGACTTCCGATACTCGCTCTCAATAAATCCTTTCGAGAAAGAACCCCCATCAATGATGAGTTTTGGTCGACAACAAATAACGTACCTACATCCTCCAAAAACATCGTGACGATAGCATCGTAAACAGAAGAAGATTCGTTAACTACAACAGGTATTGATTGGTATTGCTGTACCGTAATTTTCTTTACTTTTTCTGTTAACAACTGTGAACCCGTTTTTCCAGTATAAAAATATCCTACCCTTGGTCTTGCGTCTAAAAATCCAGCCATTGTTAATATAGCTAGGTCTGGTCTTAATGTTGCTCTTGTTAAATTCAATCGTTCTGCAATCTGTTCACCAGTAATTGGACCACTACTTTTAACTATATCTATAATCTGCTCTTGTCTAACAGTTAGTTCGATTGTAGTTCACCGCCTTCACAACACCTAATGTGTTATGCTTTTTATTCTATTATTATATACTAATACAATGAATTATGGAATATGCGGCGCATTATTTATTAAAAGTAAAGCAGACTCCAACCATTTCATATAAGGTAACTCCAAAAACTGTGGAATCTGCTTTATACCTTATAATGTTTTATGCAAACACAATTGCATTAAAGTTAGCAAAGCTTTGAATAGTGTTTGCGAGTAACTTCATTTGGACCAAACGATTTTGTTTAACTTTTTCATCTTCTGACATAACCATAATATTATCAAAATATAAGTTTATTGTTTTTTGTGTGTCCACTAAAGCATTATAAGCTTGTTTGACATCACTATTCTCTAATGCTTGTTTTACTTTTTGGTCCGTTTCTAGGTAGGTCTTATAAAGAGCCCTTTCTTCTTCCTGTTCAAATAAGCTTTCCGAAAGCTGAGTTAGTTCCCCTGCTTTAGAAGAGATGTTAGTTACACGACTTAATGCTTCTACTGTTTCTTTAAATTGTGGTGTTTCAATTTGTTCCATAAGAAGTTGAGCCTTTTTAACAATTATATCTACCTGGCCAATTTTTTCCGAAAGAACTGCATCAACTACATCATAACGAGTTCCTCGCTCTTGAAGTGCATTCTTTACTCTTAATCTAAAGAAATCAATTAAATCTTTGTATACTTCTTCATTATTACGTTTCAATAAATTTTTATTTTCAGCTACATCTAGACCCATTTCGATAACTTCTTCAACTGATAACGAAAGATTTTTATCCAAAATCATTTGGATAATACCTGCTGCTTGACGGCGAAGTGCATATGGATCTTGGGAGCCTGACGGTATAAGACCGATACCAAAACAAGTAACAATCGTATCTAATTTGTCAGCTATACTTACAACTGTCCCTGTAATAGTTGTGGGACTCTCATCATTAGCAAAGCGCGGCATATAATGCTCTCTAATAGCTACAGCTACCTCTTTGGCTTCTCCAGCTTTTAAAGCATATTCTTCACCCATTCTCCCTTGTAATTCTGGGAATTCGTAAACCATTTGTGTAACTAAATCAAATTTGCATAATTTCGCAGCTCGTTTAATAGTTGAAGTGTCTGCTACCTCAAACTTAGCTGCAAGCGTACTTGAGATCGCTTCAATTCTGCCTACTTTTTCAGATAGTGTACCTAATTCTTCGTGATAAACGATCGTTTCTAATCTTGATAAAGCATTTTCGATTTTCAGTTTTTGGTCTTCACGATAGAAAAATTGTGCATCAGAAAGACGAGCTCGCAATACTTTTTCATTTCCTTTTACAACGTTATCTAAATGTTCATGATTACCATTTCTAACGGTTATAAAGTGAGGCAAAAGCTTCCCCTCTTCAGTTTGAACCGGAAAATAACGTTGATGCTCCCTCATAGATGTAATTAGAACTTCTTCAGGTACTTCAAGGAAGCTTTCATCGAAACTTCCATGAAGAGCAGTTGGGTATTCTACAAGATTATTGACCTCTTCTAGTAAATTCTCATCAATTGGGATAACCCATCCCTTTTGTTCTTCAATTTGTTTTATTTGTGTTCTAATTGCTGCTTTTCTCTCTAAAGGATTAACGATAACATACTCAGCTAAGAGAGTTTTTACATAATCACTAGGCTCACTAATAGTTGTCTCACTACCTAAGAAACGGTGACCAACCGATCTATTTCCTGTTTGAACATTTGTAATTTCAAAAGGAATAACTTCGTTTCCATAAAGGGCAACGAGCCATTGGATCGGACGGACATAGCGTAAATCGTATCGATTCCAACGCATATTTTTGGGAAAATGAAGGCTTTTAATAATTTCTTCAACTTGCGGTAAAATCGTTTTTGTTTCTTGGCCAATAATGTGCTTTTTAGCAAATACGTATTCTTGTCCATTGATTTCGTTAAAGAACAATTCATCAGCAGAAATACCTTGCCCTCTAGCAAATCCTAATGCCGCTTTCGTCCAATTTCCCTCTTCATCAACAGCGATCTTCTTTGCTGGCCCTCTTGCTTCTTCAATCATATCTTGTTGTTTTTCAGCTACTCCAGTAATTACTATTGCAAGACGTCGTGGTGTCGAAAAAGCTTCAATTGCTTCATAGGCAACGTTTCCACCCTTTAACCAATTTTCGAGTTTATCTTTTAACTGGTTCATCGCATCAGTAACAAATCTTGCAGGCATTTCTTCTAAGCCAATTTCAAGTAAAAAATCTCTACTACTCATTTACATTTCCTCCTTATCTTTCAGCATTGGGAAGCCAAGTCTTTCACGTTCTGCTAAATAAACTTTTGCACAATCTCTAGCTAGATTTCGAACACGGCCAATATACCCTGTACGCTCTGTTACTGAAATAGCTCCCCTTGCGTCAAGTTGATTAAATACATGAGAGCACTTCAAAACATAATCATAAGCTGGAAATACTAACTTTTCTGCAAGTGCACGTTTTGCTTCCTGTTCATATGTACTAAATAACTGGAAGAGCATTGTGCTATCTGAAACCTCAAATGTATATTTCGAATGTTCATATTCAGGTTGTAAAAAGATATCTCCGTAGGTTACACCATTTACCCATTCAAGATCGAAGACATTTTCTTTATCTTGAATGTAAGAGGCTAAACGTTCGATCCCGTATGTGATTTCAACTGCAACAGGATTAGCATCAATGCCACCTACTTGTTGGAAATATGTAAACTGTGTAATTTCCATCCCATCAAGCCAAACTTCCCAACCTAAGCCCCAAGCACCTAGAGTAGGAGCCTCCCAGTTATCCTCTACGAAGCGAATATCATGCTCCAGTGGGTTAATACCTAATTCTTTTAAGCTGTCTAAATAGAGCTCCTGAATATTGTCAGGTGATGGTTTCATAATGACTTGAAATTGATGATGTTGATATAGGCGATTAGGGTTTTCACCATATCGACCATCAACTGGGCGTCTTGAAGGTTCAACATAAGCTACATTCCAAGGCTCTGGGCCAATACTTCGTAAATAAGTCATCGGATTCATTGTACCTGCACCTTTTTCCACATCGTATGCCTGCATAATAATGCAGTTTTGGTTTGCCCAAAAATTTTGTAACGTTAGAATCATATTTTGTACATTCATTTTCTTTCCTCCTTATCGAATAACTCCTATAGTAGCTGTATTCTTCAACTACACATTGTTTGTAAAATAACATAGAGCCTAGATCCTATTAAAATCTAATGGTGTCTTAGTATGTAATCTTTGCTTTAAATGAGCCAAGCATAAAAAAACTCCCGCCTCTATGCTATCCTTATAGCATAGGGACGAGAGTTACCCGCGGTTCCACCCTATTTGCTTATCCCAACTAACTTGAGAAAAGCCACTTTAAATTAAGAAGTGCTCCAGATCGCCTTTCTTTATCATCTATACCCCTAGCTCGCACCGTCCTAGGTTCGCTTTTTATAGAGAGGATAAATACTTCTTTTCCTTCTTTGCACCATATGTTTAAATATTAAGGTTGTTCTTTAAAGCATAATATACAAAAAGATATCTATTGTCAACTTTCATTTGAATCGAACCAATTCATTTTTTCTAACTGGTCTAAAAATGACCGTGACTTTAGCCTCAATCCAGAGTATTCATCATAATAAGAGTTTAAAACTTGTTTTAGTTCTTGCTTCGTCTCTTTTTTGACAGAGATATTTCCTAAACGGTTTAAATCAAAATGGTAAAAAAGCCGGAGAAGTTTTATCGTTCCAGGTGAAACCTTTAACCTGTATGGGTCTTTCGCCGAACAGCGATGGCATAAGAACCCCCCTTCTCCTATAGAAAAAGAAAACTCTCCATCAACACTACCACAGCTAGCACATCCATTTAATTGTGGGCCAATTCCAGCTACAAAAAGCATCTTTACTTCATAGAGTCGGACTAATATTTCTGGATCTACTTCTTCGTCAATATAATGCAACGTCTGCATTAGTAGTTCAAATAAAAATGGATTACGCTCTCGCTCATTGGTAAGCTTATCGGTCAATTCAACTATGTAAGATGCACAAGAGGCTCGAAGTAAATCATTTCGAACCTCTCGGTATGATTGAATGATCTCTCCTTGTTGAAGAGTTCCAAGACCCGAGCCTTTCTGTATTAGAAATGTTCCGTAAATAAATAATTGCGATACAGCGGCTAGTCGACTCTTAGGTTTTTTCGCACCTCTCGCCATGACACCGACCTTGCCCATCTCTCTTGTAAGTAGTGTTACAATTTTATTTGCTTCGCCGTAATCCGATGTACGTATAACAATACCTTCAACTTTTTGAAACATTCTCGTCACCACACAAAGAAGTCGTGAGGTGCAAGCAAGATTAGTGAGCGTCTAAATTCGTGTACTCCTCTTCAATATCTTGAGCTGAAACATCTCCATGCTCATTTTCCAATTCCTTGATTAACAAATAGGTATCAACACTTCCGGTCATCGAGAATACTTTCCAAGAAAAATCAAGCATTCGGAATTCCACCTTTCGTTTTAAGGATTGTTAGACCGCTCTATATTCTATAGCTTGACCTTGTTTTGCAAAATCATGTTATGGAATAATTGTCAATTATAACAACTAGTCGTATGCAACATTCATTTACATCATACATCTATCTTAGAGATTTTTTTATAAAAAAACAATGGCTACAGACAGAGCCATTGTTAAATATTTGTTAACAACCGTTTACGAACTATTACAGCCTAATATTCGTCCTCATTAAACCCAAAATCACGCAGTTGGTTTCCTTTATTTCTCCAATCTTTTTGCACTTTTACCCATAATTCTAAGAACACCTTTGAGCCTAATAATGCTTCAATATCTATACGGGCACGTTTCCCTATTTCTTTGAGCATGCTACCTTGCTTACCAATTATAATGCCTTTCTGTGAAGAACGTTCGACAATAATAGTTGCACCTACATAAACAGTATCACTACCTTCTCGTTTCTTCATTTGCTCAATGACTACAGCTAAAGAATGAGGAATTTCCTCCCGTGTTAAGTGGAGTGCTTTTTCCCGAATCAATTCAGCAACTATAAAGCGTTCGGGATGGTCTGTCACTTGATCAGCTGGATAATATTGTGGTCCCTCTGGCAAATGTTTCGTAATTTGTTCTAATAAAGTAGGTACATTATTTCCTTCTAACGCCGAGACAGGAACGATCTCCTCAAATGTGTGTCGATCCTTATATTCGTTAATAATATCTAATAGCTTTTCTGGATGAACTTTATCAATTTTGTTAACGACTAAAAATACAGGAGTTTTTGACTCTTTCAAACGGTCTAAGATGAATTGTTCACCTGATCCAAATCCTTCTCCTGCATCAATTACAAACATAATTAAGTCAACTTCTCTTAATGTATTATTTGCAATTTTCATCATAAAATCACCTAGCTTATGCTTAGGTCTATGTATTCCTGGCGTATCTAGAAATACAATCTGGGAGTCATTATTCGTATATACACCTTGAATTTTATTTCTTGTTGTTTGTGGCTTATCGCTCATAATCGCAATTTTCTGTCCAATTATATAATTTAATAATGTCGACTTCCCTACATTAGGTCGGCCAATAATGGCAACAAAACCAGATTTATATCCTTCTCTATTATTCATTTAAATCCCCCGCAGTAAAAGCTCCAGGCAATAGTTCACCTACAGTTATTTCTTGTACATTACCCTTTAAATTTGTTAAGTATACTGGCATCTCTGCACTACAAAATTCTGTAAGTACTTGACGACATGCACCACATGGTGGCACTGGGCGTTCTGTATCAGCAACAATAGCAATTGCAGAAAATGAATGTACTCCTTCTGAAACAGCTTTAAAAACAGCTGTTCTTTCAGCACAATTGGTTAACCCATACGATGCATTTTCAATATTACATCCTTTGAAAACTTGTCCATCCTTAGTTAGTAAAGCTGCTCCAACTGGAAACTTAGAATATGGAACATACGCTTTTTCTCTAGCAGACATTGCTTCGTCCATAAGCTTTGTTTTTTCCAAAATTATTCTTCCTTTCTCTTTTCACGTATGTATACTTTCATGTTTGTTTGATCATAGATTGCGTCTTTTTCAATAACATCATCCATTGAATCTTGTGGAACAACAACGCCACCAGAAATAATAAATTTCAGCCCTTGCTCAACTGTCATATTAAGTACAATAACATCCTCTCTAGGCACAAGTACTAGCCATCCAGAAGTTGGATTAGGTGTTGTTGGTAAAAAGACATTGATACACTCTTTTGAAGTAAGACGCTGAACCTCCCCTTTTGAGGCACCCGTTTGAAATCCAATCGTATAGAGTCCTTTCCTTGGGTATTCTAAAAGAACCACATTTTTAAATGAAGAACGTTCCTGCGCAAAAGCATGAATGATTTGTTCAACTGAAGTATAGATAGAATTTGCTATCGGAACCCTTCTAAACCCTCTATCAATTGCATTTAGGATGCCGCTTCCCTTTCCAGTTAGGCGCATTGAACCAATCCATGTGATTAAAATAATTGTTAATATAAAACCAATACCAAAAATTCGTTCAGAAAATGGAGTGTAGACACCAAGAAAATAGATACTACCGTCATGCGTTGTAATAATATTTAACCCTTTTAATATGCCAGTAATAAAAGAACCTAGGAAAGCATCAATTAAAGTAAACAAAAATTGAATGACATAAATTGTGGCTATTGCTGGCAACAGAAAAATAAGCCCAGCAATAATATTTTTTTGTAGCCTTTTCCACATGTCTCGTAGTTAACTCCTCTCCTACTTCAACCTAAAATATTCGACAGTCGCTCAATAATCGGTGGTAAAAAAATCAATAACCCAATCAAGACAGTTATAATACTAAAAATAAATACAGCAGCAGCAGCAATATCTTTAGCAACTTTAGCTTGTGGGTGGTAATCTTCTGTGATCATATCAACAGTTCGTTCTATTGCGGTATTCATCACCTCTAAAGAAAGTACCACCCCTATTACTAACAGCAAGATCATTTTATGAGTTAAGGAAACATTTAATATAAACGCAAGAGCCATAACAACTATGCCCATAATTAAATGAATTCTCATATTTTGCTCATACCGAATGACATATCTTAAGCCAGTCCATGCGTAAACGAAAGAACGAAGCAGTCTCTTAAATCCCCAGAGATTTTTATCTTTTAAGTCCATAAGCGTTCAGTATTTCCTCTTGTCTTGAGAACATCGTTTTCTCCTCTTCATCTGTTAGATGGTTATAGCCTAGTAAGTGGAGAAAGCCGTGAACAAGAAGAAAACCAAGTTCTCTTTCAAATGAATGTTCATAACTCTGTGCTTGTTCGATCGTACGTGGAATAGATATGATAATGTCCCCTAAAACATTCGGACCTTCAGGATCTATAATTTGCACTTCCTCTTCCCCTGCTTCATTTAAGGCAAAGGAAATAACGTCAGTAGGTGTATCTTTCCCACGATAATCTCGGTTTATTTCTTTTATACGTTCATCATCGACAAAAGTGATGGAAATTTCAATGGGACCAGTTAATCCCTCCATTTCAGCAGCTTTAGAAATAACCTCTTTTGTTAACTGAAATTGATCTTCTGTAATGCTAGTCGTTTCATCTAATATGTCGATTTCTAAATTCATTATTTCGCTCCCTTTTCTTTTGGATCATCAGGATATTCAATACGAGAATGGAAAGTACCTTGTAAAGTTTCATACATCGATACCGCTACTTTATCTAGTTCTTTTAAAGTAAGGTCACATTCATTAAATTGCCCATCTTCAAGACGATCATTTACGATCTTACGTATCATCGCCAGTATTTTATCTGGTGTTGGCTTATTTAATGATCTTACAGCTGCCTCAATACAATCAGCTATACCTACAATCGCTGCTTCTTTCGTTTGAGCTTTAGGTCCAGGGTACCTAAATTGCTCTTCAGGTATCTTCTGTTCCGTTTCTTGATTAGCTTTATGGTAAAAATACTTTAACAGTGTTGTACCATGGTGCTGCTCTGCAATATCGATAATTTCTTTTGGCATTTTATATTCCTTTAACATGTCTGCACCATCATACGGGTGAGAAATGATAATCGTCTTACTAAGCTGTGGAGAAATTTTATCATGTGGATTATCAATCTTCATTTGATTTTCAATGAAAAAGTGCGGGCGTTTTGTTTTTCCAATATCATGATAATAAGACCCAACTCTTGCTAGTAATCCATTTGCTCCTATCGATTCACAAGCTGCCTCAGCTAAGTTTCCTACTACCACACTATGATGGTAGGTCCCTGGGGCTTCCAATAGGATTTTTCTTAAAAGCGGATGATTTGGGTTAGAAAGCTCAATAAGTTTTGTCGTCGATAATATACCAAAACCAGCTTCAAAAAATGGGACTAGACCAAGTGTCAATACAGCGGCAATAAACCCTGATAAGAAAGCGAACCCTAAATGCATTCCAATTTCAATCCAGCCTTGTTGAAATCCCTTTAACAATAAGATCGATATAATCGTTACCATATTAATAAACGAAACAAAGAGTCCTGCTTTTAAAATTCGTGTCATGCTTGTTGATCGACCTAAGAAATAAACACCAGCAAAACAACTGAATAAAATGTATACACCAAACGTAAAATTAAATGTACCTACTGCATCATTGTTAAAGATAATACTAGCAATTATCGCAAAAAATATGCTGGAAAATAACGCAATTCTTTGATGAATTAACGTAGTTAACAACATCGCTCCTACTGCTACAGGTACAATTAAACCTATTGCTACAATATCAAGCCTTTCAATTAAACTCGTGATTTTCATAACGGATACACCGATAAAGAAAATAAGAATAAACATGAGCAAATGACTATTATTCGTCTTTACACTTGTTTGTGCTTCGTTAAGATAATATGCAAGCATACCGACCATTAGTAGGACTAATAGAGCTAAACCTAAATAAGGATATATATTAAATGCATCATCTAATAGGCCAACCATCCGTATTTGTTCGTAAATCTCATGGTTAATTAACTCACCTTGCTTAACGAGTAGCTGACCTTCTCGAATAATAACAGGCTCTACTGATTCAACTGCTTCTTGTTGAAGACGTTCTGTTGCTTTATCGTCATAAATATAATTAGGTATAATGGCGAATTGGGCTGTTTCAATCATAGCATCATGCAAACGGTTTGATACTGTTAATATGGCAATCTTATCTTTTACAGACCGTTTAGCTTGAGCTAAATCGTTAATAGCAATTCTCTCGCTCATGACTGCATGTACGGCATTAGTAGTTGTTTCTCTTGCAACTTGTAATTGACTACTAGAAGATAATAATAATGTTCGTACCGTTTCATCTGAAAGTTCATTCGTTGTCCCAGAAGAAATAACTTCTTGAACATAATTTAAACGATCTTCTAAACTTAAGTTCTCATTTTCTCCCTCTGATTCTGACTCTGTTTTTGTCATTTCTTCATTGACTAAATGAATCAAATCAAAAATATCATTTATTTTTTCAACTTGCATTTGTGTATATTCTTTTTTCAATACATAAACAGGTTGGACTGATTCAAGTAATTCCTTCCGCTTCTGTTCCGTTGCAATTTTATTTTCCACTGTAATCGGAGCTCGAATATCTTGTTCTGCCACTGTGGACATTCGAACTTCAACCTTTTCTGGGATAATATTATCCAGCATTGCAAGAAATAAGAACACTGCTAATATGATAAATAGAACACCACGCAAGTAACGGTGATCCTTTATTCTTTTCCACCACGTCATTTGATCGATCGGGGAACGTTTATTCATGATCGGTCACCTCTTATTTTGAAAACCTAATACTTCTTTCATGTTTGTCCAACAAATATTGTTTTAAACTACAACTGAAATAATAACGAATAGGATAAAGAGGGCGACTCATAAGTACTTTTGCCAACGCTTTATTAGATAATAGTGTCTCACCTTGTTTGAGCAGCTAAGTATCATAGCGTGGCCTGGTACTTTGTAAATGGGTCACCCTCAGAACAATTACTTTTCTTTTTCTCTTTTTTCAGATTGATCATACGCATCTAGTATCCGTTGTACAAGTGTATGGCGAACGACGTCGGATTGTTGTAAGTAAATAAAATCCACCCCTTGTACATTACCTAATACATCAATTCCAACTTTTAATCCAGATCTTTTTCCTTTAGGTAAATCAATTTGAGTTAAATCTCCATTTACTACCATTTTTGAACCGAAACCTAATCGCGTTAAAAACATCTTCATTTGTTCTTGTGTTGTATTTTGAGCTTCATCTAGGATAACAAAAGAATCGTCTAATGTTCGACCTCTCATGTATGCTAATGGAGCCACTTCAATTGTACCTCGCTCCATTAGTCTTAGCGTTTGTTCAACACCTAAAATATCATGAAGGGCATCATATAATGGACGTAAATATGGATCGACCTTTTCCTTTAAATCACCTGGTAAAAAGCCTAAGCTTTCGCCAGCTTCAACTGCTGGACGTGTAAGGACAATTTTCTTCACTTGTCCCTCTTTTAGTGCTGTTACAGCCATGACTACTGCTAAATAGGTTTTACCAGTTCCTGCAGGACCTATCCCAAACACGAGATCGCGTTTTCTAATAGCAGAAACATAATGTTTCTGTCCTAGCGTCTTAATCAATACAGGTTTGCCTTTAGCATTGACCGTCAGCTTTTCTTGATATAGATGAAGAAGTTCTTCTAGCATACCTTTTTCAGCTAATTGAATAGCATACACAACATCTCGTTCAGACAATGATGTCCCTTGGCGTAAAAGCTTTAACATCGTTTCTAAAACGTCTTTCACGATTTGAACCGCTTCATCATCACCCTTAATTGAAAGGTCTTCACCTCGAGTCGTTATTTGAACACCGAGTTTTTCTTCAATCCGTTTTAAATGAGCGTCATTAGGACCATATAATCGTTGAACTTCATTCTGATCTTTAATTTCTAATGGAATATTCTTCATTTGTGACAATAGCCTCAATCTCCTTGAATGATCGGTTGCTCCGTCGTAATATCTTCTATAACTTGGTAGTGAAGCTTTAATTTAACTTTACCATTCTCAACGTCTTGGTGCAAAACTTTTTCACCTTTTATTGTTGCATCCTCTGGTAAACGCTCCATCAATTCTTCTCTGGCCATCTTTTTGCCCACTTTTACTGCATCCTCAACTGTGTACTCTCTCTCTACTTCATTTTTTTCTAACCACTGCTTTTTCTTATATTGCACAGGTATCGTCCAATTTAAAAGTTTTATTGAATGTTTTCTTTCAAAAACCTCCGCGTTTTCAAATGAATGTTTTTTCCATCCCCAAACAGGTAGGTCAAAGTTAAAGATACTTACATAATGGTAAGTCTTACCTTCCCCTGTTAACGTTTCAAAACGGTTAACCAATGGTACCTTCACTTCAGACTTGTACCAAATTTCACCAAGCACACTTCCTTTTGCAGGAACAATCTGCGTATTTCCTTCTTTTCCAATAAATCCAGAAACGAGTAAATCACCTTTATTAACAAACTCATTCCTACGTACAAGTACTTGACCTTGCTCAATAAACATATCGTGAATAATTGCTTTTTTCTTAGCTACTAGATGTCTCGGATTTAATCTTTCCTGTTTTTCAGGTAAGGTTTGCTCTACAACACTAAATTGAAAGGTTGTACCATTTAATTTGACACCAATCCACGTCGCATCCTCAACATTATCCGTAACCTTCTTTTGTATTTCTTCCACGCTAGGAAGCATAAAAATAAACTTTCCTCGCTCAATCCCCATTTCTCCAACAGCTAGACGAAGTTGATGTTCAACCTTCGGAGATGCACCCTCAATTGAAATGTTCCACACCATATTTGAAAGAATAAGAAGAATGATAACAAAAGAAATAATACCTGCAGTAAATCCGCCTCTTTTCCACATCTTCTTATAAAAGAATGGTAACCCTCTCCGCTCTGTAAAAGACACCTTACAGCTTGTCATACGTAAAAGGGGCCTTAGACGCTTAACGTCTTCTAAGGCAATATAGCAAACGATTCTTTCTTCCCCCACTCTTTTTATGTTCCAAATATGAATATCATATTCAATACATCGATTTAAAAACCGCTCTCCATACGGGCCATCTATCCTCATTCTGGCATAGCCATAAAGAAAGTTTATCCAAACATTTTTCATTGTCATCCTCCTGCTAACTATGATCTATTCATTAATAAATAAGACTTTATCGATCTTTCCTTCCAATAGGAGTTCTTCAGGAAGTATAGTCTTGATGACAAATTGTTCTCCTTTGATTAAAAGCTGACCTTGAGACAATAATAAACGGATCTCTTCATTCGAAAACTGAAGGACACCGCGATGATTTTCAATATAAATATGAATTTGTCCTATCATTGTAATGCGGGGTAGATCCATCATTACATCAGGTGGTAGCTCCATCTGGTCTGTTAGAAATTTCTTCACTTGTTGTCGCCACTTTTTCATCAGAGAACCTCCTCTCCTCTCATTTTTATGACAGTAAGAGTTTGACTATCACTATAAAATGAAACTTTTTTCAGCAGAGGGGTTCCTTTTTCCCTACAAAAATTAGTTGAACCAATCAAGGTAGCTAAGCCGCCACACGATGTGGTTGACACAGACGTTGACACAAGTGGACAAGGCGACCTTAATCTGCGCTTAATCGTCCCCCACTTAGCCTTTTTTGCTTTACAGAGGATTGAAGAAGTTGGCGTATTAGCTTCACTTAAACTAGATAAAATAAAAAAACATTCATCAAAATTGGTAAAAGAGCATGTCTTTTTTAAATTTATCCTTTTGAAGATATATAAAATGTTGAACAATAATCTAGAACTGTATTTCAAAATTATGCTTTAATACAAAAAAACAGAGCTAAGAATTAACTTAGCCCTGTTTTAATTAAATGTACTATTTATCTTTTGCTTGAATAGGAACGAGTAGCTCGAGGCTTCCCTAAGATCTCTGACCAAATAATCCCTTTCATCGCATCTTGTTGTGAGATATTTTGAAAATCAAGTTCAAGTTTAGGCTTTTTTCTTCCTATCTCATTACTAGTAATTGGAGAATCGCTGATCGCAGCATTCGTTGCATGTTCTACCTTCTTCAATTTCTTACGTTTTTCTTCTAGTTGATTACGAAGTTTCTCCATTTCTGTTCGACGATCCGAAGTGGTAACAACTTCTTTATGAATCGGCTCAAATGAAGGTTCAAAAGAAGGCTCAACTTCTCTAGCTACCGTTGGTTTGTCTCTTTCTACAGGAGCTTGTTCTTGACGGAAAATTTCCTTCCAGTCAATTTCTTGTTCTCTTTGTGGCCTTTTCCCTTGTTCAGCCTCTTTTTTAGACTCTGCTTGCCTGCTAAAGAAGTTCCACAAAGCACCTAGAATTAGTATGACAAAAAAGATATTCCCTAATAAGAAATCAAGGATATTCAATGTTAACTCCTCCTTTTAGAGGATTATTTACCGTACTTTTTATCATCGTCACTATCATTTGTTGCTTTACCAATTGAGTCTCTCATATCTGTATCAGCCATGATGTTTTGATAGTTGACGTAGTCCATAACACCCATATGACCACTACGAAGAGCTTCAGAAAGAGCCATCGGAACTTCAGCCTCTGCTTCAACAACCTTCGCTCTCATTTCTTCAACTTTCGCTTTCATTTCTTGTTCTTTCGCTACAGCCATTGCACGACGTTCTTCGGCTTTAGCCTGTGCAATTTTCTTATCTGCTTCTGCTTGGTCTGTTTGAAGCTCGGCACCAATGTTTTTACCGATATCAATGTCTGCAATATCAATTGAAAGGATTTCAAAAGCTGTTCCAGCATCTAAACCTTTCGTTAATACTGTTTGAGAAATCATATCAGGATTTTCAAGTACTTTTTTGTGATTAGTAGCAGAACCGATTGTCGATACGATCCCTTCACCTACACGGGCAATTACAGTATCTTCACCAGCACCCCCGACTAGTCGGTCAATGTTGGCACGAACTGTAATACGCGCTTTCGCTTTAACTTCGATCCCATCCATCGCTACACCCGCAATAAATGGTGTTTCGATTACTTTAGGGTTTACACTCATTTGTACTGCTTCTAAAACGTCACGACCAGCAAGATCGATAGCAGCCGCTCTTTCAAAGCTAAGATCAATATTAGCTCGCTGTGCAGCAATCAGTGCATTTACAACGCGGTCAACATTACCACCTGCTAAATAATGACCCTCTAATTTACTTGTGTTTAAATCAAGACCTGCTTTTACTGCTTTAATTAATGGATTTACAACACGCGCTGGAATTACTCGACGGAGCCTCATACCAACTAGTTCAAAAATACCAATTCTTACTCCAGCAGCTAATGCTGAAATCCATAGCATTACTGGAACAAACGTAAATAATACTGCTAATGCAACAATAATTAAACCTAAAATAATGAGAATGAAAATATCTCCTTGTGGCACCTTTATTCCTCCCTTTGTGTTTGTTTTCTAGCTTCTCTTACAACGATACGAGATCCAGAGGTATATACTACCTCTACTTTCTTACCTTGTTCAATATAACCTCCCTCGGAAACAACGTCAAGACGGTCATTACCGAATATAGCCATGCCAGAAGGCCTTAGTGGTGTCATAGTTTCGCCAACTTGCCCAACTAGTTCAGTCCTTGTTACATTTGAAATATAGCCTTCCTCGGTTGTAGTTGCACCAGTAAAAACGATTTTCTTCATAGGACCCCGATATCCAAAGTATTTAAATATTAGGATAGATACGATAGTTGTAACTATAACTGCTATTAATAATGAAATTAAAATATTGACTGTCGAATATGACGCTAAAATCATACTGCCGATTATAGAACCAATCCCTAGTACTCCAAAAATACCAAAGCCTGGGACAAATATTTCAATAAGGATTAAAAGGATTCCAACTCCAAAAAGAATGACAGACTCCCATCCAGCGAACCCTGCAAATAAATGTCCAAAGAAAAATAGAAGCAAGGCTGAAAGTCCCATAATCCCAGGAACACCAAACCCTGGTGAATAAAGTTCAAGTACTAATCCTAAACTTCCTATGGATAAAAGAATAGGAATGACTACAGGGTGAGTTACAAAGCGTGCAATTTGTTCTGCAAAACTAATCTCCATGTCTTTTTCAATTGCATTTTCCAACTGTAAAAACTCAAGTAATTCTGCACGATTGCTCGCTAACGCATCCGCATAGCCGACTTCATATGCATCTCCTGATGTTAAGGTAAGAAATCGACCCTTTTCAGCATTGTACTCTGGCAAATCAACTGAATTATCCGCCATAGCCCTTGCGAACAAAGGATCACGATCATTTAGTTTTGCTGACTCCTCCATTTCAGCAATCCAATAGGATTGCATTTTCTCTTCCGCAGCATTACCAGCTGCATCAATGACACCAGCAGAGCCTATAAGCGCTCCAGGCGCCATTACAATTCGGTCTGCATTTAAAGAAATATATGCACCCGCAGAGATTGCATCTTTTACGATATACGCCGTAATTGGAATGTCGGTTTCTCTTAGCAACCTTGCAATATTACCAGCTGCATCGACCGCACCACCAGGAGTATCAATTTCCAAAACGATATGATCTGCACCTTCTTCTATAGCAGATTCAATAGAACGTTTCATAAATGCCTCTAGTCCTCGCTCCACTGTCTGTTCAACAGGAATGTAGTAAACAATAGGTTGTGATGTCGGGGTTTGACTATGTACGAATAATTGTATCGGTATAAGACAGAAAGCAGTAACCATAAATAATAAATACATTCTAACCATCAGCTTCCTACTCAAAACTTAACCCCCTTTCTAATTAGTTTGTTACTACATATACGTTATTAGTATAACAAGGTTTCACTTTTTTAACGAATAATTTAACAGTAAATTATTCTCATTAAAAATAATTATAATTTTGAAAATAAATCTTCATGTGTAAGCGTTAAAAAACGGTCCAATAGCAACAAAGTTTGCAAAACAGCCAAATAAAAAGAGCCTTGCATGATTGCAAGACTCTTTTCTCACTTTATGATAAATGCTGTTGAACGAGGCGATTCACAAGACCGCCATCAGCTTTGCCTTTTACCTTTGGCATAATTGCTCCCATTACTTTTCCAAAGTCAGCTTTAGAAGTAGCACCCACCTCTTTAATCGTTTCTTGAACGATACGAATTACTTCTTCTTCAGATAGCTGTTCTGGTAAGTACTGCTGAAGAACTTCAATTTCTCCGTGCAACTTTGAAGCTAAATCATCGCGGTTGGCCTTTTCAAACTCATGGAGGGATTCCCTGCGTTGCTTGAGTTCGCGGTTAAGTACCGTCAGTGTTTCATCTTCAGAAAGCTCACGTCCAAGTTTGATTTGTTCGTTCTGCAACGAAGATTTCACCATACGGATAACAGAGAGCTTTTCCTTCTCTTTGTTTTTCATCGCTGCCTTCATATCATCAGTAAGACGATCTAGAAGATTCAATCGATACACCCTCTCTTACGAATTAGAACTTGCGCTTTCTTGCTGCCTCAGATTTTTTCTTACGCTTTACACTAGGCTTTTCATAGTGCTTACGCTTTTTCACTTCAGCCAATGTACCTTCTTTTGAAAGTGATCTCTTGAAGCGACGAAGAGCAGCATCGATCGATTCATTTTTGCGAACACGAGTTTCTGCCATTTTATTTCCCTCCCTCCGAAACAACCAACTAACGACTTGAAAAAAACAAGTCTTTTTTGATTATAATACATAAGACTGCTTCGGTCAACCTTAACTTGTCTCTTGCTTTTACTTCCCTTGAAAATTTGGCTTTCGTTTCTCGACAAATGCCCTTACTCCTTCTAAGTGATCCTCTGTGGTTACCATCATCGCTTGTGTTATTTGCTCTCTCCTTAATACATTTTCAAGTGTCATCGTAGCTGCATCATCTGCAATTTGCTTCATAAGACCAATCGCCTTTGTTGGACCATTAGCTAGTTGTAATGAAAGAGTCTCTGTTACCTCGTTTAATTGTTCAAGGGGCACGACTTCATTTACTACCCCCCAATCTTTTGCCTTAGTAGCTTCTAGAGGCTTCCCACTAAATAGCAATTCTTTTGTTCGATACGGCCCAAGAACATGAGGAAGGAAAAACAAACCTCCTCCATCAGAAATGAGTCCAACCTGCGCAAAACTAAGAATAAATTTACATTCCTCTGAGGCTACGATTAAATCACAAGCTAAGGCCAAATTGAAGCCTGCTCCAGCGGCAACACCATGAACAGAAGCAACAACAGGCTTATTTATCGATTTAATTTCCAGAATCAGTTCATTTAATATACCTACGAATTCATAAACTTCAACACCTGAAGTTTTCCCCATCGATTTGACGTCACCACCAGAACTAAAAGCTCTTCCAGCACCATGAATAACGACAACTTTTACTTCCTCACTTTGTTTTGCTTCCCTAATCGAGTCAATTAAACCTGTGATCATATCCTCACTAAATGCATTTAACGCTTCAGGACGATTTAATGTCAGCTTCATAACACCGGATTCAATTTGTTTAAGAAGATCTTGGTTCGCCATTCTTATACCCCCTATTATTTATCGTTTCGTATAAACGTATTATCAGATCATGTAACTCTCCACCTTACAGACGCGAAGAGCCTATTTAATTAGCCAGCCACCATCAACTAAAATATCCGATCCAGTCATATAACTGGCTTCTTTTGACGCTATAAACGAAATAACATTAGCAATTTCCGTTGCAGTGCCAACTCTCTTCATAGCAGTATTTCTTTTAATTGCGGCTAAAAATTGATCATTTTCTAACCCTTTTTCAGTCAAAGGTGTTTCAATAAATCCTGGGGATACTGAATTCACACGAATATCATAAGGGGCTAATTCATTTGCCAACGCCCTTGTAAAATTAATCACTCCAGCTTTAGCTGCACTATAATGGGGAATTTTTGCTCCAGCTTTATACCCCGAAAGTGAAGCAACGTTAACGATAGAAGCCGCAGTTGAATCCGTATCAATCATCAATTGACCTAAGTATTTGGAGACAAGAAACACACTTTTTAAATTTACATCTTGCGTTCTATCCCACTCTTCTATATCCATTTCTAAAATAGATGAATTACCAGATCCGCCCGCATTATTAATAACGATATGGAGACAGCCAAATTTCTCTCGTACAAAATTTGCGAGTTTCATAACTTCAGTTTCCTTTGTTACATCAGTAGCAAAAGCTGTAGCTACTCCTTCTCCAAACTCTGTATTAATTTCATTCATAACATCGACTAACTTCGCTTCCGTACGTCCAACAACTACAACTTTGGCACCTTCCTTTGCTAGTCTTTGAGCTGTCGCCTTTCCTATACCACTGCCTCCACCAGTAATGACTGCAACTTGATTGTCAAATCGAGACATTTACCTTCCTCCTTTTGTTTAGCAACTGTATTGACCAGATTCGTTTAAACAAGCAGCCACTTCTCTAAATCGCGTAACTCGATTTTCAATTCGATAGGTTGACAATTGTTTAGATATGCTTGCTAAAAGTTGATCTGCCTCGTTTGATGCTTCAAGTCCACCGATAAATTCTTGTGCTAGTCTTTGAACTTTTAACACAGCTTCTTCGGTAACTATCTTAGCTAATTGTTCTTTCAATTTTTCCTTTTCTTGACCTAGTTTTTCAATTGCTTTTTGTGATCTTAATACAGCAGACTCTGCTGCATATAATTCTATTCCGATATCTGCAAGTTTCATGACAAGCTCTTGTTCTTCGTTAAGCTCGTTACCGAACTTTTTATAAGCTAAGCCTGCTAAAGAAAGAAATACGTCACGAATTTGTTGTATTACTTGTCGTTCAGCAGTTAAGCTATCAATTCCTACCTCAACTTTTGCTTGTACATTAAGTCGAGTCACTGCGTTTGAAATCTCTTCAAGTGCAGGCAGTTCACCTTTAGCTGCTTTTTTAAAGAATATACCTGGAACAAGCAAACGATTAATTTCATTTGTCCCTTCAAAAATCCGATTAATTCGAGAATCACGGTAAGCCTGTTCAATTCGGTATTCTTTTATAAACCCTGCTCCTCCATGAAGTTGAAGAGACTCGTCGACCACTTGATCTAATGTCTCTGAACCGTAAACTTTACAGATCGCACACTCTAAAGCATATTCCATTAGTCTTTTCGTGACTAAATGTTGATCTTCAGTATCATAAACTTCACCTAGTGCACTCTCTAACAAATCAGCTGTTCGATATTGAAGAGATTCCGCAGCATAAATTCTAGCTGCCATCTTTGCTACTTTCTCTTTCGTTGCTCCGAATTCAGCTATTCTTTTCCCGAACTGCTTTCTTTCGTTAGTATGTGAAATGCCTAATTTTAGGGCAGCCTTTGCTCCGCCCATGCAGGCTGAACCTAAGTTAAATCGGCCAAGATTAAGTACATTTAAGGCAATTAGATGCCCTTTGCCTATTTCACCTAATACATTTTCTACAGGGACATAGCAATCTTCTAGGATTACCGACCGTGTCGACGATCCACTTATTCCCATTTTCTTTTCTTCAGGGCCTAATGAAAGACCAGGATAGTCCTTTTCAACGATAAATGCAGTAAACTTATCGCCATCCACTTTTCCGTAAACGATAAACGTTTGTGAAAATACTGCATTCGTAATATAAAGCTTTGTTCCATTTAAAATATAGTGAGTGCCTTCTTTATTTAATTTTGCAGTTGTTTTTGCAGCGAGCGCATCTGACCCCGAAGAAGGCTCAGTTAAACAGTAAGCGCCTAAATATTGACCAGAGGCCATCTTCGGCAAATATTTCTCTTTTTGTTCCTTCGACCCAAAGTACGTGATTGGCAATGTAGCAATACACGTATGGTTGGAATGTGCAACTCCATAACCGCTTGTCGTACCTACTATTTCACCTACAAGTCCTTTACTCACCTTATCTAACCCAAGTCCACCATATGCTACTGGAATACTATGAGCTAATAACCCTAAATCTCCAGCTTGTTGTAAGAGTGAGACAACCTTATCCATATTTTGTTTCTCAATCTCTTCGTGAAGTGGCTCTACTTCTTTCTCGATAAACTGTTTTGCTGTTTGACCGATCATCTTGTGTTCATCTGTAAAGTCTTCAGGAGTAAAAATATCATTTGCGTCAATTGACGAAATTAAGAAGCTTCCGCCCTTTTGTTTGATTGTAGTATCTCCCATATAAATCCTCCTTGCTACTTTTCAATTTATTGTCTTTTCTAAAGCGTTTAGCTGCATGGTAAAGCTCTAATAAATCAACTTGATACAGAAAATTCAGATTTATTAGAGCGTTGTTTTACATTATGAAGGTGTACTAATAGAAAAACGATTTAATTGTTCTTTCATTTTAGTTGTGAGAGGTATACTCCGTTGTCTTTGAAAATCAAAGTAAACGACTGTAGCTTTTCCTTCTGCTATAAGCTGATGTTTTTGATTTTTGATTTGATGAATGAGTTGAATACTAGAGTTTCCGACCCGTTCAACAAAGGTAGTAACTGTTAGCGTATCATCAAAATAGCCTTGGTTGACGAAATTACATTCAGTATGGGCTAAAATAATATCCAAGTCTTTCATTGCACCTTCACCTGATAAGCGCTTAAAAAACTCAACACGTGCCTCTTCAAAGTAAATAAAATAACTAATATTACTAATATGACCAAGCGCGTCTGTTTCACAAACCCTTACTTTTACGGTATTGGTTGAAACCTGATTCATAACTCACTTCCTTACTTGGTTACTTTTTTACACTCGCTTGCTCGTATTCGTACCAGCCTTTACCTGTTTTTCTCCCTAACGTTCCCGCCTGTACTTTTTCTTCGATACATTTTGCTGGTTTATGAACTGGATCTCCAGATTCTTTGTATTGTTCTTGTTGCGCATAGAAGCCAACATCTATTCCTGACAAATCCATTAACTCAAATGGTCCTAATGGATGATTTAATGCCTTTTTACAAATGATGTCAATATCCTTGTAGTCACAAATACCTTCTTCATAAAGTCTTACCGCTTCATTATTAAGGGCAAATAATAAACGGTTTGCAACAAAGCCCCAAATTTCTTTACGAAGTAGGACAGCAGTTCGATTAATTTTTTCACAAACATCCATCGCTATTTGTGCAGTTTCTTCAGACGTCTGTTCACTCATAACTACTTCTACACAATCCATAACTAATGGTGGGAAAAAGAAATGCATATTGCATACTTTGTCTGGTTTATTTGTAACTTCTGCTATTTTTGAATTTACAATCGTTGAACTATTCGTAGCTAAAATAGTATGTGGTGGTGTTAAGCGATCTAACTTTTCAAACAACTCTAATTTAACATCAAGTTTTTCTACTACCGCTTCAATAACTAAGTCTGCAGTTACTACAGCTTCTTCTAAACTAGTTGTTACGGTTAATCGTTCGAATACACGATCTAGATTTTCCTGACTAATCTTTCCTTTCTTTACCCATTTGTTCATTTGAAATTGTAAGCTCTCTTGTGCCTTTTGAAGAGCCGATTCTTGAATATCTTGAAGTGTTGTTTGGAACCCACCTAATGCACATAGCATCGCAATCTGATGCCCCATAGACCCCGCACCTATTACAGCAATTTTCTTCACATCATTTACATTCATGTTTTTGCCTCCTCTACATACTGACCAGTTAGTATGTTATTATTAAACCCCTTGACGGAGCATTTTTTAGTCGGTCTTAATTCCTTGTAAAATCATATCCATATATATTTTTGCAACTGTTTGATCTGTTAATGGCCCTTGTGGATCAAACCAGTGATAACTCCAATTGCACATACCTAAAATTCCTAATGTTACAATATCAGCTTGAATTTCTTTACGAAATTCTCCTTTTGCTATACCATCTTCAATTAACCTTTGTAAATTTAGTCGAAACTCATCCCGCTTAGGGAAAATTTGTGAGTGGGGACCTTCTGAAAGATTTTGCATTTCCCGAAAAAATACTCTTGCACTCTGTGCTTGTGTTTCTACATTTTTTATTAACATATAAACGATTTCATACAGTTTTTGCTCACAACTTTTGTTTCCGTCATGAATGATTTGACTTTGTTTGGCTAGCAAATCATCGATAAACCTCAAGTGAATACCTAAAAGGATCTCTTCTTTACTTTTGAAATAATAATAGAAGGTGCCTTTTGTCACTCCAAGTGCATCAACAATATGTTGGATAGATGTCTCGTTAAAACCTCGTTCTCCAAATAACTCAATGCTTTTTTCAAAGATTTTTTCTTTCATAGGACTTCTCCACCTCATAATTTTCTGTTTATACGTTATATCATACTAAATCTCATCCTCCTTTAGCTTTACCTATTTTGCCAATCTATTAACATTTGACTAAACAGCGTGAGTACCTCCATCGACAACAAGAACATCTCCTGTTACAAAATTAGATGCATTTGATGCTAAGAAGACAGCTGCTCCCTTTAAGTCATAGTCAGTACCGAATCGCTTTAAAGGTGTACGGTCTTTAACAAGCTTGCCGCCTTGATCTAATATTCCTTTAGACATCTTCGTTGGAAAGAAGCCTGGTGCAATTGCATTCACATTGATGTTATACTGTCCCCACTTTGCTGCTAAGTCTTTTGTAAACGTAATTACAGCTCCTTTACTTGCATGATAACCGACAGCATCCATAATTTGAGGGTCAGTGCCACCAAGTCCTGCAACGGAAGCAATATTAATAATTTTTCCTGATTGTTGTTTAATCATTTCTCTACCAACAGCTTGAGACATTAAAAATGTTCCTGTCACATTTACATCCATTACCTTTTTCCATGCTTCTAGCGGCATTTCAGCAGCTGGTGCTCCCCACGTCGCCCCACTATTATTAATTAGGATATCAATCTTACCGAATTCTTCTAAAGTCCCATCTACAACAGCTTGAACATCAGTCGGATTACTAATATCACATTGAAAAGCTAACGAGCGTACTCCCTTTTCCCTTAGCTGTTTGCTGACTTCTTCACATTGTTCGAGTTTACGAGAGCAAATCACAACATTTGCCCCTGCTTCAGCTAAAGCTTCTGCCATCTGGGCACCTAATCCTCTACCACCACCTGTTACTATTGCCGTTTTTCCATCCAACTTAAAAAGGTCTAATACATTCATTGATAGTCCTCCACTTCTTTTTTGTAAGCCCTTTCATTATTTTTGAAGATTATCATTTACGTGTTAGAAGCAGTTGCTTGTAATAGGGTTTGATCAGTAGTGAAAAATAAATGTTTCTTCATAATGGCTGTGTAAATTCCTCTAACTAACCGGTTAGTATGTAAGAGATAAAAAAATATATGACTGTCTGTAAAGGCTTATTCTTGTATTATAATAGACTATATTTTCTGAATATTCAAGTTTTATTTATTAAAATCACGAAGTTGTCATGCTTGTATCGTCTTGTCCATATGATGTATTAGAGGTGATTGTATGACTCACAAAGAATTATTCACTTTATTCGTTGTTTTTATCGCCTTATTCCTATTTGGGATGACGATTATGAGAGCAGGTCTTCATAATTTGGCAGGTAATCGGTTTAAAAATACATTAGAAAAAATGACAGATAGCCCTTGGAAAGGTTTATTACTAGGTGCTGGAATAACTGCACTACTCCAAAGCAGTTCAGCTGTAATGATTATGGCAGTTGGTTTAGTAGCTGCAGGAATACTTACTTTCAAGCAGTCGATTGGGATCATACTCGGAACCAATATCGGTACTTGCCTAACATTGGAAATTTTAGCCTTTGACCTTTCTTCATTTATTATGCCTTTATTGCTAATCGGGGTTTTCTTAATTTTTCTAAGAAATGAAATCACGTACCTAATTGGTTGTATTTCTTTTGGTTTAGGGTGCATTTTTGTTGCCATGCATGGATTGGAGGGTCTTGCATTTCCAATCTCCTCTTTGCCATTTGCCCATGCTTTTTTCACTTGGACAAATAATAGTGAATTATTTGGAATTGGTTTAGGAACGATATTCTCAGCTATTATTCAATCTAGTACAGCCACTACCGCTATTGCTATGGGGTTTATGAATGACCAAATTTTTGGACTCTCTTCTGGAATTGCGATAATGTTGGGTGCAAACATCGGCACTTGTTTTAGTGCTTTTTTAGCTAGTATGGGAGCCAATCATTCAGCTAAGTTAGTTGCCTTTGCGCATATTTGGTTAAATTTATTAGGAGTTTTATTATTCTTCCCTTTTATTGGTTGGTTAAGTGATATCGCAAGTTCTTTAACTAATTTACCTAGTTTACAACTTGCTCATGCTAGTACGATTTTCAATATTATCTCATCGCTCGTCCTTCTGCCATTCGTTCATTGGTATGCGAAATTTATTATTTTTTTACACGGGAAAAGAGCAAACTAAAGTGAAAGAGGATGACCAAAGTCATCCTCTTGTTTACATTAATAATCTGATTGCGATTGTCCCCCAGTAACAATTGCAATTCCTGCACTTGCACCAATTCGTGTTGCACCAGCTTCAATCATTGCTACTGCACCGTCTCGGTCTCTAACACCGCCTGAAGCTTTTACTCCGATATCAGGTCCAACTGTTTCTCTCATTAAACGGATATCTTCAACCGTTGCACCACCTGTTGAAAAACCTGTTGATGTTTTCACATAGTCTGCTCCTGCTTCTACTGCTAGTTTACATGCTCGCGTTTTTTCTTCGTCAGTCAGTAAACTAGTTTCAATAATAACTTTTGTTAATGCTTTTCCTTTTGCAGCATCAACAACAGCTCTTATATCCTCTTTAACAAGGTGATCGTCTTTATCTTTTAGTGCACCAATGTTGATTACCATATCTACTTCAGTTGCACCTTCTTCAATTGCTTTTGTCGTTTCAAAAGCTTTCACTTCAGAAGTGCTTGCACCTAAAGGAAAACCAATAACAGTACATACTTTTACTACTGGTGTATCTTTTAATTGCTCATATGCTGTTTTTACCCATGTAGGATTTACACAGACAGAAGCAAATTTGTATTCTTTCGCTTCCTTACAAAGTTGGATGATTTGAGCTTTCGTCGTTTCTGTTTTAAGTAATGTATGATCGATCATTTCAGCGATATTAATACTCATTATGTATTCCTCACTCTCTTTTCACTTGTACGTACCTCTAAATCGTAGCATAAGAATGTAAAACTGCGCAAGCACGTCATTAACTATCGCTGCACCAAAGTTTACGATAACAGCTAAAATAAAAGACTAACTTTATAGTAATTAAGCCACTCATCCATGACATAGTATACCCAAAAAGCGGTAACTATATATGAAAAAGAACCTCTACTAATAAGTTAGTCTTTTGCTCATTTATCCATTAACTACAGCTTGATGTTCATTTTCTACTACTCGAACAAATTCACCTTCGTTGTAAGGATAACCTGCTTTTTTTATTTTAACCTTAACAATTTCCCCGATCATACTTTCACTAGCAGGGAACTTCACTTTTAGATAGTTATCTGAATAGCCAATATACATACCACTATCTTGTGACTCTTTATCGATTTCCTCTGGAATTACTTCTAATACTTCGCCTTCGAATTGAGAAGCATACTCCTTAGCTAACTGATTAGATAACTCAATTAAACGATGAACACGCTCATTCTTAACATCTTCATCGACTTGCTCTTCCATACGAGCCGCAGGCGTACCAGTGCGCTTCGAATACGGGAAAACATGGAGCTCTGAGAATTGGTGCTTAGCAATAAAATCGTACGTCTCTTGGAATTCTTCCTCTGTTTCACCTGGGAAGCCGACAATAACATCAGAAGTAACCGCTAATCCAGGAAGGACTTCCTTCAGACGATCTAAACGCTCTCCAAAAAACTCCATCGTATATTTACGACGCATTCTTTTTAGAACAGTGTCAGAGCCTGATTGAAGCGGAATATGAAGGTGACGTACTACTTTTTTTGAACGGTCAATCACATCAATTACTTCGTCAGTGATTTGACTAGCTTCAATTGAAGAAATGCGGATCCGTTTTAACCCCTCAACTTTTTCTAAATCCTCAAGTAAACGAGCAAGGCTATAATCTTTTAGATCTTCACCATATCCACCAGTATGAATTCCTGTTAACACAATTTCTTTATAGCCAGCGTTCACTAATTGTGTTGCTTGTTTAATTACTTCCTCTGGGTTACGTGAGCGCATCAAACCACGTGCCCATGGAATAATACAAAACGTACAGAAATTATTACAACCTTCTTGAATTTTCAGCGAAGCGCGAGTTCGATCTGTAAACGCAGGAACATCAAGTTCCTCGTATACTCGGGTTTTCATAATATTACTTACACCGTTTATCGGCTCACGTTCGTTCTTATATTGCTCAATATACTCTAGCATTTTCGTCCGGTCCTGAGTTCCCACAACGATATCAACACCTGGGATTGCCATAATTTCTGCTGGAGAAGTTTGAGCATAACATCCAGTAACACAAATGACGGCGTCAGGATTTTTACGAATCGCACGTCGGATGACTTGGCGACTTTTTTTATCTCCAGTATTCGTAACTGTACATGTATTGATCACATAAACATCGGCTGTTTTTTCAAAGTCTACTTTCTCATAACCATCCGCTTTGAATAATTGCCAAATAGCTTCCGTTTCATAGTGGTTAACTTTACAACCTAATGTTTGAAATGCAACTGTAGGCATTGATTTCACCTCTCTAATTCAAAATAATACGAAACAGCTGATAGGATATACAATGGTGCTGTTTCTGCTCGTAATATCCTCGGGCCGAGACTAGTAGGAATAAATCCAGCGTCTTTTAGCTTTACGGCTTCTGACTCTGAAAAACCTCCTTCAGGTCCGACTATAAATAATAGGGAATCCCCTTCTCTCGCTTGTGTAAAAGTGTCTGCTAGCTGTTTATGGTTCCCCATTTTACCTTCTTCTTCGTAAGCAAATAATAAGTGGTTAAATTCGCTCTTACGCACTATTAATTGTTCCAAAGTATGAAGGCTTTCAATTTCAGGAATACGACTTCTATGTGACTGTTCCGCAGCTTCTTTAGCGATTTTACTTAGACGTTCAATTCGTTTTCCTGCTTTTTTTCCATCCCATTTTACAATAGAGCGCTCACCCTGAACAGGAATAAACTGAGCTGCACCGAGCTCAGTTCCCTTTTGTATGACATAATCAAGCTTATCCCCTTTTGGAAGAGCTTGTGCAATTGTGATGTTGACTGGTAGTTCACTTTCATTTGGCAGATCCTCAACGATAAGTGCCACTACTTGATCATCTTCAAATCGATCAATTTCACATAAACACACTCGATCTAAATTATTACTGCAAATAATCTGATCGCCTTCTGACATGCGCATGACACGAGTAATATGTTTTACATCTTCACCATGAATCAGAACCATATGGTCATTCATTTGTTCTTTTGCAACAAAATATCTTTGCATATTTTTTCACCTAATTATCACTACTTGTACGGGAATTTCCCCTAATACAATAGTGTTTATTTTACACCTTTTTTGCGATGATAGCTACCCAATCTTCCATTTCTAATATTTCCTTAATTTCTAATCCATGGGAAATCAGAGCATCTTTGACTTCTAATTTCTTTCTTTGGATGATACCTGATGTGATAAATGTTCCACCTGGTTTAAGTACCCTTGCCGCATCTTGGACGAACCGGACGATGATTTCTGCTAAAATATTAGCAACAATTACATCGTATCGACCTTCAATACCTTCGATCAAATTGTTTTGTTTAACCGTCACAACATCATCGACTTTATTAATTTGTGTATTTAACTTAGCACTTTCAACTGCAACGTCATCTAAGTCTAAAGCAATGACTCTACCTGCCCCAAGTTTTGCGGCAGCGATACTTAACACTCCAGTACCTGTCCCAACATCAATCACTTCATCGCCTTTTTGAATGTACTTTTCTATAGCTTGAACACAAAGAACGGTTGTTGGATGTGTTCCTGTTCCAAACGCCATACCAGGATCTAGTTCGATGACACACTCATCTTCGCGTACTGGTTTATATTCTTCCCAAGTTGGACTAATCGTAATAGAGTTTGATATCTTAACTGGTTTATAATACTTCTTCCAAGCAGTTGCCCAATCTTCTTCCTTTACTTCATGAAGCGTCACTTTGTTATAACCTAAATCAATATCATATAAAAGTAACCCATTAATCGCTTCTTTTACTTCATCAACTGTTTCAGCTAAGAAACTATTGACAGGAAAATATGCTTTGACGATAACCCCTTCTTCTGGATAATCATCAGGAGAGAGTTGGTAGATTTCCCCAAGATGGACGCCCCAATCTTTTATTAAATCATGAGGATCTTCAATCACTACACCGCTTGCTCCAGCTTCGTGCAGGATATTACTAACTGGTTCTACTGCTTCTTGTGTTGTATGAATACTAAATTCTGTCCATTTCAAAACTACCAACTCCATCCGATTTCTTAATTAATAATTAACTCTTAAAAGCACGCTTTACTTTTGCAAAAAAGTTATCATGCTGTTCATCAACTTCTGTACCACTTAATTTACCAAACTCTCGTAATAAATCTTTTTGTTTCTCTGATAAGTTTTTCGGTGTAATTACTTTAACTTTCACATGCTGATCTCCTTGACCACGACCATGAATGTTCGGTACACCTTTTCCTCTTAAGCGGAAACTAGTTCCGGTTTGCGTACCTGCAGGAATTTTCAACTTCACTTTTCCTTCTAATGTCGGTACTTCAATTTCGTCACCGAGTGCTGCTTGCACGAATGTGATTGGCATATCACAATAGATGTCATCACCAGAACGAGTAAAGAACTCATGTGGTTTTACATTAAAAACAATATATAGATCTCCAGGAGGTCCACCATTTACGCCTGCTTCACCTTGACCTGTATGACGAATTTGTTGACCATGATCAATACCAGCCGGAATACGAACTTTAAGCTTTTTACGCTTAGTTACTGTACCATCTCCACGACAAGTTGAACATTTGTCCTTAATAAATTTACCCGTTCCACTACAATGGTTACAGACACGACGATTAACAATTCGACCGAATGGCGTATTTTGTTCTACGTTTAATTGACCGCTTCCTCCACAGTGCGAACATGTTTCTGGCTTTGTACCCGGTTTAGCACCCGATCCTGAACATGTTGAACATGTTTCTTCACGAGGAATTTCAATTTCAGTTTCTTTACCGAATACAGCTTCCTTAAAATCGATTGTCATCGTGTATTGTAAATCTGCACCTTGACGAGGAGCGTTCGGATTTCTACGTCCACCGCCACCTCCGAAGAACATATCGAAAATATCCCCAAAACCGCCGAAATCACCTGCGCCGCCTCCACCGAAGCCTTGGTTAGGATCCGTGTGACCAAACTGATCATAGTGTGCTCTCTTTTGTGAGTCACTCAACGTATCATAAGCAGATTTTACTTCTTTAAATTTATCTTCAGCATCAGCTTCTTTATTGACGTCTGGATGATATTTACGCGCCAGCTTACGGTAAGCTTTCTTAATTTCATCTTCTGAAGCGTTCTTGTCTACTCCAAGCACTTCATAAAAGTCTCGCTTGCTCATCCTATCCACTCCCGATTTTTTTACATAACAATAATCATAACATATTAGATGTCGTTCAAAAAGGTTAGGTCATTTCCTATCTAGATATTTTATCCTTGTTCTTGAAACACGTGCCTATTTAGAGGAAAAAGCCAAAGCCAAGAAAGCCTGACTTTGACTTTTTTCAATAGAAGTATCTAAAGACTGTTATTTCTTGTCGTTATCATTTACTTCTTCGTATTCAGCATCAAAAACATTTTCGTCAGCTTGTTGTGCACCAGCACCTTCAGCTCCTGCTTCACCTTGTGCTTGTTGTGCAGCTTGAGCTGCTTGCTCATAAAGCTTAGTAGAAAGCTGTTGAACTACTTCTTGAAGCTCATCTTTTGCAGTACGGATTGCGTCAAGATCAGTTCCTTCTAAAGCTGTTTTCACTTTATCTTTTGCTTCGTTCGCTTTGTCAATTTCAGCTTGTTCTACTTTATCTCCAAGGTCTTTTAACGTTTTTTCAGTCGTAAATACTAAGTGATCTGCTTCATTACGAAGTTCAGCTTCTTCACGACGCTTCTTATCTTCCTCAGCGTTCGCTTCAGCTTCTTTTACCATTTTTTCGATTTCATCATCTGATAAACCAGAAGAAGAAGTGATCGTGATTGATTGCTCTTTATTTGTTCCTAAGTCCTTCGCTCTTACGTTTACGATTCCGTTTGCATCAATATCAAATGATACTTCGATTTGTGGAACACCACGTGGAGCTGGAGGAATATCAGTTAATTGGAAACGACCTAATGTTTTATTGTAGGCAGCCATCTCACGCTCACCTTGAAGTACGTGGATATCAACTGCTGTTTGGTTATCTGCTGCTGTTGAGAACGTTTGAGACTTACTAGTTGGGATTGTTGTATTACGGTCGATTAACTTTGTAAATACCCCACCCATTGTTTCGATACCTAGTGATAAAGGTGTTACGTCTAGTAATACAACGTCTTTAACGTCTCCTGTTAATACACCAGCTTGAACTGCTGCACCAAGAGCAACTACTTCATCAGGGTTAACACCTTTGTGAGGATCTTTTCCTGTAAGTTTTTTGATTGCATCTTGTACTGCAGGAATACGAGTAGAACCCCCTACTAATACAACACGATCGATTTCACTTGCAGAAAGACCAGAATCTTGAAGAGCACGACGAGTTGGGCCTAATGTACGCTCTACTAGGTCAGCAGAAAGCTCTTCAAACTTCGCACGGCTTAAGCTTAGCTCTAAGTGTTTAGGACCTGTAGCATCAGCTGTAATAAATGGTAATGAAATTTGTGTTTGCGTTACACCAGAAAGATCTTTTTTCGCTTTTTCAGCAGCATCTTTTAAGCGTTGCATCGCCATTTTATCTTGAGAAAGATCAATACCATTATCTTTCTTAAATTGTTCTACTAAATAATCCATGATCACTTGGTCAAAGTCATCTCCACCAAGCTTGTTATCACCAGAAGTCGCTTTAACTTCGAAGAAGCCATCACCTAACTCAAGGATTGAAACGTCAAATGTTCCACCACCAAGGTCGTATACTAGGATCGTTTGATCTTCTTCTTTTTCAAGTCCGTAAGCAAGGGCAGCTGCAGTAGGCTCGTTCACAATACGGTCAACTTCTAGACCAGCAATTTTACCAGCGTCTTTAGTTGCTTGACGTTGAGCGTCATTGAAGTAGGCTGGAACTGTAATAACTGCTTTTGTTACCTTTTCACCTAAGTAGCTTTCAGCATCTGCTTTCAATTTCTGTAAGATAATTGCTGAAAGTTCTTGAGGACTAAATTGTTTTCCTTCAATTTCTTCCTTATGATCTGTACCCATGAAACGCTTGATAGATATAACTGTATTTGGGTTCGTGATTGCTTGACGTTTTGCTACTTCCCCAACTAAACGCTCACCATCTTTGAATGCTACTACTGAAGGTGTTGTACGATTTCCTTCTGCATTAGGGATAACAACCGCTTCTCCACCTTCCATTACAGCAACACAAGAGTTTGTCGTACCTAAGTCAATACCGATAACCTTACTCATTTTGTAACTCCTCCATTCGAATCAGTTCAATTTTTTCAGTTCATTTATGTAGTGAATTAAAAGTATTAACCATTCACTTTAACCATTGATGGTCTAATAACTCTGTCTTTTAATTTGTAACCTTTTTGGAATTCTTCAACGACAGTATTTGGCTCATGTCCCTCTTCTTGAACTTGCATAACCGCTTGGTGTAAATGTGGGTCAAACGTTTGCCCAACAGACTCAATGACTTCCACACCTTCTTTTTGCAGTCCATCTCGAAGCTGGCGATAAACCATTTCCATACCCTGAAGTAAAGTTTTTGTTTCTTCATTTGCTGGCTCTACCGCTAAAGCTCGCTCAAAGTTATCTAGTACAGGTAAAAGTTCTTCTACTAGACTCTGTGCTCTATATTTAGCTGCTGCTTCTTTCTCTTCTTTCGTACGACGACGGAAATTATCATAGTCCGCATGAACACGTAATAAGCGACTATTTAAATCAGCAACTTGTGTTTCAAGTTCATTTATCTTTTGTTGTTCCCCCGAAATTTCTTCAGTGGCTTCCGTTTGTTCAACATCACTTTCAGGTTGTTCATTGACTTCATCAGTCATTTGTTCTTCTACGATTGTTTCCGTTTGATTTTTTTCCTGTTCCAACCTGTTCACCTCCCGTAAATATAAAGTCATATATATTGTTAGAATGACATGACTTTTAGCTGTGGGGGAACATCCCCACAACTAATTGTCAATATTACCATTCCTACCCTCTTTGATACAAGTGAGTTAATAATTTCGTTAAATCTTTAGAAATATAATCGACAAGTCCAATGACCCGGCGATACTCCATTCTTGTTGGCCCTAAGATTCCAACAGTTCCCATATGCTTTCCGCCAACGGAATACGATGCTGTAATAATACTACAATTTTCCAGTGCATCAATGTTTGTCTCATGACCAATTTTTACTTGGATACCTGAAGACTCGGAACGAAAGATTTGTTGAACAAGCCGATCCTCTTCTAGTATGTTCATTAGATGTCTAACTTTTTCTACGTCTCGAAACTCTGGTTGTGTTAATAAATTGGTTTTCCCACCATAAAACACTTTATCATTTCGATCTGTCTGAAACGTTGACTGGAACATTTCTAAGATGGCTTCGTAGTTGTTAAGGTGCTCTCTAAAAATATTGGCAACTTCACTATTAAGTTTTTCGTTTAATTGATAGAGCGGTACTCCTTTAAGACGGTCATTTAAGATATTAACGACTTTTTCCATTTCTGAAGGATTCAGCCCTTCAGGAATTTTAATCGAAAAATTCTCAACATGGCCTGTATCTGTTACGAGAATAAAAACGGCTTTACGTTCTGAAATGGGTATAATTTGTACATGCTTTAAAGAAGCCTCAAACATTTCAGGTCCTAGCACGATTGAAATATAACTCGTAACTTGTGATAATATTTTCGCAGACTGTTGAATAACCTGTTCGGCTTCCTCTTTCTTATTAGAAAATAAAGTCTCCACCTTCTCAATTTCTTCACCAGTCAAACGATGAGGCATTAACATGTGGTCAACATAATAGCGATACCCCTTGTGTGAAGGTATTCGTCCAGCAGAACTATGTGGCTTCTCGATATAGCCTTGTTCTTCTAAATCAGCCATTTCGTTACGAATGGTCGCCGCACTATACTCAACGTCCTCACGTTTTGAAATGCTGCGTGAACCGACTGGCTCTGCAGAACGAATATAATCATCAACTATAGCTTGCAAAATTAAAAGTTGTCGTTCTGTCAACATCCCAAATCACCTCTGTTAGCACTCTAATGTATCGAGTGCTAAATCTAAAATAAAATTATCAAAAAGGTCATTTTTTGTCAACTAGTTAGATGCTACTCTACTACTAAAAATTGTTCAAAAACTTCGTTTGCTAAGAAAACACCTTTTCTCGTCAGCCTTACTTTATCATTATCAACTTCTATTAATTGACTTTGTATCAAATCTTCAATTTGTTTGTGATACAGATCCATTAAGTTTACGCCAAAGCGCTCATAGAACCTTCTTTGTGAGACCCCTTCAAGCTTTCTTAAGCCCATAAACATCTCTTCTTCCATCTTTTCATTTTGGGTTAATTGATGGGCTTCAATCCTTGCTTTTTTAGTATCGTTAATCGATTGAATATATTTTTGTACAGGGCCGATATTAGCGTAACGAACACCGTTGATATACCCATGCGCTCCTGCACCGATCCCAAAATACTCCTCATTATTCCAATAAATGAGATTATGCTTACTTTCATACCCACGTTTTGCAAAATTGCTAATTTCATATTGATAATATCCGTGTTTGTTCATTTGTTCAATTAACCGTTCATACATTACTGCTTCTTCATCTTCTGTCGGCAGAGGTAGCTTCCCTTTTCGCAAAAGATTATAGAAAACAGTTTTTTCTTCCACTTTTAGCGAATAAGCAGAGAAATGTTCAATCTCTAAAGAAAATGCATCTTTTAATGTATCTTCAAATGATTGTATTGTTTGTTTCGGCAGGCCAAACATTAGATCAACTGTTATGTTATCAAACCCTTTTTGGCGCGCCAGGTCAATTGTTCTATAAATATCTTGTGGCTGGTGTGTTCGACCAATTTGTTTTAATAAATTGGGATCAAATGTCTGAACACCAATACTTAACCGATTGACACCGAACTCTCGCAACACATATAGTTGGTCATCAGTAACCCCACCTGGATTTACTTCTACTGTCCACTCTTTTAAGTCCTTTGTAAGCGAAAAGTGGTTGTGTAAACTAAATAGAAGCTTTTCTAACTGCTTAGCTGATAGCGCAGTCGGCGTACCACCACCAATATAAATCGTCTCAATCGGTGCGGTAAAATAGTTGTCGGCTGCTGCCTCTAGTTCATTATCTATAGCTTGAATATATTCATCGACAGGCTGTCCCTGTAAAAATACTTTATTAAAATCACAATAATGACAAATGTGTTCACAAAAAGGAATGTGAACATAAATCGCAGTCGGCATGGTCTTCCTACTTTCTATAAAGGTGATTATAAAATATAGCTCTATAAAAAATAACTAACGTCCATATTATTAATTAGTTGTCGTTTCTTTGCAAAATTACACCTAGTACTCGAAAAAATCTTCCGAAGGTGGTAAAAAACCGCAGGATTTTAGGCCTGCGGTTCTGTTAGTCTATAGAGGTTAGTAAGTCCAATTACTTCGAAGGGTTCGAGTCGTCCATACGCAATACAGCCATAAATGCTTCTTGAGGTACTTCTACACTACCAACACTCTTCATACGCTTTTTACCTTCTTTTTGCTTCTCTAAAAGTTTACGTTTACGAGAAATATCTCCGCCGTAACACTTGGCTAAAACGTTTTTGCGCATCGCTTTAATTGTTGAACGTGCAATAATCTTTTGCCCTAAACTTGCTTGAACAGGCACTTCGAATTGCTGACGTGGAATTAGTTCTTTTAACTTTTCAACAATGATTTTTCCACGGTCGTAAGCTGAATCACGATGAACAATTACAGATAAGGCATCAACCTTTTCTGCATTTAATAAGATATCCATCTTCACCAGCTTCGATTCCTTATAGCCAATTAACTCATAATCAAATGATGCATAGCCTTTTGTATTTGATTTTAATTGATCAAAGAAATCATAAACGATCTCTGATAGTGGAATGTCATAAACGATCGAAACTCGGTTCTCGTCTAAATATTGCATATCAATAAAAATACCACGCTTACCTTGGCAAAGCTCCATAACTGCTCCAACATAATCATTTGGCACCATCACTTTAGCTTTAACATAAGGCTCTTCAATTCTCTCGATCTTTTGTGGATCAGGCATTTTAGATGGATTATCAATTTCTAATACTTCTCCATCCGTTTGATAAACGTGATAGACAACACTTGGCGCTGTCGTAATAAGGTCTATATTAAACTCCCTTTCAATACGCTCCTGAATGATCTCCATATGAAGTAACCCTAAGAAACCACAGCGGAAGCCGAAACCTAAAGCTTGTGAAGTTTCAGGCTCGAACTGTAAAGACGCATCATTCAGTTGTAGACGCTCCAATGCTTCACGTAAATCATTATAATCAGCTGTATCAATTGGATAGATCCCACAGAATACCATCGGGTTCATTTTACGATATCCAGGTAACGGCTTATCAGCAGGTGTTTCTGCAAGCGTAACAGTATCACCGACACGACAATCACTTACATTCTTAATTGAAGCTGTTAAGAAACCTACATCACCAACTGTTAATTCATCACGACGAGTTGGTTTTGGCGTATAAACTCCGACTTCGTTAACTTCGAATTCTTTGCCTGTTGCCATCATCTTAACCTTTTGTCCTGGCTTTACCGTACCTTCAATTATTCGAATATACGCAATAACACCACGATATGAGTCGTATAATGAGTCAAAGATCAAAGCCTTTAATGGGGCTTCTGGGTCACCTGTTGGCGCTGGTACCTTTTCTACTACCTGCTCTAAGATTTCCTCGATTCCAATCCCATTTTTCGCTGACGCAAGAACTGCATCTGATGCATCTAAACCGATGACATCTTCAACTTCTTTTTTCACTCGTTCAGGCTCAGCACTTGGCAAGTCGATCTTATTAATGACTGGTAAAATTTCTAAATCATTGTCTAGTGCTAAGTACACATTCGCTAATGTTTGTGCTTCAATCCCTTGTGCAGCATCAACGATAAGAAGCGCACCTTCACAAGCAGCTAGACTTCGTGACACTTCATACGTAAAGTCGACGTGTCCTGGTGTATCAATAAGGTGGAAAATGTATTCCTCACCATCACTTGCTTTATAAGTTAGTTGTACAGCATTTAATTTTATGGTAATTCCACGTTCACGTTCTAAATCCATCGAATCAAGAATTTGTTCTTTCATTTCCCGTTGCGTTAATGCACTTGTCTTCTCTAGGATTCGGTCAGCTAACGTTGATTTTCCATGATCAATATGAGCAATGATCGAAAAGTTTCTAATTTTCGATCTGCGCGCTAATCGTTGTTCTTTATTCATAGTCATTATCACTCCTATATGCACTAAGTTTGATTATACCAATGTGTTGGCCTTCCTTCAATAACCCACGTGCTCTAGATCGTAAAAAAACAAAAACCCCTGCTAAAATAGCAGAAGTCTTAAGTCCATCCCTTTACTTGGTAGCTGTGTTAAAGCTGTTAGATAATGTTAATCTTTGGCGCCAATGTATGATATTAACAAGGCTTAATTGTTAAGCCAACCATGGATAATACCAGTAATGGCTGATACTGTATGATAAACAATAATTTCTAGTAACTCCCCTATATTAGAACCTAGCTCCGAATAAAAGTTAAAAGCACCGACATCAGCAGCTATTTGTTGTTTTTCTTGTAATTCTTTTTTTGTTTGCCCTTCTACTTTAGCTTCCTCTTTTTTAGATTGCGGTACGGGTTCAGGTTGCAGTACGGGCTCCTTCGTTTCTTTTATTACCTCTTTTTCAATTGAAGATGAGGAAGCTACGGATACGACCTGTTCTGTTTCCTTTTTACCAAACAAGCTTAATGTCCCTTCATTTGCTTGGTGAATGCCAAAAACAATTCCAAAAAGTAAGATCGTTAGTACGAAAAATGTTTTAAGCAGAAATTTGGTCATTACGCTTCCTCCTCATCTTTTAATCATTTGCTCTAACTAAAACTTACTCTGTAGAAACTTTAGCTTGTTCCCAATAAAATTCACTAAATACTTCGGCAAATGCATCTGCGGATCTAAAGTTTTCTTCAACAGAATTTTCAACCCCACCAAATTCAATCAAAATGGAGTTCTCATGTAAGTCCTGATTGTATACACCATTTCTTCCTATTCCACCCATTTCTACAACCCCACGGCTTAGTCCAGGGTATTTCTTCTCAAGTCTGTGATGTAAGTCTTGAGCTAATTTCTTATTTCGTTCATTGTTTCGGTTATCTCTTCCAATGACAAAGTATATCCGTGCATAATGTTCACCATTAATCGTAACTGTCGTATTATCTCGTAATAAAGAGTCACGGTGTAAATCGAAGAAGAATTCTAATTGATCATTTCTATCCATTGCACTTTTCACAAATTCTCTTGATGCCTCGTACGAGCGGTGATATTTCCAATCACGTTCATTCAGTACACTTTGAATATCTGTTTTATCAACATCTGTTCCTATCCCACGCTTCTTTAATGATTGGCCTAATCTCTCTCCAACAAGTGAGATATTTACTTCAGAGTGCCAAGCTTCATCAGGATTAGTCACACCCTTTAATTCAGGTAAAAAAGACTCTCGAGTATGAGAATGAATAATGTGAACCACTTTTCGATCTCCAGTTGTCATCTCTGGTTGTGCTTGATCTGTTGGCCTGTCCAATTCCTCAAATGAAGTTGTGGAAGCTTCTCGTTCAGCCATTAAAACTTCCATTGGTGGTGCTGACTCAATTGGCATGTTCGTATAATCTGACCCTTCACCAGCTACAACAATGTTTCCGTCAAACAGTGCAAAACCTGGTAACTCCCTCCCCAGCAAACTCCTCGGATCATCAGGATTTATACTCGTTGTGAGTTCAAAGGCGATACTTGACAAATTGGGAGGTTCACTCTCTTCTGGCAAGGCCTGTTGAAAATACCTATTTTCCATCCCCATTAAATAAACGAGGTTTTCTCCAGTCACTTGGGTTGTCCAATTATGAACCGTTGAAGAGGCCATGCCATATCCTGGGTCAATTGATGTTAACATTCCTGTAAAGATAAAAACGGCGATAATACCTACGATGATAAAAACAGCAACTTTTCTAAGACTTGTCCTATTTATTGAGATGGTTAAACCATGGAACCGGTTTCTCCTCATACTCCCACCCTTTCCACTACTCTTACCACAATCTATGTACAAGCTGTTGTTGATAGAACCAAAAAAGTGATGTTCTTTTAATGTTTTTATAAACAAAAAAGCTGCTTCCATGAAGAAGCAACTTTTTATAGTGAATTTATAAGCATTTAGTGTCCTGTAATCAATTTACGATCCGAATAATGCTATTTATGATCCTAATTTTTGATTTATAGTCCGAGTGACGCACTTTATAATCCTAATTTTTAATTTATGATCCGAACTAGGCATTTTATAAGCCAAACCAAAATAACCGAACCTTATCCTTAATGTGTATAAGATCCAACATTGTCTTGGTCCACTTCACCATGAAGTGCAGCATTGAGTCCCATAGCTATGACATTTGCCATATCATCGATGAATACGTCAATTTCCTTAGGAGTAACCATTAAATTATGTCCTAAAGGTGCTAGCACCTCACGTATAAGCTGCCTTTTCTCTTCTTCTTCTAGCGTTCCAATCATACCTAAAATTGTTTGACGCTTCGATTCATCTGGCAGATCCTCATCCGTTAATTCACGCTTTTCTCCAAACATCATGCCTGCTGGTGTAAGAGCTCTTGCTGGTTTATTTCCCTCTTTCATCTCTCTACCAAAATGTTTTAATACAAAATCGATTGTATCGCTCGTAATGGAAACAGCATCAACTACAGTAGGGATACCAACGGCAATAACAGGAATACCTAACGTTTCTTGGCTTAACTCTTTTCGTTTATTACCTACACCGCTTCCTGGATGAATACCCGTATCCGATACTTGGATTGTTGTATTAACTCTCTCAATAGAACGAGAAGCTAATGCATCTATGGCAATAACGAAGTCAGGTTTTGTTTTTTCAATAACACCATGGATAATATCACTCGTTTCGATACCTGTAATCCCCATAACGCCAGGAGCGATGGCACTAACAGGACGGAAACCGTCTTCTACTTGTTCTGGTGCTAACGCAAATAAATGCTTTGTAATAAGGAGATTTTCAACAGCTATCGGCCCTAAAGCATCTGGTGTTACATTCCAGTTACCTAAACCAACAACTAGACAGCTCGACTCCTTTGTAATATTAAGTTCATTTAAAAATAAATTAAATTCACGCGCAAAAACAGATTCAACTTTTTCTTGAAGAGCTGTATCCTTTTTTCGAATTCCTTGAGTTTCGAATGTTAAATAGCGGCCTGCTTTTTTACCTAATCTTTCGGCACCTTGATCTGTTATCTCTACTCTAGTTATTTTTACTCCCTCTTGTTCCCTTTCTTTAACGATAACACCTTCAATTGTTCGCCTTTCTTGTGTTTGAGCTTTTTTTTGCTCTTCTTCTTGAACAATTTCATGAGCCTCTACAGCTAGGTCTGTTCGTATGTTATATTTACTTAAATCTAAGTCTTTATCCGTCACAAAGAGATCCTCCTTTTTACAAACACTCTATTAGTGATCCTTTTGAAAATAGGTTACCCGTGAAGAAGCTTTTCATTCTTCTATTGCAATTATTCATCGTTTTTGGTAGAATGCTGTTTGTTGTACTTATTCACTGTTGTGAAGGTTGCATCAGGGAGGTGAAAGGAATGCCTAACATTAAATCTGCGATTAAGCGTGTAAAAACTAACGACAAGCGCCGTGTGCAAAACGCTTCTCAAAAGTCTGCTCTTCGTACAGCTATCAAAAACTTTGAAGCTAAAGTTGCAGCTAAAGAAGTAGAAGCAGCTAAAGAAGCGTATGTAACAGCTGCTAAGAAGCTTGACAAAGCAGCAAGCAAAGGCCTTATTCATAAAAATGCAGCATCTCGTCAAAAGTCTCGTTTACAAAAGCAATTAAACGAAGTTTCTGCATAATCGAATGATTGGCTAATGATTTAAAAAAGTTAACTTTTTTAAGGTAAAAAACGGAGTAACTCTTTTTGAGTTTCTCCGTTTTTTATATTCTTATTAAAATTTTGGTTTAACAGATAATTTGTTTACAATCGATTACTGGTGAAATTCCATCAAAAGCAACTCAACTGCTAAATGTTTATCGACTTGTCCGCTTTTTATATTAAAGTCGGTTTCAGCAAGTCGCTCTAATAAGCGAAATAATGTCGATTCTTGAAAAGCCCTACCTTGCTGTCCTGCAAGTTTTACCGCATAGGGGTGTACTTTAATTTGGCCAGCGATTTGTTGTTGTGAATAGCCTCTTTTTACTAATTCTTTTACTTGATATATAATTCGAACTTGGCGAGCAAGTAACGCTACGAGCTTTATTGGATCCTCTTTTTGACGCATTAAATCAAAGTAAATTTCCAACGCTTTTTCAATTCGTTTATGGACGATATGATCAATTAACATAAAGACATCTTGCTCTACAGTTTTTGCTACAAGCTCATTTACAACAGCTTCATCAATTGTTCCATTTTCCCCTACGTATAAAGATAGCTTCTCAATTTCATTTACAAGCATTAGTAAATTTCCACCTAATAATTGAATTAGTTTTTCTTTACCTTCCTTCGTTAAATCAATTGAACGGCTCATCGCCTGCTCATTTAACCACTCGTGTAACATCTTTTCATCAAATTCTTTCGTATCAACAACTTCTGCCTGTTTTCTTAAGGATTTTACGATCTTTTTTCGGTCATCCAATTTTTCATAAGGTGCAGTTAAAATGAAGACTGTTTCTTGAACAGGATTTTGCATATAAGTTTCTAATAATTTTATGTTATGGTCTATTTTACTATCGTCTTTTTGAGCAGTTAAGAAATAGGCGTCTTTAGCTAGGACTACACGTTTAGAGCCTAGAAAAGGCAGCGTTTGGGCATCTTCAATAGCAACGTCAATCGGTGTCTCTTTTAATTCATACGTTGATAAGTTAAAATCAAGTTCTTCCTCTGTTAATGACTTAGCAACGATCGATTGAATTAAATCATCAACTAAAAAACGTTCTTCACCAATAAATAAATAGAGCGGAGCAATTTTTTCCTTCAAAATGTTTCGTTTAGTTTCTATGTATGACATTTTTTTGTTCCTTCCTCATTGGTTGGATATTCCTAAAAGAATTGGTAATATTATTATGGGTAATATAAAAAGCCTTGTCCATACTTGTAAGGAATTTACGCATGAAAAAGAGGCCAACCCAATGTCTCAGCTTCTTAACTTTATCCGTAATAATGAAAACGAGCTTGTCGATCCATTAATTAAAGTTAAGAACCAGTTTAACAAATGAGTTAACCTCCATTTATGATAAACGCCATCAAAGGGACCCTAGGAAACCCCTCTAATGCCGATAATCATGTTTGGCGACCTCTACACTAGTTATGATATCCTATGCAGTTGAAAACTATAGGTGACAACTCTTTACAGCAGTGGAAGTCAATATTTAAAAATTTGACAATGCATAGACTTTACAAGAAAAGGACTGTTGATTGTATGGATTTTTTTCTTGTCTTCCCTTATACTAAAGAATGAAATAGGAGGGGTTACTAATGAGTGAGTTCGAAAAAAGAGTTCAATGTAAACGCAACGACGCAATTGATTCAGGTGTTGGGTTTATCGTTTCTTTCGGCTTCTTTGCCACTTTATTTATTATCGCTTCACTAGTTGACGTATTCGGCAACATGTAAGAACTTATACTTAAAGAAAAAGGGTTACCTCTGTGGTAGCCCTTTTTCATTATGGTTAAATAATTTAGTTTCTATGTTAATGAGTCCCTTTTTTGTAAATATAATCTTTGTAGCGCCGTGTTCGTCCGTACGATAAATGGGGATATTCCGTTCCTCAAGGGTCTTAATGACCTCTTCATGTGGATGTTGAAAGCGATTATTTCTCCCAGCTGAGATAAGCACCAACTTTGGCTGAACATGATCAATGAACTGCGGTGTTGATGACGTGCGACTTCCGTGATGACCTGCCTTTAGAATATCAATATTTAAGTGCTTAAACTCACGAACCAATCGCGATTCTCCACTTTCCTCTAGATCGCCAGTAAAAAGCCAACGAACACCTCCAAGCAGACTATATAAAACAATTGAGCGATTATTAAGACTATCCTCATTTCCTTGTGGAGATAAAATGTAAAAATTAGCCCCCGCCTTAGACCAAGCCATGCCTTCTTTTACAAATTGAATCGTTGTTCCTCTTTTCTGAAACTCGGTCAATAAATATCGCTCAAATTCGCCTTCCACAGGGCCATAAGCATATAGTATTTCTTTCACTTTCACTTGATCAAGTAAAGCTTCTGCACCGCCAATATGATCATAATGCCCATGTGTTAATATAAGCTTGTCAATTGTCCTAATTCCTTTTGCTTTAAGAAAGGGAACGACAATATTCTTACCAACATCAAATTCTCGTGACCGCCTTCTCCACTGTTCATCTTTTCCAAAATTCACCAACCCTCCACTGTCAATTAAGTAAACTCCCCTTCTCTTAGGTAATTCGATGAAAATGCTATCTCCTTGTCCAACATCTAACACCGTTACTTCTCCTTCATCAGTAAGATAAGGACTTACAACATGACTAAGAAGAAAACAAGTAGCCACAAAACAGAGACCAGCCCAACTTTTGTTAGATACTCCTTTTTCATAAAAATATAGACCAAATAGGCTAATGATAATGAGAACAAAGACTAACCAAACCTCAAATTTTCCAAAGAGTATAGAACTGAACGGTAGCTCATTAAGAAACTTTAGTCCTTCGTGAGAATAAACAATAATTGGATTAAGACCTTTTAATATGAGGGCACTAATACTAGGTGAAATTAAATGTAGAAAATACGTAAGAAAAACAGAAGGTAATATAAATAATGAAATAAAGGGAATGTAAAGTAGGTTTAGAGGAAGGCTTAGCCAAGAAATTTCATAAAAATGAAAGATGGTGATGGGAAAAGAGACAAGCTGCGAGATAATGGTAACAGTTAACAACTTGCTGAAAAAATGACTCTGTTTAAGGATTACTTGAGAAGAAACAATTAAAGCAAAACTTATCAGAAAAGATAATTGGAAGCCTAGTTGATATAACGCATAAGGGGATACAAGTAAATAAATCAAACAGACCAAACTAATACCGTCAAGAGGATGTAATATCATTTTCAACCGTAATGTAACGAGTACGATTATCATCATAAATGCAGCTCGTATAACTGAAGGTGCACCACCCGCGACAATAATATAAAGCGGCAACAACAGTAACAAAAGATCTATCGTACGTTCACGTGTCATGCCTAGACGAATTAAAAGATAAAATATTGATGAAAAAATTAGACCTACATGTAGACCAGAAACAGCCAGGAGATGAATAACACCTAAACGTTGATAGGCTTCTAACACATCCTCCTCTAGATTGGTCCGATCTCCAAAAATTAAAGCAGTGACTATCCCCTTTGAGCCTTCGGGATAATGGACACTAATTGAATGGATGCCTTTTTGTCTTGCCTTTTCCAAAACATAATGAAATGAAAATGGGGATGTACACTTTTCTATATGAATAGTTTCAGGATGAAAATTCCAATGAATTTTTTGTAGAAGGAGATGTTTTTGGTAATCGAATGCAAAAAAGTTAGTAGGTGGAGTAGGTTTACGGAGAGTTCCTTTTAGGGGGCAATTCATTCCAACCGACAAAGTCTGTAATAGTAGTTGTTCTTGTTCAGATTTTATAAAGTAATTTGTTTGTAACTTCTCACCACTAGAGGTCTTAAATTGAAAACTTAAGCGGTCACCGTTAAGTTGGGGAATCGAACTAACTGTACCGATAAAAGAAGTTTGTTGAGGTGATATCTTTGTTTCATTACGGTCATGTACGAAAGAACTACTTGTGTAGAATAACAATAAGAAAAGGATAAGAAAAAGACCATCAATCCTCATCCTCTTCCTGTGAGTAAATAAATAGTAAACCAAATACGTAGCAAGGAAAAGGATCCAATATTGAAATCCTTTTGTAGCTAAAACAATACCCATAATCGCAGCTAGTACAGCAATATGCCATCGTCCTGTCAAGAAAATAACTCCTTTACATTAGAGTGGGGTATATAGTTTGTTTGCCTCATCACGAAGCTTAATGATCTCATCTTCTGGAAGTCCACTTGCAGCTAGTTTTTCTAATAATGATGCTGTAAATTGTAATTTCTCATTAGAATTTTTATCTAAAATTAATTCTTCTAATTCTACTTGTTTCACTTTCACCCCTGCTTGTTCAAATAACTCTAATGCATACGGATGATTTTTATAATCGTTAGAATAGTAAACAGCAGAAATTCCACTTTGAATAATACTTTTTGTGCAATTAAGACAAGGAAAATGGGTAACATAAATTTCTGCACCTTGAGTAGGTACACCAAACTTGGCACACTGCAAAAGCGCATTGATCTCTGCATGGATCGTTCGGATGCAATGGTTGTCAACAACGTAACATCCTTCATCGATACAGTGATCTCCTCCAGAGATCGAGCCATTATATCCTCCAGCAATGATTCGTTTGTCTCTTACGATCGTAGCCCCTACCATTAATCGTGTACATGTACTTCTCATTGCAAGTAAATGGCTTTGAGCGATAAAATATTGGTCCCATGATATTCGATTCAACTTTTTTCAACTCCTAGTATATCTCGTCTTTGTTATAGTTTAACGAACGACCAAAACATGCGTCAATGGTAAAAGAAAAGCGGAAGGTGCCTGGTATCGGCGACAAGCGCTGGAGAGCCAGCATTAGTGTCCTGGTTTTGGACACGTTGATGGATCGAAGCGACCTCGAGCCGATGGCACCTGCAGCTAGACATAGAAAAGCGAAAGCGACCGTTTAGCGGCGTAGAGACTGGAGCCCTCCGTATGAGATAAAGGAAACACGATGAGTGCAAACGAGTCCATGTTGTCTTATCGTAAGGAGGAGAGCGAAATCTACTAGACGCTGGGCGCTGGAGCTAGAATAGAAAAGCGGAAGGTGCCTGGTTAGCGGCGACAAGCGCTGGAGAGCCAGCA
>NZ_WMKZ01000014.1 GCF_019024285.1 Alkalihalobacterium elongatum
CATTCAGGCTCTTTAGTTACCTCTATCTCGATTTTTCCTATCTCACGGGCACTTTTCCTTCGCTTTAGTGACCGCCTCTTCTACTTTTTTCACTGCGCGGGCACCATTCAGGCTCTTTAGTTACCTCTATCTCGATTTTTCCTATCTCACGGGCACTTTTCCTTCGCTTTAGTGACCGCCTTTTCTACTTTTTTCCCTGCGCGGGCACCATTCAGGCTCTTTAGTTACCTCTAGCTGGATTTTTCCTATCTCACGGGCACTTTTCCTTCGCTTTAGTGACCGCCTCTGCTACTTTTTTCATTGCGCGGGCTCTATTCAGGCTCTTTAGTTACCTCTATCTGGATTTTTCCTATCTCACGGGCACTTTTCCTTCGCTTTAGTGACCGCCTCTTCTACTTTTTTCACTGCGCGGGCACTATTCATGGCACCTTTCGCCTTACATTTTTTCTGGTGCCGATACTCCAATTAGTTTTAACGCGTTTTGCAGTGTGACTTGTACAGATTTTACTAGTGCAAGACGAGCTGCACTCTTCTCACGATCTTCTGGGTCGATTACGCGCTCTGCATTGTAAAAGCTGTGTAGAGCTGAAGCTAGGTCAAACGCATAGTTAGTTAGGCGGTGCGGTGACAGTTTTTCAGCACTTTCTGCAATCGCCTCTGGGAATTCACCGACCTTTTTCAGTAAGTGGAATTCTTTTTCAGAGGAAATCAGGTTAAGGCTGCTCGTATCATCTAAAGGTAAGCCTTGTTCCTGGCCTTGTCTAAGCATACTGCAAATACGCGCATGCGCATATTGAACGTAGTATACAGGGTTCTCATTTGATTTACTTACAGCTAAGTCCATATCGAAATCTAATTGCGTGTCTGCACTACGCATCGCAAAGAAATAACGTGTTGCATCAATTCCTACTTCTTCCATTAAGTCACGTAGGGTTACAGCTTTTCCTGTACGCTTACTCATCTTCACTTTCTCACCGTTTTGGAACAGTGAAACCATTTGAATAATTTGTACATCCATTTGCTCTTCACCGTAACCAAGTGCTTGAATTGCAGCACTCATACGAGGAATGTACCCGTGGTGGTCTGCACCCCAAATGTTAATTAATTTATCAAAACCACGCTCTAATTTATCTTTATGATAAGCAATATCTGGCGTTAAGTACGTATATGTTCCATCATTCTTAATCAGTACACGATCTTTATCGTCACCGTATGTTGTTGAACGGAACCATGTGGCACCATCTTGCTCGTATGTTTCCCCTTTTTCTTCTAAAAGCTTTAATGTTTCAAGAACTTTTCCAGAAGTGTAAAGGGATGTTTCTGAAAACCAGTTATCAAATTCAACACGGAAGTCACTTAAGTCTTTCTTCAACTTTTCTAGCTCACGTTTTAATCCATATGCACGGAAAAATTCCATTCGCTCTTCTTCATCGACATGAACGAAACGGTCGCCATACTCCTTCGCTAAATCTTGACCAAAGCCGATGATATCTTCGCCGTGGTAGCCATCTTCAGGCATGTCTTTTTCTAGTCCAAGAGCTTGGTAATAACGAGCTTCAACAGACGTTGTTAAATTGTTAATTTGGTTACCAGCGTCATTAATATAATACTCTCTTTGAACATCGTAGCCTGCTTTACTTAATACGTTACACAGTGCATCTCCAACTGCCGCCCCGCGAGCATGTCCTAAATGAAGGCTACCCGTTGGATTTGCAGAAACAAACTCGATCTGGATTTTTGTTCCGTTTCCTACGTTTGTTTGACCATACTCTTCGCCTGCTTGAAGTACAGCTGGAATAATATCTCGTAAATAACCATTGTCCATATAAAAGTTAATGAACCCTGGTCCAGCGATTTCTACTTTTTCAATAGCTGCTTTTTCTTTATCGATGTGGTTTACAATATCCTCGGCGATCATACGTGGCGCTTTTTTAGCAACTCTCGCTAATTGCATCGCCATATTTGTTGCGTAATCACCATGTGCTTTATCTTTTGGGTTTTCTAGAACGACTTCAGGTATTTGACTTTCATCTACGCCTGAAGCTATGACCGCAGAAACGATTTCTGCTTTTAGCTTTTCTTTCATTTGCTCTACACTGTTCATTCGTTTTCCTCCTCAATTGTGATCGTTACATCAAACGTTCCCGAAGGTTCACCCTGTAAGAAATAATCATATTTCAACTGGAGTTTGCCCTTCGTTTTATTCGCTGGCCAATTATAATGACAGACATGTGTTTTTGCCGTTGTTTGCCAGTATCCGAATGGACTTCGGTATATGCCTTCTGTTTTTTCTCCAACCGTATAGGTTTGCCGCATAGACAAGTCCCCTTGCCGGATAATGGTTACCTCATTCTCCCCAATTTTTACGGTTGTTTGAACATTTACTTTATCGTTATGTACTTCTTTAAATAGTAAATATGTATACCCTTTTTTAACATAAATATTACCCTTCCCATTGAGGGAGAGCCTTTCCTTTTCGCCACCTTGGCGAATCGTTGTTTCCATTTGAACAGTAATTGGTCTCTTTTCTTTCACGGACATTCGACTTGCCCACCTTTCTTTTTTCAAGTTTAGCGAGTTTGCCGCCCCGTTGCAAGAACAAATCGACCGTGGCCGTGCCATCGGTTGGTGCCAGGCACCTTTAACAATGCAGAGCATTAAAGGTGCCTGGCACCACAGTATAGTAAAGAAGCTGACTCAAGGATCTTATGAGTCAGCTCTTGCGGTGCCGTTTATTTTTGAACCCAGCCTAAAAGGATTTCACGGATAAATTTGCTTGCTGCGATTGGAGTTTGTTCTGTTGGGTCATATGCTGGTGCTACCTCAACTAAATCAGCTCCAATGACGTTTACATCAGAGTTTGCAATTGCGTGGATCGCTTCAAGTAACTCTTTAGATGTAATTCCTCCCGCTTCCGCTGTACCAGTACCTGGTGCGTGTGCTGGGTCTAATACGTCGATATCGATCGTAACATAAACGTTACGCCCTGCTAATGAAGGAAGTACCTCTTTTAGAGGCTCTGCTACATCGAATTTTGACATATGCATGCCTGATTCTTTAGCATATTGAAACTCTTCTCTCATTCCTGAACGAATACCAAATGAATACACATTTTCAGGACCGATCAGTTCACACGCTTTGCGAATAGGCGTTGAATGAGATAATGGTTCTCCCTCATAGCGCTCTCGTAAGTCCGCATGTGCATCAATATGAATGATTGCCATATCCGAGTATTTTTTAAACATCGCACGGAAAATTGGCCATGAAACTAAATGCTCTCCACCTAACCCAATCGGGAACTTACCATCAGCGATTAACTTATCCATATAATCTTCAATCATATCTAAGCTTCTGGCAGGATTACCGAACGGTAGTGGAATATCACCTGCATCGAAGTAATTCACTTCTTCTAAATGCTTGTCCAAATAAGGACTATACTCTTCTAAGCCTAAAGAAGCTTCACGAATTCTCGCAGGACCAAAACGCGAGCCTGGACGGAACGAAACGGTCCAATCCATCGGCATCCCATAAATTACTGCTTCACTTTCTTCATAGCTTGACCTGCTCATAATAAAAACATTTCCTGAATACGCCTCATCAAATCGCAAAACAAGTCCTCCTTATTTAATTAAATCTTCCACAAAACGGGGTAAAACAAATGCTGCTTTATGCAGATCTTTTGTGTAGTATTTCGTTTCAATGTCATGGAAACGACTTTCTTCAATTGCTAATGGGTCATGCTTTTTTGATCCAATCGTAAACGTCCAAAGTCCACTTGGATACGTTGGAATGTTTGCAATATATAAACGTGTAATTGGGAAAATTTCCTTCACATCACGTTGTACATTTGTAATTAACTCTGGTGTGAACCAAGGGTTGTCCGTTTGAGCGACAAACACACCGTCTTCTTTTAGTGCTTTTGAAATTCCTGCATAAAAGCCTTTCGTAAATAAGTTTACAGCAGGTCCCACAGGCTCTGTTGAGTCAACCATGATCACATCATACTCATTTTCACTGTTAGCAATGTGCATGAAGCCATCATCGACCTTGACTTCCACTCGAGCATCGTCTAACATACCTGCAATTTCAGGTAAGTATTCTTTTGAATACTCGATAACTTTTCCATCGATTTCTACAAGCGTTGCTTTTTTCACAGATGGGTGTTTAAGAACTTCACGAATTACACCTCCGTCACCGCCACCAACAACTAACACGTTTTCGGGGTTAGGATGTGTAAAAAGTGGAACGTGCGCTACCATTTCATGATAGACGAACTCATCTTTTTGTGTTGTCATCACCATTCCGTCAAGAACGAGCATGTTCCCGAACTCTTCTGTTTCAACCATATCCAGTTTTTGAAAATCTGTTTGCTCTGTATGTAAAGTGCGCTTGATTTTCATCGTAATTCCGAAACGTTCAGTTTGCTTTTCAGTAAACCATAACTCCATGATCGTCACCTCTTAATATGATTTCTGTCTCTTAGTTTGCCCTAGTTTCTTGCTCTTACTAAAAGGTTGTTCAAAAAGTAACGTTTCATCCTCGATTTTCGTTTGAACTGAATCTAAGATTAAAGCGATATAGTGCAATTTCTGTGCCAAACAAAAAAAGTATAAAGGAAATGCACAAAAATGCAAGAGAATTTTTAGATATTGAGGATATTTGTGTTTAAAAATTCATTAATCTTCCAAAAATGATAAAGTCAAAGTTTGTTTATTCCTAGTTTATACGCTATTTATGATGAAGTTTTTATTTTATCTGCTATGAATATTGAAGTTATTAAATCTGATATAAAGAGGTGACTGAAATGGAAGTCATCGTAAAGCGACGATCGAGACGAAAGATCAGCTGGTTTAGGCGCTTATTTCGCTTTTCATTATTTATGATCGTTCTATGTATGTTTGCTGCGGTCTCATTGTTAACTTACTTAAAAATGGAAGGTGCTCCCGTTTTACAAGTTTCACAAACAACACGACTATTTGATGCCAATGATGCCATTATTGGAGAAAGTCATCAGGGACAAAACCGGTATTGGGTTCCACTCGAGGAAATAAGTGAGGATCTACTTCATGCTACTTTATCAATTGAGGACCGGAAATTTTACGAGCATTACGGTTTTGATCCAACGAGAATCGCGGGTGCAGTCGTTGCGAATATTAAATCTCGTGGTAGAGCACAAGGAGCTAGTACGATTACGCAGCAATATGCGAGAAACCTCTATTTGACGCATGATAAAACGTGGAAGCGAAAGATTAATGAAGCGCTCTATGCTCTGCGTCTTGAAATGTACTATACGAAGGATGAAATACTAGAAGGCTATTTAAATACGATTTACTATGGCCACGGGGCGTACGGAATTGAAGCTGCTGCTCATTACTTTTTTGATAAAAAAGCTTCAGAGCTTACTTTAGCAGAAGCGAGTCTTCTTGCTGGTATCCCTAAAGGACCTCGTTATTATTCACCACAGAACGATTTCGATCGCGCTAAACAACGCCAGGAGCTCATTCTACACTCAATGGTACAAACAGGTCATATCACATCAACTGAAGCTGAAGCTGCCAAAAATGAGCGTTTACATCTTGCTAACCCACAAAAAGATAACACAGCAGCTGTCGGTCCTTACTTTCAGGAGTATGTTAGAAATCTTTTAATTGATGAGTATAACATCGATGAGACCCTCATTGAACAAGGTGGTTTACAGGTTTTTACGACATTAGACCGAGATATGCAAGCGGAAGCAGAGCGCTGGGTGGAAACTGAACTAGGGCCAACCGAGGAATTACAAGCCGCGCTCGTTGCAGTTGATCCTCGTACTGGTGATGTAAAAGCCCTTGTTGGTGGCAGGAACTATGTGGAAAGTCCGTTTAACCGGGCAACACATGCAAGTCGTTCTCCTGGGTCAACGTTTAAGCCGTTTTTGTACTATGCGGCGCTAGAACACGGATTTACACCGTCATCGACTTTATTAAGTGAAGCAACTACTTTTACGTTTGATGATGGGAGGCCTGATTATTCGCCGTCAAACTTTAACGATAATTACGCGAATGATTTTGTAACGTTATTACATGCACTTGCATTCTCTGACAATATTTTTGCTGTGAAAACTCACCTGTTCTTAGATACAGAAACGCTGGTTGAGACAGCTGCACGCTTTGGTATTAAAAGTCCATTAGACAGCATTCCTTCACTTGCCTTAGGGTCAAATGGAGTTCGATTATTAGAGTTAACGAATAGTTACGCTAGCTTTACTAATGGAGGAAAGCGTGTTGAACCGAGGTTTGTTCGAAAAGTGGTTGATAAGAATGGACAGGTCATCTTTGAGAAAGAACCTGTTCATGAGCAAATTTTAGATCCGAAGCTAGCCTTTATTATGACTGACTTAATGACAGGGATGTTCGACCGCTCTATTAATGATTATGCAAGCGTAACGGGTGGTTCCGTTTCACACCTCGTAAGTAGACCTGTTGCTGGAAAATCGGGGTCTACCCCGTTTGACAGCTGGATGGTTGGGTTTACGCCCCAGCTTGTTACGGGAGTTTGGGTCGGTTATGACTTAGAAAAACGTCTAGACCACTCATCAGAAGGACAAATTGCGAAGCGAATTTGGGCGCAATTCACAGAACATGCGCTTAAAGATGACTTAAAGCTAGATTTTCACAAGCCACCAGGTGTAACTGGTGTTTACATCAACCCGAAAACAGGCTTGTTAGCTACAGATGAATGCCCTGTTAAGCGTCTAACCTATTATGTTTCGGGCACCGAACCTACCGAATACTGCCAACTCCATACAACAGATGAGGAAGCAGAAGTTCAAATGACCGAAGAGGAAGTTCACGAAAAAGAAAAATTCCTCGACCGCTTCATCAAATGGTTTAACTAAGGCGGTGCCAGGCACCTTTACCACAGTACATCATTAAAGGTGCCTGACACCCCACACCCATACCCACAGCACACTACGCCATTTTATTTACAAAAACGACAAAAGGCAGAGGTGAATTCCTCTGCCTTTTGTCGGTCCTAGTATAAATATGTGTTGATTTATACTAGTTTTAAGTTTAATTCCATTTTCCAAAAAGCTCAAGCCTTTGAATAAGAGTTCATAAATCGTTCAAAGATAACCAAAATTTAGTCTAGACAAATGAAATTTTATTGTTCTTCACCAAGAAGCTCTTGTCTTAACTTCAATTCAGAGTGTTTCCACATCTCTTCATTGTGGTTCTTTAAGAACTCCCCTAATATTTTCTTTGATTTCTCATCCATATGATCGACGATGATGTGGCCTTTTAAAGATTTATCCATACGGTTCACGTGTTCTGGTAAGCTTTTATAGCCTCGACGCGTTTCCATATCAATGATCATTTCACACGCTGTAACTCCTGCATAAAACGGCTTAGCACCTTTATTGTTTACCGATACCCAAACTAACCAGTACAACTTGCCATTAGGTGAGTCCTCCCGATTCGGTGTAAATTTAATGCGTTTTTCTACAGCAGAACGTGCGTGTAAAGCACCCATATCAACAAACGCTTCGTCATTTTCTGTGTTTACAATAATTGGAGAAACGTTGTTTAAATCGATAACGCCTGTCCCGTAACCTCCATGTCCATCTGTTGAGTCTGTACTCAAAATGTTAAAGCCTGTTTTTGTTTTTTTCTGCTTATCCTTTTCAAAGAGATCCATTAATCGATCATCCCTTCTTCTTATTCTATAATCAGCATACACGTTTCATGATGCGTTCATTCTATATTTTAGTGTATCACATGATGATTATTAGGTCATTTATCTCGTAAGCCAACGCTACAGCTTGAGTAAAGTTTTACATTATATGATATGCTAATGAAATAATTCTAATTTAATTTACATAGAAAAAGGAGAATTGCTATGCCATACGTAACAGTTAAGATGCTTGAAGGTCGTAATGAAGAACAAAAAAGAGCGCTCGTTGAAAAAGTAACAGATGCTGTTTCTGAAACAGTGAACGCTCCTAAAGAAAACATTGTTGTGTTTATCGAAGAAATGCCAAAAAACCACTACGCAGTCGCTGGAACTCGTTTAAGCGACAAAGCGTAAACTATAATCAAATCAAAACCCACTAAACATAAAAAGACGTAGAACCACCAACTGATTCTGCGTCTTTTCCTATTTAACACCGAACTCGCTTAATGTTGAAACATTTTTAATTGCTCAATGTAGGCAAAAGCTCGTTCCATCTCTTCTTCTGTATAGTTTTGCTTCTTTTTAACCGTCATGACCTTCTCGACAATTTCTTCTTTTTCCAACTCATCAAAATAAAGAACGGTTGAAACCAATTCAAGAAACCGTGAGCTTTGATCATTCATGCTTGATACTCTCGGTTTAATGTCTGGCAGGTCAAGGGTATACATATCTAGGAACTTTTCGCCTTCCTCTGTTAATATGTATCGGTATTGCTGATATCCGCTTTTCGTTTCCAACGTTTCTTGTAAAAAACCAAGGTTACAAAGTTCTTCAATACGAAGCGTTAGCTCTTCAGAGTAAGGACCGAACATATGAAACTTGAACCGTTCTGAAAATGGAATATCTAATTTTTTGGAAATAAAAACAATCTTTTGCAGCTTTTTCCGTCCAACAATTTCACCTGCTTGTTGAAACATCGTTAGCAGCTTAACATGTTCCTTTAGCAAAACGCTCCTCCCCTTCATTTAAAAAGAATATCTTTAATTTGTTGTTTTATCGCAGCATTCTCTGTTTCATCTTCTAGAACATCGAATGGAAAATATAGTTTATGGTCTGTTCGTTTTTTTCCTGATATCGCTTCAACGACGTCTGATTCCCGTGAAAGCTCACGGATTTTTCCGTTTGGCATTTGCAAGTGGATCGGCAGTCGCTCTTCTTCCTCACCTGGACGATAAAAATCATATGGGAGGTCAGAGGATGAATCTACTACAAGATAGTACTCTGGGTCAATATTAGCTTGCTGGAAAAGCTGGTAAAGTACTGGCCACTCTTTCATCTGCAAATTCGGATTAAATTCGACGTATTTAAACAATCTTCTATTTAAAAATCTACCACAAAGATCACTTAAAATGCGATCATCTTCATCCTGCCAAATTTGGAAATAATAAAGGATTATCGCCTCATCAAGCCGCAAATAGTCCTCGATACTCATCTTTTCATTAAAGAGTGAATAAAAATGAACAGGCTCTTGTTTAAATTTGTATCCCGCCTCATAGAGGTGCTTTGTCCGCATTAAAATTTTACTTAAAATTACTTCAGCACTTCTAGTCACTGGGTGAAAATAGACTTGCCAATACATTTGATAGCGGCTCATAATATAATCCTCTACCGCATGCATTCCACTTTGCTTAATAACCACTTGATCCTCCATAGGACGCATGACACGCAAAATTCTTTCCATATCAAAATGACCGTAGCTTACCCCAGTAAAATACGCATCGCGCTGCAAATAATCCATTCTATCAGCATCAATTTGACTAGAAATTAAACTAACAACTAATTTATTACTGTAGGTTTTCTCAATAACATCAGCGACTTTTTGCGGGAAGTCATCACCCATTTTACGTAATACTTGATTAATTTCCGTATCTCCTATAATAATCTCTCGCGTCCACTCTTCGTGATCGGTATTAAATACTTTTTCAAAAGAGTGCGAGAAAGGTCCGTGACCAACATCGTGTAAAAGTGCTGCACATAAACACAGTAACCGTTCGCTGTTATCCCAATGCGGCCGACCTTGAAACACTTCGATAATTCTTCTTGTAATTTCATAAACGCCAAGGGAGTGGTTAAAACGGGAATGTTCGGCACCGTGGAACGTAAAAAAAGTAGTCCCTAATTGACGTATTCGTCGTAACCGTTGAAATTCCCTTGTACCAATTAACTCCCAAATGAGTGTATCCCGAACGTGTATGTAACGATGGACAGGGTCTTTAAATACTTTTTCTTCACTTAATTGACCATTTATATTTTGCATTAAGCACACTCCATCTCCATTTTATCTAATTATATTATACAAAAGTTATAAGACGTTGTCTCAACAGCCTCAACAGCTTAACGAAATAATAATCTTTCAGAATTTTATGGTAAAATAATGGGAGTTTGTTTAAGGGGGGCTTTATAAAAGTGAATATTGACTACATTCGGCAAGAAGAAGCGAGATACCACAATGCGTTTTACAAAGAAAATAAGCTGTTTGAAAAAGGTTCATGGCTTTATAAGCCCGTTCAGAAGACTCTGCACTACTTTAATGTTGTTAGTGAAAAGCAAGGTATGCGAATTCTAGATCTTGGCTGCGGTGTAGGTCGTCATAGTATTCCTCTCGCTGAAAAAGTAAAGCAAACAAACGGGCTTGTCGATTGTGTCGATCACCTTGAAACGGCCATTGAAAAGCTTAAAGAGTACAGCTCCGAGTTTCAAGTTCAGGCAAATATTTATCCAGTGTTATCCCTCATAGAGGAGTTTCCCATTGAGGAACAAGCATATGATTACATTTTAGCCATATCAAGTGTAGAGCATGTCGCATCGGTCGATGTTTTCATAGATGTCTTAGAAAAAATGATTAGGGGTACGCGCGCAGGTGGGGTACATTACCTCGTTATCAATTCAGGGGTCGAAGAGATTGAAACGGCAACCAATAACAGTTTAGATCCTCTGTTTGAAGTGAATCTCCCTACAGAAGAAATGCTGCGCTTACTTCACGAGTTATACCTGGGTTGGACTGAACTTGAAGTCGTTGTTAAACCGTTAGAGTATACGATCCATCGAAAAGAGAAAGCTGTGTTATTAAAAACAAACGCGATCACTTTTGTCGTACAAAGTCCTACGGAATGAAGGACAGAAAAAAGCTACCTGTGACCGAATGGCACAGATAACTTTTATTTTAGTTTTTTACCAATTTTTTCAATTAATTGATCTTCATTTGCAGCCGATATGGGACGGTTATTGACCATCGTAAAAGACTTTTTCCGGCCTGGTCCACAATACGATTGACACCCGATATGAATTTCTGCATCAGAGTCTAGTTTTTTTAACCGAGGCAATAACGTTTTTATATTCGTGGCTTGGCAAATGTCACATATGCGAAATTCGTTTGCCATTAGAGTTAATTCCTTTCGATTCTTTATGGTAAGATGAGATAGTGTCTTTTATTCACAAAGGATAGTATACCATATCTACTATCGTTCGCAATCTTTAGGAATTTTAGACCTATTTAAGCTTTATTTGAGGAGTAAAGTAAATGAACACATTAACCAATCATCTCTCCAATCAAACGTGGCGGTTTATCGACCAATCAACACTGGGCGTTTACTTTGATGCGCTTCAGTCGTTTGCCTATGACGATGCATTATGTATTGCTGTCGGAAATGGCTCTTCAGACGCTTTGTTACGGACGTGGGTACACCACGATACGATTGTCCTCGGCATTCAGGATAGCCGTCTTCCTTTTGTCCAAGAAGGGATCGAGTTTTTAAATGAACAAGGCTATCATGTCATCGTTCGGAACTCTGGTGGCCTTGCTGTCGTACTAGATCAAGGCATCTTAAATGTATCACTAATTCTTAAAGAAGAGAAAAAATTCTCGATTAATGAAGGCTATGAACTCATGTTTGCACTGATTCAACAACTCCTGAAGCCTTATGGTGTGACTGTTGAAGCAAGAGAAATTGTCGGGTCTTATTGTCCAGGCTCATTTGACTTAAGTATAGATGGAAAGAAGTTTGCTGGGATTTCGCAACGCCGAATTCGCGGTGGTGTCGCAGTACAAATTTACCTTTGTGTCAGCGGCAGTGGCAGCGAACGGGCAAAACTCATTCAAACCTTTTATGACAAAGCTGTTCAAGGACAACCAACATCCTTTGAATACCCTCGAATTGTACCCGAAACGATGGCTTCGTTATCCGAATTAACTGGACAGAAGCTAACTGTACAATCGATCATTCATCAATTATTACTCACATTTAAAGAGCAAGGCGCACACCTTAGCTCATCAACGTTTACAGAAGAAGAACGACAATCCTACGAAGAACAATACATCCGTATCATAAAACGTAACGAACGCATAAGTGCCAGGCACCTTTAATGCTGCGCAGCATTAAAGGTGCCTGGCACCGTTTTAAGCAAGTACTTTGCGGGTGATGGATTGCATGGCTGTGATAAGTGAAAGCTTATACACATCAGCAACATTACATCCACGTGACAGATCGTTAACTGGTTTATTTAGACCTTGCAGAATTGGGCCAATCGCGTCATATCCACCAAGTCGCTGTGCGATCTTATAACCTAAATTTCCAGACTCTAGGCTTGGGAATATAAATACATTCGCCTCTCCTCTTAACGGTGAATCTGGAGCTTTCTTTTGAGCAACAGCTGGTACAAATGCTGCGTCAAATTGGAACTCACCATCGATAACTAAATCTGGACGAGCTTGTTGGGCTATTTTCGTTGCTTCAGATACTTTTCGGGTTTCAATCGATGATGCTGATCCTTTTGTTGAGAAGCTTAACATCGCTACTTTTGGATCGATGCCAAACACTTTAGCTGTTTCTGCTGTTGCAATTGCAATTTCTGCTAACTCTTCTGCATTCGGAGCAATGTTAATCGCACAATCTCCGAACACAAACTTTTGATCACCTTTCACCATAATGAAAACACCTGATGTTTTCTGAATTCCAGGCTGTGTTTTAATGATTTGCAATGCTGGGCGTACGGTATCTCCAGTAGAGTGGGCTGCCCCACTTACTAACCCATCTGCCTTATCGACATGAACAAGCATCGTTCCAAAATAATTTTCCTGCATTAATTTTTCGCGTGCACTATCTTCTGTTTCTTTTCCTTTACGACGCTCAACAAATGATGCAATCAACTCATCCAACTGGTTATATTTTGCAGGTTCTATAATTTCAACATCTTTAAAAGTTACACCTAACTCTTTTGACTTTGCGTAAATATCACTTTCTTTTCCAATGATAACTGGTTTGACTACTTCATCGTTTGATAGCTGCCCAGCAGCTTGTATTATTCTCTCATCCATACCTTCTGGCAAAACTACGTTCGGGTAATGACTTTTCACTTGTGCTTTAATTTCTGTAAAGAGATCACTCACTATAAATTCCTCCTACAATTGATCAGATGACCTTACCACCAAGCATACTCCTCTTTATTTAAAAAATAAACTATCTTAATTAATGTAGTAAAAATAGAAATTTTCGTGCATTTCCTGTTTATTCCAAACTGTATTAAAGCCTATTGTTGATGGGCTGATTGCTGATTTTGGTTCATCGTGTAGAATGTTCTTTTCAGCCACCTTCTCAAGCAACTAAAAGGTTCTTAGTAAACCCATTTTGGCATTAAGCTTTAACAGCAGCACCTATATTATTTATAAGGTAGTAATAGTAAATGTTTTTAGTGTTTTAGTCTGTCTACTGTGGATTTCGGTTAAGATACTCTTTTTCATCGTTTCCTTATTCAATTACACTCATACAGAAGGTGTCTCGTTAATATTTTACAGAAATAACAATAGCTATTTTTTCAGAATTTTCGTTATATATGTTGATAAAGTGAATGACTATTCATTATAATGGAAGCAGCTTATTTAATAAGGGAGTGGATTGGGATGGATCAAAATACTGTAACATATGAAGTACAAAATAATATCGCTACTATTTCATTAAATCGTCCAGCGGTTAAAAATGCAATTAATTCAGCGATGCACCGTGAGCTTTTTCAAGCTTTCCAGCAAGCAAATGAAGATGAAAGCGTTCGTGTCATTGTTTTGACTGGATCAGGCGATGCCTTTAGTTCTGGTGCAGATTTAAAAAGTGTTGCTACAGAAAATTTAGGTGACGTTGATTATGGTGACTACTTACGGGATACATACGATAAATTATTGCAATACATGAATACGATTGCAAAACCAACTGTAGCGTACATTAATGGTATTGCCGTTGGTGCAGGGCTAAGTCTAGCACTTGCTTGTGACTTCCGAGTTGCACAATACGATGCAAAAATGGCAATCAGCTTCTTAAAAATTGGGCTCGTCCCTGATGCTGGCGCGTCTTACTACCTTCCCCGCCTCATCGGTTTAGGAAAGGCTCTAGAGATGGCACTTGGTGAGCCGATTTCAGCAGAAGAGGCCTACCGCATTGGTTTAGTAAACAAAATTGGACAACCTGACGAACTCATTCAACAACTCGTTGCACTTCCAACCACTGCTTACGGATTAATGAAGAAAAATATGGGCAGCAGCTATGAGCACACATTAGCTGAAGTATTAAAGATGGAAGAAGATGCTCAAAGCGCAGCAGGAAAAACAAAAGAACATCTTATGGCCGTCCAGCGCTTCCTCCAAAAATAAGATCACTCTCGGTGTCAGGCACCTTTAACTCTGTAAAGTGTTGAAGGTGCCTGGCACCATTTTCTCTGTTTATGGTATAGTATGTTTTGATACATATATTTGATATTTCAAAGGAGTGGAAAGTATGAGTGAAGCAGCAGTTACTCTAGATGGTTGGTATTCTTTACACGATTTTCGCGCAATCAATTGGCCTGCATGGAAAACGCTTTCTAGTGAAGAGCGCCAACAAGTTTTAAATGAATTTATTGGTATGCTTGAAGAGTGGAACCAAACAGAAGAAAACAATGAAGGTAGTCATGCGCTTTACACGATCGTTGGTCAAAAAGCTGACTTTATGCTTATGCTACTTCGTCCAACTATGGAACAACTAAATGAAATTGAAACAGCATTTAATAAAACTCGTTTTGCTGAATATACAATTCCAACATATTCTTACGTTTCTGTTGTTGAGTTAAGTAACTATATGGCTGGTAAAGACGGTGGAGACCCGATGGAAAACCCTGAGGTTCGCGCTCGTCTTTTCCCTAAGTTACCTAAAGCAAAACATGTTTGTTTCTATCCGATGGACAAGCGTCGTCAAGGAAACGATAACTGGTACATGCTTCCGATGGAAGACCGCCGTAACATGATGCGTAGCCACGGTATGATCGGACGTCAATATGCAGGAAAAGTAAAGCAAATTATTACTGGTTCTGTTGGATTTGACGATTGGGAATGGGGCGTAACTTTATTCGCTGATGATGTCCTTCAATTCAAAAAGCTAGTATACGAAATGCGCTTTGATGAAGTTTCTGCACGATTCGGCGAGTTTGGCTCGTTCTACGTTGGAAACTTTTTAAACATCGATGGCATTGAACGTTACTTCCACGTTTAATTTTTCCATCAACAAAAATTACTAAAGGTTTTATGAGACCTTTCTTTAAGAAAAGTACTCAAATAATAGCCTTAGACCAAAAACACTATAGTATTTTTTCAGTCCAGTCCCGTATATAGGGACTGGTTTTTTTATAGAGATTTTTATCAAAAGGTCATAGTCCATTTTTTCCTTACATATATTTGAACTAACTGTGTTTGGGCATGCCGTAACACGATTAAGCCATGAAAAACCTATTCAATTGACAGTCCTCCAACTCACCACGTACGGCATCTAATGATTAGGAGGTGAACGAATGGCCGTTATAAAAGCCAACAGCAGTGATATTGATTTGATGGCTCGTTTAATGCGTGCTGAAGCAGAAGGTGAAGGAGAACTTGGGATGTTAATGGCCGGCAATGTAATGGTCAATCGAGTTCGATCTGCTTGTTTAGATTTTGTGGATATCAATTCAGTTCAAAGAATGGTGTTTCAATCACCTGGCGGCTTTGAAGCAACACAAAAAGGTTACTTCTACCAAGGAGCTCGCGAAAAAGAAAGAAGACTCGCACGACAAGTCATTAGAGGAGACCGACACCATCCAGCTGAATTTGCCTTATGGTTCTTCCGCCCTGAAGGATCTTGTCCCGCACAGTGGTGGGGACAGTGGAATTCAGGCCGCTATAAGCTCCATTGCTTCTACACACCTTTAGCATCAGAGTGTCCGCAAGTTTATAGTACATTTTAAAGAAAATTATACATTCAGAACATAAAAAGGAGTGATACAATGTATCAGCAACAATGGGATAATCAACCGACAATGGATGGCCACACACATATGCAACATCAGCAACCGACAATGGATCCAATGATGGAGCAGCATATGATGCAGCAACCTAAGATGGATCATCCTATGATGGATCATCCTATGATGCAACAGCCCATGATGCAGCAACCTATGATGCAACAACCTATGATGCAACAGCCTATGATGCAACAGCCTATGATGCAACAGCCTATGATGCAACAACCTATGATGCAACAGCCTATGATGCAACAACCTATGATGCAACAGCCTATGATGCAACAACCTATGATGCAACAACCTATGATGCCTCCATTATTTTATGCACCACAACCACAATTTCAGCAACAGCAATTCCCACAAATCCCTGGGATGCTGCCAATGGAACAATCTTATATTGAAAACATTCTTCGCCTCAATCGAGGTAAAGCTGCAAGAGTTTATATGACCTTTGAGAATAATCCTGAATGGCCTGCGCGTGTCTTTACTGGCCACGTTGAAGAAGCTGGAAGAGATCATATTATCCTTCATGACGATGTGAATGATAATTATTACTTACTATTAATGGTAAATCTTGACTACGTTGAATTTGATGAGCCAATAAATTACGACTACCCTTTTGGTCAAGCAATGCCATTAGCTCAATATCCTCCTCGTGAAGACTAAACAAGATATTTTTTAAAAAGGAAAATGGCTGACTCATTAAAAAGGTCAGGTCCTCCCCACACATATAGTTGCAATCATTCCTAATTGATACACTATAATTTGTGTGCACAAGAGGGCCTGACACTTGAGAGTCGGCCTTTTTTATGCTCTAAACATGCTTACAGCTAGAAGTACCCAACCGGCGATGAACGCGACTCCACCCAACGGTGTGATCATACCTAGCTTTGAGATGCCGGTAATTGCCAAAACATACAAACTACCTGAAAATAAAATAATTCCTAAAACAATGAGCCAGCCAGCCCAATGAACTAAACTAGACTCGACACTCTTCCAACTAATTAAACCAATTAAAATTAATCCGAGCGCGTGATACATATGATACTGTACACCCGTTTGGTAAATCTTTAAGTAATGCTCGGTGAGACGACCTTCCAATCCGTGAGCCCCAAATGCGCCTAATGCAACACCTAATGCAGCACCAATACTACCAAGGACGATAAATATGTTGAACATCTACTATTCTCCTTTACCTGACTATCGATTTTAGTTATAGAATAACACAACTCGTTTTAACAATAATAATCGCAGGCTCTTTTATAAAAGATTGTTGCTTTTTTGCTATTTGGACCGTTAACTTAGCGTGCCTTAGTCCTTACGTAATTATCGTGAGTGAAATGATGTTGGCAAAAACGTCGTTCGTTAACTAAAAGTCTAACAAGCTTCCTTCATCTTTAGTTGAATTAATATGACTTGTTGATGTTGTTACACTAGTAGTTGGTAAGACCTTTTTCTCTGGTAACATTTTAGCTTTCTCTGTAGCTACCCCTTCTTTGTCCATGACTAATTCACAGTAAGCTTGAATTAATTTTGCAGCCTCTTGCACTCCACGTTCGTTACCTTGAGCCACTTGTAATTTCATTTCGTTCACTTGTTTTTCGACTTTCGAAATTATATTCTGAACTGGAATATTCATTTATTGCCTCCTGTTCACCTACATCTTTATTTAAGTAAATATCTACAGTGGTTCCTTCACCTTCAACACTAGAAATTTTCAATTTACCGTTATGATGCTCAATAATACGGTCACAAATCATTAACCCAAGCCCTGTCCCTTTTTGTTTTGTCGTAAAAAACGGCTCACCGATTCGTTGAATAACTTCCTGTGGAATACCACTACCCTCATCCTTAATTTGAATATTAATGATGTTTTTATTAACCTCATAAACTTGGACATGAATGTGTCCACCATCGTCCATTGCTTCAATACTATTTTTTAGTAAATTAATTAATACTTGTTTTATTTGGTCTGGATCACATTCAACCGTCGTATCTTTGATAGAGAACTCAGACGTAATTGAAATGCTTTTCATGATTGCAGATGTATTTAAAAGAGTTAGGACTTCTCGAATTAAGTAACAAATCTTGACCCTTTCGAACTTTTGCACACTTGGTTTAGCTAATAACAAAAATTCGCTAATGATTTTATTAATTCTAGCAAGCTCACTTAACATCACAGGCACGTGATTGTTGGACTGATTTTCGCGTTGGTGCATTAGTTGCAGAAAACCAGAGATGACGGTAATTGGGTTACGAATTTCGTGAGCGACACCAGCAGCTAGCTGACCGACGACCGATAGCTTTTCTGATCTTCTAATAAACTCTTCTGTCTGTTTCTTTTCCGTAATATCCCTGATGATTGATGCTAGGGCAACAACTCTTCCATCTTCTGTTCGGATTGCTGATACTGATATTGCTACGTCCAATAAGCCGCGATCCTTCGTCCAATTTTTTAATTCTACCTCTCGAATGATTTCACCTTGTGAGACCAACATCCACTTTTCTTGCAACATACTAAGTTGATTTTCTTCGAGGTGCGGCATAACTCTACCTACCACCTCTTCATTTTTCCATCCGTACGTCTTTTCAAAACCACTATTCACTTGATAAATCTTCCCTTTTTTATCATGAATGACAATAGGGTCTGTCAGTTGATTAAATAGAGAATTTAAGTACCCTTTCGCCTCTATTAGCTGTTTTGATGTTTTCTCGGTTTTTAATTCAGCCTGTTGTAATAGGTTTTCAGTAAATCGGCTAGAAAATACTAAAAAGATCGTAACTAGTATTCCAAATAACACGACATAGACGACATCAATTTTGTCTGAACCTAGAAATAATTCGTTTTGGAACTTAAAGAAAAAATAAGTCGTTGCAATCGTCGTCAGAAAACTAGCAAATAAGATCGGTCTTACCAAATGAAAAATTGAACTCATGATGAGTCCTAACCAAATGAAGATGAAATTAATTAGCAACGGTTCATAGGCAATCAAGATGGAAAAGAAGCTAAAAACAAAAAATATAGTTATGTACATCGTCATTGTTGCTAGCTGTTTCTTTTTTGCAAGAAAATAAATGATAGCGCAAATGACAATACCCGTTGGAGCAATATATTTGAGTATTGCTGGATCAATCATTGCATTAATGATTAAGCTACATGTATAGAAAATGATTAAGAGTTTCGCCATTAATTGATTTCGTTTATAGATCAGGTCTAACCGTTTTTGCTTTTCAATACCCATAAAAGCTCTCCATTATTCGACATCTTTTCCCCTATTATACCATTACTTAAAATTTGCTGTCAGCGATGAAAATACTATAAAGAAAATGAAAATGAAGTGAATATGAAAATGGTGCCAGGCACCTTTAGTTGACTAAAGGTGCCTGGCACTGGATCTTTCTTTTTTTATTCCGTTAGTTCTAAGAATTGGTCGACGTCTTTAACGACAAGGTCGATCGCCTTCTGCCAGAAATCGGCTTGCGTAAGGTCAACGTTTAAGTGTTTCTGTGCCAACTCTTCAACGTTCATACTTCCTGTATCACGCAGTAACTCGACGTAACCATCTTCAAATGAAGCGCCCTTTTCAAGAGCATGTGCATAGACACCTAGGCTGAATAAGAAACCAAATGTATACGGGAAGTTGTAGAACGGAACCCCTGTAATGTGGAAATGTTGCTTAGCTGCCCAAAAGTGTGGGTGATACTCTGACAACGAGTCACAATAAGCTTCCTTCTGTGCTTCTACCATTAATTCATTTAAGTCGTTGGCCGAAAGGAGCCCTTCTTTTCTATTCTCATAAAATCTTGTTTCAAATAAGAAACGCGCATGAATATTCATAAAGAAGGCAATTGCTCGACCTAGTTTGCTCTCAATCAGAACGAGCTTTTCTTCATCTGATTCCGCTTGTTGTACCGCAGCATCACTAACGATTAGTTCTGCAAAAGTAGAAGCTGTTTCTGCCACATTCATCGCATACGACTGGGCAAAATTCGGCATGTCCCGCATCACGTAAGCGTGGTATGCATGACCTAATTCGTGTGCTAGCGTTGAAACATTAGATGCACTGCCGCTGTATGTCATAAATACACGTGTTTCACCGCTTGCTGGTAGAGTTGTACAAAATGCACCAGGTCGTTTTCCTGGTCGATTTTCTGCTTCAACCCAATCTTTTTCAAACGCCATCTTTGTAAACTCAGCCATTTTCGGGCTGAACTTTCCAAACTGTTCAATGATCGTTTCAGCTGCTTCTTCGTATGGAATCGATGAACTTGAGCTTCCGATTGGTGCATGTACATCATACCAAGCTAGTTTCTCTAACCCCAAATACTTCGCTTTGCGCTCTAAATACGGCATAAAGCGTGTTTTATTTTTCGTAATCGTATCCCACATCGCATTCAATGTCGCTTCTGACATGCGGTTAATTTCAAGAGGCTCTTTTAAAACATTCGTCCAGCCTCTTTTTTCATATAGACCTAATCTAAATCCTGCTAAATGATTAATCGTAGTAGCAAAAAGATCTTCGTTTTCAGTCCATGTTTTTTCCCACTTCCCAAAAGCATCGATACGAACCTGACGATCACTATTCGCTAGCTTATTTTCCGCTTGTCCGACAGACAGCTCTTCTGTTTTTCCGTTTTCTTCAAACGTAATTTTCATACTGTTGACAAGCGCATTATACATATCCGCCCAAGCATGGTAACCGCTCGTCGATAGCTTTTGTGCTAACTTTTCTTCTGCTGGGGATAGCTTCTCACTCGCTCGTTGTGCTCTTTCATTTAAATAAAAAGCTACATCTTTAAAGTGATTGTCAATCAGTGACTGTAATTCTGCCTCGTCTAACTGCATGATTTTTTCATCAATGCTCGTTAACACACCTTGATACAACGAGGACAGCTCTTTTGCTGTTCCACTTAACTGGATAGCCTTTTTATCAGCCGCGTTCTGCGCAGTTAAACAACCAATAAATGCGCCAACCTCTCTTACTTTTGCAGCAACATTTTGAGCGCTTTCAATAATTCCAACAAATTTATCTTTTTCTTTATGTAGTTCCGTTAATTGTTGAAGCGATTGTTCAAGAGCTACTAACTCTTCTTTTGTCTCTTTTATAAAGGATCGTAACTCCGTTGATTCACTTCCACCTGGAAAAATACTATCTAAGTCCCACAATTGATTATATTGAGTTTGCATGCCTCTTACTCCTCTCTTTGTTTCGTTACCCTAAATATTTTACACTACTTGTCTTGGAAAGAAAACGATAATCATCTCGGAATATATATGAAAGTTTCCTTACATCCTTGCTAGATTCACAAGCTAAAACACTCCCATTAAATTCGTTATCGTTATTATGACCCTGTTTCCTATTCTTAGGCACTAATCATTATTTTTTATTTGAAAAGCGTGCAAACACGTTGGTCTCCAAGGTCCAAGGGTAAAAAAAGAGCCTAGTAGGCCATTCTCTATGAGGTACTCTATATTGGATGTGTTATAGCCCTTTGTTGAGTAATCGCAGTTCACACAAAAAGACCCGGTTCCCCGAGTCTCGCCTTACGATGATGAAAAGCCATCAGTTCTGTACTTTTCAATTAAATCTTCCCAATCCCTTTCCGAAAGACGGAGCATCGACCGATCTCTTTGATTAGGAATGATATTTTCTTGATGATGTTGTTTTGTAAAAAAGATCGCCTTAACCCCTGCTATATTTACCCCTTGATCAATGAGCCCTTTTATTTCTACAAAGCGATCAATATCGTTTAAAGAAAAAATTCGTTGATTTCCTTCATTACGGGCAGGCTTTATAAGCCCCTGCTCTTCGTAGTAACGAATTTGTCTTGCTGTTAATTGAGTCATTTCTTTAACAACACTAATTGGGAAAATCGCCACATGACGAGGGAATTTCTTATTCATCCCCTCCCTCCTTTAAGCTCCGAATGTGTAATTATTTTGCTAATTCCGTATAAACCTCTTGAAGCGTTTCAAACCCTAACTGCTGAACCTTTTGAACATTTTTGATCCACAAATGTGCGGTCATTTTTGCATCTTCTAACGCATGATGCCTCGTCGAAATCGGAACCTCAAAAAACTGACAGCATTCATCCAACGTTTTTAAGCTTTGGTCGGGTGTCGCTATTTTTATCAAAAAAGACGTATCAATGACACGATGCATAAAATTTGTTCGCAAAACATGCCAAGAAACATGCTGCATAAATGATTTTTCATGCTGTGCATGATGAGCCACTAACGTTCGCCCTTTCACATACTGAAAAAACTTTTCGAGAACTTGATCAATCGTTGGCGCCCCAAGCAATTGCTCCCTGTTAATGCCTGTCAGCGCGGCTACCTCATCAGACAGTTGTTCGTTATGCTGAACTAACGAGTAAAAGCTATCACCTTCAATAACGGTTGTTCCTTTTACTTTAACAGCCCCAACAGAGAGGATCTTATCACCGCGATCAGGATAAAAGCCCGTCGTTTCTATGTCAAAAACGACAACTTCGAGTTCTTCAAAACGCTTGTTTAATACACTTTCTTTCTTTATTTCTTTTTGAAGCTGCCTCATATATGCCAGCTGCGCCGCATTCGATTGCTGCTGAACAGACGTATATACATTCGGACTTAGCTTTCCTGAAAGCTGTTTCATGTAATGAATCATGTGGTTAATCACTTCAAACCACACCCTTTATCGATATGCTTTTTCGTCAGCTTATAAAGGTGTGCGCCCATCCGGATATACTCTTTAAGCTCTTTTTTATCTGCAGCTGTTAGCTTGCTAATTTTTAATAGATGAATGGTTTCATAGCTTTTTTTATTAGCTTGGAAACGAAGCCTGAATTGCAGTAACTCTTGAAAGATCTTTTTTAACTCTTTTATCTCCGCTAAATGTTGTGGTAGCTGGTCAAATCTTGCAACGGTTTCAGGGCTTTTAATTCGCTCTTGTAGCGCTAACAGTCGTAAAGAATTAACATAAGGAAATAAAACGGTATTTTTTAAATGAATGACGTTTGCGTGAGTACCGTATGACTCTGGTAATAATTGACCAAACACTCCAATCGCTTTTTTACGCCGCTCAATATTACTAAAAAGTCTTTGAATGAGCTGTGGATTTCTCGTAAGCTCCTTGAAAATTACGTCTTTTAACTCATCAAGTAATCTGCTATCTCCTATAAAAGTCCTCGAGTCAAAAAAAGTAAGCAAGTTTCGTAAAGTTTCAAAGCTCTCTTCTTCCATCCAGCCGTGCAGTTGTTTTTTCCATGAAAAAATAGAATGGCACCACTGCTTATTTGAAGCCATAACCAAACCATCGCATTTTACATACCCGACACTTTCTAATCCCTCGGTAATTTCTTGACCGAGCTTTAGAAAATATGCACTTTCTTTTTGACTATCTCCCTTTGATTCGAACACGATCCCGTGATCCTGGTCACTCCAAAGCGCCTGTTCAAACCTCGCTGCACTTCCCATCATAAAGAAAGCAAAGTGAGCAGGGGGAGGACCCCACTCACTTGTTACTGTTTCAATGGCTAATGTGACCGTTTGAGTAATGAGTGCATCATGAAACTCATTTAATTTTGGATGATCAAATTGTACTTGTTCAATGTTTGACGTTCTCCACATGTTCAACTGTTCATACGTTTTCATGACAGGTTGGTTCACATGGTTTCACCACCCATTCTATGCACCTGTTTTTTCTTTAGTTTGCATGCTTTCTGGATAGCCGTAGCTTCCATGTTCACTAATATCAAGACCCATAATTTCTTCTTCTTCTGTTACGCGAAGTCCACCCATTACTTTATTCATTACGAAAAGGATAATGAATGAAACAACGAATGCGTAAATTCCACCAGCGACAACACCTAAAGTTTGAACACCTAATTGTGTAAATCCGCCGCCGTAGAACAATCCTGCTTGACCCCAGCCAATTTCAGTCGATAATGCTGGAACTGCGAAGAAACCAGTTGAAAGGGTTCCCCAGATCCCTGCTGTACCGTGAACCGATAATGCAAAGATTGGATCATCGATTTTTGCACGGTCAAAAATTTTCATACTTACAACGACAATCAGTCCACCAATAATACCAATAATAACTGCTGCCCAAGGTGCAACGAAACCACAAGATGCTGTAATCGCTACTAAACCTGCTAAAGCCCCGTTTAATGTTGTTGGAACATCTGCTTTCCCGCTCATCATCCAAATTAAGAACATCGCGGCAATGGCCCCTGCTGCTGCTGCTAATTGCGTGTTAAGAAGGACATATCCAAAGAATGCATCGGCTACTTCAAATGTACTAGCGCCATTAAATCCAAACCAACCTACCCATAGAAGAAGGACCCCTAAAGCTGTGTATACTTGGTTGTGACCTGCTAAATCGTTCGATGAACCATCTTTATTGTACTTACCAATACGCGGTTTTAGAATGATTGTTGCTGCTAGAGCTGCCATTGCACCTGTTAAGTGAACAACTGTAGATCCTGCAAAGTCTTGTTTACCAAGACCTCCTAACCAACCATCACCCCATACCCAGTGTGCAACTACTGGATAAACCAAAGCGGAGAATAAAAGGGCAAAGATGACATATGCAGATAATTTTGCACGTTCTGCGAACCCTCCAAAAGCAATCGTTAAAGCAATAAGAGCAAACATCATTTGGAACATGAAGTCTACGGAACCTGCTAACCCGTCAGTCGGTGCAGAAGCATCTCCGAAGAAGAAATCTGACATTCCGATAAAGCCACCTGCACTATCACCGTAAATGAAGCCCCAACCAACTGCCCAGAAAATAATTGAGCCTAAACTAATTGTAAAAATCGTCTTGCCTGCGATATGACCTGCATTCTTCATTCGAGTCGAACCTGCTTCAAGTAAGATAAATCCAGCTTGCATAAGTAAAACTAAAAAAGTACCAATGATGACCCACAAATTATCCATTAAAATTTGTTCCATCTGTCAACCTCTCCCTTCGCTTCTGCGTTAGCTAAGCTAACATCTTTTGTTAACTTAATTATACATTCTTAATTTTCAGAAACTATAAACTTGGAAGATGATCTGACATGATTTCTCTTTTAGCTTTTTTTCCAATCTATTTTTCTATTTCAAGGCTTCTTTCGTAAACCAAGACCCTTTGAGTAAAGCAACCAAAAAAAGCTGCCCATTTTAGGTTATCTAAAACCACTTTGAGCAACTTCTTTAGCATTTATAATAGTCATTTCATTCGAAAGGCGCTCCCGAACGAAACAACCTTAACTATCCTGCATTAAGACTGTTCACACTTCGTCAATTTGCCAATCGATCGACCTCTCGCCCAGTTCTTTTAGTATTTCATTTACTTTTGAAAAAGGTTTACTACCGAAAAAACCTCGATTGGCGGAAAAAGGACTCGGATGTGGCGATTTAATCACGTAATGGTGCTGACCGTCAATTAACGTTTCTTTCGCTTGGGCATGTCTTCCCCAAAAGATAAAAATGATCGGCTTGTCGCGTTCATTTAGCTTCTCAATGACTGAGTCCGTAAATCGCTCCCAACCTATTCCTTTGTGAGAATTAGGCTCGCTTTTTCTTACAGTCAAAACCGTATTTAATAGAAGAACCCCTTGCTTAGCCCACTTGATTAAGCATCCATTATTACTCACATCACAACCGATATCACTATGTAATTCCTTATAAATATTCTTAAGCGATGGCGGCAGTTTTTCTCCTGTGTTTACAGAAAAACTTAAACCGTGTGCTTGATTGGGCCCGTGATACGGGTCCTGCCCTAAAATGACAACTTTTACTTCTGAAAAAGGCGTGTAGTTAAAGGCATTAAACACCTCATGCTCACTCGGATAAGCTGTTCCTGTTTGATACTCGTCTTGCAAAGTTTGCTGCAACTTTTGAAAATACTCTTTTGTAAACTCACTTTTTAGGATACGATCCCAGTCATTACTTACATTCCACACAACCTACTACTCTCCAATCTTCACTTTAGCACTAATTTTTTACTTTTAGTGTAAAACTGGTGCTCTAATTCTTGCTTTCGCTCTACTTTCTTCCTTTTAATGTAAAACCCTTGCTTCAATCCCAGCTTTCGCACCGATTTCTTCCTTTTCCTGTAAAATTAGTGCTCCAATTTCTGCTTTAGCACTGCTTTCTTCCTTTTACTGTAAAACCTGTGCTCCATTCACTGCTTTCGCACCGATTTCTCCCATGCACCCTACTTTTCCCAGCTTAAAATAGTTGAAAGCTCATCATAGATCGCTGGAGTTCCGACTAGTACTTGGTAGCCTTTTTCTATTTCCGCACTAAATGTGTTCCCTTTTGCCTCTTCTACAATTAGTAGTCCCGCACAAATATCCCATTCTTTCAGTTTGATCTCCCAATATGCATCAAAGCGTCCTGCAGCGACCTGGCATAAGTCTATCGCAGCACTTCCTGTTCTTCTTATCCCGCCGATTTTTGTAATAATTGCATTAAAGTTTTCGACGTTATTGTTAGGATCCGTTCCTTTATCGTACGGGAAGCCAGTTGCAACGACTGCCTTGTTTAATTGTTCGGTAGCTGAAACCGTGATCGTTCTCCCATTTAGCGTTGCACCACTTCCTTTGATGGCTTCATACATTTCGTCCAATCTTGGCGCGTAAACGACCCCGATGACCGTTTCTCCTTTATGCTTTACGCCGATAGAAATACAAAAGAATGGGAAACGATGAGCAAAATTGACAGTTCCATCGATCGGATCAATCACCCATTCATATTCGGCTTGTCCTTCATGCCAGCCGCTTTCTTCAGTCATAATCGCATGGTCTGGATATTCCGCTTTAATTTTCTCCATTAGAAATTGCTCGCTCCACTCATCGACCTCTGTTACTAAGTCGATGTCCGATGACTTCGATTTCATCTGAAAAGGCTGTTCCATTTTTACTAACTGTTCTTTACCCACTTCTCTTACCCACTGTTTTATATTTTCTTTTATCGCTACCCATTGTTCCATGATGTTTTCACTCCTCGTTTCAGTTATTCATCTAACATTGTAGGCAACTCTTGCTCGAAAGGCAAAATAATGATCAATTGACAGCCTCTGTCTTTTTCCGCTTTTAAAGTCATTTCTCCGTTCAGCATTTTTATACGGTTTCGCATCGCATTAAGACCAAAGCCGTATTCTATTTTTTCACCACCGACCCCATTATCAATCAGTTTAAACTCAAGAGAGTCTTCCTTCATTGTTAATGTAAAATGAAAATGAGTACTTTTCCCGTGGCGGATTCCGTTTGTAATTCCTTCCTGAAGTGCGTAATAAATCACTTTCTTTTGTGCATGGTTTAGCTTCGGAGACGGCTCAATCTGACTGGTTATTCTGACACCCGTTGCTTTTACGGTATCATCAATCAAAACCTTTAGGGCTTCTTCCATGTCCATGGTTTCTTGAATCTCACCAAGGACTTTCACCGATTCTCTTATTCTCTCTAAGCCTTTACGTAGCAGCTCCTGTGATAGCTCCATCTTTTCATAGACTTGTTCAGGGTTTGCTTTAGAAAGGCGCTTTCCTGCTTCTAGTTGAACGATAACTGTTGTCAGAGAGTGGCCTATAATATCATGAATTTCATGGGCGATTCGGTTTCTTTCTTCTAGTACAGACATTTCAATCAACGCTTCCACTGTTTCTTTTTGAGATTTTTCTAAACCAATCGTCCGTTCCTCTACTTTCTTTTCGAGGTTTTGATTTAACTCTTGTAATTGGTCCGTAACCTCTTCTACTTTAGAGAACGCACGTGAAAACTGTGTAGATAGTTGAAACGATTGGCCAAATAAAAAGATAAACAACCCAAAAGGCGATAGTTCTCTCGTTGTAATGATTTGATTGTAAAATAGGAAGTCATTAATTATGGTTAAGACGTAAATAATGCCAACTCCAAGATTTAGAGTAATCATATCACGGTTGTTTTTAAAAGCCTGTATCCCAGCAAAAATAATGAAAAGGATAACGATGACTGTAATGATTTGATAAGCGGTTAACGTATGCGTAAATACACGAGCTGGGGCAAAAAGGACCACTAAAACAAACAAACTAGCTATTCCCCAGATTGAACGAGTAATCACTTTATGAACTTCATTTGGATAGAGCTGCCTAGCAAAAGAAATGAACAGCGGGACCGCTATATAAAAACAAGTATATTCAACCTTTTTTAACCATTCCCAAGGAAACTGGGGAAACATTTGCAAAAAGAAAACTTCTCCAACCATCGCTGCTCGGATGCCAATAACGAGACAAAACAATCCGAAAAACAACGTTGATTTTTCTTTTCTCCTCAATATATATAAACCTAGATGGTAAAGACCCATTACTAACAAACTTCCAATAAGAAACATCTCAAACGCTAACTGTTTTTCTCGTAAACTTGTCATGGCTTGATCTTCGCCAATTCGAATCGTTCGCCAAAGACCACCTTTAGAATGATGAAAGTTAGCGACATGAAAAACGAGATCAATTTGTTCGGTATATGGCTTAAAATAAACGACCTGCGGCGAATATAAAGGGACAGTCGTTTCTCTAGTCATACCTGGTGACCCTGCACCGCCTAGCTCCTTGCCGTTTACCCAAACTTTATAAGAGGTAAAAGCGTTTGGTAAGTAAAGCCCTAACATTTCGCCAACGTCTTCTTCAGAAATTTTAATTTTTAAACGGTACGTTGCATAGCCATCGCCTGATAGACGTTCACCGTCCCACACTAGTCCATTCCACTTCGCTGGCATATCAAGGACCATTCCCTCATCATGACTCAATGTACCACTAGGGTCTGTCCACTGTTTCCAATATAACTTCCACTCGCCTGTTAACGGTGTAGGACCAAGCTCTTTTAGTGAAACGTCGGATAAATCGAGAATCCCATCAGAAGCCGTTACCTTTCTTTCACTTTGTTCATAGAAAAACAAAAGGAAAAGAGCAAAGACAACGATCGTAACTGGAATGATGTAGAGTATCATTTTATTTTTCATGTCATACCCTCTAACCTTTCGTTTTTTGTAAAAAAAGCAATATTCTTTGAGAAAAGAGCCTGTAAAAAAGCATATCCTCCCCTCAATTATAAAATTTTCCCAACAGTATGAATAGTTAATTCAACTAAAAAAGTAAGCTGTTAATTTTATCATGCTTACTACGTGCTATGTCTTTTAGGATTTAGTATGATAGAAGTAGTATAATAATGGACAGCTACATATGACCATTAACATCAAACAAACTTTACCAATCAATGTGTAAAGGAGGAAAAGCAATGGAAGCTATTAATAAACAGTTAGTTCAACAGATGATAGATCAATTAGCCAATCAAGAGGTATACGTCCATTTAGAGACAACGAACGGGGCCTATACAGCCTATCGAAACGGAACGCCTTTTTCAGCAGGGGTCTTTATCCGCAACGGAAAAGTCATTTATGAGCATGGGAAAATTTCAGGAAACGGTCCTCATCGAGTAGGTCTAAAAATAGATTTAGGTTGGATTTATGCTGAAGGTCTGACTCACTGGACGATGGAAGGCGAACAACTATTATTAGCAGGCTTAGATGAAAAAGGGCGGTTAGCTGTTTCTCTTCAATTAAGTCCGCATCCATTTAAATAAAAGGAGGGTTCTTATGGACAATCACTTACTAGTCATATTACCTCACCCTGATGATGAATCATTTGGTGTAGCAGGGACAATGCTATCTTATAAAGAAAAAGGCTGGAAAATCACATACGCTTGTATGACATTAGGAGATATGGGGAGAAACATGGGGAACCCACCGATCGCTAACCGCGAAACTTTATCCCAAATACGAAAAAAAGAATTAGAAGATGCAGCTAAAATTCTTAAAATCGACGATTTAATTCTTCTTGGGTTAAGAGATAAGACGATTGAATTTGAGAACGAGGACAAACTTTCCGCTCGGATTAGAAAATTAATTGAGGATTGCCAGCCAACTCTAGTCATTACATTTTACCCGGGCTACAGCATTCATCCTGACCATGATGCTTGCGGTGCAGTGGTCATGAAGGCAATAGCATCAATGCCAAAAGAAAACCGCCCAACCGTACATGCACTTGCTATATCAAGAGAAAGTATCGCCGACTTAGGAGAACCGCAAATTGTGAATGACGTAAAATCCTACAGCCAACAAAAGCTCGATGCTCTAAAGGCACATAAGACGCAAATGCAAGAAGTTGTCAGACAAACGGAGCTTGCGCTTCAAGAAGGTAACGATGAAGCCATTGATCGGTTAAATTACGAGCGGTTTTGGCTATACTCATTTGAATAATTAATTTGACTAGGTAAAAATTTAAAAAACCATACAATTAGTCAATCAAAACGCTTGGGTAGATGCACCCCAAGTGTTTTGATCTATATGGTTTAATTTAGGTAAGTATCCCAAGTATTATAGTATTACTCCTGAAAAATCTCCCTTTAATACTTCTTTTTCATTCTGGTTTTTACATAAAAAGGTCGCCAAAATCGCTGTTCTATTCTTTTCAGTCTTCTCATATTTTTCAATTTTTACCTCACATACGATCGTGTCACCCGTATACACAGGCCTTATAAATTCAAAATTCATATTCCGAGCTAAGACATTATAATCTCCACCTACTTTTGTTGGTAAAGTTGACGTTAATAACCCTTGTACAACAAGTCTGCCTTGTTCATCTGGTGTAACATGATGATTTCCTTCATCACCTGAAACTGCTGTAAATAATTCAACATCTTTTACTGTAAAAGTCCGCTCAAATGAAATGATATCGCCTACCTTTAACGACATATAAACCCCTCCAAAAAATCATTACTAAACGCATCGTAATAATCAGAATATTACAACATAGTTATTTGAAACTCAACATTTCTGTTTCGTTAAATTTTTTCTTCATGGTAGTTTAATAATTTTCATTTTGTGGCGGTCGAACAAACTTTTTATAGACACTTCTGCCTATTATGCAAATAAGTATAATAACCATAGCTACATCAATTATCTTTACTATAGAACCACTAAATACTGTTGGAACTAATGTTGCCCTTAGTAACAAACCAGTAGCAATACCTAAAATAAAAATTAAAGTTTTTCTATTCATCCTCTCTCCTCCCATATATTAACTAATTGTTGTTTTTAAAATTTAACATAAATAACCAATTATTTGTTAGAAGGTGAATATTTATTGGTTATTTTCTTAATTCCCAAGAAAATAGTACAAGTATGTTTCTCCACCACTTCTATAAAAGGGCATTAAACTTCGTTTCACGTGAAACACCGCACAGCCAATGACTGTACGGTGCTTCTTTTATATAAGGTTAGAATTTCGCATGGTAGTTGTCGATTTCCCAGCCGTGAACAGCTGTTCTAAAGCTATCGTACTCGCCACGTTTTAAATCAACAAACTCTGCAAATACATGATCTCCTAACGTTTCACGACCAATTTTCCCTTCTTCTAACGCGTCAACTGCAGCTTCTAAACTTGTTGGTAAGTTGCGAATGCCTCTTTCTTTTAATTCTGCAGGTGACATACTGAAGATGTCATCGACTACTTCAGCAGGTGCTTCTAGCTTACGATCAACACCATCCAGGCCAGCTGATGCAATAATGGCAAATGCTAAGTAAGGGTTTGCGGATGGATCTGGACAACGGATTTCTACACGAGTTCCAGCTCCACGTGTAGCTGGAATACGAATAAGAGCTGAACGGTTTGATGCTGACCAAGCTACATAGCATGGTGCTTCATAACCAGGTACTAGTCTCTTATAAGAGTTTACTAGCGGGTTAATTACCGCTACGAAGTTATCAATGTTATCAATTAAGCCACCGATAAATTGGTATGCTTTCTCTGAAAGCTCACGGCTGTCATTTTTATCATAAAACGCATTTTCTTGCTTTTCTAGGTCAAATAATGAAATGTTTGTATGCATTCCGCTTCCGTTCGCACCAGCAATCGGCTTTGGCATAAATGAAGCATGTAGTCCGAATTGTCTAGCAACCGTTTTAACAACCCATTTATACGTTGTCGCATTATCCGCAGCACCTAGTGCATCTGCATACTTAAAGTTGATCTCATGCTGACCTTCAGCAACCTCATGGTGAGACGCTTCGATTGTGAAGCCCATCTCTTTTAACGTTCGGTAGATTGCTAGACGAACCTTCTCACCGTAGTCATGTGGTGATGGCTCAAAGTATCCACCAACGTCTTGTGTATTTAATGTAGGTCGGCCTTTTTCATCTGTTTCAAATAAGAAGAACTCTAGCTCTGGGCCAACACTAATGCCATAGCCTTGCTCTTTTGCTTTATCTACCGTTCTTTTTAAAACGTGACGTGGATCTCCTTCGAAATCCGATCCATCAGGATTTTTTACTCCGCATAGAAAGCGAGCTTCTGAGTACCCTTCTTCTACTGACCAAGGAAGAACACAGAATGTATTTAAGTCTGGCATCAAATATAAATCAGATTTATTAATCGGAGAAAATCCAGTAATTGAAGATCCATCGAACATGATTTTTCCTTCAGCTGCCGCATCAATTTGTTCCGCCGTAATCGTTACATGCTTTAATGTACCTTCAATGTCAACGAATTGCATATGAAGCAGTTCCACATGCTTTTCTTTAATAATCTCCTTAATTGCCTCTAAAGTTAACTCTTTTGTAGAAGAAACTGTACTCATAATTAACACTTCCCTTTCATGTAATCTTTATTAACATCTCTTGTTAACTCTTATTTTAAATAATCTAAAAATTACTTCAACGGTTTTGTAAGGTTATCTAACACAGTGATTTTACTATGTAAAAACAAGCTCTTCCTAAAGCCCATCAGATCAGTACTTCTCTATTATTTGTGTTCAACGAAAAAATTTCAGTCACTTTCACACGATGTGCCCCAACGTATTTTAACAACATGCTTTAACATAGCTTTTTAGAAAAGCTAAAACTCAAACGCAGTTGTTCACTTAGACGTAATTAGGTTTCCAAAGTATATATAAGTATTAGTTTCTTCAAAACAAAGGCTTTAATGGTACTCGTTTTTTTGTCATGGCAAGATGGTCAGAATTTCAAAAATACAAAAAGGCAACGATTAAAAGCTAATCGTTGCCTTCCCAATTTATAAAATTAATCTTTTTTCTTTTTTCGTGAAGCGGCTACTCTTACTTTACCATTTTTCCCTTGACCACGTGATCCACCTTTACGATCGCGGTCACGATCGCCTCGATTTCGATCGCGGTCTTTATTTCCACGGCCATAACCACCGCCGCCTTTACCTTTGCCACGGCCACCACCGCCGCCAGATTTAAATCCTTTTATACGTAACGGCGCTTCTTCTGTTAACTTAATTGGCACATCATTTGGCTCTTTCGTTAACATTTTCAAAGCAGCAGAAAGTAACGTTACCGAATCAGTCTCTTCAAGTAGTTGTTCAGCTGACATACGGTACGATTGGATATCATTTTCTTCTACCGTTTTCATTAAGCTCTCAACCGTCATACGCAGTTGCCCTTCCATCGCTTCAGCTAAAGTTGGAACTGGCTTGCGCGTAATTTTACGATTCGACGTTTTTTCGATTGTTTTTAAATGTGGAAGTTCTCTTGGTGTAACTAGAGTTAACGCTAGCCCTTTATTTCCTGCACGACCTGTACGTCCAATACGGTGAACATAACTTTCAGGGTCTTGAGGAATATCAAAGTTATAAACATGCGTCACACCTGAAATATCTAAACCACGAGCAGCAACATCTGTCGCAACTAGTACTTCAACTGTACCTTCTTTAAATTTCTTAATTACTCGGTCACGTTGGTTCTGGTTGATGTCACCATGCAGCCCTTCTGCTCCGTAACCTCGTTTATTTAATGCTTCAGAAACTTCATCAACACGACGCTTCGTACGTCCAAATACGATTGCTAGTGTTGGTGAATGAATATCTAACATACGGCATAGTACATCAAATTTCTTTGATTCAGGTACTTCCATATATTCTTGTTCGACGTTAGCTGTTGTGATTTCAACTGATTTTACAACAATTGCTTCAGCGTCTGGTTTCATAAATTTTTCTGCAAGACGACGGATTTGCTTTGGCATTGTTGCAGAAAACAATAGCGTTTGGCGCTCATTAGGCACTTCCGCTAAAATCGTTTCAATGTCCTCAATGAACCCCATGTTCAGCATTTCATCTGCTTCGTCTAGAACAACCATTTGAATGTTATCCATACGAACGGTTTTACGACGCATATGGTCCATAAAACGACCAGGTGTTGCTACAATGATTTGAGGTTTACGCTTTAATGCTTTAATTTGACGGACAATATCTTGTCCACCGTAAATCGGTAAAGCTTTGACGCCGCGAAGATTCCCAATTTTATTTAATTCTTCAGCGACTTGAACTGCTAGCTCACGAGTAGGTGCTAAAACAAGACCTTGGATCGTCCCTGCATCTACATCCATCTTTTCAATTAACGGAATTCCAAAAGCGGCTGTTTTCCCTGTTCCTGTTTGCGCTTGTCCGATAACGTCTTTCCCGGAAAGTGCTGTAGGAATCGTTTGTTCTTGTATTGGTGTTGCCTCTTCAAACCCCATGTCTGTAATTGCTCTGACAATTTGTTGGTGTATTCCAAATTCATAAAAAGTTGCCAATGGATCTTAATCTCCTTTGTATCTAAATTAATTTATATTATAGCGTTTGCTTTTTCTTAGAGATTTATCATACTCATTTTATAGTCTGAGTTAAATTTCTTAGCTAATAATCTACATGGGAACCATATTTTGGGGGTAGGAGTGGAAAGAAGAAAAGCCACATTCCAGTCATATGGAATATGGCCATTATCTTAACGTATATTTTATCGATCAATTATAGACGAGTTACGTTAGCAGCTTGTGGTCCACGGTTTCCTTCAACGATTTCAAATTCAACGTCTTGGCCTTCTTCTAAAGACTTGAAGCCTTCACTTTGAATTGCACTGAAGTGTACGAATACATCGTCTCCACCTTCGCGCTCGATAAATCCGAAACCTTTTTCTGCGTTAAACCATTTTACTTTTCCTACCATAATTTATGGCCTCCTTAAAAAAAAACAAACTTGTTAAAAGTTAAAAACTGAAGATGTCCGGTACAACTCTAATCAATAAAGAGGCCGACATAAATCAATTCCTGACTTTTTAACCTAATGTTAACTATATAACTTTTCCTACTAAAATGCAAATCGACATTAGCGGTTAGTAATCGTTTCAGGGTATAAATCGTGATTCATTAAGCGGAAATTCGCCATTTCTTCATATTTTGTCCCTGGACGGCCATAGTTACAATATGGGTCAATTGAGATGCCGCCACGTGGCGTGAATTTTCCCCATACCTCAATATATCTTGGATTCATTAGCTTGATTAAGTCATTCATAATTGTATTTACACTGTCTTCATGAAAATCACCGTGGTTGCGGAAACTAAACAAATATAGTTTTAGTGATTTACTTTCAACCATTTTAATATCAGGGATGTAACTAATATAAATTGTTGCAAAGTCAGGCTGTCCTGTTTTCGGGCATAGCGTTGTAAACTCAGGGCAGTTGAATTTAACGAAATAATCTCGGCTTGGGTGTTGATTATCAAACGTCTCTAATACGCTTGGGTCATATTCATAATTGTATTTTGTATTTTGGTTTCCTAATAATGTAACATCCTGTAAGTCTTCATCTTTGCGGCCAACCATTTTATTTCCACCTTTCTTATTTAAAAGCTTTCTTTTGCTATAGCTATATAAAAAGAAAAACGCATCCTAAAGGATACGTAATTTTATTCCCTTAGTTTTTTATAGAGGGTTTGAGCTAGAACCTCTCCTGCGTTTCCACAGTTTTTTATTCGTTTATAACGAATTAATTATAGGGAGATCATTAAGTATTGTCAATGTATTACGGGGATTGGAAAAACTTTACATGAGTTAGAAAAAAATTAAAGCAAAAAGAACGATAGTAACAACTACCGTTCCACTCATTTATATTTCTTTATTTTTTGTATTCCCATCACTGTTAAAAGCTTGATCACTACTGTTAATGCTAATATTATTTGGATCTAACCCATTTCCAAGCGATCCATACCTATTACCCTCACGTGGGTCGATTAGCTCATTTTGTTGATAATAAAGGCGCGGCGTTTTAAATAAAGCAATCATCGCTTTTAAGAATGACATTTCATGGTACCGTTCTGGCCAACGCTGTTTAATTTGCTCTTTCACTAAAGGATAATACTTTGGACTAATGGACGGAAACAAATGGTGCTCCGTATGGTATGAAAAATTAAAATGGATCGCATCTACCCACTTCGGTACAGTCACCGATAAGCTGTTTGCTAGTGGATCATTGACTGGAACAAGCGGATTTAAGCGGTGATTCGTTGATATATACGCCATTACAATAAAATTTGCAATTAATAATGGGATTAAAAACACAAACAACCATTTCGTAAATCCAATCCAAAATAAAAGACCAATCCAGGATGCCCAAGGCAAAATTAACTGAAGCCAAACTTTAGGGCGATTTCTTGGGTCAAAATCTTTAATATATATCCCAAACATTCTTGATGAATGTACCGTAAAAGTCATCGCTAACGAAAGTAAGCTAAATGAAGCACGGATAAATAAAGGGATGCGATACAATAACCGAATGAATGGCTTTTTCTCCAACTGATCGGCTGTTATCCAAGCATCTGGATCTTTATGTTCATCTTGTGTGTGCACATGATGGTTCATGTTGTGCCATTTACGCCACAAGCTTGGTCCAGTACATAGTGGCCAAAATGCTATCGCTCCCAAAAGATCACGGAGCCATGGTTTTCTAACTACCGTTCCATGTAAGATTTCATGTCCTAAAAATCCAAGACTAGCGTAGCAAGATCCTAAAACAACAGCTATTAGGAGGTTACCCCAGATGTTAAGCTCAAACAGACCAACTGTTAGAAAACCAGCAACAATCACAATTAAAAATGCTAATCCACCTAATAAACGAGATGGCGCTGGCTTAAATGCTTCTTTAGGAAGATGAGGCTTTAATCTAGCTGCGTACCAAGATAACGATTGATATTCTTTCATTTTATTCCCCTTCCAATTTCACTCAATTTCCGTAATACACCTCTTATTGTTTCTAAAAAGTTTTCCTTTTAATACTTAAAATTTCCATTTAATTTTTATTTGTATTTATCGTAACAGTTATACCATGTCATAATCAATGGTTTTTATTACCTGATACTAATATCTAGTGTTATCTTTTATCCTGGAAATTTATTCAATAAACATAGGACTCTAAAAACAAACTCATAAACAAAAAAACGCTAACTCGGGCAGTGTATAGCTTCTCGCATACAAAGTGACTAGTTAATACTAGCCATCTTCTCGAGGTCTTTACACTGTTTTTCGAGCAAGCGTTTTTTTAAATTGGTTTATAAGTCTATGATTTCATCCGATCGAATTCCTCGATTATCGTTAAACATTTTTTCCAAAAGTACTTCTGGCTGCTTCTCAATAATGAGCAAATCTACATTAGCTTGTGGCATAAACCCTGCTGTTGCTGCTTTTTTGACTAAATCACTGACTGGTTCATAATAGTTTAATACGTTTAATGCGCCAATTGGCTTCTTATGGATGCCAATTTGTGCCCAGCACATCACTTCAAATAACTCTTCGAATGTACCAATTCCACCAGGTAATGCAATATAGCCATCTGCCAAGTCTGACATGAGTGCTTTTCGTTCATGCATCGTTTCTGTTTCGTGGAATTCCGTTATAAGAGGATGAATAATCTCTCTTTTAAAAAGGTTTTTTGGCATTACACCAGTCACTTTCCCGCCTGATTTAAGGACGCTATCAGCGATGCTTCCCATTAAACCAATTTTTGAACCACCATACACTAATTCAATATTTTGTTCCGCCAACAGTTGCCCTAACCGAACAGCACCCTGTTCAAATTCAGGACTTGCACCTACGTTTGAACCCGCAAACACACATATTCTTTTCATAGTGTCTGTCTCTCCTACATCAATAATCTTTACTTACTCTTATTTTAACATGTTCACAAGCCTATCATAATGGTCGGTTTATTTTTTTACTGTTAAAGAAAACATAATATAATAACACCCATTTTATGATAACCTGTAATAGTATGAATGAAAATTAAAGGAGTTATAACACGATGACTGAAAAGAAAAAAATTAACCTGCAAGAAGCAATTAAACAGCAGCTTGCTAATAAAAAGAATAATCTATCACAAGGTAAGGCAAAGGGGCATGCTGCAAACCAACCGAAACAAATGAAAAGTCAGCAAACGAAAAAAATTAATAACCAACGCAAACGGATGGGAACTTAATGAACGGTCAAAACCGGAGTAATATCACACCAGGTATTGAAGTAAATATCGTCTTAAAACAAGACCAACGCACAGGTAAATTGACGAACGGTGTTGTCAAAGACATACTAACGAAATCAAGCTCCCACCCGCATGGAATTAAAGTCCGTCTCCAAGACGGCTCCGTTGGCCGTGTCAAAGAAATCATAAAATAATAATAAAAGTGCCATTTAATAAAAAGTGCGAGGCACCTTTAGTGTACTAAAGGTGCCTCGCACTTTTGAATTATAGTTTAAATGAACTTTTCAACGAAACAATCAAATTAAAGACTAATTGAGCTTCTTTGGTATCTTTCGGATCGACATTAAAGTAACCATGTCTAAAGAACTGGAACTTATCATTCTCCTTCGCTTCTATCATGTTTGGCTCGACAAATCCTTTAAAGACCTCCAGAGAATTCGGATTAATATGATCTAAGAATGTTTTGCCTTCTTCTTTTTCTTCGTCGAGGATTAACGGGTTGTATAAACGGAACTCTGCAGGCACAGCATTTGTTGCCTCTACCCAATGAAGCGTCCCTTTTACTTTTCTTCCCGTAAACCCAGTTCCACTCTTCGTTTCAGGATCATACGTACAACGAAGTTCAACGACATTTCCATTGTCGTCCTTAATCACTTCTTCACACTTGATAAAATAAGCATGCTTTAAGCGAACTTCATTACCTGGGAACAAGCGGAAATACTTTTTAGGAGGGTTCTCCATGAAATCCTCTTGTTCAATATAAATTTCACGAGAAAATGGAATTTGACGTGTTCCCATCTCTGGATTTTCTGGGTTAATCTCTGCATCTAGCATTTCAACTTGGCCTTCAGGGTAGTTCGTAATAACGACTTTTAGCGGTTTAATAACACCCATTGTTCGCGGAGCTTTTAATTTTAAATCCTCACGAGCAAAGTGCTCCAGCATTTGAACGTCAACAGTACTATAGCTTCTCGCAACTCCTATTTCACGACAGAAATTACGGATCGACTCCGCTGTAAACCCTCTTCTTCTAAGTCCAGAGATCGTTGGCATGCGCGGGTCATCCCAGCCATCTACCACGTTTTCATCAACTAACTGCTTTAAATTTCGTTTACTCATGATCGTGTTGGTTAAGTTTAACCGAGCAAACTCAATTTGTTTCGGAGTTGCTTCCATCTCACAATGCTCAACGACCCAATTATATAATGGACGGTGGTCCTCAAACTCTAACGTACAAAGTGAATGAGTGACTCCTTCAATTGCATCACCTAGCGGATGCGCAAAGTCATACATCGGGTAAATGCACCATTTATCCCCTGTATTATGGTGAGTAGCGTGAGAAATACGATAAATTACAGGATCTCTCATATTTAAGTTAGGCGATTCCATATCGATTTTTGCACGTAATACTTTTTCTCCGTTACCGAATTCACCCTTCTTCATTCGTTCAAATAAATCTAAGTTTTCGTCAACCGAACGATTTCGATTCGGGCTTTCTTTTCCTGGCTCTGTTAATGTCCCGCGATACTCCCGAATTTGTTCAGCTGTTAAATCATCAACGTAAGCTAAGCCTTTTTTAATAAGAAGTACAGCACGTTCATACATTTCATCAAAATAATTAGAAGCAAAGAAAAGTCCATCCCATTCATAACCTAACCACGTTACATCTTCTTTAATGGAGTCAACGAACTCTTGATCTTCTTTTAAGGGGTTCGTGTCATCAAAACGTAAATTTGTCTTCCCTTTAAATTCATCGGCAAGCTCAAAGTTTAAAACGATTGATTTTGCATGCCCAATATGTAAATATCCATTTGGCTCTGGAGGAAACCGAGTAACGATCTCGTTGTTTCTTCCTTCCTTTAAATCTTCAGTTACAATATGCTTGATAAAATTTGACGAATTATTCGTGCTCTCCATCCACCTCAACCTCTCTATTTCACAGTTCATTTTATTAGTAGTTATAACATAAAAACCCAAAGATATCTATGAATGACACGTCTTTAAAGCAAAATTCATCCACTACTATCATTCTCACCATTTACAGTTTGTAAACGTCTCGTCTTACCCTCCATCTAAAGTCTGATTCTTCCTAAAAAATAACACAACCAAAAGCGTAGCCGAACTTCAACCTTCTGCCAGACGTTTCCAATCCGTTCCCCATTTAAAATGAAAGTAACAAACAAACAGGAGTGATGAAGATGCAACACCTAGGATATGAAGGGCTAATTCACGATAAAAAACGAAGAGTCGATAAAATTTCAAAAGACGGGTGGAAACTTCAATCAAAAGGATCAAATAAACTATCATGGTTTAATAAACTAAAAAGGAAAGTCATAGATTATGGTGCCAGGCACCTTTAATACAATGCTGTGATAAAGGTGCCTGGTACCTATAGAAAGTGAGGGATTTCGGTGAACAGTCATCAAGAAATAACAAGGCTAAAAACAATCAAAGCGATAGCAGAAACATTGAACCAAGGGAACCGTATAGAAGAAATGCTGCAAACTGTCCTGAAAGAACTACTGCATGTTACCAAGCTCGAAACAGGCTGGATCTATTTAATTGATACTCATGGAAACTATGAATTGGTCGCTGATGTTCACCTTCCCCCTGCACTTAGCTGGGGAGAAAAAAAGCCAATGTGTGAAGGAAACTGCTGGTGTATTAAAGAATACAATGACAACACATTAAAGAGAGCTTTTAACATTATTGGCTGTAAACGAATTGAAGATGCCATTATATATAAATGGGGTGACACAAAAGGTATCACTCACCATGCAACTGTTCCACTGCAAGCAGGCGATGAGCGCTTCGGCCTTCTTAATGTCGCGGCACCGAACAAAGCCCGTTTTACTAGTACTGAACTCAACCTGCTTGAGGCTGTGGCCTTTCAAATTGGAACAGCTATTAAACGCATGAAATTATATCAAAATGAACAAAAACGTGCTTCACTCTATCAAAAACTCGGACAGATTAGCGCCAACCTGAATGCCACGCGTGCGCACGAGACAAATCTCATCAACTTTGCAGTTAACGAAATACACAATGCTTTTTCTTGGTCTGGCATTGAACTCGAATGTAACCATTCTAAGGCAAAAATTCACCCGACGACTAAAGACAGCTTACGAACTATTGAAAAAGAAATCCGCATTGGAGAAACAAAAGGTAAGCTGAAAATCTCACACAGTCATTTGGATCATATTGACGAGGAAATGATCACCCAATTGAGTAACCACCTGGCGATTTTATTTGAAAATGCAAGGATTGATACTAAATCACGAGAAATTGCACTCATAGAAGAACGTAATCGACTCGCACGTGACCTGCATGATTCTGTCAATCAACTACTATTCTCTCTATCTCTCACAGCTCGCGGGATGAAAGAATTAAAGGAAATTGATCAACTGCACAGCTCTCTTTCCTACATTCAAGAGCTTTCTCAAGAAGCCTTGCAAGAAATGCGCAGCCTCATTTGGCAGCTCCGCCCCTCTGGCCTAGAAAACGGAGTCGCCAGTGCACTAACATCCTATGGAGAAATGCTACTTTTAAAAGTTGATGTTCATCTAATAGGTCTATTAAATGTAAAAAACTCGATCGAGGAGTGCCTGTGGCGCGTCGGACAAGAAGCACTAAATAATATAAAAAAACATGCGCAAACAACGATCGCCAAAATTCACATCGAAGTGAAAAAAGAGAAAGTAACTATGATCATAAAAGATGAGGGAATTGGCTTTGACCCTTTGGAGAACGAACACGGAGCTTCTATTGGATTGTCTAGCATGAAAGAACGAGTAGAGCTTCATGGAGGGAAACTCAACATCAATACAACGATAGGAAAAGGAACAACAATTTCAGTTTCACTTCCTACTTAAGGAGAGAGGATTATGACAATTCGTATTCTCATTGCTGATGACCATCATGTCGTACGACGAGGATTACGCTTTTTTCTAGATACCCAAACAGACATCGAAATTGTCGGCGAAGCAATAGATGGTCAGGATGCGATCGAAAAAGTAAATCAGCTAAAACCAGATGTCGTTTTAATGGACCTAGTCATGCCTAATATAGATGGAATTGAGGCAACTAAAAAAATTAGAGAAACAAACCGTACAATTAAAATACTTATTTTAACGAGTTTTTCGGACCAAGACCATGTTATCCCTGCCATTCGAGCAGGCGCTAATGGTTACCAATTAAAAGACATTGAGCCTGATGAATTAGTAAAAACAATAAAGGCAGTTTACAATGGCCAAAGTCAACTGCACCCTCAAGTCACACATCATGTGCTGACGCATATGTCTGGTGATAAGGAAGAACATTTACTTGATACGTTAACGAAACGAGAAAAAGAAGTACTCCTGGAAATCACGAACGGAAAAAGTAATAAAGAAATTGCTGCATCACTTTTTATCACAGAAAAAACCGTTAAAACACATGTTTCAAACCTTTTAAGTAAACTTGAGCTTTCCGATCGGACACAGGCTGCTCTCTACGCAATCAAACATGGACTAAAGTAACTTCTCATCCTAAAGTTGTAGAAAGGTTTATCGAATATTCGTTCTTTTTCTCTAGTAAAACTTCGATCCTTCCACTGATGGTCTAGCGATAATCTTTGTATACAATAAATATATAGACAACCAGCAAAGGAGAGAGAAAAATGAATGTTTTGGTCATAAATGGAACCCCAAGAAAGCATGGAAGAACACGGATATTAGCTTCACACTTAGCTGATACGTACAATACAAAATATATCGATTTAAGCAGCTTCGCACTCCCGCTATACAACGGAGAAAAAGATCAACAAGACATCAAAGAAGTAAAACAGCTAAAAGAAATGGCATTAGAGGCAGATGGCTTTATTTTATGCACTCCAGAGTATCATTCAGGGATGAGCGGTATTCTAAAAAATATGCTTGATTTTCTTGGCAGCGACCACTTTAAAAATAAACCAGTCGCTTTAATCGCTGTTGCAGGAGGCGGAAAAGGTGGCATAAACGCCTTAAATAATATGAGAACGGTCGTGCGTGGGCTATATGGTAACGCTATCCCCCGTCAGCTCGTCTTAGATCCCGTCCACTTTAATACGGATCAACGGATGTTAACTAGCGATGGTGAAGATTTAGTAGAAAACGTTGTCGAGGAGTTTAAATTCTATTTGGAGACTGCAAAGAGACTATCTTTTAAGTAATAAACAAAAAGCAAGTCTAGCTCCTCAAAATTAAATAAATGAGGACCTAGACTTCTTTATTCTACTTGATCTTTTTTTCTACTAATTTTTTATTCTGATCTAAGTCTGTTACATTGACACCTTCATAAACTGTCACTTCTAACGTGTAGCGTTGACCGTTATGGTTTGGCGGTACAACTAACTCTGAAGTAAACGTTTCATTACTTCCTGAAGCTACCATTGTAACGTCAATATGAGAAAACTGAACACGGCCATGTTTATCAATCAATTGGACTGAAACGATGAAATCTTTCGTTCCGTTCAGTTCTTTTGAATAATTCTCTATCATCGTACTTACATTGATTTTTAAGTTTCTTGCTAAAGAGTGAACTTTATTTTCTTTTCCATCGATTAAAGAAACGTTGATCTCATCAGCTTTTGCACTGTTATCATCAGCAAATACTCCGTATAAACTAAAGTGAGCTACTGAAGCTTGTACTAAGTACTGACCATCTTCTCGTTTTTCATAAGTAGAAGAAATGATCTCGTAATTACCTTGATCATTAATGTAGACAACTGTTAATGCTTCAGGGTTTTCAATAGATGGTACAATAAACGACAACGTAACAGGTTCAGTAAACGCAACTTTTTTTCCTTCAGCAGTTGTAATGTCAAAATTAAACACAGGTCCAACTGCATTAGTAAATTGATCTGTCACGTCTTCCATGATGAACTTCAAGCTTTCACCCATTGGTAATCCGTTAACTGGTACATTCATTGTCACTTCATCATTTGTGAACGCAATAGCGGCTCCTGTTTGCTTGAGTGCTTGTAAAACTGCTGAATTAACCGTAATGCGATCATCTTCACTAATGTTTACATCTAGTACATTACCACTTTCTTGAACTTGTTCTAAATCTAAATCCTTTTCAGTAAACAAAGGCTCTTTTGGTTGTACTTCAACCCACTCGAACGATAATGTGTTACGTAATCCTGGTTGTGAGAAATAAGCATCCAGGTTACCTGTTACTTGTACTAATTTCCCATAGTTTTCAGGATTGTCTACAAGATTAAGCGCTGAGCGAATAGCTGTATTAGGAAGCTGTACTGGTAATACTTTCGTACGGTCACGTTCATCTAAACGATCGGCAATGACTAAATTCGTTGTCACAAAGTTTCCATCGTACGAAGGTAGGTTATTCGTCATCGTACCAATAATGTAGCCTTGAACCGTTCCTTGACCACTATTGTTTGCAATGGCTTCTGCAACTGTTAAATAATCTTTTACAGGCTCGTCATCTTTTACAAATTCAATGATATCTTCAACACTACGTGGTTTTACTTGAATGACATCATTGAAACGCGAAGATACTCCATATATAGTAACCACGTCTCCATTGTTAAAGGTAAAGTCTTCATACTTTAAACCTGTCCTGTTATCAACGCGAATAACGACTGACTCTTCGCCTTTGACTGCATTAAATTCAAACGTACCAAAACTATTTACACTCTTTAGGCCCGAAATTGTCACTCCCTCTAGAACGATAAGTTGCCCTTCGTTCTCTGTTGTAACTTGTTTTGGTGTTAACTGTTTAGCTTCAGGTAATTCATTACCTGAACTAATTACATCTACAGTAGTTGGCGTAACAATTTGTAGTTCTTGTCCAAATTCTCCAAGCTTACCCGTAATGGAAATACGATCACCTTTTTGGACATCAAAGCTATTTTGGAAGACATAAATACCTGCTGTTTCATCTTGAATATAAAACCCTTTTTGTCCCCATGCTCCTGGTGTTGAAGTGACGATTCCTGTTGTTGTGACCTCATCTCCTTGAGCTGCTTTACGAACTTCAGCTAGTGTCATTTCACCATTCTCTACTTCAATAAATTCGTAGCTGCTCGGTGCACGAAGTCCTGCCCGACTAAAATAGGCACTTAAATCCCCTGTAATCCTGACAAGTTTTCCAAGATTAGCAGGGTTATCTTGAAGGTTTAACGCTGTTCGAATCGATGTACCATTAACTAACTGTATAGGCATTGTATTTTCATTTACTCGTTCTGTAGTAGAGTCTGCCAAAATGATGTTTGATGCAACAAACCCTGAATCAAACGCATTATTGGAACCGACAATATAACCTTGAACGGTTACATCTTTTACTTCAGGAGTTTGTGCGAACAATGCTTTTGCTTGTGCTATCGTTAATACACCATCTGGGATTTCAACCTCATCTTTTGGTGCGCCCTGTATTGTAATACGTGATCCTTCATCATAATCAATAGGACCTTCATGATTTTCAACAAATGTAACAACGGCTTCCCAAACCTTGCCGTAATTTCCACCGACTAGTTCATCTCCAAGGTTATAAAAGCCTCGTCCATGCATGAAATCATTATAAGCAACCGTATATTCTTTTGCTTCATCAATAGCTGTTCCATCTTGATGCATGAGTTTGATCGACGTGAATTGTCCATTTTCTTTAATTAATTCATAATGAAAACCAGATACTTGTAGATCTACTCCATTATGATACTTTGCTTGTTCTAATAACACTTCTTTTATTCGTTGAGCGTTTGTTTTTACAACAACAGTTTCATTTCCAAACTGATCTAGTGCTTGAATTTGTGCATCTGTAATATCTCCAGCGGGGATTCTTCCTGTAACTGAAGAACTATTTAGCATACCGAAATCAGCGTCAGTTACATAACGAACCGAATCTGCATAGAGATTTCCTAAACTTGAGTCGCTGTGCTTCCCGTTGTCAGAAGTCAGACCTTTTTCTGTAAAACCGATGACATTTCCAACAATTGGAGCGTCACTTGCTTTTATTAGTGAAATTCTCTGATTTCCTTCATAGTTAATGGCTTGATTATTTTCTGTTAAATACTTTGCATACTTGATCATAGCTTCTGTCATAAATCCTGACTTTGCTTCAAGTACGTTACCTACAAAATTATAGCCACTTCCACCCGTACCAATGTAGTCACCAACTGAAACAATGTAAGAAGCATTATCTATAATTGGTTTACCATTCACGTATAACTGAGCATCAATATACTGGCCAGCGTTATTTGTTATGATGTTGTATGTTAAACCTGAAGTCTGTAGGTCAATCCTATTTCGATTGCCTCGAGTATAAGAATACTCAATTACATCTTTAATGGCTTCACCAGTCATCTCAATCTTCATGATTTCATTGGCGAAAGGCTCAATTGTATAAATATCATTAACTGTAATATCACCAGCTGGAATATTAGCACGAATACCACCGTTATTCGTTAATGCAATATCTGCCCCAGTTAAATAGCCAATTGAGTCAGTCCAAAAGTTTCCTAGTGATGTATCTGTAGATCCACTACGATTTAAACCTGTTTCGGTAACCCCGATGACTTCACTTAAAAGCTCATCCATCTCTGCATTATATGCATCAACTTTAGCTTGGATTGCAGGATTGACGTCAACCAGTTCATTAACCTTTTGTAAAAAGCCTGAAACCAAAACTTCATTCGTACTAGAATTAAATGAAATCGATAAGTTTCCAACATTTTCAGCATTTCCACCCGTTTGTACAATAGGTGTACCATTGACTACAGCTGGCTGCGATAAAGTTGTATGGGAATGCCCGCCAATTATTACATCAAAGAAATCAACTGCTTCCGCTAATTTACGGTCTTCACTATAACCCTGGTGAGTTAATGCAATTAATACATCAACTTCGTCTTTAAGATATGCAAATTTCATTGCTGTTTCAATTGGGTCCTCAAAAGTAATTCCTACGACGTTTGCAGGAGCTGTAGAAGGCGGAGTTTCAGTAAGCGCAAAGACACCAACTTTTAAACCGTCTAAGTTAAATATCTTATAAGGCTCTGGTTGAGGGAATGGAATAGGAGTATCTTCTACTGTCGTATTGGCACTTAGCCAAGAAAATTGTGATTCCTTTATACGTTTTACAGCCTCTTCTTGGCCGTAATCAAAATCATGATTACCAATTGCCATCGCATCAAGACCCATATCATTGAGTAGATCAATTATGGATACACCATAATTTAAATCAACAACTGGATTTCCACTAAAAATATCACCTGCATCCAAGTAAAGAGAGCGTGTTGCTTCTCCCCTTACTGCCTCTATGTATGCAGATATCTTACCAAAATCATCGATCTTAGCATGGATGTCATTCGTGTGTAATACTTTTAGTTCAATAATGTTTTCATCATTTGGATCATACCCTGTTGCAAAGACTGGTGTTAATGAACCAAACAATGAATAGAATGCTAGAGTGAATACAAGAATTGCAGAATAGAACTTCTTATGTTTTACAAAAAAATGATTCATGATTTTCCTCCTTAATAGATTTTTATTACAGTAAAACTATAGTAGATGATTGTAAATAATAGATTAAAATTCAGTAAAAACTATATAAAAAAAATACAAAAGTGTTTTAAAATAAAAAAATCATTCATTTATCATAGGAGGAATATCATGAAAGTTAAAATAAACGGAATAGAAGTTGAGCTATTTCATGGAGCTACGTTAAAACACGCACTACTTAAAATAAATGAAAATCTTTATAGAGACGTTATAAATAGAGAAGCGATAATTAGAGACCAAGAAGGAAATATTACCGATTTGAACGGGGCTGCTGGAAGCAATTTTTGTTATACAGTAGAAAGCACATAAATTCACGGTGCTTAAATTCTCATGCTAACAAAACCCACTAGCTAATAAAACTCGACTATACCTCCTAATAGTAGTTTTGCCATATATACATTTTCAATATAAAAACCCCCTTCCCCTACTCTACTTAACCCAAGTATTAAAATAATAGTTTCCTGAAATATTTCGACACACTAAACTTTAGGAATAGGAAGTTAATCCTACTTCCACTCATTTATATGCGTTTTTATCTCAGAATAGCAAATTTTCAGGCTACTAAATCATCCTATTATCACAAGATTTATAACCTACTTTATATTAATATACTAACTAGCTTAACTTTTTAGAAAATTCATTCTCCGACTCAGAGCTGGATTTTCACAAACTAACATTATATAAGGAGAGGATTTTATTGTTTCAACGTAGGAAGAATTCCTTCAAGGGAATTATCTTATCACTCGTATTTTTATTAGCATTCTCGGCGTTTGCTGGCTTTGCTGGAGCAAACACAAAACAAGATGCAGCTAAGGCTTATGGAGATTTTAACTTCTCTTCGTCTAAGAAAACTTCAGTTATTGTTGAACTGAATGAACCTTCAATCATTGAAGCGAAACACAAAGGTCAAAAGCAATCAAAACAAAACTTAAAAAAGGTACGTGACAACGTAAAAGCTAACGTACAAAAGGTTGCAAAAAACGCAAACGTTAACCGTGAGTACGATCACGTATTCTCTGGTTTTTCTGTAGAAGTAAAAGAAAGTGATATTCCAGAACTTCTTAAAGTACCTGGTGTAAAAGCAATCTATCCAAACGTTGAATATACAGTTGATACGGTTGGTGAAGGTATAGAAATCGATGCACTTGAAATTTCTCCTGAGATGATGGACAGCGCGCCATTTATCGGTTCTGATAAAGCTTGGGCAGAAGGTTTTACTGGTGAAGGTATTACAGTAGCAATCCTTGACACTGGTGTTGACTATAAACACCCTGATTTAGAAGATAACTTTGGAGATTACAAGGGTTGGGACTTTGTTGATAACAACGACTCTCCTCAAGAAACTCCAGTTGGAGACCCACGTGGTGGTTCAACAAACCATGGTACTCACGTAGCTGGTACAGTGGCTGCAAATGGTGCTATTAAAGGGGTAGCTCCAGAGGCTACATTACTTTCTTATCGTGTTCTTGGTCCTGGTGGACGTGGAACTACTGAAAATGTAATTGCTGGTATTGAAAGAGCCGTACAAGACGGTGCTGATATTATGAACTTATCTTTAGGTAATACATTGAATAGCCCAGACTTTGCTACAAGTCTTGCACTAGATTGGGCAATGGCAGAAGGTGTTGTAGCCGTTACTTCAAACGGTAACAGCGGTCCACACAACTGGACAGTAGGTTCACCTGGTACATCTCGTGAAGCAATCTCTGTTGGTGCAACACAGCTTCCTTATGATTTATATCGTTCAGAACTATTTACTTCAGAAGGTGTTGAATATCCATCTGCAAAAGTAATGGGTTACTCTGACGTTGAGAAATTGAAAGCTCTTAATGGTCAAGAATTAGAATTTGTTGATGTAGGTTTAGGTGCAGTAAAAGATTTTGAAGGTAAAGACCTTAAAGGGAAAATTGCTTTAATTAGCCGTGGTGATTTTGCATTCGTAGATAAAGCGACAAATGCTAAAGCTGCTGGGGCAGCTGGTATAATCATGTATAACAACGTTGCAGGTGAAATGCCAGATGTTCCTGGATTAGCATTACCAACGATTAAATTGGATGATGTCGATGGGAAGAATTTTGTTAAAGAATTTAGTGCTGGAAATAATACAGTTTTATTCACAGTCAAGTTCGACAAAGTTGTTGGAGAAACAGTAGCAAACTTCTCTTCTCGTGGTCCAGTTATGGATACATGGATGATTAAGCCAGACGTTTCAGCTCCTGGTGTTGCAATTGTAAGTACAGTACCGACTCACAACTCAGCAAATCCACATGGATATGCATCTCTACAAGGGACAAGCATGGCTGCTCCGCACGTAGCTGGTGCTGCTGCACTTATTTTACAAGCGAACCCTAACTGGAGCGTTGACTTTGTGAAGGCATCTCTTATGAACACTGCTGAAAACCTTTATGATATTAACGAAAAATTATATCCGCACAACACTCAAGGTGCTGGAAGTATCCGTGTCGTGGATGCAATCCATGCAGACACATTAATTACACCTGGTAGCCACTCTTTCGGAGTATTCTTAAATGGTGAAGAAACAGAAGTAAAAGCTCAACAATTTACAATTAATAACCTATCAAAGGATCGCAAACGCTATTCATTTGATGTGAAATTTAATGAAAAAGGCATTAAAGTAACAACAAGCCGAAATCTTGTCGTACAGCCTAACCGTTCACAAGATGTAAACTTCAATGCACATGTCGATGCTAGTAAACTAGCTCCTGGTTACTATGAAGGAACAATTACAGTAAGTGACGGAACAAAAACATATGAAGTTCCAACGATCTTATTTGTAGGCGAGCCTGACTACCCACGTGCTAATCAATAATTAACTAATTGAAAAGGATCAGAGACTAATCTCTGATCCTTTTTTATATTTCACTGCTTTCTTTTAAAAAAGCTAAGACCTCCGCTTCTCCCATCGGTTCACTAATATAATAGCCCTGTACCGCATCACATTGCTTCGACTTAAGGAAATTTAGTTGTTTCTCATTTTCAACACCTTCTGCAACAACGCATAATCCTAAGCTGTGTGCAAGAGTTATAATCGCAGATGCAATCTCTTGATTGGCTTCATTTTTATCGGAGTCAAAGATAAACGATCGATCTATTTTTAATGTATCAATCGGAAACTGATTTAAATAGCTTAATGAAGAAAAACCTGTTCCAAAATCATCTATTGAAATTGTAACACCTAAATCCTTTAATTGCTCGAGTATCACTGTTGCCTGTTTCGGTGCTTTCATGACGGTAGTTTCAGTTAGTTCTAGTTCTAGTGCTTCTGGACAAAGCTCTGAGTCCTTTATTGCCCTAGCAATTACACTCTTAATACTTTGCTTTTGAAACTGTTGTGCTGATAAGTTAACACTCACTGTCAGAGGATACCCTGCTTCATGCCATATTTTACATTGCTTGCACGCTTCACGAATGACCCATTCTCCTATAGGAACGATTAAACCTGTTTCCTCTGCCAGTTCAATAAAGGAACTAGGAGATACGAGGTTTCCATCCCCCCGTTGCCAGCGAATTAACGCTTCCATCCCATAAATATTACCTGTCTTTAAGTCAATCTTTGGTTGGTAGTACAAAGTAAATTCATTATGTTCTAATGCCTGTCTTAGTGAAATTTCTAATTCCATTCGTTTCTTGGCACTTTCTTTCATCACGTTATCAAACACGCAAAACCCATCTCTACCGGCTTCCTTTGAGCGATACATCGCAATATCAGCATTTTGAATCAATGTGTGAATTTCTTCACCGTGATCTGGTGAGATACTAATACCAATACTTGTTGATACTTTAAAGCTCTGTCCTTCAATATCAAATGGCTGTTCCATCGCATCTATAATTTTTTCACAAACCAATCTAATTTTACTTTCTTCCTTTATGTTAGGAAGAGCAATAATAAATTCGTCTCCCCCTAGTCTAGCTAATATATCTGTTTTACTTAACGATCGCTGTAATCTTTCGGCAACATACTGTAATAACAAGTCTCCTGCCTGATGTCCTAGACTGTCATTAATTACTTTAAAGTGATCTAAATCTAAAAGTAAGATCGCTAGCTTGTTATCTTTTGAACGTTTTCTCGTTAAATACCGTTTAATATAAGAATAGATATACCAACGATTGGGGAGCCCAGTCAGTGAATCGTGATAGGCCATATGCTTAATTTGCTCTTCCACTTTCTTACGATCACTAATATCTCGACTTAACCCTAAATATAATACTCGGTCTCCAACACGTATTAAACCTACATTTGTTTCAGCTGGAAATGAAGATCCACCTTTACGAAGAATACCATGCTCATAACTATATGTCTTACTTCGATTTACTATATTGTAGACATCTGCTAGCCTTTCAGCTGGTAAATCTACAATGTCTTCAATAGACAATGTTAGTAAATCCTCTCTGCAATAGCCTAGCTTCTCACAGGCAGCTGTATTTACGTCTATTATTCTTCCAGTACTATCACTTAGAAAAAAACTATCGGCTGCTTGGTCCACTAACTTCTGGAAAAGCTCTTCACTTTCTTTTAATTTCTTTTCAGCCTTCACACGGTCGGTAATATCAAGTGCAAAACCAAGAAGAAATTCCTTCTTCGATACATCGTCTAATGAAATAATCGTTTTTCCTGTATAAACATAGCTTTCTTGACCTTGAAAATCAGCAAGTATTTCTTTGGTCAAAAGCTGTTTCGTCTCCCATACGTGTAAATCATCTTGTCGAACTTTTTCAGCAACAGGTTTCGTGAAAAAATCAAATACAGTTTTACCAACCAACTCTTTACTCGTTAGTCCATTACAATCACAAGCTTGTTTATTAGCAAAGACTGTTCTTCCAGCCGCATCCTCTAAAAAAATATTAATGGGAAGTGCATCAAGGATTTTTGCATTTAATTTTTCTTCCATTCGTAACTGAAGTAAAAGTTCAGCCTCTCTTTTTTCTAATTCTTCTATACGCTTGCAGAGTTCAAGTTCTCCTATTGATTGTACCTCTGATTTCATTCTTGTCACTCCCACTGCTGATTGTCTTATAAAAAGTCCAACTACCTATATTTTAGTTAAAAAATCTCAAATTTCATAGAGCTTATGTTAACCCGTATGATGATCATCTAACTAAGTGTCAAAACGGCCTATTATTTACCATTTTACTATAAAAATTTTACAGAAATTCAATACTCGAAAACTCTTTCACTCTTCAACTTAAGGACAAAAGTTACAGTTTAAAGGTTTTGTTTACAACACCTTCCTTAATGACATCTCCTGAAAGTTCACACCTAGTATAAAAGACCTGGTTTATTCATTTGATGTAGTTCAATGTTAATACTTTAGAGGTATTTTCCAACATTAACAATATAACAATAGTTTTTAAATAATACTTTAAAACTCATTTGCTAGATTTTTCATAGAACAACTTCTATGTTTCGCATCCTATTAAAAATTAGGGAGGCATAAATAATGGTAAACAATGGTATGAACAGGAGAGACTTTTTAAAAGTTGGAGGAATGAGTACGCTAGCATTAACATTAGGAACTACTGGTGTAATGTCTTTGGCAGATCAATCAAAGGCGTTAGCATCAACAGCAGACCCGACAAAAGGTAGAGGCTGGGGTGGTTATGGACCTCTAGTAAAAGATCCAAATGGATTTCTTGACTTACCAGAAGGATTTAACTATAAAATCATTTCTACGACTGGAAAACCAATGGTAAATCCAAGTGGAGATTTAGTTCCTGGTTTACCTGATGGAATGGCTGCTTATCAAGGTCAAAAAAAGAATACGACAATCCTTGTTCGTAACCATGAGTGTAGTACAAACCATCAATTCCCTGTAAATGGTAAAAATCCTTGGAGTAAAGGCGCAGCTGGTGGTACGACTGCACTCGTTGTTGGTCCAAATCGTGAAGTAATTGACGAGTACGTAACAAACTCTGGAAACATCCGTAACTGTGCAGGCGGTGCATCAACTTGGGGTACATGGTTAACATGTGAAGAAACACGTAACCTTGGGCATGGATTTGTATTTGAAGTAAACCCTCTTGATCCTGAAAATGAAATGTCTAAAACACCAATTCGTGATATGGGTTATTTCTCTCACGAAGCTTGTAATGTCGACCCAGCTACTGGAATTTGGTATTTAACAGAAGATAACTCTCCTTCATTCTTATATCGCTTTACTCCTCATAACCGCAGTCAAAAATTGGGGTCTCTTCAGGAAGGTGGCGTCCTTGAAGCTGCTGCCCTTGATGAGCTCCCAAATAACGAGGCAAGTAACTTTACTCCAGGACAAAAAGTCGGTGTCGTTTGGAAAAAAGTAAACCCTGAACGTGCAAAAGAAGATGCTAGAGATCTTGGGTGCATTCAATTTACGCGTCTAGAAGGGTCTTGGTTTAGTGGAGGAGCCTTCTGGTTTGATGATACAAACGCTCGTACAGGTAATGGGCCAAATCGTTTCGGTCGTGTATACCGTTATTTCCCTGCAACTAATACACTAGAGTTATTCTTTGAGTCTCAAGATAGTAATGACCTACGTGCACCAGATAATGTAACAATTACACCTTGGGGTGATCTTTGGATTGCTGAAGACGGTAACCCAGCAGGTGATCGCATTATCGGCTTAACTCCAGAAGGTAATGTGTATGAGTTTGCTAAAAACGTATTCAACTCATCTGAATTTGCTGGTGTTTGTTTCGCTCCTGATGGCAAAACGATGTTTGTGAACATTCAAAGTCCTGGTTTTACAATTGCTGTTTGGGGACCATTTTCTCGTCGTAACTCTGCTCGCCAATTTGCGATGAGCCATGCTGCTCCTCCTGCTGATTTCGCACCGCAAATTTCAGACAAAGTGAAAGCCTATGCGGAAAGAGAAGGAATGTCTCCATTAGCTGCAGCTGTTTTAGACCGCCATGGAGTAACTTTATAATTTAGTCTTTAAGTATCAGTTACCCTTTTTAAGGAGGTTCATCTATGTTATCGAACATTGGTATTCCAGGACTTATACTTGTCCTTGTCATTGCATTAATTATTTTTGGTCCTTCTAAACTACCTGAAATTGGGAAAGCATTTGGGAGTACTTTAAAAGAGTTTAAAAAAGCAACGAATGAGTTAGTCAATAGCGATAGTAATGAAAAAAGTAACACAGAAGAAAAAACAACCCTTCAAGCGGTTGAACAGACGACTAGTAGTAAAACAGGAAGTTAATTAAGTGATAGAAAGATGTGAGTTGGAGCACCTATACCTGCTTGCATCTTTCTACTTTTAAAAGAAGCCTAAGGATCTATAAAGAATAATTACATATTCGATTTATAAATTTACAAATCTATTAACTAAAATTAACAAAAAATTAGAAAAGTGGTTTTTCATTCCCTCTCGTAATACAAAAGATCTATATATTAACTCCGTCTAAATTAGGGCCTACTTTATTTTATAACTATTCATCCTTCCTATTCAGAAAAAAATGACTTCATTTTTAGTAGTTACCTTTCCAAAAGTAGTTCTATGGTACCTAACCCTTAAATTTACATTTTTAACACAGTCTATACACAATCCATTAACACTTCTCCGGTAAATTTTTGTTAGAGTCACTTTACCGTACAAGGTTCTAAAACAAGGGAGGTACATAAATGGAGAATAATAACAATATGAATAGACGTGATTTTTTACGAGTAAGTGGGTTAAGTACAATTGCCTTAACTTTAGGTACGACAGGATTATTTTCTCTAAGTGGACAAGCTAAAACTCTACCCCAGGGACGTGCCAATAACCCTACGAGTGTATTTGGTGGATACGGTCCATTAGTAAAAGATCCAAACGGGATTCTCGATCTTCCACAAGGATTTCAATATAAAATCGTCTCACGAACAGGAGATAAACTCTCCAATGGGGCTCCTATTCCTGGCGCTATGGATGGAATGGCAGCATTTCAGGGAAAGCACAATACAACCGTTCTAGTTCGAAACCATGAGCAAGCCTTAGATGCTAAGTATCCTGTATACGGTAGTAACCCGTTTAATAGTATGGTAGCTGGTGGGACAACCGCTCTAATCGTAGGTCCCAACCGAGAAGTAATCAAAGAATATGTAACGAATTCTGGAACTGCAGTTAACTGTGCAGGTGGTGCTTCTACTTGGGGAACTTGGTTAACCTGTGAGGAAGTTGAATACAACGATGGTGTGATGGAACATGGCTTTGTGTTTGAAGTAGATCCAGCTGACCCAGAAAACCAAATGTCAAAAACACCGATTAGAGATATGGGCTTCTTTTCACATGAGGCTTGCAGTGTCGACCCTGCTACAGGCATTTGGTACTTAACTGAAGACGCTCGTCCCATTAGCTTTTTGTATCGATTCACTCCAAATGATCGAAGCCAGAAATTAGGGTCACTTCAAAAAGGTGGAAAACTCGAAGCGGCAGCTATTGATGTACTTCCTCATTCAGCTGCAAGTAATTTTATCAACGGTCAAAAGTTTGGCATTGTTTGGAAGGAAGTTAATTCAGAAGATGCTCATCAATCTGCCTTAAAACAAGGCTGTATTCAATTTAGACGTCTCGAAGGTGCATGCTTCTCAGCAGGTGTTTTCTGGTTTGACGATACAACTGCACGTCGTGTTTATCGTTACTTTCCATCGACAAATACGTTAGAGCTTTTTTATGAATCGTCTGACGATAACGATTTGAAGTCTCCAGATAATATAACAATCACTCCATGGGGAGACCTTTGGATTGCTGAAGATGGAAGCGGTCACGACCGTGTGATTGGCTTAACACCTGAAGGAAATGTGTATCCTTTTGCTTATAATCGATGGAACGACTCTGAATTTGCAGGTCCATGCTTTTCGCCTGATGGAAAAACATTTTTCGTTAACATTCAAGAACCAGGTATTACATTAGCTATTTGGGGGCCATTCGCTCGTAGAAACGCAGCTAGACAGGTTGTGATGGGTCATGCTGCCCCTCCTGCTCATTTTGCTCCAAAGATCTCAAATAAATTAGCAGAGTTTGCTGAACAAAATGGAATGTCTCCATTAGCAGCTGCAGTATTAGATAGACATGGTGTAAATATCTAAATCAATCATTACATCTTAAATATTTTTAAATAAATGGAGGTTGTTTTTATATGTTAGCCAATATTGGGATACCAGGTTTAATTCTAGTTTTAGTCATTGCCCTTATTATTTTTGGACCTTCTAAACTGCCTGAAATCGGAAAAGCGTTTGGAAGTACACTAAAAGAATTTAAGAAGGCTACGAATGAACTAATCAATGATGATAGTACTGTGAAAACCGAAGAAAAAAATAGATTACAAGTAGTCGATGAAGCATCGAGTAACAAAGGAAGCAAATCAATGGAAGTATAAGTAGGTGTTCGGCTTACTTATATCCTCTATTCTAATGAAAGAAGGAGTCTAAATGGAGAAAGAAGATCTACACCTGATTGACCATTTAACAGAATTAAGAAAACGAATTATTATAACGTTAGTCATTTTCCTTATGGCACTTATCGGGGCTTTTGTTTTTGTAAAAGATATTTATGAATATCTAGTAAAAGATTTAGATGGAAAACTAGCTTTATTAGGCCCTGGTGATATTTTATGGATATATATGATGTTAGCTGCTGTAGTTGCGGTTGCTGTGACGATACCAGTTGCTGCCTACCAAGTATGGAAGTTTATTAAACCAGCTTTGAAAAAGGGAGAACAACGTGCCACATTAATGTTTATCCCTGGCTTATTTTTCTTATTTATTGGTGGCATTTCATTTGGGTACTTTGTATTGTTCCCACTCGTCCTTTCATTCCTATTAAATATTGCTGGTGATCAGTTCCAAACTTTTTTTACAGCAGAACGATACTTTCAATTCATGCTTCACTTGACATTACCATTTGGCTTTTTGTTTGAAATGCCTGCTGTAGTAATGTTTTTGACTAAACTCGGAATTGTTAACCCACAAAAGCTTGTAAAAGGAAGAAAATTTGCCTATTTCCTACTCATCGTCGTCTCTGTCTTAATAACACCACCTGATTTTATATCAGATGTCTTGGTGATTATTCCTTTATTAGTATTGTATGAGATTAGTATTACTTTAAGTAGAATTGTTTATCGAAAAAGTAAAAGTATTTCTACCGAAGCTGAAGCAGCTTCAAATTAAAGAGGAGGAGTATTAAAATGGTATCGGTTTGTCCTAGACACGTAAAAGAAGGTTTAGATGTTTTAGATGTCCCACACGTGTATAAAATAGACCAAAAGAGTGAGGAAAAGAAAAAAACATGTAAATGCGAGTTTTGCCATCTAAAGGCCGATTATAAGCTTGATAGTTATTCCAGTTATCAAAAGAAACTACCAGAACAACAGAAATAGAATAGCTACCTTATAAATTGTCTATTAACCAATCTAACTTTCACAAAAAACTACAGCACAAATTGTACACAAAAACGACGCTCAGAATGTAATTTTTGAGCGTTATTTTGTGCCATTTTAAAGCTCTGTTATCCTTGGTGTTGATTTTAGCTCATTCATTATAAAAACAATTCACACCATCGATTTCTACTTCAATCTTAATCCACTGTACTGAAATGAATAGGATGTAACCCTCGCCCATCAATTAGAGCTTAAACCGATCACTCTTCTTTTAACAAACTCCGAAACCACTTACATCCTACAATCCTCTTCACTATGAATTTGAAGCTAAACTTTTCAATAAACTCATACTTCATGTTCGTGGTCTGCGGAAGAATTGCTCCGCCTTTTTTACGATTGCCAGTTCCTCCTGTTTTTCAGCTAATTGCCGTCTTAGCTTTCAGTTGGCGCTCTTGTTCTTTCAGTTGTTGTTCTAACTGAAGGATACGATCTTCAGCTGCTAATGACACATTTTCATACTCACGATATCACGATATTGAGCCAACCATTGATGTAGGCAACTAAGTGTAATCTCTAATTTCAGCGCAATATCTTTCATTGGTTTGTTTTGTTTTTTCTCCCATTATGAAAATTCTAACAGTATTATGCCCATATGGTTCGGTAAAAGAAAGGCCATTAACATGCCCACCCTCTTACAATGCTTTAATTCAACTGGGTGTACGGTGAGACTTTCTCCAAAACAAGAATATCTCAAACGAATAAAGGCAAAAAAGATGTAGACAAGTGCTCCCTGTCTACATCTCCTTATAGATAAATATTGTTTTATACTGCTTTGTTGTCTGTTTTTTCTACAGCTGTTAAGTTAGACTTCTTTTCTTCTTTCTCTTCATCTCCGCTAGAAACGAGCTCTCTCGTTGCGCTCTTGAACTCAGTTAAAGTACGGCCAAATGCACGACCGATCTCTGGAAGCTTCGATGGTCCAAAGATGATTAGAGCTATGATAAGTACTAAAATTAAACCAGGAATTCCAATATTAGATAGCATAGATGGTCACCTCCTACTTATTTATTTGTTTTTTCCGTTACCGTTATTCCCTTTATTCCCTTTATCAAGGTTGTTGCCTTTAAATCCTTTAATAGCAACAACTGAAGGAAGTGGGTCCACATCACCTTTACGGCGCGGCCAGTTTGTTGTTGGGTGTTGAACAGCTAGGAATAATGTTTTCTCATCGGGAGTAAACCAAGGACCTGTTAATTCTGAACCTTGAGGACCAGAAGCGAATTGGAATGCCTCACTTTCATTTTGACCATGAGTTGGAAGAACGAATAATCCGTTATTTCCATGCCATTCATAAACGCCTTTTCCAATATTGCTTTCAGACATATCGGTTACAACCCAAAGGTTTGCATTGCTATCAAACGTTAAGTTATCTGGAGCAGAGAACCCGCTTTGGCGTCCACCAGCAGCGAAGATTTCAAACATAAATTCCATTGATTCGAAATCATCTTCTTTCTCAAAAATGCGTGTAATATGTCCATGAATGTTTCCATGTACTCCGTTGTTCGTATGAGCAATAAAGATTGAATTATCAAAAGGATTGATTTCTAAATCTTCTGGACGGTCTGTTGGTGTACCACCAAGGATAACCGCTGCTTCATGTGTATTTACCATTAAATGGGCTTGTGTTGTGTTAGTTGGGAACATTTCTCTTAAGCTCTGAACCGTTTGGTCTCTCATTTTTAAAACATTCGGTACAGAGAAATTAGAATTATGTACTCTATTTACTACTGCTTGAGCATTTAATTCCACCCATCTACCTTGTCCAAGATTCGCTACATACAATTTTCCATCTTCGAGTAATTTAGAGTTTTCTTTCCCTTTTGCAGGATCGAATTTACCATTACTGATATATTTATAGACGCAAGCATTTGTTTTATCATCGCCCATGTATACCGCAATACGTCCACTCTTCGTAATTGCCATACATGTATTTTCATGATTAAAGCGTCCCAGCGCAGTATGTTTACGAGGTTTGAAGTTTTTATCTTCTTCATCAAACGGATCGACTTCGATTACCCAACCATAATGTTCAGACGGTAAATTAGATCGTCTTGCTTGTGTTTCAAAGTTCTCTTCACAAGATAATAACGTATTCCATAACGTCATCCCACCAGAGCAGTTTGCCCAAGTACCAATCGCTTCTTTAGCACCACCAACCGAAGTTGTACCCGCAGCAGGTCCAGTGAGGTCAAATGGCGTAAATCCAGTGATACGTCTTGCATATTTAGAAGATGTATCCATCTTCCACGTTCCTTTATTATCTTTAAATACTTCAATAATTGCCCCACCTTGGTGGTAACGTCTCTTTGTATCAATAGGCGTATTTTGCATGAAAGCAGGCATATATTGCTCTTTCATGTACGTATCATTGATATACTCCAGATTTACCCATAGTAAACCTCTTTCATTTGATCCGTTAATTGGGAAGAATACAGTAAAGTCACAGTTAAATCCAAAAGTATCACCTTTTTCGTTAATAACATCCCCATATGCTGCTAATACATCATAAGAGAAGCCATCCGCAAGAACTAAATCATCCTCCATCGTAGGCATGATTGGTTTAAAGAAAGCGTGTGGTTTTGCTTGAGGACTTAATTTAAGATTATCGAACTCTCTAAGGTGATCTGCTGTATGAGCAGCGCTTGCTACAGGTGCTAAAGTACCTAAACCAGCAGATGCAGCAGCCAATGCAGCTGTCCCTGTTCCTAAATAACCTAAAAATTTACGACGGTTCATATTCATATTTACGTTTTCCATTTTATAATTCCTCTCCACTTTTCATTTTCATTTATTTAACTGCTTGTACAATTAGTATTTTAATTGTCGAATATTAACTACCCGTGAAGCATTCATTAATGTTACGTTAATAATATGTTAATATTGTAAAAATAAGGTTTAACTGTAAAAACGGGTAATATTTGAAGTTTTTTTCTCTTTACTTTTAGACTGTTAGCCAAAGAAGTTTACGAAAATCCCTAGTCACTTCTATACAAACGGAACTCTGTGGTGAAAAAAATCAAAAAAGGAAGCTGACACTATTTTTAGCGTGCCAGCTTCCTTTACGTTTCGTTCTGATAACGTAGAGTAAATGCAATGTAAATTATACTGCCTGTGATACTTTCCTTCCTTGTTGCAATTGATACATTTGAAAGTACTTACCTTTTTGTTGCAACAGTTCATCATGTGTTCCACGTTCGACAATTTCTCCTCGATCTAACACAAGAATTTGGTCAGCATTGCGGATCGTTGATAATCTGTGAGCAATAACAAAAGTAGTCCTTCCTTCTTTGACGACATTTAATGCATGTTGAATCATTGCTTCTGTTTCTGTATCGATATTTGCAGTTGCTTCATCTAATATTAAAATCGCTGGGTCATAAGCTAATGCCCTTGCAAATGAGATCAATTGACGTTGCCCAGCTGACAAAGTACTTCCTTTTTCCAATACAGGTTCATCGTATTGCTGCGGTAAGCTTTCGATAAACTTCGTAGCTCCAACGTCTTGTAAAGCTTTTTTAATTTGTTCATCCGTGATTTTCGGGTCGTCTAGGCTGACGTTTGATGCAATTGTACCAGAAAATAGGAATGGATCTTGAAGGACGATCCCCATATGCTTTCTAAGTTGCTGACGCGGTATTTGACTCGTATCGCTTCCGTCTATCGTAATCCTTCCTCGCTGAATGTCATAGTACCTAAAGAGCAAATTAATGATTGAGCTTTTTCCAGACCCTGTATGGCCAACTAATGCCACTGTCTCCCCTTTATCTGCTGAAAACGAAATGTTTTTCAGGACATCATTTTCCCCATCATACGAGAATGACACATTTTCAAAGCGAACATTTCCTTCATAACGAGGAATGTCGCTATCATTAACTGCTTCTCCTTTTTCATCGAGTAGCTGGAACACTCGCTCTGAAGCTACACGAGCTTGTTCTAACTGTGCGAGTTGGTTGACGATATCTGTAACAGGTTGAAAAAGGCGGTTTAGATAATCGACAAACGCATACAGCATTCCAATCGATATTACGCCTGCAACTCCAATCGATTGCCCACCGAAATACCAAATCAAAACGACAAACGCGATGTTTCGCAGAACAAATACTAAGTTGTGTGAAGTCATAGCATTTAAGCTTAGAAGCTTATTTTGATACGTAAAATGCTCCTCATTTAATTTTTCAAACTCGCTCGCCGTTTGGTCATTTCGACGAAATGCCCGTATGATCGGCATTCCTTGAATGGATTCATTAATCATTCCGTTAATATCACTTACTCGTGACCTAATGAGGTGGTTATATTTGGACGCAAACTTACGGTATAAGATCATCCAAATCACAATGACAGGGACGAGAACCAATGTTAGCATTGCTAATTTAGTATCTAGTAAAAACAAGGCAATAAATATCCCTGTCATATAAATCGCGCTCGTGAAAAAGGTCGCCAGCACTTTTACATAAAGCTCACGAATAGCTTCTGTGTCATTTGTTACACGTGAAACAATTTTCCCCGCTGGACGATTATCGAAGTAAGTGACTGGCAATCTTTGAATATGCTCGAAAACATCTGTACGCATTTTTTGAATAATGCGGTTCGCTGCCGTTTGTAGCATCAAAGCCTTACCATATTGGAAAAAAGCTGCGACAACAAGAAGAACAACGTAAAAAGCTAAAAGCATTACCATCGGTCTAATTTCTGGTTGATAAAAGGCAAAAATCTGTTGTTGGCTTAGTTTTTCAGCTTCAAAACTTGCTGTCTCTTCTCCTTGTGTCACCGTTAATATATTACCCTCTACAGTTCGATTTCCGTCAAAAGGTAAGTGTTCTGGAACAGCATAGAACGAACGTCCGACTTGAACAATTTGCATTTCATTCCCTGCCAGTTCATGAGGTGTTGCATGAATACTGCGCGTATAATAACCTTCGTTGTAATAAACCGTTTGCTCACTTTCCTCGGTAACTTCTACCCATGGACTTTCAATCCCTAGCATATGGTCATCAATCATCTTCTTAGCAATAAACGGCCCTGTAAGCTCTGCGGCTACAGCAATCGTTAGCATAACTAACGCAATTAGGATCGTCTTTTTATAAAGCATAGCATATTGAAAAAGGCGTTTTCCTGTTGTATTTTGTTTCATTTAACTCACCTCACCGTATGAATCAGCTTGTTGGCGATCATATTGTTCTTTATACCAGCCATTGGCTTGCAAAAGCTGATCGTGTGTGCCTTCTTCAATTATTTGTCCTTCATCCATGACAACGATCCAATCCGCATGTTGTACAGCAGAAAGACGATGTGCAGTAATAAACGTTGTTTTATCCGCACGCTCTTGACGAATGTTTTCTATAATTTTCGCTTCCGTTTTTCCATCAACAGCTGACATTGCATCATCTAATATGAGGATTTCTGGATTTTTAATTAACGCTCTCGCAATCGAAATACGTTGCTTTTGACCGCCAGAAAGAGCAACTCCCTTTTCTCCAACTAACGTATCAAGCCCTTTTGGTAAAGCGATTAAATCTTTTTCAAACGCTGCTAATTCTAACGCTCGATCAATCTCAGCCTCACTCACCTGTGCCTTACCAAATTGAAGGTTTTCACGGATCGTACGTGAGAACAAGATTTGTTCTTGAGGTACATAACCAACCCACGTGTGTACAGTATCGAGCGGGACTTTTTTAAGGGGTACACCATCAATAGCAATCGTTCCTTGACCAAGTGGATACTCCCGTAAAAATTGCTTTAGTAACGTCGTCTTCCCACTTCCCGTTTTACCAACGACACCAATCGTCTCTCCTCTTTTTACAAATAATGAAATATCCTTCAAGTTAGTTGTTGTTGAGGATGGGTAACGAAACGAGTAGTTAGAAAATGAGATGGTGCCTGGCACCTCAACATGAATAGGGTTTGCGTCATCTTGGACGTCTGCTTGATAGCCAAGGGTTTCGTTTACTCGATCAAGCGAGGCGTTTCCTCTTTGCAATACATTAATGAGCTCCCCTATAGCAAACATTGGCCAAATTAACATTCCTAAATAAACGTTAAAAGAAATCAATTCCCCTAGTGTGATCGTCTGATGGAACACTAGGTACGCCCCGTAACCTAATCCAATTACATAGCTGATTCCAACGAGAATTTTTACAGTAGGCTCAAATAAGGCATCGACTTTGGCTACTGCAATATTTTTCTTATATACATCTTCTGTCATTTGATTAAAACGCTGCTCATCAGCCTTTTCTTGTACATAGGCACGAATGACCCTTACTCCAGAAACCGACTCTAGCACGTTATCATTTAAATGACCAAAAGAGTCTTGCGCAATATTGAAACGCTTATGAATTAACTTTCCAAAATAATTGATCGCTATTGCCATGAAAGGTAACGGCAACAGAGCAGCAAGCGTAAGTTGCCAGCTAATCGTAAAGCCCATCACGCCAATAATGATGATCATAAAAATCGTCGAATCGACTAAGGTTAATATCCCAAAACCAGCCGTCATGGAAATAGCCTTTAAGTCATTCGTCGCTCTCGCCATTAAATCACCCGTACGATTTTTCTCGTAAAAGGTTGGTGTCATTTTTAATAGATGAGCCATAAAACGGGTTCTCATAATTCGTTCGATTAAATACGCACCACCAAACAACTGATACATCCACACGTACGTAATCATATAGCTGACGACGATAAGTCCCCCGTAAAACACGAGTAATTCCGTTAGGCGTTCAGCTGTCATTTGCCCAAAGTGTATATCATCAATAGCCATTCCAATTAACTTCGGTGGAATGACATCCAAAAAACTAACAATAATTAATAATGTAATGGCAACGGTATACCGCTTCCAATATTGTTTAAAAAACCAGCCTAATTTCCACAGGACTGAAAACATAATCTAAGTTCCTCCTTAAGTTGTACAATTGATGATCGTCCGTTAGCCGCTATCCATCAACTCCCACCCAATCATTTGAATAACCATCTTTTTTTGCATTTTAAAAACTCCCTTCAATCTTTTTATTTATTGAAACGAGCACAGAAAGCTCGGAACAACCACAGTCCATGAACTAACAGCAACAGCCGTGTAATTCATTTCGCTTATTAATAAGTGTAATGAACCACATCGCTTGTTCCATCAGGAAAAGGGTCGAAATTAAACTACATATTTGGATGGAAGGCGGCGATTGCACCTCTACATCTTTAGAATGAAACACGTATTAAAGCGCAAAAAGGCACCATGCTTGGGCGCACGGTGCCTAAAAAAGACATAAAAATAGCGTACGTCACTTTGTTCGTGACCTACGGCTGAATTGAAGTATACGCATACAAAAATAGCAGTAGCTTATACTCGATCCTTATGGCGGGTCACATGTGCATATGAAGTTGTGTTTAGTATCAATTTGAGCTGCTTCATTTTGTAACCCTCCTTTTCAATGTATATTTGCATTTATAAGTGTATAATTTTCCAATAATTGTGTCAACAAGATTTTAAAAACTTCTTACTTTTCGGCAAAATAATCTGTTTTTCTATTGTAAAGACTATAACTAAATAATATATGAGGGGGCATTATGATGGATAAACGTAAAACAACTGTTGTAGGTACCGATATTGAAGAGGTTAAAAGGCTAAACTCACAGTCAGGTTTGACCTATAATGAGGCAAAGGAATTGCTGGCTAAGAAACAAGGTTTTATGAAAAAAAAATAATTAAAATCATAAACCAATTCCTCAACTCCCTACACCTACTTGGTTTAGGGAGTACGGTGTGATTTGTCACCGCTTCTAGATTACCTTTGTTTCATATCTCGAAATAATTTCCCAAGAAATGATTAAAAAACCCCTATTAACACCTACTCTATTTTATAATAACCATATAAACTATTATTCTAGTCTAGTATTACGTTAATAGAGTAAAGGAGTCTTTAACTATGTTATCTTGTCGTGATGAAGTATTATTTTTAACAAACCAGCTTGTTAATATAGAGAGTATTGTAAACTCTGATGGTGAGAAAGAAATTAGCCAAGCCATCTATCTTTTGGTTTCATCCTTCCCTTATTTTATGGAAAACCCTACTCATATCATTAAGCAACAAACAACTAACGACGAGCAAGAGCGCTACAACGTGCTTGCATTTGTCAAAGGAACGAAGAACAAGAGCGATAAAACGGTTATATTAATGGGCCATATGGATACGGTCGGTATTGATGATTATAACCATTTAAAAGACAAGGCTTGTTCCCCTGATGAATTAATGGAAGCGATGAAGGAAGAAAAACTACCTGAACCAGTGGAAGACCATTTAAACTCTGGTGATTATTTATTTGGTAGAGGTGTACTCGATATGAAAAGTGGAGTTGCCAGTCACCTTTATCTTTTAAAATATTACTCAGAGCATCCAGAAGAGTTAGAAGGAAATCTCCTCGTTGTAATTGAGTGTGATGAGGAAGATGGATCACACGGTATATTATCGGCTTTAAAGGAATTAAAGCATTTAAAAGCGGAGCATAAGTTTGATTATATTGCAGCCATTAATGCAGATTTTGTCTCTCCTCGCTATGAAGGAGATGTGAACCGCTACATTTATAAAGGAACTGTTGGAAAACTATTGCCTTCATTTTTTATTACTGGTGCTGAAACACATGTAGGTTCATGCTTTGAAGGAATTGATCCTAACTTCATTGCAGCTGAGCTAACCAAACAAATTAGTTACAATCCAGAGCTTTGCAATGAAGCCTTCGGTGAAACGACGGTACCTCCTGTTTCTCTAAAACAAACCGATCTAAAGCCGACTTACACGGTTCAAACCGCTCTTTCTGCATATGTGTATTACAATTTCTTTATTCATTCCTGGTCTCCAAAAGACGTCCTTGTGAAGCTAAAAGAGCAAGCAGAAATTGCTTTTAACAATGCTTTAAAAGATTTCAAGAGAAAGTATGAGCAATATAGCTTAGCAAGTCATCAGCCATTTATTGAGGTGCCATGGCAAGCACGAGTTATGACATACGAAGAAATGCACCAATTATTAATTGTCGAAAACGGAAATGACTATGTCAACCATATGGATGACTTTAAAGAACAATTATTACTCGATAAAGAGTTAGATACGAGAATGTATGCTGCAAGAGTCGTCGAAGAGGCATGGAAATGGATGAGTGACAGAAGTCCAGCCATTATTCTTTTCTACTCATCTTTGTACTCACCGCGCATTGAAGTCACTGGAAAAAATGAAAAGGAAGATAACTTAATCCAGTCTCTCGAACAAGCGATTACTGATATTCAGCAACATTATGAATATCCAATCGCAACAAGAAACTTCTTCCCGTACATATCCGATATGAGTTTCGTCGCGTTAAGTGATGATGAAGCGGGCATTCAAGCGGTATCAAACAACAACCCGAGCTGGGGTAGAAAGCATTATGTAAGCTATCAAGATATTCGTGACATCAATGTTCCCGTCATTAATATTGGCCCTTATGGCTTTGATGCCCATAAACAGTACGAACGAATGGAATTAAATTATTCTCTCAATATCGTACCTAACCTCACTAACAACGTAATCCAAAACCTACTCAAATAAAAAGTGCCAGGCACCTTCAATGCAGTAAAGCATTGAAGGTGCCTGGCACCATTTACTTATTCATTTGGGCTAGGAAGCCGCCGAGGAGGTCATCTATGTCCTCTTCTTTTTCTTCTTCAGGTTCTTCGGTTGAAGAGGCCACTTCACGTTTCATATCATCCCAATTGAAGTTATCTAAATCATCATCTAAATCTCTGTTATCTGATTCTTCTTCAAGTGGTTCTTCCACTTCGGCTTCGACTTCTTCTTTTAATTCCTTAAACGGTTTCCTACCCGTTTTATTTGTAGCTTCTAATATAGCTTCTTCACTTTCAACTTCTTGTAAGTATAGAGCTTCATCAATATCTATAGAATTACTATTTAGTGCTGCTAAAATTGACGTTGCACGAAGCGGATCATTCAGTAATTGATAAACGATACTGCCTAACAATGCTTCCGAATGCGAATGTTTTAACCAGTTTCGCTGCTCTTTCGTTAATGATTTCGGAAGCGGGATCGTTAGCGTTTCTCTTTCTTTTACTAACGAATTACTCACACCTTCTAAAGCAAATTCCGCGATTTTACTAGAAAAGTTTCTTCTTTCTGTTTCTTTTAATCGTTGTAATTGCTTTATAATATGATCCGGTGTATCAGAAGGCAGACGAAACGTTATCGCCTGTCCTCTCTGTATTTCCGTTGTCCCCTTTTTTTTCATCGGATCACCCTATTTTTTTACCGTTTGCTGTTCTGCAACCTTCTTATCCTTATTACTTTTTTTCACAAAATCAGAAACTAACTTGTAATACGCATTGGCCATCATCCAAATACTTTCTTTTTCATCTTCAAAAAATTCAATATTGTAGCCATCTAAGTTATTATTAAGTGTTTTAATATATTCCTTTAATACCATCGAACCGCCGCCGACAAAATAACAAATCTCTGTTTGCGAATTTTTTTGCCAAACGTTGCGAAGATGGCGATACTGTTTCTTTGCTAATTCTAAAAGGATACGGTCTGTTATGTCATGGACGCTCGTACGGCTTCCTTTGACCATAATATGATTACGGTCATTTTTTCTAGTAATAATTTCAACAACATCACGGCGACTATCTAATTCAACACCATGCTTAGAACGGATTTCCTCACGAATAGCTTCTAGTGACTCTGATACACCAATGTTAAATCCTTGGGCTTTATCATCATCTACATTTCTATTTTTAATGACCGCAACATCGGTTGATAAACCACCAATATCTTGAATAAGAATTCGCTTATCAATTAAATCTCTATTAATAATGTTAAGATCTTTATCCATTACTAAATTGATATAAGCCGCAAATCCTTCAGGATACACTTTTACTTCATCAAACTTAATATTCACTTTTAAACCTTGATACTTTGGAGTAACAAGAAACTCTACTTGATGAACTGATCCTAATAGTTGCGAACGATAACCTACATCTTTCCCTTCTTTTACTTCGCGAAGAGGTAAACCTGTTCCAAGTGTGTAGTTCGCATCAATAACCGATTTCGGACTACCAGAAGACTTTGCAATTTCTCCTTCGACAGCATCTAATGCTAAGGAGGTAAATAACATAACTAGTGTTTGGTCTTCTTCCGACTTACTACTTCCTGGGTCAAGCTCATTTGCATTATCACTTTTTGTTGCTAGATTACCTACACGGTAAATTACATTGTTCTCCTTAAGAGCAGGGGAGTGGATTCGAATATGAATTCCATCAAGAGGATCCTTCTCATTTAAATCTTCGATTCCAATAACAGGTCGATCTTCTGTATCTCTAGCAATAACATTAGGTATGTAAAGCTCTCGGTCGTATTTTCCAAAAATCGCCTTCACACAATCATTACCAACATCAATCGCAGCTATTCGAGAAACATTCATCCTATCATCCTTCCAAAATTAAAATATAAAACTAGTATTTAACACGTATCTATAGGTTATCAAACGAGGGTAGGGAGGTCAATAATCTATAAGTTGTGTTCATTTATGTACACAAGAATACAAAACTGTGTACATCATAGCTCATTTCGTCCACAAGTGTACATAATTGTAAACATGTCGGTATAAAGGGATGTGTGCGTAATTGTGTACATGTAAACATGTTTGTAAACACAAAGAATACATTCTGTGTACTTGTATACATGTATGTATACATTCATTTTCTCCTTATTTTTTGATCAAATCACCGACAAGAACACTTCTACTCTACTACTTTAGTTGGCCTTTCGTTTTCCTATATTTTGCTATAACCGTGTATGACTAATATGTTATCTAATTATATGTATCGTATGAACCTTTAGCTCAAACCACCTTAAAGAACGTACTCCTACTATTATTATGTAAACCTACTCCACTAACTAGTTGACAAGTAATCAGTATAGAAATTATACTATTCGAAAGGAATTCATTCTTTTTATACTATTTTGAAAATGGTGATTATGATGAAACTAAAAAACATGATGTATGCTTCATTTTTTGTTGCAGTCATTGCAGCACTCGGGATTTTACCTCCACTCGTTCTTCCTATCTCTCCTGTACCGATTACGGCTCAATCGTTAGGTGTTATGCTAGCAGGAGCCATTTTAGGTGCTAGATATGGTGGATTGAGTCTAATAATCTTTGTTTTACTCGTTGCATTTGGTGCCCCGCTTCTATCAGGTGGACGTGGTGGTATTAGTGTATTTTTAGGTCCTAGTGGTGGTTACATTTTAAGCTGGCCTATTGCTGCTTTTGTAATTGGGTATTTGGTCGAGAAGTATTGGCACAAAATGAACCTTGCCCGTTTCATTCTATTTAATGTATTTGGCGGGATTATTGTCATCTATGCTGGTGGAGTTACTTATCTTTCATTCAACACTGGTATTCCATGGGGAACAGCAGCTTACCAGGCTCTTATTTATATTCCTGGGGATATCGCTAAAGCCATTCTTGCAGCTGTAATAGCTATGCAAATTAAGAAAGCTTATCCACTTATTAAAAAAGCAAATCCTATACAAAAGAACGCTGCTTAATACTTTACAAAGGGTGCCCTATGGGTACTCTTTTTCAATAACAAGGTAGATTTCTGCTCCCCCTCCCCTACTCTCTATTAATGTATAATCAGAAAAAATATAGAAATGAGGTAGAATTCTATGATTGGCGAAACGATAAAAGAAACTACATATTCATTCTCCTCTAAAACAGCAATTATTTGCGATAACGAGCAAATAACGTACAAGCATTTATATGAAAAAATGCAAGTGAACCAACAACAGTTAATATCTGTAATAGGTAACCCCTATCAAAAGAAGATTGCGTTTTTACTTGATAATGATATAAATTATTTAACGATTTTTTTAGCGATCAGTGAATTAGGAGCCATTGCTATTCCACTCGACCCTAAATGGAGTCAAAGTGATTTATTGCATATTCTCACAGACTGCAAGCCAGACTTGTTTATTACAAATCAGGATACAACGAAAAATGAAGTACCTACCTTTTCACTTGATGAGTTAAACCAACAACAACTGACTCCCCTCCCCTCTTATAAGCGATCAGAAAATGACCTGTTTTATATTGGCTACACATCTGGATCAACTGGGAAACCGAAAGGCTACTTAAGAACTCATTCATCATGGCTCCATAGCTTCCGAGGAAGTAATGAAACCTTTAAGCTAAACCAGGATAGTTTGATTTTTTCTCCTGGTCCACTTGTTCACTCACACTTTTTATATGCAGCTGTTCATGCTCTACATATTGGCGCTACATTATATATTACAAAGAAATTTAATGCAGAGACTGTTTTTGATACAGTAAAAGAAAATCCTATCACCGCATTGTACCTCGTACCTACGATGTTTTCTGCTCTATATGATGTTTTTACAGAAAAGGGACAGCCAATTACAAAATTAGAAAAAGTCATTTCCGCTGGAGCAAAGTGGCAGCTTTCCTTGAAGCAAAAAACGAACGACTTCATTCCAAATGCTGAAGTTTTCGAATATTATGGAGCATCGGAATTAAGCTTTGTAAGCGTTTTAGACCAAAAAGGAAATAGTGAAAATCCTGAATCTGTAGGACGACCTTTTCCTGGAGTACACGTAACTGTCCGTCGGTCTGACGGTAGCAACGCCAACTGTGGGGAAATAGGAAAGTTATATGTCAAAAGTAAACAAACCTTTGCAGGATATCTCAACAACCCTGAAGCGACAAAAGAAGTTTTTGACGGAGACTGGGCGACAGTTGGTGACCTCGCTTATATCGACCAGAATGGTTATATTACATTGGTCGGACGGGAAAAAAACATGATCATTAGCGGTGGCTTAAATGTTTACCCTGAAGAAATTGAGAAGGTGTTAGCTACCTTACCAGAAATTAAGGAAGTTGTTGTCGTAGGGCTAGAAGATAGCTATTGGGGAGAAAAGGTGATTGCTGTTATCGAATGGAGGAAAGATCAATCCCTCACCCATCAACAGTTAAAAGCCTATTGCAGACAAAATCTAGCATCCTATAAATGCCCACAATTATTTTTAGAGTTTTCCTCTTTTCCATACACAACTAGCAGGAAAATTGCTAGAAGTGAAGTAGTAAAACAAGTACAGAAACAATTAGAACACCAAAGGACGTGAAATGATGAAAGAAGCCGTCATTGTAACTGCCAAACGTACAGCTGTCGGAAAAGTTGGTGGAATGTTCAAGGATCTTCCACCAGAGCAACTAGTTGCTCCCCTCATACAACATATCATCAAGGAATTAGATCTCGATAAGGCGTCAATTGATGAAGTAATCCTTGGTAACGCTGTAGGACCTGGTGGAAACATCGCTCGCCTATCGTCGCTAACCGCAGGATTACCAGTTACCGTGCCTGGAGTAACTGTCGATAGGCAATGTGGTTCTGGTTTAGAAGCTATTAATCTAGCTGCACGATTAGTTCAAGCTGGAGCTGGTGACATCTATTTTGCAGGTGGTGTAGAAAGTACAAGCCTAGCGCCGTGGAAGATTGCAAAGCCTTCTAGTCTCTATCATCCAAAAGGTCCTGAACTTTTTACGAGAGCTCGCTTTTCTCCAGACGAAGTCGGTGACCCAGATATGGGATTGGCTGCTGAAAATGTGGCTGAAGCTCACCACATCTCAAGACAAATGCAAGATGAATATGCTTACAACAGTCACCGAAAGGCTGTGCAGGCAACTGAATCTGGTCTATTCCGTGAAGAAATAGTACCCATCAATGGGATGACAGCTGATGAGTGCCCGCGAAAAACGACAACGCTCGAAAAGCTTAGTACTCTTCCCCCCGTATTTAAAGAAAATGGCACAGTCACTGCAGGAAATGCATGTCCAATTAATGACGGTGCAGCGGTCGTGCTAATCATGTCACACGATAAGTGTAGAGAGCTAGGGTTACAGCCTACTTTGCGGTTTATTGATGCAGTAAGCGCTGGTGTCGACCCTAATTACCTCGGGATTGGCCCAGTCCCAGCTGTAACAAAACTACTACAAAGACAACAGCTAGCGGTTCAAGACATAGATATTGTTGAATTTAACGAAGCCTTTGCTTCACAGGTTTTAGCAAGTTTGCGTGCATTAGAAATTCCTTTAGAAAAAGTGAACCGAAATGGTGGTGCATTAGCCATTGGTCATCCATACGGTGCATCAGGAGCAATTCTTGTCACCAGATTGGTGACAGAAATGAAAAGACAAAATTTGAAACGCGGATTAGCCACATTAGGAATTGGTGGTGGTTTAGGTCTAGCCACTCTCTTCGAATTAATCCACTAAAGCTTAGGAGGCAGCGTGAAATGAATTTAAGTGATCAAGTTGCAATCATTACAGGGTCGACAACAGGAATTGGTTATAGTACAGCTCAACAGCTTGCAGCTAATGGTGCAGCCGTCATTATTAATGGGCGAAATTCTACTGCAGTGGCTGAAGCTGTAACAAAGATTAAAGCAGCTGGCGGTCGTGCTGTTGGATTGTCTAAGCCTGTTGAGCATCCTGAAACTGGCCAAGAGCTAGTAAATCTTGCATTAAAGGAATTTGGAAAAGTATCAATTTTAATCAATAACGCAGGAATTATCCATGATCAAATGTCTTATAAAATGACAGATGATGAATTTTCAAATGTCATAGATGTTCATGTAAAAGGCTCATTTTATTGTACAAGACCTTTCATTCAGGAACTCAAAAAAACACGGACAAACGGCCACATTATCAATATGACCTCCACTGCCGGACTAGAAGGGACGATTGGACAAGTCAATTATAGCGCAGCAAAAGCAGCAATAAATGGGATGACATGGACACTAGCAAAAGAGTTAAAAAGAGATGGAATTCAAGTAAATGCAGTAGCTCCAGCGGCGTTAACCAATATGACAAAACCATACATTGAAAAAGCGAAACGAAAAGCCGAAGAAGCTGGACAGGATTTACCTGATTATTGGAAAATAGGTACACCTGATGACGTAGCTAGCTTTATCATCAGCCTACTAATAAACCGATCTATAGAGGCTTCAGGTAAGATTTATGGTGTAAATGGGAGTAACATCGTAGAATGGAAGCCACCGTATTCACACCCGTACGGTGAATAACTAAAAGTAGAAGGAAGCTGCCAGAAAATAAATGGCAGCTTTCTAGACAGTAACTTTATCTGTATCTGCAAAATAATTGTATATACGTTTTTTACAACGTGACTACTTTCTATACGGCCAATACTTATGAATAAGATCTGCACCCCTTTTTTCATCGTTACATAGTTCTATTACCTTCATACCTTCCCCTTCTGTCATTTATTTTTCCTCACGTCTTTTATTCAAACAAAATAGGTAATTGCCTAAAGAGCGACTAGGCCTTTGTATTTAAGTTCGAATAAGTAAAACGATTTAAAATTTTTTATTTTTTCCTCGATGACCCCCTTAAAAAGGATTGGTCTTCCGTATAGATAAATGAAAAATACTGAGTAAAAAGGTGGATTTGTATGATTGGCGAAACCATTAAAAAATATCGTGTAAGAAAAGGCTTAACCCTCGCAGAACTTGCCAAGCGTGCTGGTGTTGACAAGTCGTATCTTAGTTCAATCGAAGAGAAGATTTACTTGAATCCTTCTTTACAGTTTTTTGAAAAAGTTTCTCCAATTTTAGGCATTTCAGTTGATAACCTTTTAAAAGAATGCGCAAAAGAAGCCTTTGATCCTGTTTGGAATGATGTTGTTGATGAAGCACTAGAAGCGGGATTGACGACAGAAGAGTATATCGATTTTCTTGAATATACAAAAGCACAAGAAATGGAACCAAAAAGTCCAAAGCCTTCGATATCATACCAATTAAAAACATTTTGTAGAGAATCAACAAAGGCTAAAGAAAAAATCCGTGTTATTTAATCAAAAAGAAATTCTTTACACAAGTTTCCGTGAATTCGTGTTTACACTAAAAGTTCAATCATAAAACACCCTGTTTCCAAAAGAGAAATAAGGGTGTTTTCGTTTTTTTCAAAAGTAGCCCTCTTAGTAGACCTAAAACTAAAAAAATAATCCTACTTTTTTGGGTGGCCATACGACGACTTTTAATTTGTTCGAGTATTGAAGGAGGTCTGGTGGATCCTCTATAGGAATTCCTACACTTTGTGCCACTGTATTAACACCAAACTGTACCTCTGCCCTTTGTAACGGCCATGGCTTATGATTAATTCTGCCTTCGTATATTCCCATACCTTTCGTGACAAATAATGAATAACGTTCTGTTAGCCAATGCTCTAACGTTCCTGGCTTGGCAAAATAAACATCACTGACTGGAAAGTATTTAGCTGAAAACACACCTTTATTTGCTCGATTATCCGTTCTTTCACTAGTAAACTCTATTTCTCTTTCTTTGCTTACACAGCTCATATTCGCATTCATATATGGGAGATTATACGTTAAATTGGCTAAGGAAACAGCCACTTTACTACTTGCATCTAAGCTAAAAAAATACACACCAGGCCTACCGTTAAATGTAATATAGGTCCTTACATTTAGCTCTGGAAATGACGGGGTAAAAGGTAATTCAGGTAAGCCACGAGCTCGAATACCACTCATAAAAAACGGTACCACGCTTATCCACGCTTCTTCTTCAAACGTTTCGACTTCAAAGCATGTAGGTATAACTGAACGTATCAACGACTTTGGTACTTTATAATGAGCAAATAAAAGAGAACTCCATGTTTGTCTCATTACCCAATTTCCACTAGGGTTAGTGGAGCTTTTTTGAGTCAGCTCATCCATTTACACTTCCCCCTTATAAAAAACGCAAGAATAAAAACTACTATAGCTTTTATCCTTGCGTTATCGTTTATTCATCGATTTTTACAGTAGCTAAACTAGCACCTTCCTTGAAAAAGCGCTCGATGTTTTTCTCAACTGTTGGATCAGGACTAAGTGGTGGTGCATGATGCGGCTTTGTCCGAACATCAATAATCATATTATCACAGCCCCAATGCTTAAATTCATAAGAGCCATTGACCCCATATATATCATGTGAAGGATTGCTGCGAGTAAAAGTTACCCATAAGAAATTATTTATCGACTCACTAATAAACTCACTGTCATCACATAGTATAATCATTGGACACGACGGCATTGAGCCCTTCTTCTCAATGTCATTACTAAACGCTTGTAATTCCTCTTCTGCTTTTTCATACGTTGAAAACTCGGGCCCTTCAATCGCTACGACACCTGGCATAACAAGACGGGGTTGATTAAAACCATTGAGGTCTTTAAGCTGATTAGGAACGTCTTTACACAACTCCCTCAACTTATCTCCGAACGCCGCTATAACAACTTTACTTCCTGTATTCAATCCTGTTCCTGAATAATCTAAAGTATCAATTGTCGTATTCGTTTGGAAATGAATATCCCGATGAAGGTCAAGTCTTTCTAAAATATATGTTAAAAACTCTTCTTCTTTATGTGTATCGAGCGGTTGCCCGTCTTCAGCTGTAATAAATAAATACTTAGCTAAACTTAATTGACCTGTCCCTAAAATTCGATTGGCAATCGTCAGAAGTTCGGCGGGCTGTTTGACTTGCTGATATGGAGTGTAACGCTCACTACCAATAGCAAAAAGCAATGGATGTACCCCAGCTGCATCTACGGCATGAACCTCTTTGACACCTGGAATTTCCGATTGGATAGCATCTCCTGTTAACTCATGAATCAAAGCCCCGAACGATGTATCCTCCTGTGGTGGGCGACCGACAACTGTAAATGGCCAAATTGCATTTTGCCTAGCATATACTTTATGAATCTTCATTAATGGAAAATCATGCGTTAAACTATAATACCCTAAATGATCCCCGAAAGGTCCTTCTGGCTTTGTTTCACCAGGATGTATTTCACCTGTAATAACAAAATCAGCATCATTACTAATACAATAGCCATCGATATAGCTATAACGGAACCGGCGCCCAGAAAGCATACCAGCAAATGTCATTTCACTTAACCCTTCTGGTAAAGGCATAACTGCTGAAAGTGTATGTGCAGGAGGACCTCCAATAAAAATACTTACTTTTAAAGGCTCCCCTTTTCTACTCGCTTTTTCTTGATGAACACCAATTCCTCGATGAATTTGATAGTGTAGACCGATTTCTTTATTAAGCTCATAGTCATTACCGCTAAGTTGAACGCGGTACATTCCTAAATTGGCATTCATAATACCTGGCTTTTCAGGGTCTTCACTATACACTTGAGGTAACGTAACAAAAGCTCCACCATCATCTGGCCAATGTTTAATTAGCGGAAGATCTGAAATATCAATCTCTTGAAAACTAACAGGTAAACTAGATGACTTTTTCATCGGTAACGCCTTGGAGGCTGCTACTCCTGTACGAACATGATTAAATGGATTTTTAAGCGCTTGAACGGGGTCGTTCCTCAAAGCAACTACATTTTGTGTAGCATCCCATGTTTTACGAAAAATAAATTTACTTCTTTCAACCGTACCAAATAAATTCGAAACTGCACGAAACTTTGAACCTTTTACATTTTCAAATAATAACGCTGGACCGCCTGCTTCATACACCTTTAAGTGAATTGCCGCCATTTCCAAATTGGGATCTACCTCTTCACATATACGAATTAAGTGACCATGCTTCTCTAGATCAAGAATACATTCTTCTAAGTTTTGATACATTATCTCCAAGCTCCTAATTTGTTTTATTTCATACTGTTTTATTTCATTATATCTGTTCTATTAACCGCTGTCTTTTTCAACGCCCTAAAAGAAAATGCACTCATTTAGTCTATAAATCGTTCACTAGTTATTCCTTATGTTATTTTCTCTTGTTATGGCAATATTATTATTGCTCGGGCAATATATCATTCCCAACCCCCATTATAAACGACGATAAATAGCAATAGCACTAGTACGCTTTAACATCATATAGAAAAAAGCTCCATGCATCGGAGCTTTTCCTCGTATTAATTAAATTACAATTACCTAACTGACTTACGAGTGGCAAACATTTGAATGAGTGAGTTTTTAATCTTTTCGTAATGCGCTTCTAAACCAAAGGCTTTTAAGACAGCCATATCAAACTCTTGACGATCGTCTTGCTGAAGTTCTTCAAGTAATGGTAAGACCTGTCTTTCCTCTAGTCTTCTATACCTATCTAATATAGTGGATTTATTTTTAGCACTAATGAATTGTGGATCTAACATTTTGAATCTGTCTTCCACTTTATTTTTATTTAAATCTAGAACCCCAAGACCTCTTCCAAAACCTATTGCCTCAATGAAGTAAATTCCAACAATACTATTTAATAAAGCTGCTAATAAATTCAAATCATTCTTTGGATCTTTCCTAACAAGACCCGTCAACCGTTGATCAAAAAATACGGGTTGCTCGGCCTTCGAAAAGAATAATCTTTCATCAGGGTTAATTAATAATCCTATATCGAAACTACTTTTTATTGACATTTCATACCAATGTACATTTTTCTTAGCTAAACTTTTTTTCAGCAATTGACCTTTACCATTTTTGACTGCTTCAAAGCTTCGTATCCAACTCAAAGCTCCCTTGTGATTTAATGCTTCAAGTTCCTCCATCGTTTTACTACAGCTAAATCCTTCGATTGAGGCATCAAGATTCATAATATAAGAAGAGCTATCTAGTTTTTTCATAACGGGTACAATATAATCCGACTCTATATTATGTTCTTTTGGATAAAATAATGGGTTCCAACCTCTACGTTCTCCTCGTTTTACATGAAAATAATCCGTCAGTGGTACTAATCGGTCTTTAAAATCGAAAAGCCAGTTACAATCGGCAAATAGAGCATTTTTAATAACGCCAAGTTGATCAAAATTATCTATTTGCTCATAAGAATAACTGTTACATACATACTCATCTGAAGGTCGCTGCCTACGGATTTTAGCTATGAGGGTAGAAACTTTCTCGTATTGTTGATCCTTTTCCCCGTCACCAACTATTTCACGGAGATTACCTTTTAAAGTGACAAAGTTAACTTTTTTGTCAGGTGATGTGTTCCCTTTTTCAAGTACAATAATGTTTGTGACCACATCTGCATTTTGAAACCATCTTCCCTTACCTGATGTAACGATATACTTCACATGATATCTTTTCTTTAGTTCATTAAAAAATTTGTCACCAAACTCAGTTCCGAGCCAAGAGTTAGAAACAATTAATCCAGCTGTTCCTTTTTCAGTAAGAAGTTCATCTATTTTAATAGCGATATAGGCATATAAGTCGCTTCTACCATTAAAAGTTTCATTTAGATCTTCAATAAAAATTCTCGCTTCTAAATTTAACTCTGACAAAGTTTCTTGTTGGACAAATGGTAAATTTGAAACGATTACATCAAACTTACCTAATTCAACTTCATACATTTCTTTACTGATGGGACTATGTAGAGCAACCTTTTGATTTTCTTTAAGGTTAAATACATCTTCCTTATATACATTAAGTTGCACTCCTAAGTTTTCTGGAGAAGATAAAGCAAGCATTGCAAACTGAAGAGGATACCTAAATTTATCTCCAGCCCAAATTTGTTCGATTGCTTCTTTACCACTAATCCCAGCAAGAGTCTTTAAGTCATAGGCAGCTTTTACAATCGTGCCTGTTCCACAACATGGATCAGATATTCTAGCAGATTTATCCGTCATTGTTAAAGCAGTCAAGATCATCGCCAATTCTTTTGGTGTTGAAAACTGACCAGCCACTTTACGCTTACTTCTTGTTACTACAACACTTAAAAGTTCCTCTAATAATTTATCACTGTAAGTATTAAAATCTAACTTCATGATATAGTCGTTAAAGTGGGTTAATACTTTAAAAGTAGCAGAATCAATATGCCGTTCTCCTGGTTTTTCCTCAAATATATTGTAGAAGTCGCATTTTTCAGAAATAACTCTTAGGACTTCTAAACACTCTTCAATGGTACTTGTGTCGTCTATTTGTTCGATCAATCTAGCATGCGAATTATACTTCTTTAGAATATTAGCAAAAATGAACTTGTTCATTAGTGAAGTAATCGCCAATCTTGATAACTCAATCCACTGATTAGCTTTCTTTCCGTAGCTCAACCCTTCTGCTTCCCACCAAAGTAAAACCTCGTCATAGAACTCACTCTCTTTTGTGGAAGCTGCCCTTAATGATTGTGCACAATCCTCTATATTACTAAAAGCCAAAGAAAGCATTGGTTCATTTACAATAGAATTTAGTATTTTTTCCGTACGTAACGTATCGTTACGAAAATAGTACTCTAATTCCTTTAGGATGTTTTTAAGTAACTGATTAATTTCAGCCGTATGGTGAGCAACTTCAGAACGTTTCGTAATATGCTTAAGATCGTCCCATTCTTTCAATAAGTCATATTGTTCGCTTTTATCACTTTTAACATATAGTTTTGCGATGGAAACATTCCAAAGTAAAAAACTATTGACCCCTAGCAATTCTGCCTTTTTTATAGCATTTAAAAATAACTCTCTATCGTCGATGGGGGTATCAGGGTATTTTAATTCCCACCCTTGGAGTATTCTCGTCTTCCCTTTATCACCGAATAAAAGAACATCAGGAAAGAGAGATCCGCTACCTGTCGATAGACCCATCTCTCCTCCTGCATGTTGTATCATACTATCTCTTTGAGATACTATTGGACTTGAATTTATTTTTGATATGAGATCAATAGCCCAGCTTCGTTCATTATCACGCGTTGCTCCCACTTTTTTCATAAGTAATGTTCTCCCTTTTTACTTTTTCAAAAGCTTCTCCTACTCGTTGATTACAAACTTCAATTAAGTCTATTTTTTCATTTTTATATAGCTCAACATCTTCGTTTTTTTCGATCCCAATGAAATTTCTATTTTCAAGGATTGCGGAAACTAAAAAGCTACCGCTACCGCAAGCGTTATCTAGGATAACAGCACCTTCATTCGTATACGTACGAATGAGATATCTACCTAGCTCTACTGGCTTTTGGGTAGCATGGTACACCTTTCCTTCCGATTCAGCTGTCTTGAAATAGATGACATCCGTCGGGTAGCGCTTTCCATCACTTACGACATGTACTGGCTTGAAATCACCATAACTTCCCGTCAATTGGTTTTTTCTAATTCCCTTATCATAAGGATCTCCATCTCGCATCTGTGGATGATAGACAGGTTGTTTTTTATAGAAAACACAAATATCTTCATGTTTTCGTAACGGTTGCTTCTTTGCATTTAAAAAATTCGTTGCTTTTGACTTCTCCCACACTAATTTATATTTAAACCAGCTTGGATTACTTAGCATTAGATTGGCTGTAAAAATTCCTTGTGACGTTAGGACAACCACACCATTATCTTTTAAAATTCGCTTGTACTCTTTCCATAATAAATCAAGTGGAATAACGGAATCCCATTTATTTTGAGTAGTACCGTAGGGCAAATCACATAAGATCATGTCTACTGACTTATTAGGAATACCTTGCATGACTTCAAGACAATCCCCTTGAATAACTTTATTTAAATAATTATTAAGCATGTCCTTCCTCCTAAACTCCCAAACACTTTACCAGAACATATAGTAAAAAAGAAAAACCGTTCTCCATCTGAGTTCGGCTTATTGATTTATTATCGATATTAAAATGGTATTCACTATATAATTATAAACTTAAATGCGTATTGGCGCTATTACTAAAAGGCTGCTACAAGGGCCAAAAAACACCAGTTTTATGAATTATTGTCCCTTCAAATAGCCCTTTTTAAAAAATAAACAAGGGTATGGCATTTTTGTTAAGCTAAACCCTTGTGTAGATACAAACATGTAGAGAAAAGTAGATTTTTATTTGTATGGCTTATCCCTCTAGGATAAAACCCATTAATGATTTATCTTCTTTAAAGTTCCAGTCAATAAAAATCTCTTTAACTTCCCTCTTAAATATTTCATTGAACTTCCCATAATTGTGAAAATAACTTTTTTCTAAATCATCCTTCGTCATTACAAGTTCTTCTTCAAAGCCTTTGGCTATTAGAGCTTTTTCAATGGGAATTAATATGCCCTTTCGTTCAACGATAATTGCAGTTTCAGATACAGGATAGATGTGTATTTTGTCAGGTACTTTTTGCACCAATGCACTAATTCTTGCCACTTCGTCCTCTAACTTTTTCAAGTCAGTCGCATAAGGAACATTCACTGGATTACTTACTTCTCTATCTAATAAAAAAAAGATGAGACCTGAATTATTTGGGAAGTTCCAATCATGGTACCATTGTAAAATTTCACATGAAAGTGAAATTTCTACAACACCCTTTAACTGATCTACCACATGGTTAATAATAACATTTCTAGCCATATCAACCTGTTCGTTATGGCCTCGTTCCATCAATATCTCTTCCATAGGTGATATAAAGCCTCTAATGTACGTAGTAAAAATACTACCACTTACTGTAGATTGACAGGATTGTGGTCCTTTTCCAAAATTCTTTCTTAACAACTTACTTAAATAGCTGCTAATTGAGTTGAGAGTTTCTTGCTCCAATAGTTGTCACCTCTTTTCTAAGTTTCGCTTTACCCTTTTTAATAAATCACCATATCCTAAACGAATCAATTCTTTTTCAATTCGAACCAAAATACCATTACGTATAATTAAGACCGTCCGCTCATTTAGTTGACAGGAATAGATTTCTTCTGGAGCTTTTTCGGCCTGATCGCTAATATCAATGACTTCTTTGTTTATTTATTCTTTTTCTGGATACGCTTCATTTATAGTCTCCTTCGGTGTGAAAGGTTCAGAACTTATACAAGTAATCATCGCTGACTTATTGTGAAAACTCCAATCATAATAAGTCTCTCTCACATTTTTTCCTGTTGTTAGCTCTATGTATGTGTTTAACTGGGAATCATTGTTTGCATTAGCTTACCTCTCATTTGCTGAATGGTCATGAGTTGATCTTGTTCTAATAATACTAGTCAGATGGCGTAAGAAAATTTCTTAAATAGATGGTGATAAATGTGTAACCAACTGATGTATAAACAGATTGTGGCCCTTCCCAAAAATATCACGAAACATCTTACCTACGTATCCACTAATATCCTTTTGAAGGTTTTTCTATTAACTCTTCCACCGAAAAACCTCCTCATGCTTTTTAAATCAAATGTTAGTATGTACGATTTATTAATATATAAATCAACAACCCTAGAAAAGAGCTTTGATAAACAAACAAGGAAACCCAGAGAGCTAAGTGAATACTTATTTCTCCTGGTTCCCTTTTAGGCTAAGATCTTCTTAATAATTTAGATTAAATACTTGACTCTGTTGCTGATCACAATTTTGGAAATGTTAGATATAGTTAATTGCTTTAACTGAAACTCAGCTGCCATTAACTGATCCACCAAATCACAAAGTCGTTCAGTGATCGAGAGTACCGAATTCAGAAACAACTCCCTATAAGCACCTTCATTTGACTCTTCTTTTATTAGAGTATAACTAGTTTCAACCATCTCCATGAGGGATTGAAAGGTCATTTTATACGTTTCTGTTAACACTAGATACTGAATACCTTTATTCATTAATAGGTTATCGATTTCTTCAATTAGTTCTTTAACCTCTAAAATATTTTTTAGCTTTACTGTCAGATTTACTGCATAGAAATAATCACTCATAGGACTGATCGTTTCTTTTAGATTTTGCATACTTCTTGACCCTCCTATAGATCAAACAAAAAAAGCCAAAATAGCAAGAAGAATTGATTCCTTCTCGCTATTTTGGCTTATGATTAGCGTAAAATTCTAAAACATTTCTACCAAACTATTAGATCAAATTTTGTATGTATAAATCAATGGATAAAATAAATTAAAAACATTAAAAAAGAAGAGCTAAACAGTCTCTCCTTCCTAATATATTTTATAAAAAAATTTATGGCTGTAAATAAAAGAATATATAATTACAATTATTTTCATAATCCCAGGTCATAAAGACGGCTTCGACTCCCCGTCCAAATACTTCAGTAAACAAAGCTCTTTTATTTATATAACTTTGTTTGATTTCTCTAGAACGTTCTTGTAATATTTCCATACAATTTTTTTTATATAATACTTTTTCAATATGAAGCAACGTTTCTTGACATTCGACTGCATACATATTTTGATTTAACTTTATGACCCTGATGTCACTTGGTACTTTATGTAACTCCGCGCTAATATAACTGATCTTTTCTAGCAGTTTACTTTTCAATCTCGAGTAACTTGCCATTTCTGGAAAACCTTCTCTACTAACATCCTTTAACAGCATAATTCCTGTATTATTGTGATAGTCCCAGTCATTATAATAATGAGTAAGTGTTAAGCCTAATGTTGTTACAACCTCTTTCGAAAATTCCTTAAAAACCCTTTCTATTACAGCGTGGCGAAAATTATAGGCCAAATTCATTTGATTAGACTCTATTAATACCTCCTCTGCAGGAGTAATAAAGTTTCTAATATAAACGGTTAACCCATCAGAATGGTTCGTTACAAAACAAGACTCAGGACCTTTCCCAAACTTTTGTTTTAGCATCTTACTTAGCGTACTACTCAATTGTAGGAGATCCTCTTGTTGGCGAAAGCTAGTTGACATTTTTATTTCTCCTCCCTTTTTGAAAACACTCTTCTCAAAGACTATGGCTATTACCTTTGAACCGTTAGCCATTATTTTATTTACAAAAATCTTCTATAATTTCAATTTATTACAAATAAAATAAAAAAAGGCCTAACTCCCACTCATAGGGAAGTTAGGCCATGGATAGACGGGCTATTATTCAATAGTTTCTACCATTTACCATACAAAATTTATTTATAATTATTTAAAAAATACGAATTAGTTCCAAAAAGATAAGTAAATTACCAATGCCAGCAAGACACCAGTCCATATTAGAATATCATTATTCTCTTAATCTGACAATAATCTAATGATTGGATAACTCCTGCTGCTCATCTTTCAACAGTTTTTTCTCATGGTCAATAGAGCTTATTGGTAATTTTAAGATAAATGCTGTACCTTTTCCAGGTTGACTAACTACATTAATCGTTCCACCAATAGCTTCAACAATATTATAGACAACCATCATGCCAAGACCTGTGCCTTTGTCACCTTTTGAAGAAAAATATGGCTCCCCTAGCCGGCTTAATTGTTCCTCTGACATACCAATTCCTGTATCTTTAATTGTTAAAAATATAAAGCCATTTTTAGCCTCTAAAGAAACATACAGTGTTCCGCCATTAGGCATAGCTTCAATCGCATTTTTATACAAATTAATTAAAGCTTGCTGCAATTTTTGTTTATTTGCCTTAATTGAAAACGTCAATGAGTTAGTTTTTATATCTACACAATTGGCATTTGCCAATGGACGTATGACTTCAATTGAACTTTGGACTAAATCATCTCCGTCTATAATCTCTAATTCACCATTCGTTGGTTTTGTAAATGACAAATATTCTGTAATAATATTTTCTGCTCGTTCCACTTCACTTATGGCTATCGAAACATATTTATCTAACTCTTTTCTTTTAATGCTAGGACTTTTCATTAACTGTAAAAAGCCTTTAACAGTCGTCATCGGATTTCGAATTTCGTGCGTAAAACTAGAAGCAACATGGCTGACAATCTCCATCTTCTCTGAGCGAATAACATGTTCATTCAAATTTCTCAGCTTATGAATGGTCTCACTTAACGCAACAAAAAAAGTGATTGTTAACAAGTGCAGGAGAACGATATTAAAAATAAGTACCGATGATAATACTTCATTATATACAATTCCTATAGCAACAAGACAAGGAACAGGTGTTATGAAACCTACTGCTAAACTTAGTAATATTCGCTGACGATACACAAGAGAAAGAAACCACCGAGATAAAGACCCAATAAATAACCCATGGAACAGTGCAACAAAAATGGCAAGAGAAACCCCGTCACCTCCCAGAAGCAGTCGATACCCAATTAAAATGCTAACGAGCAGAAAAATCGTCCGCCATCCTCCATATAAACCAGCCAAAGCAATAGGTACTAATCTCAAATCAAACAAAAAGCCTTGAGCAGTTTGAATGGGAAAAGACATACAGAGGATTACAGCCAATGCTGCGAAAAAATTCAAACTAACTTTATTCAGGTTAAATGCCCCACGGTTTTTTAATTGAAAAGAAATAAAAACACAATAACAAACGAACATGAAAAAAAAGTTGAATACTAAATCTTTTAATATATCCAATAGAGCTCACATCTTTCTAACTTAGATTTTATATTCGTTTTTTAGGCAACTAAAAAAGCCAAAGTAAGAGTAGCATAAACCGCTATCTCCTACTTTGGCTTTAAACTCTAGCATTTATCTAAAGAATCTTTACCTGTTACTAGCTTTTTAGCTTTGTGTCCCATTTATAATAGAGCTAGGCATTCATTTCCTAGTATCCTTTTTAAGAATATAACAAAATAGAGAAATTTTCAATGTGACATGGGATTGGTTCTTTATTCCCTTTTAGGTTTTTTAAATGGTAAAGAAGTATGAAACAAACCGCCTTATACTACTCCAACAATGTTGGAATTTGTCGATAAAATTATATTTCCTTTTTTTGCATTCTAACTATAATGAAATTATAGGCATTTATACATAGGTATTTGATGTGGCCACGAAAATTATCCATGTATAGCGTTTCAAACAGGTAATTAGTTTTATCTCAAAAGAATGGGACGCGAAGAAGTATAACCTTCATTTGGACACTTGGGTTATATGGAGCTGGTAGTGTAACCGACCCTCTTATTTGATTTTAATTTAAAAAATTTAATTTAAGAGGAGAAATGGATGATGAAGAAATTATTAACTGGATTAGTAGCAGGTGCATTAGCAGTATCATTATTCGCAAGTTCTACATTTGCAGCGGTAACTTTCGATACAACATCAGGAACAGGATTTGTAGGTAAAGGTGATGTTCAAACAGCTTTAGGTTGGAATAACAAACAATTACAAGATTATGCTGATAAACTAGTGTTTACTTATGAGACTGTAGAAACGTTTGAAATTACAGTAGAATGGACCACTGGTGAGGGAACTAAGGGTGAAAAAACTCATACTGTTGAGCATAAAAGAACTTCAGCAGTTAATGGCAATGTAGAACACCATGCAAGAACAGCTACTCAAATTACGGGCTTTAATTTAACAGGTCTGAAGTCAGTAACTACCGAAGGAAGCATTCCTAAATTTGGTGACACATTCCCAGGAAACTCTGGTCATGAAGTTACTAAGGTAGAACTTGTTTCAACCATAAGTACACTAAAAGTAAATGAAAAAGTTTTGCAGCAAGATTAAAATAAACCATTAGGAGCTAACTTATAATGTTAGCTCCTTTTTTTATATATTATATACCATCACAGTTACTCCTCGAAAAATCTTGTTTCACTGTATGCTATCAATCCAAAAATAGATATTGTGCTATGAAGACGATTATCCGTAAAACACCTTTTCCTTCTCTATATTTTCACCAAACTCCATACTAGACCTATTTACTCATTTTCTATTATTTACCTTAGATAAAAGCGAGTAAAAAAGCTAGTTTGCCTCTATTTTTGTCTGAATTTTCAGTATTTTGTAGGTATATATAATTAACCGAACTTTCTGTAAATAAAACCCTTTGGTAACCTACAGGAACAAATACCCGCATAATTGATATTTCCTACTTCTCCTCTAAGAAATAATGACTTTTTGGGGATATTTTCCTCCTCCTATATTAGATTATAATTTTTACCAATAGAATTGAGGCGGTGATTGCTAGATTTCACCACAACGATTCTTACATATTAAAAAATTATATAGGGGGTAATTGTTTTGCGAAAAGCGCTTATTTTTTTAGTGAGCATCTGTTTGTTACTATCTGTCTTTTCTTCTTCGGCATTTGCCAAGCAAAATCATCCATCTACTGAAGGAAATACGAATATCTCTAGTATCATAACGTATGATGACATGATTAAAGAGTTGAAAGCCCTTGAAAAAAGAAGTAAAGGTGAGCTAGAAGTATTTACGTTAGATGAATTAGGTTATGAGTATAGTCAAAGTGAACAAGGCCGTGACTTATACGTCGCTAAAATTGGAAATGGTCCTGAAAAGGTGTGGATCCAAAGCCGAATTCACGGAGATGAGCCATACGGAACCGAAGCTTCATTGCACTTGCTTCAAATGTATATTAGCAATCAATCATCCCAATACCGTCAAGTATTAGAAGAACTTACGCTTTATATCATCCCGATGTATAATCCTGATGGAAGTGAAATGAATATCCGTCATACCGTATTAAGTGATAGCGGCACTAGAGTAGACTTGAACCGTGACTGGGCTACAGGTGCATTTCAAGCCGTTGAGTCTAAAGCTTGGTACAGTTACTGGACAGATGTAAAGCCAGATTACGGAATTGACATTCACCATCAAGGCTTAAAAACAGATTCACAAACAGGTGAGGCTATTACGATGTCGCTTGGTATTTCATTAGCTCCAGGCGGACCGACTCTACCAAACCTTAAAGACGGCTTATATGAAGACATTACACGCCAAATGCAAGTATACGTGTATGATGCTTTAAAAGATTATGGATTTATTAATATTGACCGTTACACAACGGGCAGCAGTAGAAATGGCTTCACTGAAATTGATATTCATGGTGGCGTTGTTTCAGCTATGATGCTTGGTCTAAACTATAATAACTTAAACGAAGACAATTATAGTCACCCAGCTATTTTCTTTGAAACATCTGGAAATACGCGTGAAGGGAATTTAGGACAACGGGCTCGCGGCCATAATATTCGCCAAAATGCATTAGGTATTCAAGAACTAATCTATGGATTAGCATCAAAAGAAGTATTCGAAGTTGACGCTGAACGATGGAATGAGATTCCTCGACCAGACATCATTGGCTACCAAACTGATCATTCTGGCTTTGTCCCTGTTGGATATTAATTTCAAATACCACTTTAATGAAAAGGTACCTCACTGAGGTACCTTTTTATCGTCAGATGGCCTTCTTTCCGATAAAGTAATCGAACAACAGAAATAAATCTAATGTGCAAAAAAACAATAAAAATTTCTCAAACTTACAAAAAGTTACAAAATATACCCCTTTCTATCTAGTAAAATAATAATAAAAGATTATAATAAAAGTAGGATAAAAGATTATAACGTCTAAGAACGTCGAAGGCCTGGGGGGATACACGTGGGGTATGCTGTAGAACAATCTGTTGAGAAAAATAATCTACCACTGAAAAGACCAATTAAGTGGTATAAAAAGTGGAAGTATATTCTATCAATTATTATTTTTACTATTGCCATTATATTGGCCGCCTTGATCTACTATCAAAATACACATTTTAATTCAAATATTACAATTAATGGCATAGAAGTAAATGGGCTAACAGCTTCTCAGGCGCTAGAAAAACTACAAACATCTACATTAAAAAACGAAATCTATGTTGGGGACCAACTCATTTTAGATGGAACAGAAACAAAGATGGTATTTACAGATAGTGACTTACCTGAAATCAAAGGAATATTAAAAAAGCAATCAACCTTTTTCCCTTCTACAGAAGCTAAAACTTACTCTTTAGTACCGAGCAAACTAGATGAATATCGTCATGGAGATCTAAGAACAGAGCTAGAACAAACACTCATCGACATGAATGATCAATTGATAGCTCCTGTAAATGCCCAAGCCATTTTAGAAGATGGAGAAATTATTGTTTCTGAAAGTATCGATGGTGAGCAGTATGATGTCTTTAGTATATTAGATCAATTCGACAATCACGATTATACGAGTGAAATCTATTTAGAGCCTATCTATTTAGAACCGATCAAGGAAGATAGTGAGCTTGTACAAAATCAAGTGAATAAGCTGCAAGACTTTCTTCAGCATACTATCGATTATAAGGTAGAAGATCAAGTTTATTCCTTAAAAGCTAGTGATGTTATTATAAGTGCCTCTGTATCAGAAGATATGGATGTTATCATAAACGCACATACGATTCAGGACAAAGTAGCTGAAATTAACGATTCTCAATCAACATTAGGAAAAGATTTTACCTTTAAGACGCATTCAGGGTCAGTTATATCCATTAAAGGACAAGGTTATGGTTGGGCACTTAATGTTAAAGAAGAAACAACCATACTTCAAGAAGCTTTTGAAACAGGTGAGACAGCGATTTCCGCTTCTAATATTTACGGAAATGGCTGGAGCGGTGAAGGCTATGGCTACGGTGTTACGGCAAACAACGGCATCGGTCATACTTATGCCGAAGTGTCCATTGCAGAACAGCGTATGTGGATTTATAGAGAAGGAGAGCTAGTCTTAACCACCCATGTAGTTACTGGTGATCGTAGTAAAAATCAAGATACATTACGAGGAGTGTGGTACATCCTCTTTAAACGGACACCATACACACTTACTAGTGATAGTTACGCAATTGACGTAGATTATTGGGCGCCATTTACTAACAGCGGACAAGGCTTCCACGACGCAGACTGGAGAAGTAACTGGTCAAGCACTGCCTACCATAATCAAGGATCAAATGGCTGCGTTAACGTACCTCCTAGTGTCATGAAAAAAGTGTACGATAATTTACGGGTCTACGATCCAGTTGTTATCTATTAATGAAAGAAACCAGGAAATCACCGCTGATTTCCTGGTTTTTTAGGTTGAGTTTTAATTAATAAAAGTAAATCTTCCTTGTGAACGTAAGACCAGTAGGCAAGTAAAAGTCCACCGTACCCAATGTTATCTATAGCCCAAACGTTATCTCAATTTGTACAAGTTCTGATCGAGTACCGATACGAATAGGTGGTCCCCAAAACCCGAATCCAGAGGACACAATGGAATGTATCTGACCTTTTTGTAGATGGCCCCAATCGTTTTCATAAATCCGTTGAGTAATTAAATGGCCAGGAAAGACTTGGCCAAGATGTGTATGACCAGAGAGCATTAGGTCAATTCCTTGCTGTTCGGCAATCTGTAAATCATAAGGCTGGTGATCCATTAAAATAACGGTTTTTGTTAGGTCAATCCCTTCAGTTAAATCAGCGATCTCTTCACGTTGGGCGTCTCTGCGATCTCTTCTCCCGACTAAAAGGATATTCTCATTAACTAGTATTACTTCATCGTACAATACCCGTAAATTGCCTCTCTCTAGTGTTTCAATTAACTCATCCGTTGGGCCATCGTGCTTGTCATGGTTTCCGAGTGAGACATATACACCTAAAGGAGCAACGATTTCAGCTAAGATTTCATCAATGCCTTGATTAATAAACTGATTGATTTGATCATCAACAATGTCACCTGGCAACAAGACGATATCTGGTTCAAGCTTATTAATATTTTTCACCATCTTCTTCGCCTGATCTTTACCAAAAAGAAGCCCAAAATGCATATCTGAAGCCATGACAATATTCAGGTGCTCCATGGTTGGGTTTTCTTTCATAATACGAACATCGTAGGTTTGTACAGTAGGGCTGTAGGCATTGTACATTCCATACCCAACTAATAAAAAGACTAGCCCAACAATAACCATTCCAGGCCATTTATCGAGATGTTCCTTTGGCACTTGAGTTTTACGTAAGAACCAGACACTCAATTGCACAAGCGGCAAGAGAAGCACCAATAAATAGAATATCGCCATCCAGACCGAGCCGACAAAATATAAAATAACATTCTCAAACAATCTGCCCGTTATAAACGAAGTCGCAACCACCGTCAACACAACAATGTACAGGACTTTTATTTTCCATGATAAGCTATTTTGTACCCTTGACCTCATCCATCCCCAGCCACTCTGGCCAATATAGAAGACGAGAATGCCATACAGTAACAGAAAAAACAGTCCAAAAAGAAGCAAAATCATAATCCCCAATCCATTAGGAAATGTTAAATTCTAACATTATGTTGTGCAGTTGCGTTGGAATTTAGTCAACTAATCTAGCTGATAGCTATCACTTCACGCGATGATTAATGAAAAAAAGTAACATAATCTTTATCTATGTTTACCTGGCATAAATCTCCAATTGTTGCGTAAGGGAATATCCGAAATGAGTGTCTAAACCAATACTTTTATCGTTATGGTAACGTTAATTGTTCTTCAAATAAAATTACGTATTTATTTTTGGTACGGTTCACTGTAATCGTAACTCTATTATCTATATTGCTCGCCTATTCATATAATTTAGAGTTAGTTAATTCACTCTTTTAATGCAAAAATAAAAGGAACAGCATAAAAAGTGTCCCTCACTTAGCAAAAGTAATTTTTCAGTTAACGCATTATTCTCTTTTATAATCTAACTTTCGACTATAGTTCCACCCCGAGTATATTCTTTTAGAAATGAGCCAAAGTTTTGTTTAGGCAGATATCCAAGTTCCTTCTTTTCTCGACTTAAATCATAAATTTGGATAGTGTTTGGGTATTTCATATTATGTTTTTTTATAATTCTTTTAGCACCTGGATAAACTTTGTTCCATATTTCAATTGGATATAGGGGATACTTTCTAATATCCTCCATACTAAAAGGATCTTCTCTTATGATGTTGTATATTCCAAATTTTTGTTTACAGTGTACTGCCAAATTCACAGACTCAATTACATCACGACGATCAACTCCCCAATTAAGTAGTTTTTCCCCATAATCTCTAAGCGTTATCGTAGGTACAAAATCATCAGGACGAAGAATTATCACTTCTAATCCGTGGGTTTTATGAAAGTACTTGCAAAGTTCCTCCCCCATAATCTTCGTGTAAGAATAAACAGATGTTCTTTTTCGGTATACATCCATGCTTGATATCCAAATAACTTTGCGAACTTGATTTCGGATAGCTGATTGAAACATTTCAAAAGTTCCAGTCATATTCAAGTTGAAAAAATCCCGTTCACTTCGCTTACTAGTGTAATACCCGTGTAAGGCGGCAGTATGAACAATGGTATCAACCCCCTCTGATGCTCTATCAAGTGCCCCTGGTTTACTGACATCTGCTTGATAAAATTCCATATTAGTATTAATAGAAACAATATCAGATAAAATGAGTTGATGCCTCGATTTTAACAAACCTGTTACACCCGAACCTAAATTACCACCTGCACCTGTAATTAGGATTTTATCCATATTTTCTCCCTTAATAACAAGTTTTTGTCCTTTATTATTCTTTCCTCCATCCCCTACGAATTTCGGTCTTATAGTTATCAATAATCTACTTTTTTGCATAATTAATTGGCGTTAGAAAAAAGACAGTCCTACACATACAATCTACTATAAGAAACTTTCATTTTTATTCAATATTGTGGCTTTTCTCGAAACCATAAGGTGGTAATCCATTTCTCCCCCGCCTTTAACGAGCGAGACCCATGCCTTGCAAGTGAAAAGAGACGATTTGTTTTTGTATTGAAATTTTCAAAAACCAATAAGTTTCCTTGAAACGGGGAAACTTCAAGAGAAAGGTCAGGAAAAAAAGTTTCTCCTCCAGCATTTACAGTATTCAAATACAGAATGGCTGTATAGATCCGGTGTCCTCCTTTAAGTAAGTTCTCTCTCCCTAGTTTGCTAGAAACATTAAAGGAATCAAAATGTGCATCAAACTTACCACCAGGTTGATACCTAACAACTTGCAGCTTTTCAGCATGGTTTAGCGGTTGTCCAACAATGGAGGCAATTCGCTCACATACTTGTTGAACATTTTCGTTAAAATCATGGTCGAACCAAGCTTGTTCTGACTTCCTTGCGTTGGAGAGTATTTTTTTCGAGTATCCAGAGACAGCTGAAGGTTGAAGTCTCCCTGTGGCTAAATCTATCAACTCTTGACATTCTTTCTCGTTTGCTACATTTTCATAATAAGCTACAAAGGGGCTTTTATCATGGTAAATAATAGCGGGCTTCTTCATTATATTCACCTCTTTAACTGTAAATAATCTGTCCTATACACTATGTAATCGAAGTATGTAGTGTTCATTTATTTTCGAATTATTGATGCCCAAACCTCCCTTAACCCCAATAAAAAAGAGAGCAGTATAATTACTACTCTCTTGGTCGGTATACCGTTCAACACTAATTGGCAGATCCTTCGAATTTGGGCCAGCCTCGTCAACTTTCAATATATACTTCTTACTTGTAAAAGCTGTCTCTCTTTTATTAGAACATCTTAGGTTATGTAAATTATCTTGCTTTAAAAGAAGTAACTGTTTTTGATTTTTTCGCTACATGGGCAAATTTCTTTAATAGTTTTTTATCAATTCCCTCAAGACTACTTTTCTTTTCTTTTCCTTTAGAAGCCATACATTTCTCTCCCATCTAGTTTTACTGCTAGTATATTTAATTAGTTTATACAAGATCTTATTCTTTTAAACGTTCTACCAATATCCTCTCTCGAATAGACTAGCAATATAATCTATTAATATAAGATAATTATCCACGTTAATTTAGAAAGTAGGGAAATACTATGAGTAAAACCTATACGGATAAAAGAATATATACGATATATGAAGAGGAACTTAATGAACTAACATATAATCCTACAGGGCTTTTAGACAAAGCTCTCCATAATCTAGCGCGAAAGTTTGCTCCTACCATTGACCTTAAATATACGATTTCTGTTCCAGTTTCAGAGTTTCTCCGAGGAGAGCTATTTTGTGAAGATGTTTCTGAATTAATTGATAAACCATTTACCCAAACAAATCTAATCAGCATTCTTTTAGATGATTTTCTATATCAGACTAAACATAGCAAAAACCCTTACGAATTATACCGAATGTTACACTCTGGAATTAAACAGCCCATCGAAATCCACCATTATAGAGGAGAAAGTGAAGTAGTACATATCAATAAAGAGGTACAAAGAAAAAAGGTAATAGACTGTACAATTAAACGAAAAAAAGCGTTAAGACTTGAGGTATTTCTAAGTGATTTAGCAAGTTTAGAACCAGAATTGACATTTAGTGTAGACGATGTAATAGAATTGTTATACCGTGATTTTATCCAGCAATTCAAAAAGGGAAATTTATCGAATGTAATGGAGTGCATTTTAAAAAGATTAGCTTCTTCTTAAACTTTAAAGTAGTATCATAGAATATAAATAAGAGCCCCTAATCTAAAGGAAGCTCTAATAATTAATACTGTAATAATACCATTCATAGAGTGCACTATTATAAACGTTATAAGTGAGAATTTCATTTTAAGGGGGAAGATTATGTTTAAAGTAGGTAGTATATTCATTCCAGTTACAGACATTGAAAAATCTACAGATTGGTATGTTAAATTTCTTGGTGTAAAGAAAATAGATAGTTGGGAGGGCGGTGCTGGCCTTTATTTGCCAACTGGGTCAACACAATTAGCCTTGGTGAAAGTTGAATCTCCGCAACCCACTGAGTTTATTATAAAAGGTGATCAGAAGAATTCCTATTTTAATTTTGTTGTTGATGATATTGAAACTGCTCATCAACATTTTAAAAACAACGGCATAGTTACAACCGAAATCGACGATTTTGGTGGGATGAAATTTTTTGATTTCTTTGACTTAGATGGTAACCCATTTAGTGCCGTTAATGAAGTTGATGGTTCCCCTTACCACTCAGATAATGTAAGAGAAATGCAAGAAAGAGATAAAAAGAATATATAAATATTATTGATAAAAAAGAATTACCATTCAAATAAAACTGGTAATTCCTTTTTTCTAACCAATAGAAGAATTTTATATTCATATGTACTTCTTTAAAGTAATTTAAACATTTACTCTGTTTATAACTATTTCCACCCTTTGTTTTACCACTATTTATGATAAGGTTCCCCCCGATTAATCCGAAAAGCACGATACACCTGCTCGACTAAGATCAGCCGCATAAGCTGGTGAGGAAAAGTCATCTTAGAAAACGAGAGCTGCGCATTTGCTCGCTTTAATACCTCATCACTCAATCCTAACGATCCGCCGATAATAAATGCAATTTTACTTTTTCCATAGGTCGCAAGCTTGTCCATTTCGGCAGCTAGTTGCTCGGATGACATTTGCTTTCCTTGAATAGCGAGTGCAATGACATGAGCATCTGGGTGAACCTTCGCCAGTATTTTTTCGCCTTCTTTTTGCTTGATTTGTTCCATTTCGGTTTCGCTTAATTGCTCTGGTGCTTTTTCGTCTGGAACTTCAATGATTTCGATCTTGGCATAGGCACCTAAGCGTTTGACATACTCGTTTATCCCCATTGTTAAATATTTCTCTTTTAGCTTGCCAACGGTCACAATTGAGATATTCACAGGTCTTCTCTCCTTACACTAAAAAAGTTATCCACATAAGTTATCCACATATCAACACACTTGTTCGCCTTAATCGGTAATACTGTATGTAGGATGCTCTTCACAGAAGGAACAAGTTGTGGATAATTTTTGTTCATCTGATAAAATTTCCATGTTTGGTGCTGCCTCACATTCATCAATAATATGTTCCATCGCTAGGTCAACGTGCTCTTCACAAGAAAAATACTTCATTTTTGTAACTCCCTTCACATCCGTTCTCTACTTTCGGCCTTTTATTATAACATACCCTGAACGTCTTATCGTTACTTGTAAGGATCGATTTAATTATTAGCTTGTGGATAACTGTTATAAAAGAAAAAATGCAAAGAAGAATGATCTCCTTTGCATTTATCCACAGATTAAAAGCTTTGTTGTTCTGCTAACTGAAGTAATGTTGTTTGTTTTTTACCTTCACGATAATAGGTCACTTCAATCTCGTCACCAATTCTCGTTTTCGAGTATAAGTATTTTCGTAAATCGTGACTATTTTCAATTTCTGTACCATCGATATCGACGATCACATCGTATTCTTTTAGTCCTGCTCGTTCAGCTGGCGACATTGGCGATACACTTGTAATAAATGCACCTGCCTTCACTTCTGCTGGCAGCTTCAATGTTTCTTGCCAGTGGTACCCTGGGATTTCAGAAAGTGAACGAATGCCAACTCCCATTTGCGGTCGTTGTACCTCACCAAAACGCTCAAGATCATTGATGACAGGAACGGCGACGGCTGTAGGAATAGCAAAACCAATTCCTTCTACAGCACTTTGGTTAATCTTCATCGAGTTAATTCCAATAACCTGTCCTTTAATATTAATAAGTGCTCCTCCACTGTTTCCTGGGTTAATTGCTGCGTCTGTTTGTAAAACTTCTGCATGCCAATCAACTTGGCCATTTCCAGTTAAATCAACGGGGATACTTCTTTCTTTCGCACTTATAATTCCTTGGGTAACTGAACTAGAAAATCGTAGACCTAATGGATTTCCAATCGCAATCGCGGGTTCACCTGCACGCAATGTTTCAGAGTTTCCAAATTCAGCAACAGTAGTGACCCCTTCGTCAGAGATTTCTAAAACAGCTAAGTCAGTAATCACATCTGCTCCCAGTAGCTTCGCTTCGACTCGCGTCCCGTCTGCTAAACTAACTTCAATTTGTCTCGCTCCATCTATTACGTGGTGATTGGTTACAACAAATGCTTTTCCATTTGCTTTTTTATAAATAACACCTGAACCCGTTCCTTCATTTAGATCCTCTGACCAAAAGTTCGATTGTTGAAGATTGATAACCCCAACTACGGCATCTGATACTTTTTCGACTGCATCGGTAATGTCGGTATTAACCGATACATTTACGACCTGCTCTAGACCATCAGGTGTTCTTTCAATGACTTCGTCAACGGGGGCACCAGCCCGTTCAACCTCATATGGGAGAAGTCCCATCTGCGAGAGAAATGGAAGCGAGAAAAGAACCATTAATCCCCCTACAACAGCACCAATAAACGCTGACAGACCTAGTCCTCTTCCATTTCTTCGGTTCTGTCTCGTTTCAGTAGAATAGTGTTCATCATAATAACCCATGTCTGCCACCACCCTTATCTATAAATCAAAATAAATTGCTTTTGATTTTATTATATAAGCCATGAGTAAAAAGTCTACATCCGTCGTGTACTTTTGAATATTTCACACACTATCCACTAGATTTCCCAAAATTACGAACAAAAAACGCATTTTACAAGGCATTACAGCTATAACTTTGCTTTTTTTAAGGCTGTTTTCTTTGTTTCTTGGAACCATTTCAGAGACATTAGTCATCGCATAATAAACAAAAAAGGAGCGAGACAAAAATGCCTCTACTCCTTTTATCATTCTGCTCAAAAATTCCGACTACGACTATTAGTATTTTGCTAGTTTTCCTATTAAACGGCTGTAAGTTGTGTCGGTTTATCTGGGTCTGTATCATATAGATTAAACTTATGGCCATGGCCACAATCTCGTTCATCTAAAATTTGACTAACTGTCATTCTTGCTAGGTCTTTCATATTATTATCCTTACTTAAATGAGCTAAATAGACACGTGATGTTCTCTCGCCGACGACATCGGCTAAAGCATAGGCAGCATCCTCATTGGAGACGTGACCGACATCACTTAAAATACGTCGCTTAACGCTCCATGGATAGCGTCCCATACGAAGCATATTAATATCATGATTGGACTCGAAAATATAGGCGTCCGCATTTTTAATCGTGCCCTTAATCCGTTCACTCACATAGCCCATGTCCGTTGCGAGCACTAGCTTTTTTCCTGAATGGTGAAACACGTAAAACATCGGCTCCGCAGCATCATGTGACACACCGAATGATTCTACTTCGAGGTCTCCAAACTGTTTTACTTCTTCACGTTCAAAATGAAATTTTTGTTCTGCTGATATCGTTCCTAAGTCTTTCTCCATTGCTTGCCATGTCTTTGCATTTGCATAAATAGGAAGATCATACTTTCTTGCGAGTATCCCGACACCCTTTATATGATCACTATGCTCATGAGTAACAAGAATGGCATCTAATTCTTTCGGGTTGCACCCAATATTTTTTAATAGCTCGTCCATTTTTTTACCACTTAATCCAGCATCAATGAGGATCCGCTGGTTTTCAGTCGCTACATAGAGTGCATTCCCAGAGCTTCCACTCGCTAGGACACTGTATTGCAAAGTCATATTATCACTCCAGTTATCTCATCCAATTCTATTTAAAATACATCCTGTACCGAACCATCAATCGCATTCACTAAGTAATCTTTACCATCAACTGATATTCTCCACATTGGAGCAAACACTTGAATATCACCAAGTTGTTTAAAGAAACTATAGTAGCCGAAGTCGACTTGAGTAATGATCTGGTTTGCACTAATTAATTGCTCATTTAATAAACGTTCAATGGCTTTTAAACCCGAGAGAAATTCTTGCTCTCTCCCAGATTCATCGACCTCATATAACATTTGCTGATAAGCAACAATCTCATCCTGATCATTTAATTGAAGAATTAGTGGTGCCTCGTCAAAAGAATACATGACTTTATCACCGTATTGTTGCATAAAAAGCAGTTGGTTACGATCGTCCTCTATTCGACTTAATTCATACATATCTCCATTTAAGACAAAGTCATTTAGAAAACCTTGTACTTGATCGTTAATGGATTCTTTCTCGATCGGAAACGGCTCCTCAAGTCTTGAAATAATGGTTGTTTCATTTAAAAACGTAATCTCTTGCTTCTTCAACCCACTAACCATATCTTCAGTTATCTGTATATTTTTACCGACTATCAATAGACCCGATTCTAATTCCTCATCTACGTTATCCTCAATAGTGACATTCATCTCGTTCAAACGCTCTTGGAGTGTCGCTTCAATGATTAAATTGATTTGATTGTGATGATTAAGCTCCCGTAATTGATAAAAAAGAAAGCCATTCAAAAGAATAAAAGTGATGATAAAAATCGTTTTCGCTCTACTCCAATCCATGATCGTCTCCCTCACGTTCCTTTGAGTCCTCAAACGATACTTTTTGCCACATATTATCATAGTAAATATACCAATGGGGCTCTATGGTTACGAATGCATTCCATTTCTTCATTTCATAGCCAATCGTTATAGCTTCTAATCGAGTTTGATCGAAAAACTCTCGTTGTTCTAGTTTTTCAATTACTTCATAACCTGAAGGTAAGTCAACCGACGTTCTGGCATATTCTATTGGTTGTTGATCAAGGTCAAATAGAGGTCTTACATATCTCGATGTTTGATTACCTGTACGATGTACATGTAAGTTCATAACATCGTACCCGCCCATAGATATAACTGGATAGCCATTTAACCTTAAACGGAATTTCGCTTCTTCCTTGCCCTCATTTGAAACCCACTCGGATAGAATGTATTGATCGGTCCATCCACCATGTCCATTAATAAAATCGATACTACTTAAAATAACATTTCTACTGCCTCGTTCAGGATTTTCACTATACACTGGGTTAATATAATCCATGAAATTTCCACTATTGATTATATTTATTAAACGATGTCCATCTGTATAAGACTCTTCACCGTTCGCCTGACTAAAGTACTTCACTGAGAACGGATCATTAAAAAGCAATTGTTTAAAAACATCCACTGACACAGGGGTAATTGTATACGAAATGGTTTCAACATTTATAGCATTTTCAGGCAAGTAAAGCCAATTTCGCCATTGCCCCATCTCTTCACCGATCGGATAATCAAACGCTTTGATATATTGATTAGCTTTTGCCACGTAGTGATCTTCAAAGTCAGTTGTTGAAAAGGATGTTTCAATATCTAAAAATCTTTGTTCTTTACTTGAAAGCACACGAAGATGAACTTTATTTGTTTCATGATTGGAGTAGACGAGTATCCGATTAATATGATTAATTGGCATAATAAAGTCATCTTCGACATTGGCAAACATCGTTAAAAATAAATCACCTGGAATCGGTCCTGGAAATACAAGCTCAATCGCTTCTTCTAAAACTTGACTCATCGTCAAATTCGACATCAACGAGACATCTTCTATTCGACTAGATAGCCACTGATCATGAAATTCAACAAAAAGCTTTTCCGAATTATTTAACAGAAAATGCTCACCATTGACATGGAATACAATTTGTTCTGGCACAACCACTTCGGATAAATTTCTTTCTTCATTTAAATTGGGATTGTTCACATAATCTGTATCTTTTAGTAACGCATAATTAGGTTGGAAAGTCCAAATCTGCCAAGTGAGAACGAGACTGAGCAAAACAAGAAACGTTAATGTCGCAGATTTAATGTTCTCAAACATAACTGGACTCTCCTTTCTTAAAGGTTGAATACGGTAATGTAAAGTGGATCGTTGTACCTTCACCATACTCACTTTCTACCCATATTTCCCCTCGATGTGCGTGAACAAGTTCTTTTGCAATGGCTAAACCTAGGCCTGTTCCACCGATATTTCTTGCCCTTGCTTTATCTACACGATAAAAACGATCAAATATTTTTAGCTGGCTTTCACGAGGAATACCAACACCTTGGTCCGTTATACTTAAGCGTAAATTATTTCCTTGATGAAGCAACTGAACCGAAATCGTTCCTCCATCGGGTGAGTATTTCATTGCGTTGGAAATAATGTTATCAATGACTTGGGTAATCTTATCTTTATCAATACTTACAAACATTTGCTCCTTCGGTATAGTACGTACAAAATGTATGTTTTTGTCCCGAACCATCATATCAAATCGATCCACTATATTATGAAGGAAAAAGTTGAAGTCAACTTCTTCAAATGTAAATTGATAATCTTTACTGTCCATTTTCGATAATTGTAATAAGTCATTAACTAAGCGGATCATACGTTCCGTTTCGTTTTGAGTAACATTTAAAAACTTAGACGCTAATTCTATATCTTGAATCGCTCCATCTTCTAGAGCTTCTAAATAGCTTTTCATCGTCGTCAACGGTGTTCTTAACTCATGTGACACATTCGCAACAAACTCACGTCGTTCTTGCTCAATCTTCTCGCGTTCTGTTACATCATGAAGAACCGTAATAATTCCTGTTACTGGGCCATTCTCTTTTTGGATAACAGAAAAGCTTGCTTGTATTAAAAAGTCTTGCTCCTCTGTACTAAAATCAAGTAAGATCGACTCACTAAAATCGTCTAACTCATTCGCTGCAAATGTCTCGGACAACCTTAAAACTTCAGGAAGCGGTTGAGAATAAGCCTCTTCACTCGTCGTTTCGAGTAATTGTTCTGCTCTTTGATTCATTAAGATAATATTGCCGTGTTGATCGGTCGCAATTACACCATCTGTCATATGAGAAAGGACCGAACTGAGTTTTTTCTTTTCTCGATCGGTTGATGCGTTGGCTTCCTTCAACTTTAAAGTTAAATCATTAAACGACATGGCTAACTGTCCGATTTCATCTCGTCCATAGACTTGAACCTGTCTAGTAAAGTCTCCTTCTCCCATCCGTTTGGCCTGCTTCTTCATTTCAATAATCGGTCTCGTAATCGTTCTTGCAATTAAGATAACGAGTATCGCTGTAATCACAACCGCTATGACCGTACCTTTAGCTAGAATGTTATTAATCTGGTTAATTTGGTCATAGATTTCCTCCATGGAGGCTTCAATATAAATAGCACCGATTGTTTCAAAATCAGATTTTACAGGCATTCCAATCACACGCATACGATGCCCTGTTTCTGGATCCCGTAAAAAAGCACCATCTTTTGAGCCTAGCAGGGCACGCTTTACTCGCACTTCGGTACTTTGCTGTCCAACGATATGACGATTCTGTGCTTTCGAAGTAGCTAATACGACTTTATTCATATCTACTACTTGTGCTTCAGAGTTTTCTATAGGGAAAAACTCTCTTAATAACACATTAATATCCCTAGTAAGGGAAGTATTATCATCTCTAGGCTTTACCAATTCTTGTTCAATACTATAGGCAAGAAGATTCGCTCGATCATCGAGCATTTCAGTATAGTTATTGACTAGTTGGTCTTCTAATTGCCGGATAAAATAAACTCCTGTAATTTGAATGGCAATAAAAATCAACAAAACATAAATAATAATTAATTTAAATTGAATCGATTTAAAAAAACCGACCTTGTTATCCATTATTAATTCTCCTGACTAGGATGACGTAAATAATATCCGACTCCTCTACGTGTAATAATCCAAGCTGGATAACTAGGATTATCTTCAACTTTTTCACGAAGTCGTCTAACCGTAACATCTACCGTTCTTACATCCCCAAAATAATCATAACCCCACACAGCTTGAAGCAAGTGTTCCCTTGTCATAACCTGTCCAAGGTGATTAGCTAAATAATGAATCAATTCAAACTCGCGATGAGTTAACTCAATCTCTTCACCACGACGCTTCACAAGGTAAGCATCTGGCTTAATAACAAGGTCCCCAACAACGATCTCTTTCATTTGGTTCTGTTCTTCAGGTTTTATACTATGGCGTCTTAAATTGGCCTTTACGCGAGCTATAAGCTCACGTGTGCTAAATGGTTTCGTTACATAATCATCAGCACCCAATTCAAGACCTAAAACTTTATCAATTTCAGAGTCCTTTGCCGTTAACATAATAATTGGCATATCATGACTCTTACGAATTTCTCGACATACTTCCATTCCATCTTTATATGGCAACATAATATCAAGTAAAATTAAATCAGGAACTTCTTTAAGAGCTAATTCAATTGCTTCATTTCCATCATGTGCACACATTACGTGATAGCCTTCTTTTTCTAAGCTGAACTTTAAAATATCTGCAATTGGCTTCTCATCATCTACTACAAGAATGCGGTTATCCATTCTAATCGCCCCTAACCTAGTATACGTTTTACTTATCTTCATATTTTAACATATTACTGAATAACAAAAGTAGATATATAGCTTATGACCATTACTTCCCTGATAGAAAAGCGGAAGCGACCGTTTAGCGGCGTAAGGACTGGAGCTCCTCCGTATGAGATAAAGGATACACGGCGATCGGCAGTGAGCCGATGTTGACTTATCGTAAGGAGGAGAGCGAAGTCCACTAGACGCTGGGCGCTGCAGCTAGACATAGAAAAGCGGAAGGTGCCTGGTTACATCTTACCTTTACCTTCTCTATAAAAAAACAGAAGCTGACCTATTAGTCAGCCTCCGTGTACCTTTTAACGATTTAAGTAGTCCATTGGGTTTTGAAGTTTTCCATTTTGGTATACTTCAAAATGAAGGTGTATGCCAGTGGAATTTCCTGTGGTTCCCATAATTCCGATTTTTTGACCCTTAGCTACAGTCTGACCTACTCTAACATCAATGGATTCTAAATGTGCATACAACGTTTCAATTCCATTATTATGGTTAATTCGAATGGTATTACCGTATCCGCCTTGCCATCCTGCTGATATGACTGTCCCGTTATCTGCAGATAGTATATTGTAATTACTTGGACGTGCAATATCAATTCCTTTATGGAATCGGCCCCAGCGATTTCCTTGATAACTAGAAATATAACCGCCAACAGCTGGCCAGCCTAAACTTCCTGTTCCACGCGAAGTAGATTGCTTTGTGCCTCGAACGACAACCTTATTAACTGCTTCTTCTACAACTTCTTCATCAACTACTTGGCGCTTAATCGTTTGCCCATTTTGCTCGGTAATTTCATAGCTGACAATTCTCTTCCCCGGTTTACCTTCTTGTACGACTTTTGAATCTCCCTTCCACATCGACGAATCTTCTCGAGTCTCTGTTTGGAAAGTGATTTCTTCCTCTATTAATGATAGCTTCTCTACTAAAACTGTAACGATTGGCTTGTAGGCCGTTACATTAACTTTTTGTCCAATCTGTAATAGTGTATCCTCTGTAATATCAGAATTAAGACTAAGAAGTTCTTTTGTAGACAATTGATGATCACTTGCAATAGAACCAAGAACATCACCAGGTGAAACTGTATATTTCTCCTCGGTTAGCGTTCCTAGTTTTAACATTTTGATGGCTTCATCGACTGATAAAAGTTCACTAGGTTCTGCTAGTTCAAACTCAAAATCTGGCTCTTTTGACAAAGTAACGTTCTTAATTATTGTTTCTCCGATGTTTGGTTCTTCTATTGTGTCTTCTTTTTCCTTACGTTCCTCAAATGACTTCCAATCATCTTCGGAAATATATTGCAGCTTAAATTCATTGATTACTTGTTTAGCTGTTTCTTCTTCCTCAACGAATAATTTTACTTCTTCGTCAAACTTTATAGCTACAGCTTCAGCTTTAACTGTTAAAAGCTCATCTAATTTTTCAAGTGTTTGTTCAGCTCTTGTTCTAGCTTGAAATACTCGTTCAGGAAATAGTTCAACATTTTGACCAATAACTAGATTAAGTGATTTATATTGTTTGCTGTATTCTTTGATTTTGTTCTCTGCTAGTTTCTCATAATCTTGAACATCATCAATTGAACCAATTCTCTCTCCATCAACATATACGTGGAAAATGGTATCTAACGGTGAATGATTAGTTTCATTTGCTAATATAGTAGGGCCAGTTAGTAATACAGCTGAGCACGTAGCGACACTCACCACCAGTTTTGCATTATGTATAGATGTATGTATAAAACTCTTACACTTTTCTACTATTCTATTGTGCCTAGTTTTCTTAGTATGTTTGGCACTTTTCGAGTTAAACCAATTCATAAGGATCCTCCCAATACTACCTTTACAAGAAAAATTACTCTTTTAGACAATCTTTTACAACTTTCATCATTTTAGCATAAGTACTAAAAAATGTGTCAGATTATTTAAAAATGAAAAGATTATGTAATCTATTTGTTATATAACTACATAAATTTGGGCAAAAAAAAATAACACCTTCTAGTAGGTGTATTTGTTATTTTAACTGATTATGAATTTTTAATATAACAAATGGTGCCGGCGAGAGGACTTGAACCCCCAACCTACTGATTACAAGTCAGTTGCTCTACCAATTGAGCTACACCG
>NZ_WMKZ01000015.1 GCF_019024285.1 Alkalihalobacterium elongatum
ATGCCGAACACGGAAGTTAAGCTCTTCAGCGCCGATGGTAGTTGGGGGCTTCCCCCTGTGAGAGTAGGACGTCGCTATGCACAAAGCACAATCCAAATGGGTTGTGCTTTTTTCATGCAAAAAAACTGAGTAAGCAACAGGTGATAAAGAGCTTTTGGCTCGTAAGAGACAACAACTTCGAAGTATATGCCGATGGACGTGAGAAAGCAACTAGGGAATAACATCAAGTCCCCTTGTGAGAGGAAACCTTTCTTTTTGTAGAACAACATGAAGGGCCATCGAAGAAGTGGCGACTTGGAAAAACGTCCCCGTAGGAAAGAAAGGGTCTAAAGGGACGTCGCTAGGAGCAAGGCACAATGAGGTTGTGCTTTTTTTGTGTGTTTAAAATTACAAAAATACTGTTACGCCGATATATTAAAAGTTACGCCGATATATTAAAATTTACGCCGATATAACCAAAAACTGTGCCGATAAACAAAAGGTTACACCGATATATCAGATCTCTAGCATACTATTTTAAGAAGTCATTAATTTTTTTCATAGTTGGACTTACTTTCATTGCATATTCCATAAATTTATTATAGTTTTTTTCCACTTTGTCAATATCGACTATGCCATCTTCATCACAAAACATGTTTTGGATCTGTTTTGGAATACTAGGTGTTTGAGCTGTTTTTTTAGTCTCTACTTTTTTATCTTTAGATGCTTTTGGCTGTTGGTTTTGTTCTTTTGGTTTAGGGGGTAAAGCATACATAAAATTGGGTGAAAACGGATTTTCCTCTTCAAACTGGTGGTTATCATAGTCAAATGGATTAAACCCTGTTCTCGCAGCACTTCCAGAATTATCAGCTTTATGCTCGCTAAATTCATTCAGATTAGAGCCCATTAGCAGTTTTAATAAAGGGTGGTGTTTATGATTTGGTGGAAACATATTGATTAGCCTCCTAAATGTAAATAAAATGAATTATTTATAAGTTATGTCATGATATATCATCTTGGACGGTCATTTACCTATAGAATTAAAAGAAATAGATTTTGGGTAAATAACCATTTTCCGCAAGTTTGTTTATTTTTATTTGTTTTAGACTGAAGACATAATCAAAGCCTTTATTAAAGACATAGTATATTTGAGTACCCTAGAGTGAGGGGAGTATAGAATGACAAGACAGCACATAGCGGTATCTGGGAGTTGGCTAGATGCGATCGGTCAGTTTCTTTCAGCCATCGGTTATACGTTACAGTTACAAGAGGAAAGGGACATAAATTTAAGAAAAGTTGTCATTGGTGAAGGGGTCCAGGCTGTTGGAAATGCACTGCAGGCCGTTGTGGAGGAAGATCCGATAGCTAGAACAGGTGATTGGATCGAAGCAGGTGGTGCTGCAACGACTTCTATAGCTGTTGCGTTACAACTCGGTGAGGAAAAGCTCGAGTACCAACGATTGGAAGTTCTAGGGGATTCATTACAATCTTTAGGACCAGCTATTTCTGCTTCTGTAGAAGATAATAAAGAAATTTTTGTAGGTCTCTATCTACAATCGATTGGAGCTGCAATTGAAGCCCTTGGAGGCTTAAAGGAAATTCGTGGCTTAGACCGATTGGGCCTACAGTTATCAGCGATTGGTAATTGGATCCAAGTGTTAGGGACTACTATACAAGCGTTGGTGCTAACGAGGGAATTGCTTATTAGTGAACGTGAAGAGCTTCCTAGTAGTGGATAAGAACGAATGAATTTTCAAAGGAAGTTCATTTGTTCTTATTTAGGTTTTTGTTAATAAGAATGTAGTAGAGATCGACAAATACTAGAACTATGATTACCCTAAACCATCTATTTGATTTAGATGGTTTTTTCTAACTCAATGCATTATTTTGAGGGGATTGGTAAATATTATGAGGTAGAGTATACAATGGAAAAAATAGAGAGTTGGTGTAATAAATGCCATCTATATTATCTGTAAGTACAGTAAATCCACCTCATACAATAACGCAAGATGTGACAACTGAATTTGCGAAGGAGTTGTTTGAGTCTGACTTTCAAGATATTGAGAGGTTATTAAAGGCCTTTCAAAATGGACAAATTGAAAAACGAAATTTCTCTGTACCTTTGACATGGTTTAAGGAAGATCACACACTAGAAGAAAAAAATAACTTATATATTGATCAAGCCGTGCAGTTTGGTGCTGAAGCCATGACCGCCTGCTTATCGAGCCGAGATTTTTTACATACCTCTATTGATTATTCAGAAGTTGATGCGATCATATTTATTTCCAGTACAGGAATGGCAACACCTAGTATTGACGCTAGAATTATGAATGTCCTTCCCTTCTCTCCTGATACGAAAAGAATTCCAATATGGGGGTTAGGGTGTGCTGGTGGAGCCGCAGGTTTGAGCAGAGCTTATGAATACTGTCTTGCTTATCCAGAAGCCAAAGTGCTTGTACTATGTATTGAGTTATGCAGCTTAACGTTTCAAAGAAATGATCGCACAAAAAGCAATTTAATTGGAACATCCCTTTTCGCAGATGGAGTTGCTTGTGCTTTAGTTTGTGGAGATCAAGTAGAGGTTCAACGATATGCACATCAAAAAGTTCCATCTATTATAGGGACACAATCATGTTTAATGCCAAAGTCTGAAGATGTTATGGGGTGGGATATAAAAGAAGAAGGATTATACGTTGTCTTTTCAAGAGATATCCCAAACATCATTAGAAAGTGGTTACAACCAGTGATCAAGGAATTTTTAGATGGACATGATCTTACGTTGAAGGATATTGCTTATTTTGTTGCACATCCTGGAGGGAAAAAAGTACTTGAAGCATATGAGGACGCTTTAGGACTTGGTCCAGAATTTACGAGATACTCAAGAGAAGTGCTTCAAGCGAATGGGAATATGTCTTCGCCAACTGTATTATACGTTTTAAAAGAAATAATGAAATTAGATCATAATTCAGAAGAGTGGGGACTTGTAGGTGCCTTAGGACCTGGCTTCTGTTCAGAACTACTATTACTTAAATGGAGTAATTAGGAGGAAGTAGATGGTTTTTTTTATTATCCTTTTTGTTGTAATAACACAAAGATTAGTTGAGTTACTTATTGCTAAATCTAATGAAAAGTGGATGAGAAATAGGGGGGCATATGAAGTTGGACAAGCGCAATATAAATATATCGTCCTCGTGCACGTGTTCTTCTTTATCAGTTTGATTTCTGAAGTTGTCTTTTTACAAAAAACACTGGCTAGTTGGTGGTGGGTACCTTTTGCCTTCTTTATTATTGCCCAATCAATGAGAGTTTGGAGTCTATCTTCTTTGGGACGTTTTTGGAACACAAAAATCATTATCCTTCCAGGAGCAAACGTCGTTGCGAAAGGGCCTTACAAATTTATGAGGCACCCTAACTATGTGATTGTATCGGTAGAGATTTTAATGTTACCGTTAATTTTTCAAGCGTATGCTACAGCTATCTTTTTTACGATTGCTAATGCCTTAGTATTATCGGTTCGTATTTGTCAGGAGGAAGCCGCTTTACAAGAGGCAACAGATTATCAGGAAAAGTTTTCTAGTAGATTTCGTTTTTTTCCCACTATAGAAAAAGAATGATTAAGGTTTCAAAAGTTCATATTTAGGAAAAATATTCAAAAGGTAAAAAGTCTATCTTTTGGATATTTTTTTTGTTATACTAACAAAATTTAAGGCGTCTTTTGGGAAATTTGTAGGAAGAAAATTAGTTGGAGGGGAGTGTTTAATATGATTAGCTGGATACTTGATAATTGGTTCATGATCATTATCATAATTTTAGTGATAAATATTATATATGTCACACTATTTACAATTCGAATGATTTTTACATTAAAAGGACAAAGGTATTTTGCTGCAGGGGTAAGTATTATTGAAGTCATCATTTATATAGTTGGTCTTGGTCTTGTATTAGATAACCTCGATCGTATCGAAAATTTAATTGCGTATGCTGTCGGGTATGCTATAGGTGTACTTATAGGAATGAGAGTAGAAGAAAAACTAGCGTTAGGTTATATTACTGTTAATGTGATCACGAAAGAATATGAGCCAGACATTCCAAATGCTCTTCGTGATAAAGGGTATGGGGTAACAAACTGGGTAGCATACGGCCGTGAAGGAGAACGGTTGATGATGGAAATTTTAACATCACGTAAGTCAGAGGATCATTTATATAAGACGATAAAAGATTTAGATCCTAAAGCATTTATCATTTCTCATGAACCTAAAACCTTTTATGGAGGGTTCTGGGTTAAAGGAATTAGGAGGTAACGATGAGTAAAAAGCGGAAAAAACTGCGTTTTGAAGTAGGGGAGGCAGAATCGATTACGCAATGTCTAGAACGTATGGACAAGGAGGGCTATCGTCCGACAAGGCGAATGGAAGAACCTGTTTTCCAAGAAGTAGCTAAGAATGGAAAAATAGAGGTAGTCCCAGTGAGTCAAAAAATTGTTTTTGAAGGTATACTAAAGGAAGAAGAATAGTCGCATTTCAGCGATAATTGTAAAAAACAGCGTAAAACACGAACATTAATTTTATAAATAAAAATATCGTTCGATTTTCGATTGACAAGTAATCTGACATACTGCTAAGATAAATATATAAATTGAATATGAACGTACCTCATATAAATTTGAGAATAGGCTCAAAAGTTTCTACCTGATAACCGTAAATTGTCAGACTATGAGGGAAAGTAGCTTTTAAGGCCCTAAGTTATTCAGGGGCTTCCAGGTAACTTTTATTTTAAGCCTTACTGTGGTTAACTTTCTCTCAAGTAGAAACCTAGTATAGGCTTATTTTTATGGGAAAATAGAGAAAATAAAAGGTCGATTATGGAGGGACTTAGAGTGAAACCTATGGTCGGAATTATAATGGGTAGTGTTTCAGATTGGGAAACGATGAAACATGCTTGTGATGTATTAGATGAGTTAGGGATAGCCTATGAAAAGCAAGTAGTATCTGCACATCGTACACCAGATTTAATGTTTGAATATGCTGAAACAGCAAAAGAGAAGGGCTTAAAAGTTATTATTGCTGGAGCTGGTGGAGCTGCGCATCTACCTGGTATGGTTGCTGCCAAAACGATCTTACCAGTTATCGGTGTGCCAGTTCAGTCAAAAGCATTAAATGGTCTTGACTCTCTCCTTTCTATCGTACAAATGCCAGGTGGAGTACCAGTCGCAACTGTTGCAATTGGGAAAGCAGGAGCAACGAATGCGGGCTTACTCGCAGCACAGTTCATCGGTGCTTACGATGGCCAAGTTAGCTTAAAGCTTGAAGAGCGAAGAGAAGCTACAAAAAAGCAAGTATTAGAAAGCAGTGAGCAACTATGAGTAACCGTTTAATAGAGCCAGGGCAAACAATTGGAATACTTGGTGGTGGTCAACTCGGAAGGATGATGGCTCTTTCTGCTAGAGAAATGGGATATCAAATTGCTGTTTTAGAACCACAAGAAAATTCACCATGTGGGCAAATTGCTGATGTAGAAGTCGTTGCGAATTACAATGACCTGCAAGGAGCGCAAGAGCTAGCGGCAAAATGTGATGTGCTGACCTATGAATTCGAAAATATTGATAGTGAAACTGCAAGGTGGCTTGATGAAAACTTATACTTACCACAAGGGTATAAGCTTTTAGAAGCAACACAGCATCGTTTAATGGAAAAGAAAGCGATACAAAGTTTAGGTTTGCCAGTAGCTCCTTATAAAGCTGTTAATGAATTAGCAGATTTAGAACAAGGAGTACAGGAGTTAGGTCTGCCAGCCGTATTAAAAACCTGTCGTGGTGGCTATGATGGAAAAGGTCAGTATGTGATTAAGGCAGAAAACCAAGTGCAAGAGGCATTTGAAACGTTAAAAGCAAGTGGTGAACTTGTACTAGAGAAATGGATTACCTTTGAAAAAGAATTATCTGTCATTGTATCGCGTAGTGTTACTGGACAAGCTGAAACCTTTCCAGTTGCTGAAAATATTCATGTGAATAATATTTTGCATCAAACGATTGTTCCTGCAAGGATTGAGGTATGTATTCAAGGACAGGCAAAAGAGATGGCTCTCCGCTTAGCAAGTGGGATGGAGATGGTCGGTACACTCGCGGTTGAAATGTTCTATACGAGTGAAGGAGAACTCTATATAAATGAGCTAGCTCCAAGGCCACATAATTCTGGTCACTACACGATGAATGCATGTGAGACCTCTCAATTTGAACAGCATATTCGTGCTGTATGTGGGTGGCCGCTTGGAAATACGACATTACTAAAGCCTGTAGTGATGGTGAATATTCTTGGTGAGCATCTTCCACAAGTACTACAAAAGATTGGTCAGTTCCAAGATATGAAGCTTCATTTATATGGAAAAGCAGAAGCAAAAAAGGGTCGTAAAATGGGCCATATTAACGTTTTAGCTAATTCAACAGAAGAAGCACTTGGAAAAGTAACAGCCCTTGAAATTTGGTAATTGTGCTAGAATGGCATCGTAATATATTTTTTAATAGATGATGGAGGAAATTAAATGATCGAACGTTATACAAGACCTGAAATGGGTTCAATCTGGACGGACGAAAACCGGTATCAAGCTTGGTTAGAAGTAGAAATTGTTGCATGTGAAGCTTGGGCAGAGTTAGGCATTATTCCTAAAGAGGATGTTCAAAAAATTAGAGAAAATGCTGGGTTTGATGTAAATCGCATTCTTGAAATTGAAGAAGAAACTCGCCATGATGTGGTTGCCTTTACACGTGCCGTTTCAGAAACATTAGGTGAAGAAAGAAAATGGGTTCATTACGGATTAACTTCAACGGACGTAGTTGATACAGCACTTTCATACCTATTAAAGCAAGCTAACGAAATTCTTGAAAAAGATTTAACAAACTTTATTGAAATACTGAAAAATAAAGCGATTGAACATAAAACGACGGTCATGATGGGACGTACTCACGGTGTACACGCGGAACCAACAACATTTGGTTTAAAGCTAGCACTTTGGCATGAAGAAATGAAACGTAACTTAGAACGTTTTAAGTTAGCGGCTGAAGGTGTTCGCTTCGGAAAAATTTCAGGAGCGGTTGGTACGTATGCAAATATTGATCCAGCTGTTGAGCAGTTTGTATGTGAGAAATTAGGGCTTCAAGCAGCACCGATTTCAACACAAACACTACAACGTGACCGCCATGCTGAATATATGGCAACACTAGCGCTTATTGCGACATCTATTGAGAAATTTGCAGTAGAAATCCGTGGATTACAAAAAAGTGAAACACGTGAAGTAGAAGAAGCTTTTGCAAAAGGTCAAAAAGGATCTTCAGCAATGCCACATAAACGTAACCCAATTGGATCTGAAAACATGACAGGCTTGTCACGATTAATTCGCGGCTATATGATGACATCATATGAAAATGTTCCATTATGGCACGAACGCGATATTTCACATTCTTCAGCAGAGCGCGTCATCTTACCAGATGCAACGATTGCTCTAAACTATATGCTAAATCGCTTTGGAAATATCGTTAAGAACTTAACGGTTTTCCCAGAAAACATGAAGCGCAATATGGATAGAACGTATGGCCTTATTTATTCTCAACGCGTCCTTCTTTCGTTAATCGATAAAGGTATGGTTCGTGAAGAAGCCTATGATCTTGTGCAACCTAAAGCGATGGAAGCTTGGGAAAAAGGTATCCAGTTCCGTGAGCTAGTGGAACAAGAAGAAAGAATTACATCACTGCTTTCACCAGAAGAAATTAACGAATGTTTTGACTACAATCATCACTTAAAGCATGTCGATACGATTTTTGAACGTTTAGGATTAGTTTAATATTGATGGGGAGTTATTCTCCCCTTATCCATTCAACTTTCTTAACTACAATTTGGAGGGCTTCACGTGGAAAAAAGAGGCATGTTATACGAAGGTAAAGCAAAAAGAATATTTGAAACAGATGAACAAGATATTCTGTGGATAGAGTATAAAGATGAAGCCACAGCATTTAATGGTGAGAAGAAGGACACGATCATTGGTAAAGGTCGCTTAAATAATGAAATTACTTCGATAATCTTTGAGAGATTGAGAGAAAAAGGTATTGAAAATCATTGGGTAAAAAGACTTTCAGAAACAGAACAACTTGTAAAAAGAGTAACGATTATTCCACTTGAAGTCGTTGTTCGTAACATTATCGCAGGAAGCTTATCAAAGCGTCTAGGTATGGATGAAGGAACAGTAATGGATACACCAATCGTTGAATTTTACTACAAAAATGACGATTTAGGAGATCCTCTCGTTACAGCAGATCACATTCAAGTGTTGAATATTGCAACACCAGAACAGCTTGAAGCAATGCGTGAAAAAGGTTTGCAAGTATATGAAGTTTTAAAAGAAGTGTTTGCAACGATTAATATACGTTTAGTAGATTTCAAACTTGAATTTGGGATGACCAATGATGGTGAGCTGCTTCTTGCAGATGAAGTTTCACCTGATACATGCCGACTTTGGGATAAAGATACAAACCAAAAATTTGATAAAGACGTTTACCGTCGTAACCTAGGAAACTTACAAGATGGATATCAAGAAATTTTAAATCGTTTAGGAGGAACATCATGTACAAAGTAAAAGTATTCGTCACATTAAAAGAAAGCGTATTAGACCCACAAGGAACTGCAGTTAAAGGATCTTTACATGCATTAACGTATAACGAAGTAGAAGACGTTCGTATCGGTAAATATATGGAATTATTAATTGAAAAAAGTGAACAAGACATCGATGCAAGAGTAAAAGAAATGTGTGAAAAGCTTTTAGCTAACACAGTAATTGAAGATTACCGCTTTGAAGTAGAGGAGGCTTAATCTCTATGAAATTTGCAGTTATTGTCTTCCCAGGCTCAAACTGTGATGCAGATATGTACCATGCTATCGCAGATGCGCTTGGTGAGGAAGTAGAATATGTATGGCATGCAGAAACAGACTTAGATAGATTTGACGGAATTTTATTACCAGGTGGCTTTTCGTACGGGGACTATTTACGTTCAGGAGCAATCGCTCGCTTTGCAAATGTAATGGAGTCAGTCATTAAAGCTGCAGAAGCAGGTAAGCCTGTACTTGGTGTATGTAACGGGTTTCAAGTTCTTCTTGAAGCAGGATTATTACCAGGTGCAATGAAGCGTAATGAAAACTTAAAGTTCATTTGTCGTCCTGTTGATTTAGTTGTTGAAAACAATGAAACGATGTTTACTTCAGAATATGAACAAGGCCAAGTAATTTCTATTCCTGTAGCTCACGGTGAAGGGAACTACTATTGTGATGAGGAAACATTTGCTGGCTTAAAAGAAAACAAGCAAATTGTATTCAGCTACCGTACGAACGTAAACGGTTCTCTAGAGCAAATTGCTGGAATTATGAATGAACAAGGAAATGTACTTGGTATGATGCCTCACCCAGAGCGTGCGGTAGAGCCTCTTCTTGGAAGTGAAGATGGACTTAAATTATTTAAATCAATTTTGCGAAATTGGAGGGAAACCCATGTCGCTACATCGTGAACCAACTCCTGAAATGATTAAGGAACAAAAAGTATATGCAGAAATGGGATTAACAGACGAAGAATTTGGTATGGTTGAGTCTATCTTAGGACGATTGCCTAACTATACAGAGATCGGTCTATTCTCCGTTATGTGGTCTGAGCATTGTAGTTATAAAAACTCTAAAGTTCTTCTAAAAAAGTTTCCAGTCACTGGTGAAAAAGTACTTCAAGGTCCTGGTGAAGGTGCGGGAATTATTGATATTGGTGACGAGCAAGCGGTTGTATTTAAAATTGAAAGTCACAACCATCCATCTGCAATTGAACCTTATCAAGGAGCTGCAACAGGTGTAGGTGGAATCCTTCGTGACGTTTTTTCTATGGGAGCTCGACCGATTTCAATCTTAAACTCACTTCGTTTTGGTGAGCTGACTTCACCAAAAGTAAAATATTTATTTGAAGAAGTTGTTGCAGGAATTGCTGGTTACGGTAACTGCGTTGGTGTACCGACAGTTGGTGGGGAAATTCAATTCGACCCTTGTTATGAAGGAAACCCGCTTGTCAATGCTATGTGTGTTGGTTTAATTGACCATAAGGATATAAAAAAAGGACAAGCAAAAGGTGTAGGAAACACAGTGATGTACGTTGGTGCTTCTACAGGGCGTGACGGTATTCACGGGGCAACTTTCGCTTCAGAAGAGCTGAGCGAAGCGTCAGAAGAAAAACGTCCAGCGGTTCAAGTAGGTGATCCGTTCATGGAGAAACTATTACTTGAAGCAAGCCTTGAAATCATTCAATCAGACGCATTAGTTGGGATTCAAGATATGGGAGCTGCTGGTCTTACATCATCTTCAGCAGAGATGGCGAGTAAAGCAGGTTCAGGTATCGTAATGAACTTAGATGAAGTTCCACAACGTGAAAAGAATATGACACCTTATGAAATGATGTTATCCGAGTCTCAGGAACGTATGCTAATTGTTGTTAAAAAAGGAAGAGAAGCTGAAATCCGTGAGATCGTTGAAAAATGGGGCTTAATGTGCCGTGAGATTGGTTATGTAACAGATGATAAAAAGTTACGCCTTCTACACAAAGGTGAAGTGGTTGCCGATGTACCAGTAGATGCACTAGCTGAAGATGCGCCTGTTTATCACAAACCATCTAAAGAGCCAGCTTACTATAGCGAATTCCAAGCACAAGAAAACGTGGCTCCTGAAGTTACGGATGCTAAGGAAACATTAATCAACTTACTTTCACAACCTACGATTGCTAGTAAAGAGTGGGTTTATGATCAATATGATTACATGGTTCAAACAAATACAGTCGTTTCACCTGGTTCTGATGCAGCAGTCGTTCGTATCCGTGGAACAGAAAAAGCATTAGCGATGACAACGGACTGTAACTCTCGCTATTTATATTTAGATCCAGAAGTGGGCGGTAAGATTGCCATTGCAGAAGCAGCACGTAATATCGTATGTTCTGGTGCAGAGCCACTTGGAATTACAGACTGCCTAAACTATGGTAACCCTGAACGACCAGAAATTTTCTGGCAATTAGAAAAGTCAACAGATGGAATGAGCGAAGCTTGTCGAGCATTTGGAGTTCCCGTTATCGGTGGTAACGTTTCTCTTTATAACGAAAGAAGTGGAGAAGCTGTATACCCAACACCTACAATTGGGATGGTCGGTTTAATTGAAAAAACAGAATATATTACAACACAGAACTTCAAAGAAGCTGGAGATGTGATTTACCTTCTAGGTGAAACGAAGAAAGAATTCGGTGGAAGTGAGCTTCAAAAGTTGGTGGAAGGTCGTATTTCAGGTAAAGCACCAACGATTGACCTTGAAGAAGAAAAGAAACGTCAACAACAATTACTACAAGCGATCCGTGCTGGACTTGTTCAATCTGCTCATGATATTGCAGAAGGTGGATTAGGGGTAGCGGTGGCAGAAAGTATGATCGACGGAGAAGTGGGAGCTTCTGTAAACATTGGTGAAGATATCGTTACAGAACTTTTCGCAGAGTCTCAATCTCGTTTTATTGTTACCGTGAAAAAAGAACATCAAGCACAATTCGAACAAATCGTTGATGCGAAAGTTATTGGAGAAGTAACTAACGATAAATTATTATCTATCGCTTCAGTTAACGATGTATTGTTTACTGCAACACAAGAAGAACTTGCTAATGCTTGGAAAGGAGCTATTCCATGCTTGCTGAAATCAAAGGCTTAAATGAAGAGTGTGGGGTATTTGCCGTCTGGGGACATAAAGATGCGGCTCAAATCACGTACTACGGTTTGCATAGCTTGCAACACCGCGGCCAAGAAGGTGCAGGGATTGTCGTTACAGATGGTGAAACATTAACAGCTCATAAAGGGTTAGGTCTTGTTAACGAGGTTTTTGCTTCAAAGGACTTTGAATCGCTTTATGGAAAGGCAGCAATTGGCCACGTTCGCTATGCAACTGCAGGAGGAGGCGGTATCGCTAACGTTCAGCCGCTTCTCTTCCGTTCACAGACAAGTAGTCTCGCTATTGCACATAATGGGAATCTAGTTAATGCCAATCAATTAAAGCACCAACTCGAAAGCATGGGAAGTATTTTTCAATCAACATCAGATACTGAAGTATTAGCTCATCTGATTAAAAGAAGTACTTATCCTCGTTTAGAAGATAAAATGATGAACTCTTTAACAATGATAAAAGGAGCATATGCTTTTGTCGTGTTAACCGAAAATAAATTGATGGTCGCATTAGACCCGAATGGGTTAAGACCACTTTCTTTAGGGAAACTAGGAGATGCGTATGTCGTAGCATCTGAAACTTGTGCTTTTGATGTAGTTGGAGCAAAGTTTGAACGAGAAGTAAAACCAGGTGAAATCATCATTATTGACGATGAGGGAATGAGAACTGAAGTATTTGCTCAGTCCTCTGGGAGAGCAATTTGTAGTATGGAATATATTTACTTTGCTCGTCCTGACAGTAATGTCGATGAGATTAATGTTCATAAAGCGCGAAAAAATTTAGGGAAACAACTTGCCCTGCAAGCACCGATTGAGGCAGATGTCGTGACAGGAGTACCTGATTCAAGTATATCAGCAGCGATTGGATATGCAGAGCAAACGGGAATTCCATACGAACTAGGATTGATTAAAAATCGTTACGTTGGTCGTACATTTATTCAGCCTTCACAAGAGTTGCGTGAACAAGGTGTAAAAATGAAGCTTTCTGCTGTACGGGGTGTAGTAGAAGGTAAACGTGTAGTAATGATTGATGATTCGATCGTACGTGGCACAACTAGTCGAAGAATCGTAAAAATGTTAAGAGAAGCAGGGGCAACGGAAGTTCATGTTCGTATCAGTTCACCACCGATTACAAACCCTTGTTTTTATGGAATAGATACATCTACAAAAGAAGAGCTAATTGCTGCTAGTCATAGTATTGAAGAAATGAGAGATATGATGGGAGCAGATAGCTTAGAGTTTTTAAGTGTTGGAGGAATGCTTGAAGGAATTGGTAGATCAAATGAAGATACCAATTGCGGGCAATGTGTAGCATGTTTTACAGGAAGTTACCCAACAGAAATTTATCCTCATACTATGCACCCTCACGATAAGTGCTAGAGTACGTGGACAGGAGGAAAAACGATGTCTGAAGCATATAAAAAAGCTGGAGTCGATATAGAAGCTGGCTATGAAGCAGTAGAACGTATGAAAAAGCATGTAGCTAGAACGAAACGTCCTGAAGTTTTAGGTGGCTTAGGATCATTCGGAGGAATGTTTGACCTTTCAAAGTTTAACTTTAAGGAACCTGTACTCGTCTCTGGAACGGACGGAGTAGGAACAAAGCTCATGCTTGCATTTATGATGGATAAACACGATACAATTGGAATTGACGCCGTTGCAATGTGTGTTAATGATATCGTCGTTCAAGGAGCTGAACCACTTTATTTCCTTGATTACATCGCTTGTGGAAAAGCTGTACCTGAACGAATTGAAGCGATCGTTAAAGGTATAGCAGATGGCTGTGAACAAGCAGGCTGTGCGATCGTTGGTGGAGAAACTGCAGAAATGCCTGGAATGTATTCTGAAGAAGAGTATGACTTAGCTGGATTTGCTGTTGGAATCGGGGAAAAGTCTAAACTAATTACAGGTAATGATATTGAAGAAGGCGATGTCATCATTGGCCTTGCTTCTAATGGGCTTCATTCTAATGGTTTTTCACTAGTACGAAAGGTTTTACTAGAACAAGCACAATTGCCATTACAAGAAGAGGTTTCTAGTTTAGGAAGAACTTTAGGTGAAGAATTATTACAGCCTACGAGAATATACGTGAAACCACTACTTGAAGTGATGAAAAACTACGAAGTTAAAGGTCTTGCACATATTACTGGTGGCGGATTCTATGAAAATATTCCGAGAATGCTACCAGACGGTGTAGGTGTCCATATTGACTTTGGTTCATGGCCTATACACCCAATTTTCGAATTAATCCAACAAAAAGGTGAAATAACAAATAAAGATATGTTTTCAACATTTAACATGGGGATCGGTATGGCGGTCGTCGTCTCTGAAAGTGAGATGCACCCTGTTCTTCAAAAGTTAAATGAGTCTGGTGAAAAAGCATATATTATTGGACGAGTAACTAAAGAAGCGGGAGTTTCTATTGGAGGACTCGAGTAATGAAAAAAATAGCCGTTTTCGCTTCTGGAAGTGGGTCTAATTTTCAAGCGATAATTAATGAGATTGAGCGAGGGGAGCTAAGTGCTCACATCGCTCTTCTCGTTTGTGATAAATCTGAAGCCAAGGCTATTGAAAGGGCAGAAACTCACGGAATTGACATGTTTGTTTTTAACCCAAAAGCCTATGCGAGTAAAGAAGAATTTGAACAAGAAATTATTAATGAATTACAAAAAAGAGATGTCGAGTTTATCGTCCTTGCAGGATATATGCGACTGATTGGCGCTACGCTATTGCGTGCCTATGAAGGAAAAATTGTCAATATTCACCCTTCTTTATTGCCATCTTTTCCTGGAAAAGATGCAATTGGACAAGCCCTTCTTGCAGGTGTAAAAGTAACAGGGGTTACGATCCATTATGTTGATGAAGGAATGGACACTGGACAAATTATTGCTCAAGAAGCGGTTACTATAGACGAAAATGAAACAAGAGAAACATTAACGACGAAAATTCAACAGGTAGAGCATCGCCTGTATTATAAAACTTTAAAAGATCTTTTATCGATATAAGGGAGGACACTAAGATGGCAGTCAAACGTGCATTAGTTAGTGTGTCAAATAAAGAAGGGATCGTTCCTTTTGTTCAACAATTAGTGGAGTTAGGTGTAGAGGTTGTTTCAACTGGAGGAACAAGAAAAGCCCTAGAAGAAGCTGGTGTTAATGTCATTGGAATTTCTGAGGTAACAGGGTTTCCAGAGATATTAGACGGACGTGTAAAAACATTACATCCTAATATTCACGGTGGTCTTTTAGCGATGCGTGAAAGTGATGACCACCTTTCACAACTTCAAGAGCATAATATTACTCCGATTGACTTAGTTGTTGTTAACTTATACCCATTCCAACAGACGATTGCAAAGCCTGACGTTACGTTTGCTGATGCAATCGAAAACATAGATATTGGCGGTCCGAGCATGCTACGTGCTGCTGCGAAAAACCACGCACACGTAACTGTTGTTGTAGACCCAGTCGATTACCAGACAGTTATCGCTCAACTAAAGGAAGATAGTAAAGTTGCAGAAGATACTCGTAAAAAATTAGCTGCTAAGGTATTCCGTCATACAGCAGCTTACGATGCGGTAATTGCTGAATACTTAACTAAAGAAGTAAAGGAAGAAAACCCTGAATCATTAACAGTAACGTTTGAGAAGAAACAAGATCTTCGTTACGGGGAAAACCCACATCAAAAAGCTGCCTTTTATCGCAAACCACTTGGGCCGACAACGTCAATCGCACAAGCAGAGCAACTTCACGGTAAAGAGTTGTCTTATAACAATATTAACGATGCTGATGCAGCAGTAGCCATCGTTAAAGAATTCCAAGAGCCAGCAGTAGTTGCGATTAAGCATATGAACCCTTGTGGTGTTGGTGTTGGAGAAACAATTGAACAAGCGTATGATAAAGCATATGAAGCAGATCCAGTATCTATCTTTGGTGGCATCATTGCGGCTAACCGCGAAGTAGATCGTGAAACTGCTCTAAAAATGAAAGAAATTTTCCTAGAAATTATCATAGCGCCTTCATTTACAGCAGAAGCTTTAGAAATATTAACAACGAAGAAAAATTTACGACTATTAACGTTACCAATTGAAAAAGCTAATAAGGCTGAGATGAAACTAACAACGATCCACGGCGGTGCACTCGTACAAGAGGAAGATACTTTTGGTTTAGATGAAGCTACAATTAGTGTACCTACAAAGCGTGAGCCAACTGAAGAAGAGTGGAAGGCACTAAAATTAGCTTGGAAAGTTGTAAAGCACGTAAAGTCAAACGCAATTGTTTTAGCTAAAAATGAAATGACAATTGGTGTAGGTGCAGGTCAAATGAACCGAGTAGGTGCAGCGAAAATTGCTATTGAACAAGCTGGACAAGAAGCAAGCGGAGCTGTAATGGGTTCAGATGCCTTCTTCCCAATGAGTGATACAGTAGAAGAAGCAGGAAAAGCAGGAATTACTGCGATTATTCAACCAGGTGGATCTATTCGTGACGAAGATTCCATTAAAAAAGCCGATGAGTTAGGCATTGCGATGGTATTTACAGGAGTTCGTCATTTTAAACACTAATCAGAAGGAGGGAAATGTTTCATGAAAGTACTAATCGTAGGTAGTGGTGGTCGTGAGCATACAATGGCTTGGAAAGTTGAACAAAGCCCAAAAGTAGAACAAGTATTTGTTGCACCAGGAAATGCAGGAATGAAGGATGTAGCTACAATTGTTCAGATTTCGGAGAATGATCACGAACAACTAATTGATTTTGCAAAAAAAGAGCAAATTGATTTAACGATTGTTGGACCTGAAGCACCTTTGTTGGACGGGATTGTCAATCGTTTTAAAGACGCAGGCTTAAAGATCTTTGGTCCAGAAAAAGAAGCGGCTTTAATCGAAGGAAGTAAATCGTTTGCTAAAGAAATCATGCATAAATACAATATCCCAACAGGTTATTATGAGACATTTACTTCGTACGAAGAAGCAAAAGCATATGTAGAGAAAATGGGAGCACCAATTGTTATTAAAGCTGATGGGTTGGCAGCTGGTAAGGGTGTTGTCGTGGCGATGACGATTGAAGAGGCGACAAAAGCTCTATACGAAATGCTTGAAAACAATCAATTTGGAAAAGCAAGTGCAAAAGTAGTTATTGAAGAGTATCTAGCAGGAGAAGAGCTTTCTTTAATGGCATTCGTTCATGATGATATTGTCCTTCCAATGGTAGGCGCCCAAGATCACAAGCGAGCATATGATAATGACGAAGGACCAAATACGGGTGGTATGGGAGCTTATTCACCAGTTCCACAATTTAATGACGCTTCAGTTCAAGAAGCGGTTGAAAAGGTATTGCAACCAATGGCTAATGCTATGATTGCTGAAGGACGTAGCTTTACTGGAATTTTATATGCAGGCCTAATGATGACTGATAAAGGACCTAAAGTAATTGAATTTAATGCTCGCTTTGGTGATCCTGAAACTCAAGTGGTATTACCTCGTTTAGTTTCAGACATGGTTGATGTTATTAATGGTCTTCTAGCTGGTGATAAAGTTGAATTAACATGGTCAGAGGAAGCTGTTGTTGGTGTTGTAATGGCTTCAAAAGGCTATCCATTAGCTTATGAAAAAGGTGCTGTAATTGATGGACTTGAAGATGTAGATTCACAAACACTTGTTTTCCATGCTGGAACAAAATTAGAAAAAGATCAGCTTGTAACAAATGGCGGAAGAGTCTTACTAGTAGCTCGTAAAGACAGTAGCTTACAAGCAGCTCAAGAAAAAGTGTACGAAGAGATTACAAAAGTTAAAAGTGATGGCTTATTTTACCGAAAAGACATTGGAAACAAGGCTATCGGGCGCGCTTTTTCCTCATAAATAGATAAATTATCGCAACGATTGAACCTATGATTGAGGCATAAATAAATAAAGAATCAATTGCAAATTCCATGAAATTTCATCTCCTTTTAATAACAGAGGCATACTCAATCTATTTGAGTAGCCTCTTTTTAACATGATTTATATAGTTAGCTCATACAGTAATAAATGACCTTAAAAAGGATTCATCGATTCCTGAAGTTTTTCACTATCAACAGTCGTTTGCTCTTCATTATTATTATTTTGTTTTTTAATTTGTACAACTTGTTCCTCAAACAAATATGTTAAGGGGCAAAAACGAGTAAAACCTTCTGCAACTTTCATTGCACCCATCATTGCGGCGAACAATGGCATACTGCTATATGGCTTTTTAACTAACCTTGCCGTTGCGTATGCAAGTACTGTAAAGCCACAAGTAATTCGAACAAATGCATTAATCATTCCAATATTTGGTTTCATTGAGCAGACAACACCTTTCTGACAGACTATTTTGTAAAATTTCTTATAAATTGTACAACTTTAATGTGTTAAACGGTGAAAATATGGTACGATAATATAAATAGCTCAAATTAGAAATGGGTGAAGATAAAATGGCTGAACGTATCTATCGTTGGACAAAGAAACTATTAAGACAACAACTAGCGGTCATTCGTGGAGAGTTAGCCCCTACTGTTGTATTAAAAAATGCAACTTATCTTAACAGTGTAAGAAAGAAATGGCTTAAAGCCCATATATGGATTTTTCAAGATCGAATAGTCTACGTTGGCGACCAAATGCCTACACAAGTGAAAGGGACTTCTATCGTTGATTGCAGTGACCAATATATCGTACCAGGATATATTGAACCTCACGCACATCCTTTTCAGTTATATAATCCCCATAGCTTTGCTAAATATGCATCGACTCGTGGGACAACAACATTGATTAATGATAATCTGATGTTCTTTTTACATCTTGAAAAAAAGAAAGCGCTTACGCTAATTGAGGAACTAGACGAACTACCGACTTCAATGTACTGGTGGTGCCGTTACGATGCACAGACGGAACTAGACGGAGAAGAAGAATGTTTTTCGAATTCAAGAATGAAAGCGTGGCTAGAACACCATCTCGTCGTCCAAGGGGGAGAACTAACGTCTTGGCCAAAAGTGTTAAGTGGAGACGATTCCATTCTTCATTGGATGCAAGAAACGCGCCGGTTACGTAAACCGATAGAAGGACACTTTCCTGGTGCTTCTGAACGAACGCTTACTCAAATGGCATTATTGGGAGTAACGTCTGACCATGAAGCGATGACAGGTGAAGATGCAGTGATGAGATTAAATTTAGGCTATACAACCTCCTTGCGTCATTCGTCTATTCGTCCAGATTTACCAAAGTTACTAACAGAAATGCTTGAATTAGGTGTGGATGATTTTTCAAACTGTTTATATACAACGGATGGTTCAACCCCAACATTTTATGAACAGGGGGTTATTGATCATTTAATTAATATTGCGATTGAAAGTGGCGTTCCTGTAGTCGAGGCTTATAACATGGCAACTTATAATGTAGCTAAATATTATAATTTAGATTACAAAATCGGAATGATTGCCCCAGGTAGAATTGCTCATCTTAACTTTTTATCAGCAAAAGAAAATCCTGTACCTGTATCAGTCATGGCAAAAGGGCAATGGGTTTTACGTGATAATGAAGTTGTTGAAGAATATGAAAGCTTTCCATGGGCTCAATACGATATGCATCCATTAGAGTTGGATTGGGACATAACGGAGGAGGACCTTCATTTCTCAATGCCGATGGGAATTGAACTTGTTAATTCAGTCATTCTGAAGCCTTTTCAAATTTCAGTTGAAGGTACAGGCGAACATTTATCTATGGATCACTGTGAGAGTTTTTTTGTTTTACTCGATCGTAAGGGTAAGTGGAGAATTAATACAATTATTAAAGGATTCGGAAATAAGATTTCTGGTTTTGCTAGTTCATTTTCAAATACAGGAGATATCGTTTTAATCGGTAAAGATAAAAAAGATATGATGTTTGCTTTTGAACAGTTAAAACAACAAGGAGGAGGCATCGTCCTTGTAGAAGATGGAGAAGTCATTAGTAGCATTCCTTTAGGTTTAATGGGAATTATGTCCAATCAGTCAATGGAATTAGTGATTGAAAGTGAAAAACATCTAGTTAAAGAACTGAAGGAACGTGGGTATTCGTATGAAGACCCAATTTACAGTTTATTATTTTTCTCTTCAACTCATTTACCTTATATCCGGGTAACGCAGCATGGAATATATGATGTTTATAATAAAAAAGTACTCTTTCCTTCAATTATGCGTTAAACTATTAAAGAACATTTTTATTATTTTGGTCAAAGGTCGTGTAATCATTGAAAAAGTCATCTAAAATTCTTTTAACCGCAGTTTTAGCAGCAGTTATTACTATGACAGGATGTAATAAAGATAAGGATACAGTTCATGAAAATGTTGATCCAGTTGAGGAAACGCCTGAAGAAGTAGTTGTTAGTGATAACATCTTTCCATTAACAGGAATTCCAACGGATTCTTCAATCGACCACCGACCTTTTGCTGTCACGATTAATAATCATCGTCAAGCTAGGCCGCAGTCAGGCTTATTAGAGGCAGATATCGTGTATGAAGTTCTTTCAGAATATGAAATTACCCGCTTGTTAGCGATCTATCATAGTAAGCAGCCAGCGAATGTTGGACCTGTCCGAAGTGCGAGAGGATATCATATCGACTTAGCGAAGGGATATGATGCATTCTTCATAAGTCACGGCTGGAGCCCAGAAGCAAAAGAAAGGTTATACATTCAAAATGAAACTGAACATTTAAATGGGATGGAAGGCAATAATGATGGAGGACTTTTTAAACGATCTTCAGACCGAAAAGCTCCGCATAATTCATATATTACGTATGGAAATATTATTAAGGGTTTGGAAAGTAAAGGTTATAACTTAATTGCAGAACCAAAACCGTTAACATTTTATGAGAATGATGAAATTGAACTTGAAGGTGTCACTGCTCATGACGTGACAATTGATTATCATAAACTGTATGATGTAACTTACAAGTACGATGAGGGTCAAAAAACATATTCAAGGCATAATGGTTCGTATCATGCTGTAGATTATGCAACCCAAGACCCGATCGCTATAAATAACATTTTAGTTGTTGAAACGAAGCATGAGGTCATCGACGAGCAAGGCCGACGCAAAATTGATTTAACATCTGGTGGAAAAGCCCTATTGCTTCAAGAAGGTATAGCTATTGAACTTGAATGGGTGAGTGAAGATGGAAGGATCTTACCTATCTATAATGGTGAAGTAGTAAAATTCTTACCAGGCCAAACTTGGATTAATATTATTCCAGAGTTCATTGAACAAAGAGTAGTCATAGAAGAATAGAAAGAGGTGAATAAATTGCAAATTAATAAGTTAAGAGGTAAAGAGTTAGACCAACTATTTAATGCAATATTATCGCTAAATGATTTAGAGGAATGCTATCAATTTTTTGATGATTTATGTACCATTAATGAAATCCAATCACTTGCTCAGCGTCTTGAAGTAGCTCGCATGCTGCAGTTAGGTTATACGTATCATAAAATTGAAACCGAAACAGGAGCAAGCACAGCTACTATTTCACGAGTAAAGCGTTGTTTAAACTATGGTAACGACGGTTACAAAATGACGTTAGACCGAGTACACGGGGAAACAAACGAAGAAAAAGAATAAAAGCTCAAAACGGTGCCAGGCACCTTTAACACGATACAGTGTTAAAGGTGCCTGGCACTTCTTCTTTATATTTGTATATGCTTGAACTCTTTGACTTGAAATAATCCTGTATCGGTTAGTTTAAGGTCCGGGATGACGGGTAGTGCGAGGAAGGATAATGTTAAAAATGGATTGAAGCTACCTGAAAATCCGACTGTAGATAGCGACGTATTTAGATGATTAATTTGTTTTAACGTTTCCTCGTAATGTTGATCGGTTAAAAGACCACTAATTTGTAAAGGAAGGCTACTGACAGATTTACCGTCTTTAACGATCACAATTCCTCCTTGCATCTCCTCCATTAATGCAATAGCTTTTACCATGTCTTGATCATTTGTGCCGCACACAATAATATTATGTGAATCATGTGCTATAGTTGTGGCAATTGCCCCGCCTTTTAACCGCATACCTTTTACAATACCGAGACCAATATTTCCTGTTTGATTATGTCGTTCGACGACTGCTAATTTTAGTTGGTCCTTTTCAATAGAAGGCGTAAAATTGCCCGCAATAGTGTCCACAGCTTCGCTAATGTGGTTGGTAATTAAAGAGTTCGGTATAATTTCAATAATATTAGCTTTGTTATGTGTAATGGAGATTTTCAAGTCATTTTCAGTAACTGGTTTTGTATTTACACTTTTTGTTAGCGAACGAGGTATAGGTATTTCCATCTTATTTTTATATTGAGATTGAAGCACCCCTCTTTCAACGACATGCGAACCTTTTAAAAATACATGTTCAATAGAAATTTGATGTAGATCAGATAAGATAAGTAGATCAGCATCAAAACCTGGTGCAATAGCGCCCTTGCTTTTTAATTGAAAGCATTCCGCAGTATTAATAGTTGCCATTGAAATAGCTAGAATTGGATCTAAACCATTTAAAATGGCTAATCGTACATTATGATCGATACTTCCTTCTTCTACTAAATCATCAAGATGTTTATCATCTGTCACAAATAAACAACGCCTAGAATTCCGTTCCGTAACAATAGGGAGAAGTGCTTCTAAATCTTTGGCGACAGATCCTTCTCTTATCATAAGATACATTCCACGTTGTAAACGAATTTTTGCTTCTTCGGCATTAACTGCTTCGTGATCGGTTTGGATACCAGCTGCACGATATGTATTTATTCCATATTTATCTAAGCCAGCTGCATGGCCGTCAATGAGCTTCCCGTGTTTCATCGCTGAAGTTAGTTTATTAACCATTTTCTCACTTCCATTTAAAACAGATGGGAAATCCATTACTTCAGCTAGACCTAATACGTTTTGATTAGTATAAAACGGGGCGATATCTTCTGCTTCAAGAGTTGCACCTGCATTTTCAAAAGGAGTTGCTGGTACACAAGAAGGGATCATAAAATATATATCTAGCAAGGATTTTCTACTATTGTCAATTAAAAATTGAATTCCTTCTTTTCCAGATACGTTAGCAATTTCATGTGGGTCCGCTATAAGTGTAGTCACCCCATGAGGAACGAGAACTTCTTCAAGTTGTAGTGGGGTTAGCATAGAAGATTCGATGTGGACATGGCCATCAATAAAAGCAGGACAAATATACCCGCCCTTTGCATTAAAAGTTGTATGACCCTCATAGGAGCCGATCCCAACAATTTTCCCGCCTGTAATTGCAACGTCTTCTTCTATAATTTCTCCATTAAAAACATCAATCACTTTTCCGTTTGTAATTACGAGATCTGCTTTTTCAGTTTTGGCTGCAGTGTGAATATAATTATATATGTTATTGCCAATAGACACTTCAAGACCTCCTTATTAATCTTACCTTGTCAAATCATTTTGTATAGTATACCAACCCAGGTTTTAAAATGTTAGTTTTTAGTCCAAAAATGTACCAATAATTTTTTAAAGGGTGTACCCTTAGATTGCTGTCGTATTTTTGATATAATCATTCAGTGAGATAAATGTTTTCGATGATGGAGGAAATAGTCATGCTTGAATATAAAGATTGGAAGCATGCCTTTAAATTAGACCCGAATAAAGAAATTAGCGATGAAGATTTAGAGGCAATTTGTGAGTCTGGAACAGATGGAATTATTGTAGGTGGATCAGACGGAGTGACACTCGATAATACTCTTAGTTTATTAGTGCGAATACGCCGTTATTCCGTACCTTGCGGCTTAGAAGTATCAAATATTGAATCATTAACACCAGGATTTGATTATTATTTTATTCCTACTGTTTTAAACAGTAACGATACACAGTGGATCACCAAACTTCATCATCAAGCCGTAAAAGAATATGGCCCCATTATGAATTGGGATGAAATTGTTATGGAAGGATATTGTATTCTTAATCCAGATGCAAAAGTTGCCAAATTAACGAATTCAGAAACGAAACTTCAAGAAGAAGATGTTGTTGCTTATGCAAGAATAGCGGAGCATATGTATCGACTACCTATCTTTTATATTGAATACAGCGGAATATTTGGCCAAGTCTCTGTAGTACAAGCCGTTAAAGAGGTGTTGAAAGATACCCGGTTATTTTACGGTGGGGGCATTACGAATTTAGAACAAGCAAAAGAGATGGCAAAGTTTGCTGATACGATTATTGTAGGAAATATTATTTATGATAATATAAAAGCTGCACTTGATACGGTTAATGCAGTCAAAAAATAGAGTTGTTGCAAAACAAAAAGTAAAGTAAAATAGAATGAGAACATATGTTTGGTGGTGGAAAAGTGCAAAGTAAATTGATGGAGAAAATGTTATCAGGACTAAATCCTGAACAAAGAAAAGCCGTTCAGCATACAGATGGTCCTTTATTATTAATGGCTGGTGCTGGAAGTGGAAAAACGCGAGTATTAACTCATCGGATTGCTTATATTATTCGAGAAAAAGGTGTAGCACCTTATAATATTCTTGCGATAACATTTACGAATAAAGCAGCACGTGAAATGAAAGATCGAGTTGCGCAAATTGTTGGTGGGACCGCCGAGAATATTTGGATTTCGACTTTCCACTCTATGTGCGTTCGTATATTAAGAAGAGATATTGATCGAATTGGGTTTAGTCGAAACTTTACGATATTAGATGGAGCAGATCAGCTGTCAGTAATTAAACAAATTTTAAAAACAAAAAATATAGATCCGAAAAAATTTGAACCAAGAAGTATTCTTGGTACGATTAGTTCAGCTAAAAATGAGTTAAAGCGTGCTGAAGAATTCTCCAAAACTGCGAGTGGACTATATGATCAAACAGCTGCAGAAGTATATGTGGAATATGAGAAGCAATTGAAGAAAAACCAATCATTGGATTTTGACGATTTAATCATGACAACAATTCGATTATTTAAGCTTGTACCTGAAGTCCTTGAGTTTTATCAAAGAAAGTTTCAATATATCCATGTAGATGAGTATCAAGATACAAACAAAGCACAATATGTATTAGTTAATATGCTAGCTGAAAAGTATAAAAACATTTGCGTTGTTGGGGACTCCGATCAGTCTATCTATCGCTGGCGTGGAGCAGATATTGCAAACATCCTTTCCTTTGAACAAGATTATCCATCAGCAGCGGTTATTTTATTAGAACAAAACTATCGTTCAACGAAAACAATCCTAGAAGCGGCAAATAAGGTTATTGAAAATAATATGAAAAGAAAGCCGAAAAAGCTTTGGACTGAAAATGAAGAGGGATGTAAAATTGTCCGCTATGAAGCCGATACTGAGCAAGATGAAGCATACTATGTCATCGGCAAAATAAAAGAAGTAACACGTAATGGTAACAGCAATTCAGATATAGCAATACTTTATCGTACCAATGCACAATCACGTGTAATGGAGGAATTGCTAGTAAAATCAAATATTGAATATAACATTGTCGGCGGAACGAAATTCTACGATCGTAAAGAGATTAAAGACGTGCTAGCCTATTTACGACTTATTGGGAACCCAGATGATGATATCAGTTTACAACGAATTATTAATGTTCCGAAACGAGGCATTGGGGCCGCAACGGTTGACCGTATTTTAGAGTATGGGGCGAATCAAGGGATCTCCATGTTTAAAGTATTGCAGGAAATCGAACAAGTTGGTTTAAGTGCACGAGTCGTAGGTAAGCTTGAGGATTTTTCAAAACAAATGAACAACTGGATCAATATGCAGGAGTACTTATCGGTTACTGAACTAGTAGAAGAAGTACTTGAGAAATCAGGCTACCGCGACATGTTAAAAAATGAAAAAACGTTAGAAGCTCAAAGCCGTTTAGAAAATATTGATGAGTTTTTATCCGTTACTGTAGAGTTTGAAAAAAGAAGTGAGGATAAATCTCTCATTGCGTTTTTAACAGACCTAGCACTTGTCGCAGATATTGATCAGCTAGATAATGATGAAGAAAACCCGTCTGAAGTAGTCACTTTGATGACGATGCACTCGGCGAAAGGTTTGGAGTTTCCAATTGTATTTATTATCGGCATGGAAGAAGGCGTCTTTCCTCATAGCCGCTCTCTCTTTGAAGAAGAAGAAATGGAGGAAGAACGCCGTCTAGCTTATGTAGGAATAACACGAGCAGAGCAACAATTGTTTTTAACTAATGCAAGAAGTCGTACATTATTTGGACGAACAAGTACAAATGCGCCTTCTCGTTTCTTAAAAGAAATTCCAGAGCACTGTTTAGAAGAAATGGCAAAACCAGAGCCGATGTGGGCAAAAACATCACGTCCAAGCTCATATGGTGCGCCAAAACGAAATGTTGCCGCTACTCGTCCAGTCGCTTCGACATCAGGTGGAGAAGGCTTCCAATGGTCAGTAGGCGATAAGGCGGAACATGGTAAGTGGGGTATCGGTACCGTAGTTAGCACAAAAGGCGAAGGAGAACATATTGAGCTCGATATAGCTTTTCCAAAGCCAGTCGGTGTAAAGCGATTAGTTGCTAAATTTGCTCCAATTAAAAAGGTGTAATGAAAGGACGATAACATGGATAAACATGAAGCGAAATCTCGAATAGATGAGTTAAGAGAGCTTCTAAATGAATATGGTCATCATTACTATGTACTAGACAAGCCAATCGTATCTGATGCGGAATATGACCAGCTAATGCAAGAACTTGTCTCTTTAGAAGAGCAATACCCAGAATATTTAACCGATGACTCTCCAACCGTTCGAGTTGGCGGAGAACCGCTGCCATTTTTTGATAAGGTACAACACGATGTTCCTATGTTAAGCTTAGGGAATGCGTTTAATGAAGAAGATTTGCGAGATTTTGACCGCCGTGTGAAACAAGGTCTAAACGATAGTGAACCAACGTATAGTTGCGAGTTAAAAATAGATGGACTAGCCGTCTCTCTAAAGTACGAACAAGGGAAATTTACTCGTGGAGCAACACGTGGAGATGGTACTGTCGGTGAAGATATTACTCAAAACCTTAAAACCATTCGTTCGATACCACTGAGACTTAAAGAAGAGGTCACATTAGAAGTCCGTGGTGAAGCTTTTATGCCAAAAAGGTCATTTCAGGCGTTGAACGAGGCGAAGGAAGCCGCGGGCGAAGAAAAGTTTGCAAATCCGAGAAATGCAGCCGCTGGTTCTTTACGTCAGTTAGATCCAAAAATTGCTGCAAAACGTAACCTTGATATTTTTCTATATTCACTCGGACGAATAGAAGATGATCAAATTACATCACATCATCAAGCTTTAAATTATTTAAAAGATTTGGGCTTAAAGATAAATCAGGAAAATCGTCACTGTAAAAACATTGATGAAGTAATTGAGTATGTTGAGAGCTGGGTTGGAAAGCGTCCAGATTTACCATATGAAATAGATGGCATTGTTATCAAAGTCGATGAACTTGATCAACAAAAGGCTTTAGGGTTTACAGCAAAGAGTCCTCGCTGGGCGGTTGCATATAAATTCCCAGCAGAAGAAGTGGTTACGAAATTAATAGGGATTGATTTAAATGTGGGGCGAACAGGAGTAGTAACTCCAACAGCACTCTTAGAACCTGTAACCGTTGCTGGAACAACTGTGAAGAGGGCTTCTTTGCATAATGAAGATTTAATTAGAGAAAAAGACATTAAAATCGGTGATTCCGTTGTTGTAAAAAAAGCGGGTGACATCATCCCAGAAGTCGTCAATGTATTACTAGAATTACGTACTGGAGAAGAGCAAGATTTCCACATGCCGACACACTGTCCAGAATGTGAAAGCGAGCTCGTACGCCTTGAGGGTGAAGTTGCATTACGTTGTATTAATCCTAAATGTCCAGCTCAAATTCGTGAAGGTTTGACACACTTTGTAGCCCGTAATGCCATGAATATTGATGGTTTAGGAGAACGAGTTATTGCTCAGCTTTTTGCTGAAGGGCTTGTAGAGGATGTCGCTGATATTTATAAGTTAGAGCGAGAACAACTGCTTCAACTAGAAAGAATGGGCGAAAAATCCGTTGAAAATTTATTAAGTGCAATAGAAGCTACCAAAGAAAATTCACTTGAGAAATTACTTTTTGGTTTAGGTATACGATTTGTTGGAGCAAAAGCAGCAAAAACGTTAGCCATGCACTTTGAAACGATAGAAGCGATCCAAGAGGCTGATTTCGAGACACTTACAGCTGTCAATGAAATTGGTGAGAAAATGGCAAACTCAATTGTTAATTACTTTGAGCAGGAAGAAGTAATAGAATTGATCAATGAACTCAAGGACCTTGGAATTAATATGACATATAAAGGGCCGAAATTACCTTCAACCGAAGAGGTCCAAGAAAGTCCGTTCTTGAATAAAACGGTCGTTCTTACAGGGAAGTTAGCACAGTTAACTAGAGATGAAGCCAAAGAAAAAATAGAGGCACTAGGTGGGAAAGTAACTGGTAGTGTTAGTAAAAAAACGGATTTAGTTATAGCTGGAGAGGATGCAGGCTCCAAATTAGCTAAAGCGCAGCAATTGGGGATTACAGTTTGGAGTGAAGAACAATTCATTCAGGAAACAGCTGACTAGATGTTGTTGAAGAATAGTTCTCCTCTTAAATAAACGTTTGTTTAAAAATGATGGTTATAAGGTCCATAGCCTCTTTTCTAAACATTATCCAAAGAAATATGGAGTAGGAGTGATGAAGATGATAAAACGAGCGATACCAATTGCTCTTTGTAGCGTCATCTTTTTGTCAGGTTGTTTCCCTTTCTTGCAGCCAGAGGAACAGTTAATAGAAGAGGAAGAACATGGGGAAGATCAAGTTGTTGAATTGAGTCCAGAAGTATACACATCTGAAAACTACTACCGTAGTGTTCTATATGATGGTTCCTACACTCATGGTGAAGGCAGAGGCTTTAGTAATGCGGTCGTTTACAATCGCCTCGATATAGAACAACTCGAATTAGGCTTAATGGAGATTGCGAATGAAAGGTTTGATCCAGAAAAATATTACTTCAGAGAAGGGCAATTTATTTCTCGTAATGAACTCAACAACTGGTTGATGCGTTTTGAGGAAGATGAAAACCCTCTGGGGTTAAATCCACCTCTAGGATCAGGAAATAATTTAAAGGAACAAGAGGAAAGCCAACCCCGTTATTTATCTCATCTGTTAGAACATAATTATTTAGTAGAAAATGCGAACGGTCAGCTTGAGTTAGGTGGGGTTGTCATAGGTCTTTCTATGAATACCGTATATAACTATCGTATTTTTGATGATCAAGGAAGAATTTATCGATACGAAGTCGACATTAATCGGAAGAAAATGGAAGAGGAAGGTAAGCGGATGGCAGAAGAAATTGTTTCTCGCCTGAGATCACCTAATCGTGAAGAAGGATCATTAGAAAATGTTCCAATTATCGTTGCTTTATTTCAAGAGGAAAAAAGAGAAGCCATTGTACCAGGAAACTTTATCATGAAGGGTGTTGCTGAACCACAGCGACAAATTGATAAATGGCAAGCCATTAATCAAAAGTATTATTTTTATCCTTCAACTCTCGCTACTAATGAGCAAAGAAATGATGCGGAACGTTTTTTGAAATTTAAGGAAGAAATTAACGACTTTTTTGATAATTATATCGGTGTAGTAGGTAAGGGTTTTTACAAAGATGAACAGCTTACTGAAATGACGATTGAAATTCCAATTCGTTTCCAAGGTAAGGCTGAAATCATTGCACTTACTCAATTTTCAGCTGACCGAATTGCACAACGTTTTCCAAGTAACTTAAAAATTCAAGTTTATATTACTTCTGTTTCTGGTCAGGAAGCTATCATTGTTCGAAATCCAAATGAAGATCCGTTTATACACATTTATCGATAGAATGAATTTCTCAAAAAGGCAGTCGTTGACTGCCTTTTACCTATTGTCTGTAGAAAACGATGTTGTGGGTGTTCGTTTATTTATATTCGCATGTCCATGTTAATTCATATTGTGATGATTTTTATAACGATAAATAGAAAAAGGAAAGTTGAACATTATCAGGGGGCCTTATGCATAGATTTTGCATAAAGGAGGTGAAGAGATGGATCATCAATTAACGCTGGCTACATCTGTTTTACTTTGGGTACCAATGCTTTTATTAATACTTTTGTCGTTGGTAAGTTTAATTAGAGAAAGGAGAGAATAAACTATGGAGGTCGCTACGTTATTTACATTTATAGTTTATCTTGTAGGGATGTTAGTAATTGGAGTTATTGCTTATCGCTTAACTAATAATTTATCAGACTACGTATTGGGTGGTCGGAGGCTATCAGGAAGTGTGGCCGCATTAAGTGCTGGGGCTTCTGATATGAGTAGTTGGTTACTTTTAGGTTTACCAGGGGCCCTTTATATTGGTGGAATGGGTGAGATTTGGATAGCGGTAGGCCTTGCAATTGGTGCGTATCTAAACTGGCAGTTTGTTGCAGCTAGGTTAAGAAAATATACGGAAGTCGCAAATGATTCTATTACTCTACCAGACTTCTTTGAAAATCGATTTCATGACAAAACTAAAGTTCTTCGAACAGTGTCGGCACTTGTTATCTTACTGTTTTTTGCATTTTATACTTCAGCTGGACTTGTTGGTGGAGCATTGTTGTTTGAAGCCTCCTTTGGGATGACGTACACACAAGCACTTTGGATTGGTGCGATTGTTATCATTTCATATACCTTTTTAGGTGGATTTTTAGCGGTAAGTTGGACAGATTTTTTCCAAGGCATACTGATGTTCCTTGCTTTAATAATCGTTCCAGTTGTTGCTATATCTAAATTAGGAGGTTGGCAATCAACGTTAAATGCAGTTGGCGAAATTGATCCTGCCTATTTAGATGCGTTCCAAGGAGCCACCATTTTAGGAGTGGTTTCATTATTAGCTTGGGGATTAGGTTATTTTGGTCAACCCCATATTGTTACTAGATTTATGGCTGTAAAATCAGTAAAAGAAATCCCGAAAGCACGATTTATTGGTATGACCTGGATGGTCCTAGCTTTATTTGGTGCAATTTTTACAGGCTTTGTTGGAATTGCCTATTTTTCGATCAATGGACCAGGATTAGTAATTTCGGCTGGTGCTCACGAAACAGTATTTATATTGTTTACTCAAGTTTTATTTGACCCATGGGTAGCGGGTTTTCTCCTGGCTGCTATTCTAGCTGCGATTATGAGTACGATTGATTCACAATTACTAGTTTCATCAAGTGCTTTAGCTGAAGACTTTTATAAAGGTATTATTCGAAAGGATGCTTCAGATAAAGAGTTAGTTTGGGTTGGTAGGTTAGGTGTTGTGGCAATTGCTTTTATCGCTATTCTCCTTGCCTATAATCCTAATAATTCAGTGTTAAATTTAGTAGGGTATGCTTGGGCAGGATTTGGTGCAGCGTTTGGGCCGCTCATTCTTTTCTCTTTATTTTGGAAAAGGATGACACGGAATGGAGCTCTTGCTGGGATGATAACAGGTGGAATAACTGTTGTGTTATGGGATCTATTATCAACCCCTCCAAATGGCCCTGATGGTAATCCTCTTCCACAATCAGAAGCCATTATCCCATTTGGACTTTATGAAATCGTACCAGGGTTTATCTTTGCAGTTATTGCAATCATTGTAGTGAGTCTAATAGGAAAACAACCTAGTCAAGAAATTCAAGAGGAATTTGAACAAGCGAAATTATCGTAGAAGCTAAAAAGAGCAATTTATAACGTTTTAAAATGAGTCATTAGCATTTGCGATATCAAACTAATATTCAATTGAGAGAAGAACTTAGAGGGTAGGAGCTAGTGTCCTCTAGGTTCTTTTTATTTGTTGTATAAAAGAGGAAAACCTTTATACAGTGAAAGAATAGAAAGTCCTACACTTTCCGTAATATTTCGATAATTTGTCAAGTGTTGTTAGAATGGGGTTTATTGCCTATTAGAACGTAATTTGGTATGATCTACTTATTGTGAAAATGAACGATTTTGGAGGTGGGAAGATGGCACGTATCACAAAAGATGAGGTGAAACATGTCGCTAATTTAGCGCGTTTGTCTGTAACAGAGGAAGAAGCGGAGATGTTTACACAACAATTAGATGCAATTATCACATTTGCTGAACAACTTAATGAATTAGATACTGATGGTATCGAGGCGACGACACACGTATTAGATGTGCGAAATGTTTTACGTGAGGATGAAGTAAAACAATCGTTACCAAGGGAAGAGGTATTGAAGAACGCACCAGATGAGCAGGATGGACAAGTTAAAGTTCCGTCGATCCTTGAGTAGAGGAGGGGTATAAATGTCGATATTAGAAGGAAGTATTTCGGAATTACATAATCGTTTACATAATAAAGAAATGTCTGTGTCAGAGCTAGTTAGTGCTTCATACGAAAGAATTAACGCAGTTGACGACAAAATTAAGGCATTTGTTACATTAGATGAGGAAAGAGCAAGAAATTATGCAAAATCGTTAGATGAAGCATTAAGCGCAAATAATGAAAGAGGTCTTCTCTTTGGTATTCCTGCTGGAATAAAAGATAATATTGTTACAAGAGGTTTAACAACAACATGTTCAAGTAAACTGTTAGCAAATTTTGAACCAATGCATAACGCAACAGTTATTGAGCATTTACAAGGTGCCCAGTCTGTAACGATCGGTAAATTAAATATGGATGAATTTGCAATGGGTTCTTCAACAGAAAACTCTGGTTTCTTTAATACAAAAAATCCGTGGAATACAGATTATGTCCCTGGTGGTTCTAGTGGAGGTTCTGCAGCTTCTGTAGCCGCAGGAGAGGTTGTATTCTCATTAGGATCGGACACTGGAGGATCAATACGCCAACCCGCATCCTATTGTGGAGTGGTTGGACTTAAACCAACCTATGGACGTGTTTCTCGTTTTGGACTAGTTGCCTTTGCATCTTCTTTAGATCAAATAGGTCCTATTACACGTAAAGTTGAAGATAATGCTTTAGTTCTTCAAGTGCTCGCTGGTTACGACAAAATGGATTCGACTTCAGCTAATGTAGAAACATCTGACTACTTATCAGCATTAACCGGTGAAGTAAAAGGCTTAAAAATTGCAGTACCAAAAGAATACCTAGCTGAAGGTGTCCATGAAGATGTTAAAAACCGTATCTTAGAGTCACTTAAAGTACTTGAAGGAATGGGTGCGACTTGGGAGGAAGTGTCTTTACCGCATTCTAAATATGCGGTTGCTACGTATTATCTACTAGCTTCTTCCGAGGCTTCTGCTAACTTAGCTCGTTTTGACGGTGTACGTTACGGTGTTCGTTCGGATAATGCTGCAAACTTAATTGAAATGTATAAAGAAACAAGAAGTAAAGGGTTTGGTGATGAAGTTAAGCGCCGCATTATGCTTGGAACTTACGCACTGAGCTCTGGTTATTATGATGCATATTATAAAAAAGCACAAAAAGTCCGTACGTTAATTAAAAAAGACTTTGAAGATGTGTTTGAAAACTATGATGTCATTATTGGACCAACGGCACCGACAACAGCATTTAAAATTGGTGAAAAAGTTAATGACCCGCTAACGATGTATGCTAACGACATTCTCACAATTCCAGTCAACTTAGCTGGTGTCCCAGCTATATCAGTTCCTTGCGGTTTAGGTGAAAATGGTATGCCGATTGGATTGCAAATTATTGGTAAGCATTTTGATGAAAACACAGTTTATCGTGTAGCTCATGCTTTTGAGCAAGCAACTGAACATCATAAAGCGAAGCCGGAACTTTAAGGGGGGATATACAAATGAATTTCGAAACGGTAATTGGATTAGAAGTCCACGTCGAGTTAAAGACTAAATCAAAAATTTTCTGTGGCTGTTCGACAGAATTTGGTGCCCCGCCAAATACACATACATGTCCAATATGTTTAGGACACCCTGGAGTACTGCCAGTTTTAAATAAACAAGCGGTTGAATATGCGATGCGAGCATCGATTGCTTTAAATTGTGAAATCGCTGAAGAAACAAAGTTTGATCGTAAAAATTATTTTTATCCAGACAGTCCAAAAGCTTATCAAATCTCCCAGTTTGATAAACCAATTGGTGAACACGGTTCGATTGAAATAGAAGTGAACGGAGAAAAGAAAACGATTGGAATTACTCGTATTCACCTTGAGGAAGATGCAGGGAAGTTAACACACTCCGAGTACGGGGACTACTCGTTAGTTGACTTTAATCGTGTAGGAACTCCGTTAATTGAGATTGTATCTGAGCCAGATATTCGTACACCAGAGGAAGCCTATGCATACTTAGAAAAGCTGAAAGCTATCCTTGAATATACAGAAGTATCAGATTGTAAAATGGAAGAAGGATCGCTTCGTTGTGACGCCAATATTTCACTTCGTCCAGTTGGTCAAAAAGAGTTCGGTACAAAAACAGAGCTGAAGAATTTAAACTCATTTGCCAACGTTCAAAAGGGATTAGCTTATGAAGAAATTCGTCAAGAGAAGGAATTACTAGAAGGAAACGTAATCAATCAGGAAACACGTCGTTGGGACGATGGAAAAAAAGAGACGATCTTAATGCGAGTTAAAGAAGGATCTGACGATTACCGTTACTTCCCAGACCCAGATCTTGTTTCTATTTTTATCGATGAGGAGTGGAAGGAGCGAGTTCGAAGCCAAATTCCAGAGCTTCCTCATGAACGTCAAACACGTTATGTAGCAGACCTTAATCTTTCCGAATATGATGCACAAGTTTTAACTGCATCTAAGGCGATGTCTGACTTCTTTGAAAAAACATTAGCACAAGGCGGAGATGCGAAACAAGTGGCCAACTGGTTAATGGGAGATGTATCAGCGTACCTAAATTCGAATAACAAAGAAATTGGCGACGTACCATTAACGCCAGAAAATCTTACAAAAATGATTTCTTTAATTGAAAAAGGGACAATTTCATCTAAGATTGCTAAAACGGTCTTCAAAGAAATGATCGAAAATGGTGGCGACCCAGAAGCGATTGTAAAGGAAAAAGGTCTCGTACAAATTTCAGATGAAGGTGAATTACGAAGCATTGTCGTAACTATCCTTAATAATAACCAACAGTCTGTAGATGACTTTAAGGCAGGTAAGCAAAAAGCAATTGGCTTCCTAGTCGGCCAAGTGATGAAGGAAACAAAAGGTAAAGCAAACCCACCAATGGTTAATAAGTTAATTGCTGAAGAAATTGGCAAACGATAGGCTTGGTACGGTGTAATATGCAAATAGGGTACACACAGGCCCTTATCTTGCCCAAAACGGTGATTCGCGTTAAAATAAGGGCCTTATGAGTCCGTAAAAAAAGTAATGAGTACTTAAAAAAATGCAGTTTTTATATACATTAAAAACTGAAAACGTCTAGCGCAAGCGCCCGGCGAGACTTCGCTAAATGGGCGCTTGCGCTTTTCTTAAATAAACCTTATGTTGGGTTGGGTCGTTCTTTCACTACAACTTCTTTCTTCCGTTCTTTTTGTTTTTTAGGTCCAAGTTCGGCATTTAAAGATTTGACCATTGAGAACGCCATTGCAATTAGTACAAAGGTTAGTGGAAAGGCGCTAACGATAATCGCCGTTTGCAAGCCAGCTAATCCACCAGTATACATTAGGATAGAAGCAGAGGCTGCTAATAGGATCCCCCACACATATTTGATAATATTGGGCGGCTCTAAACTTCCATTTGTCGTTTGCATCCCAAGGACAAATGTAGCCGAATCAGCGGATGTAATAAAGAAAACGGTTATTAAAAACAGGGTAACGATAATCAATAGAGCACTTAGCGGCAGCTGTTGAAAAACTAGAAATAAAGCTGTTTCAAGGGTTTGTTCGGAGACTGGAATACCTAAATTGTATTCAAGATGAATACCAGTACCGCCGAAAACGGCAAACCATAGAGCACATACAATCGTTGGAATGAATAAAACAGCCACTACGAACTCTCTAACGGTACGCCCTCTAGAAACACGAGCAATAAAAGTCCCGACAAACGGTGCCCACGCAATCCACCATGCCCAATAAAAAATAGTCCATCCTTGTATCCAAGCTGCATTATCTGCATTAAAAGGTGCCAAACGTAAGCCCATTGCAGGTAAATTTTGAATGTAAGAACCTAAAGTGGTAGTAAAAAGCTCTAACAAGAACACTGTAGGTCCAAGGAAAAGTACACTGAAAAATAAAAGCACAGCTAGTATCATATTGGTATTGCTTAAATATTTTATTCCTCTTTTAATTCCAGTCCCAGCTGAAATGAGAAAAAGGACTGTGATAATTGCTATAATTAACAGTTGGATACCAAATGTATTTGGAATACCTGTTACGTAGCTTAATCCTCCATTAATTTGAGCTGCACCTAAGCCGAGGGAAGCAGCGACTCCAAAGATGGTAGCAAATACCGCAACGACATCAATAACTCCGCCAATCGGTCCTTTTGTTTTCTCTCCTAATATTGGATATAACGTAGCACTAAGTAACCCAGGATAGCCTTTTCTGAATTTAAAATAAGCCAATCCTAACGCAATCGTTGCGTATATCGCCCAAGCATGGAGTCCCCAGTGGAGATATGTATACCTTAAAGCTTGCGTAGCTGCTGCACTTGTTCCAGCTTCACCTAAAGGCGGGTTAGCAAAGTGCGAGACTGGCTCTGAAACGCCGAAAAAAAGTAATCCAATTCCCATCCCAGCACTAAATAACATCGCAAACCAAGTCGGTCGGCTGAACTCTGGTTTATCCTCATCTTTCCCGAGTTTTACTTTACCGTAGCGACTGAAAATAAGAAACAAAGCAAAGATAAGAAAAAAAGTAGCAGAAAGTTGGTAGAACCAACCAAAGTTCTGTAAAAAGAAGCTTAACGTAACATCCATAACGCTAGTTAACTGATTTGGTAATAGGACACCCCAAAGTACGAATACAATTGCAATTACAACAGATATCCAGAATACCTTAGTTGCTTTCTCCATATGTACACGCTCCTTCTTTTTACTATAGCTTTTCATGGTTTTATGCTCTTTATGTGTTTCCAAGGCGACTGGTAATATGTAGTAGGGTTGCATATTTATAAATAAATCGTAAAAGCGCTAAATTTTTTTCAGGACAATCTAGAGCACATTAATTGGTTTATTTTCTATAATGGTGTAAATTGGTACTAAAGCGAGCGAAAGAAATTCAGCATGTCTTTTTCCGAATAAATAGGAGAGGGTGCGAAAATGGAATGGGAAATGATTGTTTCAGTTTTATATGATTTTGGTTATGGAGGTCTATTTCTGTGGCTTTGGTTAGGTATGTTTATTTTTCCTGTTCCTAATGAAGTCATTGTAATTAGCATCGGGTGGTTATCTAACGGCTATTTAGAAGTAATTCCTGCATTTGCGGCAGCTTACTTTGGGATTATTACCGCTACGACAACGACATTTTTAATTGGTCGCTTTGCTGGAGCCCCACTTCTTAGTAAATTAAAAAATCGAGCTCCAATAAAAAAGGGTAAGAAACTGATTGACGAACACGGTACTTATGCACTTTTTTTCTGTTGTTTTTTTGCTGGTTTAAGACACGCGATACCTTTTTTATGCGGGACTAGAAAACTTTCATATGTAACGTTTGCGCTAGTTTCATATACTAGTTGTTTCATATGGTGCTCTATCTTATTTGGATTTGGTCGTTTTATTGTAGTAACTGGAATAGAGAGTTTACAACAGCACAATATTTATTTTGTTTCAATCATTGTTTTTGCAATAGCTGTCATTGGCTTTTTCATAAAAAACCAAATTAAAACTAAAAGAGAAAATGAAGCTACGACATATACAAGTTAGTAGTTATACGAAAATAAATAGAAAAATACAGTTTGTCTTTGAATTATTTCGATGCCCGTAATAAAATAGAGGTATCGATTTTTTATTTTTTTGGAAGTGTTAAAGTGTCTGTAGATAATCGTTGATTTTTGGCTTATCGTGTGAAATGCAAAGTTCATATCTTTCAGTCTACATTTTAGGTTTAACATTTATCAAAAATATGCGTAATCAATACAATGATTAAAGGAGCTGTATTCATGAAAGCAATTATTAATGCACATATTTTAGGAGATAACGAAATTTCGAATGGGACAATTGTCTTTGAAGAAGGTAAGATCATGAAGATTGGAACTAGTGAAGAGGTTGAAATTCCAGATAAGGCAGAAATTATTGATGCCAACGGTAGATATGTAACGCCAGGATTTATTGATGCACACACCCATTTAGGTATCGATGAAGAAGGGGTTCGATGGGAAGGACAAGATTATAACGAAACGACATCAGCTGTTACACCACATTTACGCGCGATGGACGGAATTTATCCGTATGATCAAGGGTTTCACGATGCAGTCGCTGCAGGTGTGACAACGGCTCAAGTTTTACCTGGTAGCGCAAATGTCATTGGTGGCTTAACAGTCTGTATTAAAATTAGGCTTGGAAAATCAGTAGATGAGATGGTAATCCGTCAGCCATCTGGACTAAAAATTGCACTTGGAGAAAATCCAAAGGGAGCTCACGGTAATCATGGACGAGCACCTAAAACAAGAATGGCTGTCGCAGCTATTCTGCGTGAACAATTTTCAAAAGCGAAGAATTATATGGAGAAAAAGCAAAAAGGTGAAAATGTATTTGATTTTGAATTAGAAGCTCTACAGTTGGCACTAGAAAAGAAAATTCCAGTTCGCGCTCATGCCCACCGCGCCGATGACATAATGACAGTTATTCGAATTGCAAAAGAATTTGATTTAGATTTAAGTGTTGAGCATACGACTGAAGGACATCAAATTGCTCACTTACTAGCAGAAAGTGGTGCGAAGTTTACAGTAGGACCAACGATTTCAAGCCGTAGTAAGGTGGAGCTAAGAGATAAAGGGTGGCAAACGTATAAGGCGTTAGAACAGGCAAATGTTCCCTTTGCAATGACGACTGATCATCCTGTTATTCCGATACAGTATTTACAAACCTCTGTAAGTATAGCAGTCAAAGAAGGTCTCTCTGAACAAACTGCGTTAAAGTCAGTTACGGAACACGCTGCTGCTGTACTAGGTATAGAAGATCGTACAGGTACTCTTGAGGTTGGAAAAGATGCAGATATCGTCATCTGGGATGCACACCCGCTAAAACAAAATAGTTATTCATGGAAAACATTTGTAGATGGGAATATTGTGTACGAACAAGAAAACAGATAATATATGATGTTTCAAAACAATGTCAAAAATATAATCCTTTTCAACTAATTTTCAGTGAGGGATGAAGGAAACCCTCACTGGAAAAAGTCACTTTTGAGATAGTACTTGTATAAGTTGTATGTATCCCTTATCATACAAGTTAATAGATTGTAATAAGATGGATATTACTTCATAAAAGTGGGAGATAGTATGAAACGAGCCCGAATTATTTATAATCCAACTTCAGGAAGAGAGCAAATGCGTAAAAGTTTGCCGTATGTTCTGGAGCGACTCGAAAAAGTTGGCTATGAAGCATCTGCACATGCAACAACAGGTGAAGGCTGTGCAATAAAGGCTGCAAGGTTAGCAGGCGAGAGAGGTTTTGATTTAGTTATTGCTGCAGGTGGCGACGGAACCATCTTTGAAGTAGTCAATGGTCTAGCCGAATTAGAAAATCGTCCGCTTTTAGGACTAATTCCTGGGGGCACAACGAATGATTTTGCCAGAGCGCTTCATATTCCAAGGGATATTGTAGAAGCTTGTGATGTATTATGTGGAGAACACCAGCAGCCTATTGATATTGGCAAAGTAGGGAGTCAGTACTTTATTAATATAGCAGCTGGTGGAACGCTAACAGAGCTAACGTATGAAGTTCCTAGTAAACTTAAAACATTAGTGGGACAACTTGCTTATTATATAAAAGGTCTAGAAAAGCTCCCGTCGATTTCACCGACTTCTGTAAGAATCGAGTATGATGGAAAACTTTTCGAAGGTGAAATTATGATGTTTCTTGTCTCGAATACGAACTCAGTGGGTGGCTTCGAAAAGCTAGCACCAGATGCGTCGATTCAAGATGGGTTATTTGATCTGATTATTGTTAAAAAGACGTCTTTTCCAGAATTTATTCGAATCGGTGGCTTAGCGATGCGAGGAGAACATATGAATCATCCGAAAGTCATTTATACACAAGCCAATCGAATTAAGGTATATGTTGAAGGAGATATGCAACTAAATCTCGATGGTGAATATGGTGGGATGCTGCCCGGAGAATTTGTTAATCTTTACCAACATTTTCAAATCCTGTGTCCACCCAAAAGGTAGAAAAAGAAGAGCATAGCAAATGCTCTTTTTTTGTTGGTCTTTAGCAGTAAATAAGAGGTAATACTATAAAAAAGACACAATATTGGCCTTAATAAGGATACAAAGTTTTTCTAAGTAATGAGTTATGCTACAATCATGAAAGCATAAACGGACGTAAAGGAAGAGATTAAGATGAGTAAACATAATATACCTGTACAAAAAAACAAACAGTATGAAGTAGTCTTTGAAGATTTAACTCATGAGGGAGCGGCTGTTGCAAAAATAGAAGGGTATACCCTTTTTGTACCAAAAGCTCTTCCTGGTGAACGTGGATTAGTAAAAGTGACAAAGGTAAATAAAGGTTATGGATTTGGCCGGTTAATGGAACAGATAGAAACTAGTGAGCATCGTGCAGAACCACCTTGCCCTGTCTATCATCAGTGTGGGGGATGTCAGCTGCAGCATTTAAGTTATGATGCGCAATTACAACAAAAACAGAAGATGGTAAGAGATGTACTTGAACGAATCGGCAAGATCTCTGGTATCCCTGTCCATCCTACGATTGGAATGAACAATCCGTGGCGATATCGTAATAAGGCACAAGTTCCCGTAGCTACAAGGGAAGGTGGACTTGTGGCTGGTTTTTATCAAGAAAGAACCCATCATATCATTGATATGGATGAGTGTTTAATTCAACAAGATGCGAATGATAAAGTGGTTCAAGTAGTAAAAGAAATTGCTAATAAACTTCACATTAAAGGGTATGACGAAGAAAAGCATAAAGGTGTATTGCGTCATGTTGTCGCAAGGTATGGCTTAGTGACAAAAGAGGTAATGGTAGTACTTGTTACACGAACAAACGACCTACCTAATAAAGAGCAGATTATTAAGGAAATAAAAATTCGATTACCTGAAGTCAAGTCAATTGTTCATAACATTAATAGCAAGAGGACAAATGTCATCTTTGGTGAACAAACGAAGGTTCTTTGGGGTGAAGAGTATATATACGACTATATCGGTCACGTAAAATTTGCTATTTCCGCTAGATCTTTTTACCAAGCCAATCCAGAGCAAACGAGAGTTTTGTACGATAAAGCATTAGAATATGCGCAGTTAACTAGTGATGATACGGTGATTGATGCCTACTGTGGTATTGGTACGATCTCATTATTTTTAGCTCAAAAAGCGAAGCACGTGTATGGGGTTGAAATTGTACCAGAAGCGATTGATGATGCAAAGCGCAATGCTAAATTAAATAATATAGAAAATGTCGATTTCGCTGTCGGTGAAGCGGAAAAAGTCATTCCATGGTGGTATGCTCAAGGCATTCATGCAGATGTGATCGTTGTAGATCCTCCTCGAAAAGGCTGTGACGAAGCATTATTAAATACGATTATTCAAATGAAGCCAAAGCGTGTAGTATATGTCAGCTGTAATCCAGCAACATTGGCCCGCGATTTACGCGTGCTAGAAGATGGTGGCTATAAGACGAAGGAAGTTCAACCAGTAGATATGTTCCCTCATACAATGCATGTTGAAAGTGTTGCAGTGTTAGAACTAAATTAAGAAAAATTAGAGGATGAAACGATGAGCCAAGAAATTAAATTAAAGATAAAACCAAAGTTTGCCAAAGAGTATCGAGCTGGATATCCACTGCTTTCAAAGGATGCGATAAGCAATCTAAATGAGGTATCAGTTGAAGGCACAGTCGTAAAATTAGTCGATGAACGAAATCAGTTTATTGCCAAAGGCTATTACGGTGAGCAAAATAAAGGCTTCGGCTGGATTCTTTCACAAGGTGAGAACGAAACCTTTGATCAAGCATTTTTTCAAGCTAAACTCTCTGAAGCGTTTAAGCATCGTATCCATTTATTTAATGATGTAGAAACAACCGCCTTTCGGGTCTTCAATGGGGAAGGTGATGGCATCGGCGGCTTAACGATCGAGTATTTTGATGGCTACTACTTGATCCATTGGTACAATAAAGGTATCTATAAATTTAAGGATGAAATCATACGCTCACTACAAGCAGTAACAGAGTACAAGGCGATTTATCAGAAGAAGCGATTTGCAACAGATGGCAAATATATTGAACAAGACGACTTTGTAACGGGTGAAAAAGGACAATTCCCGATTTTCGTTAAAGAAAATGGCGTGCGCTTTGCGGTCTACTTAAATGAAGGAGCGATGGTCGGCGTCTTTTTAGATCAACGTGAAGTAAGAAAAGTAATTCGTGATAAATACGCCAAAGGTAAGACCGTTTTAAATACATTTTCGTATACGGGTGCCTTTTCGGTGTTTGCTGCATTAGGTGGCGCGAAGAAAACAACGAGTGTAGACTTAGCTAATCGTAGTTTGAGTAAAACGATTGAACAGTTCAGTATTAACGGAATTGATTATGAAGCACAGGATATTATTGTTGAAGATGTTTTTCGTTATTTTAAATACGCAGTGAAAAAGAATTTAAAGTTTGGTATGGTCATTTTAGATCCTCCTAGTTTTGCGAGATCAAAGAAACATACGTTTAGCGCGGCAAAAGATTATACAAACTTACTGAAAGAAACAATTGCCATAACTGAAGATGATGGGGTCATCGTTGCTTCGACAAATAGTAGTTCGTTTGGAATGAGTAAATTTAAAGGTATGATTGAAAAGGCATTCAAAGAGATGAACGGAAAGTTCAAATACTTAGAGGAGTATTCACTTCCAAGTGACTTTAAGACAATTAAGAAATTCCCAGAAGGTAATTATTTAAAGGTCGTATTTATTAAAAAAATAAAGGGTTAAAATACTATGAAAAGAGTATATCATGCTGTTATTTTTGATTTAGACGGGGTGCTTGCGGATACTGTTGAGTATCACTATTTGGCTACAAAACAAGTGTCTGATAAATTGAATATTCCTTTTGATAGAGAGCTTAACCAAAGAATGCAAGGGATGAGTCGTACCGTGCTTATCGAGGAACTTGTAAGGAAAAGTGACAGATCATATACGCCTTTGCAAAAAGCTGAATTAGGTAATCAAAAAAATGCTAATTATCAACAACTAATTAGTAGAATTACCAAAGATGATATTTTACCAGGAATGTCTGACTTCATAACAACACTTAAGAAAAATCATATGAAGATGGCGATTGCTTCTGCAAGCTCGAATGCAAAAACGGTTTTAGATAACCTAGAAATAAGTCACTACTTTGATCATATCGTTGATATTCATGACGTAAAAAAAATGAAGCCAGATCCAGAGATTTTCTTAAAAGCAGCAGATGCTTTAAACGTTCCGTATGATAAGTGTATTGCCATTGAAGATAGTGAAGCTGGGATTAAGGCGATTAAACAAACACCGATGTTTTCAATAGGAGTAGGTGAGCATGCCGCTGTAAAAAGTGCGGACTGGCACGTACATTCGACAGAAGAAATTAGTTATGAAAAACTACTAACTCTTGTTAGTTTATCCCCTATAAATGCTTAGGGGATTTTTGCAATTTCCATATCCAGTCATCAAATGTTTTTAGTTTCATACGTTCTAATAAGGGTATTTCAAATAAACGTTAGATAAAGCTTGATCTAGATTTAGTAAACATAACAGCATCAAACCCTCAAGATTGAATTATGAAATTGAGGAGGAGACGTTTAGATGAAAGAAAAGGATCAAATGTTGGCAAAAGATGAGAAGTATGTATGGCATTCAATGAAACCTTATAATCCTGGGGCAACTATGGTAGTAGAGGAAGCGAAAGGTGCATGGATAACAGATACCGATGGAAGAAGATATTTAGATGCTATGTCGGGATTATGGTGTGTTAATGCTGGATACGGAAGAACTGAATTCGCTGAAGCAGCCCATGAACAGTTAACGAAATTAGCCTATTATCCGTTAACACAAAGTCATTTGCCTGCTATTGAACTAGCGGAAAAGCTTAATGAGATGTTAGAAGGCGATTATGTTTTCTTCTTTTCAAATAGTGGTTCTGAAGCGAATGAAACAGCGTTTAAAATAGCTAGGCAGTACCATGCGCAAAAAGGTGATCACCAACGTCATAAAATCATTTCGAGATACAGGAGCTATCACGGGAATACGATTGCAACTCTTGCTGCTACAGGTCAAGCTCAACGTAAGTATAAGTATGAACCGCTAGCTCCAGGCTTTATCCACGTACCACCACCCGACTCGTACCGGTCGCCAGAAGATCCAAATGCAACTCCTAGAGAATTAAAATCTGTTCAAGCTATTGAACAAGTTATGACTTGGGAGTTAAGTGAAACGGTCGCAGCTGTAATTATGGAGCCAATCATAACAGGGGGTGGCATTTTAATTCCACCAGACGGTTATATGTCAGGTGTGAAAGAGGTATGTGAGGACCATGGTGCACTCTTAATTGTTGATGAAGTAATCTGTGGTTTTGGAAGAACTGGTGAGCCTTTTGGTTTCATGAACTACGGGGTAAAACCTGATATTATAACGATGGCAAAAGGAATAACAAGTGGTTACATGCCATTGTCTGCAACAGCGGTAAAACGGGAGATTTATGAAGCTTTTAAAGGAACCGATGAATATGATTACTTTCGTCATGTAAATACATTCGGTGGAAGTCCTGCATCTTGTGCAGTTGCATTGAAAAATCTAGAAATAATGGAAAAAGAAAAATTATTTGAACGGTCAAAAGAAGTAGGGAAACAGATGATTTCAGATCTTCGAAAGTCGATAGAAGACCATCCATATGTTGGTGATATTAGAGGAAAAGGTCTATTGATGGGAATAGAGTTAGTCGATAACAAGGAGACAAAAGAACCTCTTGATATTAATTTAGTAAACAAAGTGTTAAATGCTTGTAAACAAGAAGGATTAATTTTAGCTAAAAATGGTGCCACAGTTGCTGGGTACAATAATGTTATTTCTATATCACCTCCACTAACGATTGATAATAAGGATATAAACTTCATCATTCGAACGATTAAAAAGGCCTTAGATCACTTATAAAAACCTAGCTGAAAACAGGCTGTTTATCAGCCTGTTTTCAACTATCAATTGTTTTACTTTCACTGTCCTACACTTGAATTAAGATTTTCTGCCTTTTCAGTAAGAGAAGTTGCCAAAAAGGAAAGGTCACTGGTTGCTTTGTTAATGTCTTGAATGGCTGCAATAATTTCATCAATATCCTTTTTGTTATTCTGAAACATTGATGAATACTGCTCCATTTCCATTCCTACAGTAATTAAGCCATTCTTAACTGTTTTTAAGCTAGTATTTGAAGTTTCAGTAGATTGTGTCATGAGATTCATAGTATTAATAATGCTTGAAGTATTTTGATTGCTCTCCTTTACAAGTGAAAAAATATCATTGCTTAATTGTTTAGATGATTCAGCGAGCTTTCTGACTTCAGTTGCTACGACAGAAAAGCCCTTCCCATGTTCTCCTGCACGGGCAGCCTCAATGGAAGCGTTTAGAGCAAGTAAATTAGTTTGGTCTGCAATTTTTTCAATTTCAGATGTCATCGTATTGATTTTATTAGAAATACTGTTCATTTCATCGACCTTTATTAAGGAATCATTGACCTTCTCCAATAACGTTGAAAAAGCGTTCTCCATTTCAATCATATCTTGCTCACTTTTAGTCACTAACCTTTTTAAATTTTGACTGCTCTTAACCGTATTTTCTGTATCTTTCCCTATTTTTGTCGCTTTTTCAGCCGTTTCTGTTGTAATTGCTTCTGTTTGTTCAATTGTTGCTGCTAACTCTTGACTAATAGAGGTTAGTTCTTCTTGAAGTTGGTAATTAGCATCGTTCAGTGCTTGGATTTCATCAACGCGACTTTGGATATACGTTTCAACGATTAATTGAGAGTCAAAGTTAATCGCATGGGTGACGGCAATAATTGCCTTACTTAGCTTTTCAGGTTCATGCTCAAAATGCTTCACGATTTGTGGAATAAGTAGGGTCAAAAATAGTTGATAGGTTGCTAAAAACCAACCGATAGGAAGTTCTCCTTTATTATGTGCACCGCCAATTTTCTGTCTTTGTTGCAAGAATTCATCAGTAATTTCTCCAGAGAAAAGTGATCTCAAGTAAAATTGAAATACTTCATATAAACGCTCCCGAGAAGAATGAGCAGTGGCTATTTTCTCCAACATTGGAAATTGAAAAACATGATCGAGTGTTTTATTAAGTAATTGATCAGAAAGTTGCAAAACGATAGGCTGTAATTCTTTTAACAATTGTGCATGTTCTTTATGGAATGTCATGTAATGAAGACGGAGTTCTTTTTGTTTATCCGATAAACGAATTGGTGTGCCTGTTGAAAATTTAAGATTTGGTTGATAATCTGGTTTCTTTTTCAGTTGAAATAACATGGTTTCCCAACTTTCCTAGGTTATTTGTACTATATTTTGTATGATAAATATATAATATATGTTCATGTATTGTCTACGATTTTAGTAGAGTCTAATTTTAAAAGAGTAAAAAAGAAAATATAACTAAATATTATTAAGACTTGTCTCATATCTATATAGAAGTATGTATAGATAAGGAGAGAGTCATGAAAACATTTTTTAAAGGTGCACTTCTTTTAGTTATAGCGGCATTTTTAAGTGAGTGCCTTGAATTTGTCATTAACATGGTATTGGCTCGAGAATTAGGAGATGAAGCTTTAGGACGATATATGTCTATCCTTCCAACAATTATATTAATCGTTGTTCTTGCTAGTATAGAGCTGCCGATCTCAATTTCTAAATTCATTGCTGAGCAGGACAAAAAATATCATCTCAACATGTTACAGCATACTTTGAGATTTACACTCATTTTTACTATCATTTTTTTCATTCTAGTAACGATTGTTTTACCGTTTATTCCTGTTTTTGACCAGTATCATCCAATGATTCGCTGGTTAATCATAATATTAATTCCGATCATTTCATTGTCTTCAGTTGCTAGAGGCTATTTTATGGGATCGCATCGAATGGGGAAAATTGCACTATCAAACTTCTTACGTCGAGCAGCCCAGCTTATATTATTAGTCATTTTGTTTCAATGGTTTCAATTTGAGCATGAGCTAGCTATTTTAATTGCAATCTGTACGCTGATTGGTAGTGAATTAATCGTATTTTTATATTTAATTACCGCCTATTTCTTACAGTTGAACTCTTTGAAAAAAGAGCCGAGTGAAAAAATTAGTGGGAAAACTGTACGACAGCAGTTGTTAGCTGTTTCAATCCCAACAACAGGAGTTCGAATCTTTCATGCGGTAACGTTTGCTATTAAACCATTTCTAATAAAAATGGCCTTACTTAATTCTGGATTGACGGAAGCAGTTGCTATGGCTCAATACGGCAAACTAGCTGGGGTGGCGTTTACCATTGGCTTTTTTCCTGCATTTATTGCTCATTCGTTACTTATCGTTTTAATTCCTACTGTTTCGGAGGCTTACGCAAAAAGAGATTTTATCAAACTACAAACATTATTACAGAAAGTGATGCTGTTTACTTTCTTTTATGGATTAGTAGCTGTCATCATCTTTTATGTGTACGCTGAGCCACTTACTACTTTGTTTTTCGAGTCATCCCGTGCTGCTGGTTATTTGCAGTTATTATGTCTATACTTTTTATTTCACTATTTTGTCATGCCAATGCAAGCCTATTTAATTGGTCTCGGTTTAGTAAAGGATGCTTTTCTTCATGCAGTTTGGTCGACACTAATTTCCTTTGCTTTAATGTATTTCCTCGGATCAATGGAACAATTGCAAATGCAAGGTGTTATTATAGGTATGAACACAGGGGTTGTCCTGCTGACGATGATGCATTACGTAACAATCTGTAATAAAATTGGGGCAACATTATTATTAAGAGCTCCTTCTACCTTTAAATATTAACCTATGTTTTTCCTATGCTTATTTAGGCAATACCGATAAGGAGGAAAGGAGAGGTTACATGAACTGGATAAAATTAATGATAAGTATTTGTATGATCTTCTTTATTACGGCGTGTGGAAGTATAGAAGATCCTTCAGAAGAGTTCCCTGCTGAAGAGGAGCCAATTGAAGAACCAATTCAAGAGCCAACAGACGAAGAGTTGAATGAAACGGAAGAAACTGCTGGGCCAGAAAATGAGATAACATTTGAAGATGTTGTTAGTGAGTATAACGTTCTTTCAAGTTTTGAAACAGATGGTCCAGGAACTGGATTAGGCTTAGGAATGGATGTCCTATATAAAGAAGAGGATCTAGCGTTTGTTAGGGGACATCAAGGACACGCGCTAGGACATTTTCGTTTACTTCAAGTTGATCACGAGCAACAAAAAGTGATCATCACACATCAATACTCTGAAGAACAGTATGAGATTTATGAGGATCTTCAAACAATGATCGAAGAAGAAGGAGAAAAGGCTGCATTTGAATGGGTTGAGTCGCAAGATGCTAACTATAATGAATTATTTTTCACTTCAGAAATTCCCCCAAGCACAACGACGGTGACATGGAATAACCAGGAGTGGGAAGCAATTGAAGTAGAGGTAAAAGAGGGCGATGAAAAGTATGTATTTGCGAAAGATAAAGGGCTAATTCAAATACATTATCAAAGTGAGTTAGCACAAGAGATTTTTGGTGAAATTCGAGTAGCTAATCGGATTGCTAAGTAAAGAGTCGCACAAGTATTTGTGAAAAGAGGCATCGATAATTATTTTCAGGATTTCCTTTTTATATTGAAGAGCATATCGGATTGTAAAAAGGAAGAGCTCGAACGATATGTATCGTTCGAGCTCTTCCTTTTGCATTTACTAATCTATTATTATCTATGATGCGTCTTCAGTCGTTTCCTTCTTCGCTTCTTCTAACATCTCATTAATCGTTTCAATATACTCATTTAAACTCATCTTGGTATTCCTCCCTTAATAAATAACAAGAATTTGTTTCACTAACAGTATTTCCACTTTTTTAAATACTAAACTAGTAATCTGTAAAATAGGAAATTCAGAGTAATAAATTTCGTTAGAATAGGCTAGAAGGAGTAGAAGTCAGACATTTCATTAATTATGTTATGTAAAAGTTAAAAAGATGTGAGATACTAGGTCAGATAAAATGAATACTTATGATCAACGAGGAGTGAACACAATGGAAAGAACGAATATCGGAGAGGGCTTATCCTTCTCAAGAATGGTTCATGGTCATTGGAGACTAAATGACTGGAAATTAACACAAAATGAATTACTGGATTTAATACATAGTTGCCTGGAGCAAGGAATAACCACTTTTGACCATGCAGATATATATGGAGATTATACATGTGAAGCACGTTTTGGAGAGGTATTAAAGCTTGACCCTAGCTTACGTACTAAAATAGAAATCGTGACAAAGTGTGGGATAAAGCTATTATCTAAAAAGCATACAGACCATTACATTAAACATTACGATACAAGTAAAGATCATATTATCAAGTCCGTAAATCAATCATTACAAAATTTTGGAACCGATTATATTGACGTTTTACTCATACATCGCCCAGATCCATTTATGGATCCTAGTGAAGTTGCAGAGGCGTTTGTCAGTCTAAAGGACGAAGGGAAAGTAAGGGCTTTTGGTGTATCTAATTTTACATCATCTCAAGTAGCAATGCTTGACTCTTATTTGCCATTTCCGTTAGTAACCAATCAAATCGAACTGTCGGTGCTTCACACAAATCCTTTCCTCGATGGGACGATTGATCAATGTTTAGAAAGAAAAATTTTACCGATGGCGTGGTCACCATTAGCTGGTGGAAGAATTTTTTCTAGCGAAGATAAACAGTCGGTACGGGTTCGGGAAATATTAACAAAATTAGCTGAAGAACTCAATGCAGTTTCAATTGATCAGGTGATGTTAGCTTGGTTGCTAGAACACCCAGCAAATATCCTACCGATAATTGGAACAGGGAACCTAGAGAGAATAAAGCGTTCTGTAGAGGCATTACAATTAAAATTAACAAGGCAGCAGTGGTTTGAAGTTTGGGAGGCGTCAATTGGTAACGAGGTACCTTAAGGTGAATTTTTTCTAAGCTGGTTCCAAATTAAGCCACGTATTGTTGGTCCTCCAGCGCTTGTCGCCGATAATCAGGCGTCTTCCACTTTTCTTTGTCTAGTTGCAGGCGCCATCGGCTCGAGGTCGCTTCGGTCCATCAAATGTGTCCAAAGAGCAGGACACGTATTGTTGGCCCTCCAGCGCTTGTCGCCGATAATCAGGCGTCTTCCACTTTTCTTCGCACTTCTTCTTTTTTTCATATAAAATAGAGGAAACACTTTGAAATGTTAGGATTGAGAAGATGAGTATTTTTACAGTAGAAAATTTATGTAAATCATATGGTGAGAAAGTATTATTCGACCGTATTTCGTTTTCCATTGGAGAACGTGAGCGAATTGGTTTAATAGGCGTGAATGGAACAGGAAAATCAACGTTATTAAAAGTTCTATCCAAAGAAGAGGGAATGGAAGAAGGAAAGCTTACTCATTCTAATCAACTTCAGATTGAGTATTTACCGCAACAACCTGATTTAGATGAGAACCTGACTACATTAGAACAAATATATTATGGTGACTCCGTTATTATGAAGGTGATGCGGGAATACGAACAAGCATTATATGAACTTCAAGGTCAACCTGAAAGCAATCAACGTCAAGAACGTCTATTAAAAGTTCAAGCGAAGATGGATGATTGTGAGGCGTGGGAGGCAAATACTGTTGCCAAAACGGTCCTCACGCGTCTTGGGATAACTGACTTCACGAAGAAAATAAAGCATTTATCTGGTGGTCAAAAGAAACGTGTAGCTATTGCAAAAGCGTTAATTCAGCCTGCAGATTTATTAATATTAGATGAGCCAACAAACCATTTAGATAATGAGACGATTGAGTGGTTAGAGAGCTATTTAGCGCAGTATAAAGGTTCTCTTATCATGGTAACGCACGACCGGTATTTTCTTAACCGCGTCACCAATCGGATTTATGAGTTAGATCAAGGACAACTTTATACATACGAAGGCAATTATGAAAGTTTTCTTGAAAAGAAGGCTGAGCGAGAAGCACTTGCCGAGCAAAGTGAAGCAAAGAGACAAAATTTATTGCGGCGTGAGCTAGCCTGGTTACAAAGAGGTGCAAAAGCAAGAACAACAAAACAAAAAGCCCGGATCCAAAGAGTAGAGGACTTAAGGGATCAAAAGGGACCAACTCAAAAAGGTGATGTCGATTTTGCAATTGGCACACAACGACTGGGTAAAAAAGTTATTGAAGTTAAAAATATATCTAAGTCTTATGGAGATCACCAGTTGTTTCATAATTTGAATTATTTAATTGTTCCAGGTGAAAGGTTAGGAATCATTGGACCGAATGGGACTGGAAAATCAACATTATTAAACATTTTAGCGGGTAGAATAGAGCCGAGTGCAGGTGACATTGAAGTTGGTGAAACAGTAAAAATCGCCTATTATACTCAAGATGACGAGGAGCTTGATGGGAATTTACGAGTTATTGATTACATTAAAGAGGGTGCTGAAATCGTTCGAACCGTTGATAATCAAATTATTACGGCTGAGCAAATGTTAGAACGGTTTTTATTTCCTCGAGCAATGCAATGGACGTATATTCGTAGATTGTCAGGGGGAGAACGTCGCCGCCTTTATTTACTCCGTGTTCTTATGAAAGAGCCAAATGTTTTATTTCTTGATGAGCCAACAAATGATCTTGATACACAAACGCTTAGTGTATTAGAGGACTATTTAGATCAGTTTCCAGGTGTTGTGTTAACGGTTTCCCATGATCGTTACTTTTTAGATCGTGTTGTCGATCATTTGCTCGTATTTGACGGTGAAGGTTCAATAAGTCGTTATCAGGGGTCTTATTCAGAATTTATGGAAGATAAGAAACTTGAAAAAGAAATGGAGCTACAAGAACGAAAAGCAAAAGTGCAAGAAACTAACGTCCAACCTAAAAAGAGAGAACAGCGAAAGAAGCTCTCCTATAAAGATCAACAAGAGTGGAATACAATTGAAGAGCGAATTTCACAGCTTGAGTCTAAAATCGAACAAATTGAAACAGATATTGCTGCTGCTGGAAGTGACTTTAGTAAAATTCAAGAATTAATGAATGAACAAAAACAAAAAGAAGAAGAATTAGAGCAAGCGATGGAGCGCTGGGAGGAACTTTCACTATTAATTGAGGAAATTGAAGGTCAAAAATAATTTGGTGATCGAATGAAGGAGAAAATTGTTGAAGCACTTTCCAGAATTGAAGCAGAGCATGAAGTGAAGATTATTTATGCTTGTGAAGCAGGAAGTAGAGCGTGGGGAACGGCTTCAGAAGAAAGCGATTATGACGTTCGGTTTATTTATATACACCCTGTTAGTTGGTATTTGTCCATTGAACAGAAGCGTGAGGTTATGGATATTCAATTGACGGCCGAATTAGATATGGTCGGTTGGGATATGAGAAAAACGTTAGCATTACTGAAGAAATCAAATCCAACCATACTTGAATGGTTACAATCACGAATTGTCTATCACGAAAATCCTTTAATTGTAGCTGAATGTAAGTCGCTTTCAAAGAAGACCTTTTCTGAAAAAACCTGTTTGTATCATTACCTCAACATGGCAAAACGAAATGCAAAGGGGAGTTTTCATTCTCCAGATGCATATGCTAATGTAAAACTTGTTTTGAATGTAGTTAAACCATTACTGGCCTGTAGATGGATAAAAAAATATCATTCTATGCCCCCGAATGAGTTTGTTTATTTAATGGATCATATACCTAAATCTGGCGTTCTCCGTACTGAAGTCGAAGCTATATTGGAAAAGAAGTTGAAGCGAGAAAAAGAAATTAGCATAAATGAATTAGGGGCGATTCAAAAATTTATTGAGGAACAAATTGGATGTCTTACTGATTATGTAAAGCGACTAGAAGAAAATAAGAAAGCTGATACAGATGCGTTTGATCAACTTTTTCAAAGAACATTAAAGACTGTGTGGAACTAATCTCTCCCACAAAGATACAAGTAGTACTAATAAATAATGCCTGTCCTCAAAACTAATAGGGGGCAGGCATTATATTTTGTATGCAGAGAAATTTGGTGCAGTTTTTTAATCAATACCAAAAACAATTTATCGCTAAAATTTAGTGAATTGCAATAAAGGAAATATGATAAAATTAAAAGCGAAATAATTTGATCTGGCATTTTCTTATTGTAAATAATGATATTATAGGAGATTTCGGAATAGTTTAAAAGATGTAAGGTGGATTTTTAGATTGATTGATCAACCCAGTGGTGATTATATGGTTCATGATGTGCTATGATAAGTAAGGGTAAAAATAGGAGATGATGGTCCACGGGTAAGGAAAAACAAAGCTTTATTCCTTGAAAAAACTCAATTTAGGCTTGGTTTTATGCGTTTTAATGCCTTTTGGACTGTGTTCTCAATTTTTACTATATTTTAAATCATTGAAAATTATCATATAATAAGAGATATATTAATCTATAACCAATTGAAAAACACTATGATAGGGTTATAATTGAGACAGTGATTAATGAAACAGAAAAGGTGTGTTGACGAGGTCGCGCCTCTGCATGGTGTGATGCCTACATCTTTTCTGCAAATTTAGGGGAAAAGGTGGGGGAAAAATGAGCAACAGGGAAATTAAAACAGATGTGATTTTAATTGGCGCAGGAATTATGAGTGCGACTTTAGGGACTCTCTTGAAAGAATTAGTTCCAGAATGGGAAATTACAGTGTTTGAAAAGCTCGGAAGCGCAGGAGAGGAAAGTTCTAACGAATGGAATAATGCGGGTACAGGGCATGCGGCATTGTGTGAGTTGAATTACACGAACGAAAAGCCAGATGGATCTGTAGATATTAGTAAAGCTATTAAAGTTAATGAGCAGTTCCAGGTTTCAATGCAGTTTTGGTCTTATCTCGTAAACAGCAAGCTAATTCAAAACCCAAATGACTTTATCATGCCATTGCCTCATATGAGTTTAGTTCAAGGGGAAGAAAATGTAGAATTTTTAAAAAGACGTTTTGAAGCGCTTTCAAATAATCCTCTATTCCATGGGATGGAATTTACAAAGGATCCCAAAAAACTAATGGAATGGGTTCCACTTATCATGCAAGATCGCAAAGACAATGAACCTATAGCTGCAACAAAAATTGACTCTGGTACGGATGTCAACTTTGGTGCTTTAACGCGCATGTTGTTTAATCACTTAGAGAATAAAAATGTTAAGATAAAATATCAACATAATGTTGAAGATATTAAACGAAACAGTGACGGATTGTGGGAAGTAAAAGTCCACGATGACACGGTTGGTGAGGTTGAACGTTATACGGCAAAATTCGTCTTTATCGGAGGCGGAGGAGGAAGCCTGCATTTATTACAAAAGTCAGGTATACCTGAAGGAAAGAATATCGGAGGCTTCCCAGTAAGCGGAATCTTTATGGCTTGTAAAAATCAAGAAGTTGTGGAGCAACATCATGCAAAAGTTTACGGAAAGGCAAAGGTTGGAGCTCCGCCAATGTCTGTTCCACATTTGGATACAAGATATATCGACAATAAAAAAGCGTTGCTATTCGGACCATTTGCAGGCTTCTCACCAAAATTCCTAAAGAATGGTTCATTACTAGATTTAGTTACTTCTGTAAAGCCGAATAATGTCTTAACGATGTTGGCAGCAGGAGCAAAAGAAATGTCATTGACAAAGTATTTGATCGAGCAAGTCATGTTATCGAAAGAACAGCGTATGGAAGAGCTACGTGAGTTTATCCCGAACGCTAAAAGTGAGGATTGGGAGTTAGTCGTAGCGGGCCAACGTGTTCAAGTAATTAAAGATACTCCAGATGGCATGGGAACACTGCAATTTGGGACGGAAGTAATTACTGCTTCTGATGGTTCGATCGCAGCATTACTAGGGGCATCCCCAGGTGCTTCAACTGCAGTTCACGTTATGCTTGAGGTCATTGAAAAATGCTTCCCGCAACATGTTAAAGAGTGGGAAGGTAAAATTAAAGAAATGATTCCATCGTATGGTTTATCATTAATGGAAAATCCAGAGCTTCTGCGCGAAATTCATAAATCAACAGCAGAGACACTCGGTCTAACTGAAAAAGAACTAGTCTTTAATTAATTCTTTGGAAATGAAACCAAGGGTATTGTAAAATGTCAAGAGACTGAGCGTCCAATCAGTGAGAAAATATTAAACAGAGAACCTTTAATCCTAGCTAACTACGGATTAAAGGTTCTTTCTTTAATTTATTCGCAGTGTTCGTTTGAAGGAGGGATTTACATGAGATGTGGATCAAAATGCTTTCTTGTTGAGATGGAACTAAAGGGCGAAAAGCAAATCAAGTCAGTGACAGCCCGAACCCCTGTGGATGCAAGAAAAACCATTCGAAAAGAATTTGGAACAGACGCTAATATCTTATCCGTTACAGAAGAAAAAAGAAAACAATAATTGGAATTTACACGATCCTTTAACAGTCAGTTATTAAAATGCAGTTACCGATAATATACCTGTTGGTTGCACTTCTAAAGTTAATACCGTATCAACATGATTATCATGGACAATAAGAAGCTCGTTATTCGTTGGATCAGTTATGACAATATGATCATTTACTAAAGCGAGACTAGGGTATACATAATCATGTCCATGGCCCTCACCTAATTCAAATGGATCAATGACTTTAAGTTCAGATTGGATTGTTCCACTCGCTAGGTCAAGTTGATAAAGTAATCCATTGATACCTAATACAAATCCTTCACCCTTTGCATTGACTACCATGGAACTAATATAAGGTGTTGAGATATCAACTAATTTAAGTGACTTTTCGATTGTATTAATAACGCTAACATTATGTCCGAGTTCTGGTTTCTCTTTACTACTATAGTTTGCGAGAAAATAAGGACTTTCGCTATGACTCTTAATTGTCCCCACACGAGCTTCTTCATCAGGTAATACAATTTCTACCGCTTCATCTGTAAAAGGGAGGTATAAAAGGACTTGGCCTTCACATCCAAATGCAATAACTTCTTCTTCTTTAGAACCAATGGATGCTTCACCATGAAGACGAGGGCATGATGGGATCCGTGACAGTTCTTCGCCTGCTTCATCATAAATGATAATACCCTCTGGAAGCGGTTGTGGATCCTCCTCATCAGTATATGAAACAGCGTAAGTACCATTTGATAATGGTACTGCTACACCATGATGTTCTACCCCTGAAAATGTCGCGACTGGATCTGGTTTTTTGTTTGTTTTTAAACTTTTGTTCGGATAGACCTCAACAAAACCATTTCCATCGTAAAAGATTGCTGTCTCCCCACTATGAGTGACAATATGTGTAGGCTTTTCACCCGTAATTTCATACTTTGAAACAACAGGAGCTTCGACATATGTATGTCCGTGATCGCCATGATTTTCTTCCCACACTCCAAGATCGAGTAGCTTTAAATGACCTTCTTCACGATTATTTAGAAACACATGGCGATGATCAGCAGCCAGCCCCATTGCACTGGTTTCTGTTTCGAATGTTTCAATGACTTGGAAGTTACCATCTACTACAATGACACCTCCATCATAACCAATCGCAATACGCGTCCCGTTCTTTTCATCCTTTTGACTGTTGTTATTAGCTTTTCCTATATCTTCTTCAAGTTCTTCTTCCTCTTCTAGAACCTCATCTTGAATAAACTCTAAAGCTTCATCCGCATCTTTAGCTGTCTGTTCATCTGCTGTTGATGTTGTATTCGTACTACAACCAACAATTAATAAGAAGATGACTATTAAAGTAAGACCGACAAAAAACTTAGAGTTTAGTAAATAAATTTTCACTTTTTAGTTTTCCTCCTTTTGTAAATAGTAATCATTACGATTTGTATTATGGAAGTGATTTCCTAATTGGTCAATGGGCATTTTTACAGAGGTCTAAAGTTTGTTTACATATTATGCGCTATCTATTGAAAAATCTAATAAGCGCTAGGAGAAGGCAATTTCCTAGCGCTTATAGTATTTATTATTTTACGAGAGTTTATTTAATTTATTTAAATATTTTCAGTGGGAGATGAAAGAAAGCCTAGTGAAAAAAGTTCCACTTTATAGTTATTGGGTTTCAACTTAACCTAAAGTAGGAAAGAGGGGTTACTGTCGTTAACCAGTTTCATTACTTTTCTTATCTTTGATAAGTTGAAGAATATCTTTTTTTAAGTGATTTCTTCTTTCGTTTGTAATAGAACTAAGCCACGTAGTCACTTCTTTCTTGTATTTTCTTTTGCCGCGTTGATAGATCATTAAAAATACCTGTTTAAAAATAGTCAATTGCTTGTTTTCTTTATTTATCTTTCGACTTTCATCTAATAATTGGTTTATGAAAGATACATTTGAAAGAGAGCACTTTTTAGACAATTGAGTAAGGAAAATCTCAGCTTCACCATACGCCTTATGTTTAACATAATAGTTTATAATATCTGATATTAATGTTGGGGATTGTTCAAATTGGTTTAGAAGGTAAATTAGAAATTTATCATATCGGTGAAGCAGTAAGAATTCGATTGATTTTTTTGAATTTGCGGTAGAGAGTGCCTGTTTTAATGTGGAATGAATAAGAGAATTGGTTGATTTATGATTAGTTGATTGTAGGGTTAATAATCGGGATGGCCAACAATGTTTAATATCTTGGAGGTGTTCATCAGTAAGAAGTTTTTCAAGGTTTTTATTATTGAATTTAGCATTTTCTGATTGATTAAGAGCATCTCGAATATCAGCTTGAGTTAGGGAGCTTTTCGTTCGCGTGCTTTCCATTTGTTTAATTTTTTCAAGACAGCGTCTAGCATGTTCATCTTGGCTTTTATTTAAGAAAAAAGACTGTAAAAATTCTCCTGTATCAGAAATGCGAGCATAAATCTTAGGTTGGTCATCTTCAAATAAGATGACATGGTGTACCTTATCAGCAGGTTCTTGGTATTTAATTACATACTTGGAATCGTTATTCAAACTTACGGTTTTGCCGAGCAGGCACGCTGGTAGAGTCATAATAACCTTCCTTTCGTTGAATCAATTTTTTGAAACACATACTCCTTACCTATTATTGTAAATGTTTTTAACTAAAAAGTGAAATGTTGTTTGTACTTTACGTTTAGTGATTAATTAATGGTCAAAGCTGGAGTAAGAAAAAACAAATAAGAGAACTAACATTCGCTTTTTATTTGTAATTTCTGTATAATTGAAGGGTGAATTATTAAAAGCTAGGAGGTTTATATGTACCCTCATCCTATTATTGAGCAACTAAATGAGATTGTTTCAAAGCATACATTAACGGAAAAAATCTTTGTTGTTCCATCACACCGCGATGGACAATTAGCGATACAAGCATTAGCTAGAGCAGGACAACCTGTACTTAATGTAAAGGTAAAAACCTTTATGGATTTAGCTCTTGAGCTAGTTAAACCGATAATGAAGAAAGCCAACTATGAGCAAATGCCATACCAGATTGGTAAACAATATATATTTTCAGAACTTCAAAAACTGAAAACAGGTAAGCAGTTACATTATTTTAACTCTGTACAACTGACTCCTGCATTTAGTCAAGCTGTTTATCAAGCAATATTAGATTTAAAACAAGCTAGAGTCACGGTCCAAACTTTTCCCAAACAAGCTTTTCTCAAGCCTGAAAAAGGAGAGGATTTATATCGGTTATTTCAAGCTTATGAACATAAACGGCAGGAAAACCGACTACTAGATGCTGCTGATATCTTTGAACTTGCACTCAAGCAGCTAATAGAGCAAAAACATAGTGCTCTTTATATATTCTTCCCGCATGAAGCGTTTTATCGAATTGAAAAGGACTTCTTTCTACATTACACCAAAGGGGCAAATGTCATTGCATTAGGTTTTCCATCGGTTGTCGGTGTAGAGCCACTTCCAGAAATGATTCCACCAACAAAAAATCATCAATCGCAACATCCATTCAGCTTTTTATATCAAATTGAAGAAGCGCCAAGAGAACCAGATCTTACTTTAAAGGCAGCGATTAGTGAAGATGAAGAAATCCAAAGTGTATTTAGGCAATTAAAAAATGAAAAACTTCCTTTTGATCAATCGGTCATTTTCTATACGAGCGGTCGTCCATATGTAGAAAGTGTTCTTCGTTTTGTACAAAAACAAAAGCTAGAAGATTGTGTAACTTTTGCTGAAGGAGTTCCAGTAAACCTTACAAAACCAGGTAAGCTGATAAAAGGTGTGTTTCAGTGGATCCGTGAAAACTATAATGTTAATGCACTCGCTAAGTTAATTCGAGAAGGCTGTATTTCCTTAAATCAAATCGATTTATCAGGAGAAAAAGTAATTGAGCTTCTTCATGATGCAGATATTCATTGGGGAAGAGAAAGATACCTACATAAGCTAAACGAAAAAATGGCTGATTTAGCACTGAAAGTAAAAGAAGACCCATCAAATCAACGAGCGGTTTTGAGGCTTGAAAGATATAAACAATTAGAGAAATGGTTAACGCCGTTTATGGCGCGCTTTGAAGGAAATAAAATGTGGGATTTTATTTCCTATAAAAAGTGGTTATGTACTTTAAAGGATCTATTATTAGTAGAGGATAATTCTACTAATGGTTTAGATACGTCTGCAAAAAATCAACTAATTGAAGCCATTATGGAAGTAGAGAAATTAGCAGCTGGAGAAATGACATTAGGTGAAGCATTAAATGATACAGAACAATGGTTAATGAAGTTAACTGTTGGTGCATCAATGCCTAAGCCAGGCCACCTTCATGTATCACCACATCGAATTGGGTTGTATTTAGATCGACCTCATGTGTTTGTCGTTGGTTTAGATAATGGAAGGTTTCCTGGGCGCCAAAAAGAAGACCCGATACTTCTAGATTTAGAAAGAAAGTTAATCCACCCAGAAATGACATTAGGTCGTGAATTTGTGAAACGTAATTTTTACTTATTTGTTCAGCTTTTATTAACGACAAAAGGACATGTTCAAATGAGTTATCCATTTATGGACACGGTTGAAAATCGCAGATCAGCACCTTCGCATTTATTTTTACAAGCTTACCGCTTAAAAACAAGGCAGCCTAGTGTAACAGGTGAGGAGCTTGCTCACGCTCTTCAAGAGGATGTTCATTTTATCCAAAAAGAAGAAAATAATGTACTTCATGAAAGTGAGTGGTGGGCTAAGCAACTATGGAATAGCAATCAACTGGCTTCAGATGTACTTGGAGAGGAAGAGTTTCTACATCTAAAACAAGCTGAAGTTGCTAGATATGCACGTCGTAATGAGATATTTACAGAATTCGATGGTCGAATTGAGTATGAGCATGACAAGCTTGATCCTAGAAAAAATGAGAACTTGACGATTACAACAAGTAAACTAGAGATGCTAGGAACATGTCCTTATAAATACTTTTTAAAGCATATTCTATATGTTGAAGAGGAACAAGTAGAAGAGTTTGATATGTATAGTTGGTTAAATCCACCAACGAGAGGAAGTTTATTGCACGAAGTATTTGAGCGTTTTTATGATCGTCTAAAAGAAGAGAAGCAAAAGCCACAAGTAGAAAAACACTTAGATCTCATCATAGAAATTGCTGATCAAGTACTATCCTATGCAAGAGAAAGTAACCCTCCGCCAAGTGAAATAATTTATTTACTCGAGCGTCAAGAAATCCTCGAGTCCTGTTCTGTTTTTCTTAAAGCAGAGGAAGAAGCAAGTGATGACGGGGACCCACTATTTTTTGAATTTAGTTTTGGAATTAGTGGACAAGACCCAGCGACCATTGACCTTGCAAATGGTGAAACGATCCGTTTAAGTGGAAAAATTGATAGAGTTGACCGTTTGAAAAATGGACTTTATGCGATTATTGATTATAAAACAGGAAGTTCCTATGGCTATACAGATAAAGCGTACTTTAACGGTGGACGTAAGCTTCAACATAGTCTCTACGCGCTTGCGTTTGAAAAGCTTTTTGCACATCAGAACGCACAAGTAAGTTCTAGTGCTTATCTTTTTCCTACGCTTAAGGGACAAGGTGAGAGAATTGAACGAAAGCATAACGCTGAAGAAAGGGAGAAATTCCTATCCATAGTAGAGCACTTATGTGAATTGTTAGCACAGGGCCACTTCCCTTACACAGATGTCGCAGATGACTGCAAATATTGTGATTATAAAATTATCTGCCAACGACACACGTATGAAGAAGAAATCCTTGCAAAGAAACATAAAGAAGAAACAGCTTCAGGAGCTTTAAGGTTAAAGGAGGTGCGCTCGTATGACTGATGTAGTTTTAATGGATAAGAATGAACGTGACAAAATCATGCTAAATTTGCATACTAATTTCTTAGTTGAGGCAGGAGCTGGATCAGGGAAAACCTATAGTCTTGTTCAAAGAATGGCGAACTTAGTAACAACAGGGACGTATGAGATAAGGGAAATTGTTGCGATTACCTTTACAAGGAAAGCTGCAGATGAGTTAAAGGAACGCTTTCAAACCGAGTTAGAGAAAAGAAGGAAAGAAATAACTGATGTTGATGTGAGGGTAAGAATTGAACGTGCGCTGGCTGACTTTGATCAGTGTTATTTAGGTACGGTTCATTCTTTCTGTGCAAGGTTATTACGGGAAAGACCTGTCGAAGCAGGACTTGACTTTGACTTTAAAGAGTTGGATGAAACTGAAGATAAGATGATCGCTGATGAAGCATGGGAACGGTATATTAATGATGTCCGCCTGAAATCCCCTGAACGACTTGATGAACTGTCAGAGTTAGGGATTGATGTAGCTTCTTTGCGTGATAATTTACATGAGTTGCGTGAATATGCTGATGTGGCCTGGTTTTATGAAGAAGCTGAAAGGCCGAGTTTAGATGAAGTTTTTTCAGAATTAAAATCATTTATTGAGTATGTAAAAACAAGTTTACCAGATGAAGAACCCGATAAAGGCTATGATTCGTTACAGAAAAAAATACTTCGCACGATGAGAGAGTTAAAGTATTTCGATATTACGAAAGATAAGACGAAGGTTGCGATGTTAAGGCCATATCAAAAGAAGACATCAGTGACGTTAAATCGGTGGAAAGATAACGATGTAGCCAAAGAAATAAGAGATGAACGTCAAATTATTCTTTCAGAAGTGGTTGCTCCCGTTTTAGAGAGTTGGTTTGAATATTGTCATAGTCGACTCATTCCGTTTCTAAAGCCAGCCTTAACATATTATCAAGACCTAAAAAAGAAGCGCTCTTCGCTAAACTTTCAAGATTTGCTATCTGAATCAGCAAAGCTATTAAGAGATAACTCTGAGGTACGTAGATATTTTCAAAAGAAATATAAATGTCTTCTTGTGGATGAATTCCAGGATACTGATCCAATTCAAGCGGAATTAATGTTGTATTTAACAGGTGAAGAAACTGAAGAAAAAAATTGGTCGAAGTTAACCCCGCGTCAAGGGTCTCTATTTGTGGTTGGAGATCCAAAGCAGTCGATATATAGGTTCCGCCGAGCGGATATAGATATTTATCAACGAGTAAAAGAAATGATTGCTAGTACAGGCGGAGAAGCACTCAACTTAACGATGAACTTTCGCACAACTAGTCTTGTTACTGAGCGACTGAATGATGTGTTTGTTAAGCATTTACCTGAAAAGGAAACAAGCTATCAAGCCGCTTATCGACCATTAAATTCTGTCAAAAGAGATAGTCCAGAAGAAGAGCAACGAATGGGTATTTATAAATGGACAGTACCGAATGCAAGGAAAACAGCCGAGGTAATTGAAGCTGATGCTGAAGGAATTGCAAAATATATTCGTTCAAAGTTGTTAAATAACGAGGCACAACCAAGAGATTTTATGATTCTTACTCGTTATAACGGCGGAATTGATGATTATGCAAAAAAACTAGAAGAGTATAGCATTCCAGTAATGACGACAGGTGAGGTTAGTTTAGCTGAAGATGAAGAGCTTCGAGCTATATTATATCTCTTAAAGCTACTAGCAGAACCAACAAGTTCTCTCTTTGCTACAGCAGTATTACGAGGTCCGTTTTTTGGTCTGAGTGATAAACTTCTATATAACTTTACTGCTAATGGAGGAAGGCTATCGTTATTTACAAGTATTCCAGAGAGTTTAGAAGAAGAGGAGCAAACTGTTTTAAAATACACGTATGACAAGCTTAATCAATATTATATGTGGCGTAGGCGCGATATTCCAACTGCTGCAATTGAAAAAATTATGTTGGACGTAGGGCTACTGCCTAAATTTATGAGCTTGGAAAAAAATAAACGAGATTATACTCGAGTATATCAAGTGCTTGAAAAACTCAGAGCGCATGAAGCAAGTGGACATGCTGAATTTTATGCCATTGTGGAACGGTTAGAGCAAATAATCGTCGATGAAGCGATGGAAGAAATGACATTACCAGAGGAAGAAAATGCAGTTCGTGTCATGAATGTTCATAAATCTAAAGGACTTGAGGCTCCAATTGTTTTTCTAGTTCACCCAAAAAAGTTTGTGGATCAAAAAGACAAAATAGGTCGTCACATTCAGCGTGAGCATGAGCAATCCGTTGGTTACTTTTGTTTTACCAATGAAAAGGACGAAATGATGGCTCAACCACCGAACTGGAAACGTCTGCAAGCTGAAGAATATGAGTATTTAAGAGCTGAAGAGATGCGACTTGTATATGTAGCTGCCACCCGTGCTGAAAAAATGCTTGTTATTAGCTGTATGGATAAAGGCAATGAAAAAAATAACCCATGGAATGATCTGCTTGAAGGGCTTGAGCTAGATGAATTTCAAGTGCCAGTAGACGTTGTTAAGCCAGAGATAACGGACAAAACCTTCATTGGCTTAGCTGATTGGAAAAAGATTAGAGAGCAAGTTTCTAACTGGGCGGAGCCGCTTAAAGAGAAAACCTATGACATCGAGAGACCAACTGATCGAACAGAGGATGATCATTCATTGCTTGGGATTGCACGAGAAACTGGTGGTGGTAAGGACTGGGGAAGTGTAGTTCATGAAGCGTTTGAAGCAGTACTAAAAGGCACTGAAAGTAGAAGTGAGGTTATTGAAGAGCTACTTAGCAAATATGAGCTTCCAATAGAGCGAGCAGAAGAAGTAAATGATGCAATTGATACCTTTTTGCAGTCCTCGATTTGGGAGCAGTGTAAGCAATCTGAACAATGGTATGCTGAGATGCCATTCACGGTACTGGTACAAGAAGGACATCCGTTATATCGAGAAGAAACTGGAGAAACATTATTAACGGGTATCATTGATCTCATTTTTAAAGAAAATGATCAATGGATTATTGTAGACTATAAGACGGATCGTTTTACGAGAGAAGAAGATATTGATAAGTTAAAAAATCATTATGCGAAGCAGCTCAATGTTTATAAACAAGCGTGGGAAGAAATAACACATGAACAAGTAGGGGAAATGAATATCTATTTTGTTCAAACAAAGGATTGTGTACAAATCTAAATCTCTGTTATTATTTCTATAAACTGTTGACTTTCTTCCACCTTAATACAATAACTACCTTAACTGAAGTGGCCCTCTTAGATTAGAAAGAGGAAATTTTGGATGATTAGGATGATTCAAATTACCATACTTCTCATTTCCTGTGACATAGAATGGGTTCGATAACCTTCTGATGATCATAGATGAAAGGTTTGTAATTAAGAGAGTCATCCTCTTATTTTTTATGAGGGATGATACCTTTGCAAAATTGTCTTTCGGACTCTACTTTTCTGCTATAATAACTACGGAAGAATAGTGTGGAGGGTACATCATGATACGTACGGTCATCTGGGTGATTTACTTAGCTCTTTATTTAATATATAGCTTACCTACGTTGTGTAAGGTTAAACGACTCGAACCATCGTTGACAGTTGCAGAAAGAGACAAATTGTCATCTGAACTGCCAAAGCGTTGGGCTCGTTCGCTTGTTAAGCTAGCAGGAGCGGAAGTAACTGTAGAAAGAATGGAAAATGTGCCGAGTGAAGGAGCAGTATTATTTGTTTCAAACCATCAAGGTGATTTTGATATTCCTTTATTGTTAGGGTATATTGATAAACCAAAAGGCTTTATTTCCAAAGAGGAAGTGAGAAAAGTTCCGATTGTTGGATGGTGGATGACAGTAATAAATTGTGTGTTTATGCAACGAAAAGACCGACGACAATCACTTCAGGCCATAGATGAAGGTGCCAAGCTTTTACGCAACGGGCACTCACTCGTTGTTTTTCCAGAAGGAACGAGAAGTAAAGGTAATGAAATGGGGCGGTTCAAAGCAGGGAGTTTTCGATTAGCGCTGCAATCGAACGTACCTATCGTTCCAGTTTCAATTAATGGATCCTATAAATTGTTTGAAGAAAAAAGGCTCATTCAACCTGGAGCTGTCGAAATAAAAGTAGGTAAACCAATTTACCATAGAGAGTATAAGGATATGGATGAAAAAGAACTAGCCACCCTCGTCAGAAACATTATTAAAGATCAGCAAATGAAGGAATAATAAAGAAATAACAAAACAGGTGCCAGGCACCATTAGCGCTTTAAAGCGCTGGTGGTGCCTGGCACCTGTTGAATAAGAGAAAGTTGGTTTACCACCATGAAGCAGACAAAAACATGGCAAGAAAAGTTAAGGCTGTTAATGTTTATTCTTATCCCGATTCTAATCACGCAATTGGGGCTTTACGGAATGAATTTTTTTGACACAGTTATGTCGGGACAAGCGGGTGCGGATGACTTAGCAGGTGTAGCCATCGGATCGAGTATTTGGCTCCCGATTTTTACAGGGCTCGTTGGAATATTAATGGCATTAACACCAATATTGGCGCAGGACATAGGAGCGGAAAAATACGATAAGGTCCCTTTTTCTGTAATTCAAGCTACATATTTATCGATTGTAATTGTTATTGTAATTATTTTTTCAGGGATAATTGCTCTTAATCCCCTTCTAAACGCAATGAGTTTAACGGATGAGGTAAGAAGAATTGCCAAGCATTACTTAATCGGATTATCATTTGGAATTTTTCCGTTATTTTTATACACTGTACTTCGTTGCTTTTTTGATTCGTTAGGCCAAACGCGTGTTACGATGATTATTACTCTTCTTGCATTGCCGATTAATGTTTTCTTTAATTATATTTTAATTTTTGGGCATTTGGGTTTTCCGAGATTAGGTGGAGTAGGAGCAGGATATGCATCCTCGATCACGTATTGGTTTATATTAGTGATTGCTTTATTTTTCGTCATAAAAGTTCGTCCTTTTTCAGAGTACAATATTTTTAAAACGTTCTTCGGGGTGTCTTTTTCTGCATGGAAGGAGTTACTTTTACTTGGTCTACCGATAGGGTTTACGATCTTTTTTGAAACGAGTATCTTTGCAGCAGTAACATTACTAATGAGTCAATTCAACACTGAAACAATTGCGGCTCACCAAGCAGCCATTAATTTTGCGTCTTTATTATATATGATCCCAATGAGTGTTGCTTTTGCTTTAACGATTGCCGTAGGGTATGAGGTTGGTGCGAAACGTTTGCAAGATGCGAAACAGTATAGCTATCTAGGCATAGGGTTTGCGGTCTTATTCTCCCTCGTTGCCTCATTAATTTTATATGTTACAAGGGGACCTGTAGCTGGACTGTATTCAAACGATCCAACTGTGTTAATTTTAATTAAGCAGTTCCTTTTATACGCAATTTTCTTCCAGATCTCTGACGCATTAGCAACACCTATCCAAGGTGCATTAAGAGGTTATAAGGATGTTAATATTCCATTCGTTATGGCTTTAGTTTCCTTTTGGATCATTGGGTTGCCAACGGGTTATTTAACAGCCAATTATACTCCGCTTGGTCCATACGGATATTGGGTTGGTTTGATAACAGGCCTAGGATGTTGTGCTGCTGCCTTATTATATCGATTAGTCTTGGTTCAAAGAAAGTTTGCAGTAAAAACGAGTGCTTAGTGAAGCTGCAATTTAAGGGATTTATCCTTAATACGTTACGCACTGCATAAAAGTCTAGGATCGAATGCAAACGGTCCAGAAACAAAGGGCAACAAACTTTGATAGAGTTAAATATAAAAATAGTCTGGAGTGAACATCTTGGCAAAAAAGAAATATTATGTTGTTTGGAGTGGGAGAAAGACTGGTATATTCAACACATGGGCTGAATGTGAACGGCAAGTAAAAGGGTTTCAAGGTGCAAGGTTTAAGTCATTTGAAAGTAAAGCAGAGGCGGAAGCTGCTTTTTCTACTGGTCGAGCCCCGACAAGGAAAACTTCTGCAAATCAAAAATCGTCACAAGCAAAAGAAGAATCAATAAGCGATGTCGTGTGGGATAGTGTATCCGTTGATGTAGGGTGCAGGGGAAATCCTGGGATTGTAGAGTATAAGGGTGTACATACACAAACGGGAGAAATCCTCTTTTCACATCCTGAAATACATATCGGCACAAATAATATGGGAGAATTTTTAGCGATCGTACACGGGCTCGCATGGTTAAAGCAACAAGGGAAAGATGAAACACCGATCTACTCTGACTCCAAAACCGCAATGAAATGGGTAAAGGATAAAAGGGTTAATTCCAGCTTAAAACGTGATAAAGATACGGAGTACATCTGGACTTTGGTTGAACGTGCTGAAAAATGGTTGAAAGCAAACACATACAAAAATCCAATTCTTAAATGGCGCACAGAGCTATGGGGTGAGATTAAAGCCGATTATGGACGGAAATAAATCGATTTTCCGAGTCTTTAAAGAAGCAGATTTGTTTGTGGTGATGATAACATAAGATTATCTTATAAAATTGGTTTGGGGGTTTAAAAATGAGTGAAACGTATGAAAACCTTCTACAGCTGCAAAAGGATTATTTTTATAGTGGAGAAACTCTTAACGTTAACTTTCGGATTAAACAACTAAAGAAATTAAAAAAGGCTCTGAAGGCTAATGAAAAAAAATTAATCGAAGCACTACGTAAAGACTTAAATAAATCAGACTTTGAAGCATACTTGACGGAAATGGGTGTCCTTTACAGTGAAATTTCTGAAACAATTAAGCATGTAAAAGGCTGGGCAAAGCCCCGTAAAGTAAAAACGCCAATGACTCATGTTGGTTCAGAAAGCTACATTTATCCGCAGCCATACGGTGTATCCTTAATCATTTCACCTTGGAATTATCCCGTACAATTAACGATCGCACCGTTAATTGGAGCCATTGCTGCAGGCTGCTGTGCTGTTATAAAGCCATCGGAATTAACGCCACATTCATCTTCTGTTTTAGCACATTTATTGCAGCAAACATTTGACGAGCGTTATGTAGCAGTTGTTGAAGGTGATGTAGAAACGAGCACAGCTTTACTTGCTCTTAACTTTGATCATATATTTTTCACAGGAAGTGTAGCAGTTGGAAAAGTGGTTATGGAAGCAGCTGCAAAGCATTTAACACCGATTACACTTGAACTCGGAGGGAAGAGTCCGACAATCATACATGAAGATGCAAAACTAGATGTAGCCGCAAAGCGTATTGCTTGGGGTAAATTTACGAACGCTGGACAGACATGTATTGCACCAGACTATCTACTCGTTCATAAAAGTGTGAAGGAACCATTCATCAAGAAGTTAATCGAACAAATCAAGGCACAGTTTGGTGAGGATGCTTCACGTAACTCAGATTTTCCAATGGTTGTTAATGAAAGACACTTTGATCGTCTAACGAGTTATATGAAGGATGGAACAGTCATTTTTGGCGGGAACTCGATTAGAGAACGTCGTTTTATTGAACCAACAATACTACAGGATATTTCTTGGGATTCTCCTGTAATGGAGGAAGAAATCTTCGGTCCTATCCTTCCTGTGATTGAATATGAAACTGAACAAGAAGTAATAGAAATGGTGAGAAAACGACCTAACCCATTAGCGCTTTATCTCTTTACAGAAAACAAAAAGACAGAGGATACGATTATTAATCGTCTATCTTTTGGTGGCGGCTGCATAAACGATGTCATCTACCATGTTGGCACGTCACAATTACCATTCGGTGGAGTAGGTTCAAGTGGTATGGGTGCATATCATGGGAAATATAGTTTTGATGCATTTTCCCATGATAAAGGCGTATTACATCAGTCTACGAAAATGGATCTCCCACTAAGGTATCACAAAGCTAAAGGTGGATTAAAACTGATAAAGCGAATTATGAAATAAGTGCTTAACGAAGCTGACGAGAGGTCAGCTTTTTATTTTCTTACTAAACATAGTTAAGTTATCCTAATAAAAATATTTTTTAAGTTTTTGAAGGAAAAAAGCAATTAACCTAGTATTGTATATTTAGTGAAAATTTAGATAATTAAATTATTTTTAGAAACCTTTTTAGGAGTTATCGAACAATGGAATCGACTATTGAAGTAAAAACACCTTATGCCATTTCACATATGCTTGAACGATTAGCTGCTGACCCACTACATGTCGTTGATATTAAAAATCAGCAAGTTAAGCTTCCTTTTTACGAGGAAAGCAAAGTAATAACCGTTTCTTTTAAACAAAAACCTGGTGTAACTGAAGTAAAGATCACAGGAGATAGTTTGCAAAAAGAAAAAGTCCTAGAGAGGTTAGATCAAATTTTTCTATGGAGTGTTGATCTAGAAAGTATATCCGATCATTTTAATAGTACGAAACTAGCACCTCTGTTTGATGTGTTTTATGGGGCGCCGATTGTCTGTGACTTTGACCTTTATGGTTGTTTAATGAAAACGATTATTCATCAGCAATTAAATATGAAGTTTGCACACGAACTAACTTTTAGATTTGTTAAAGAGTTTGGATCTGTCATAGATGGAGTTTCATTTTATCCGCGGCCAGATCGAGTAAGTGAACTTACAGTAGATCAATTGCGTGAATTGCAATTTAGCGGACGTAAAGCCGAATACATCATTGATACATCTAGAAAAATTGCAAGTGGTGAATTAGACTTGGAGGCATTTCGTCATCAAAGTGATGAAGATGTTATTGACGAATTAATCAAAATTCGCGGCATAGGAAAGTGGACTGCAGAAAACTTTTTATTATTTGGCTTAGGGCGTCCCAATTTAATGCCAGCAGCAGATATAGGAATTCAAAATGCAATAAAACGTCTCTATCATCTAGATGCAAAACCAAGGTCTGAAGAGGTAATCGAGTATTCAAAGGAATGGCACCCTTATTGTAGTTATGCGAGTCTTTACTTATGGCTTAGTGTGGAGCGACCACATTTGCTAGAAGAAATTATAAAAAACTAGAATGCTGACGCGGTGACAAACATAGTATTGTAAAGTGTGTGTAGCAACAGCTACTGCATAGTATGTTTAGTGGTTGTCGCCTAGTTTAAGGTAAGCGCTTACAAACATTGTGTTTAAAAAGGGGACAGGCAAGTAACTTTTAAGGAATAGTTACTAGGATTTAGTTTAAAAGAAAATGAATAATCGATCTCTCTTGCTTACAGTGTAATACGGCGTTAGCCGAAATTATAAATAATTTAGATTTTTTAGGAGGCGAATTATTATGATGAATGTACCATTAAATATTTCTTCTATGATGGAAAGAGCAGAAAAGTATTTTCCGAAAAAAGAAGTGATTACTAGAACAGCAGATGGGATGAAGCGCCATACGTACCGCGAGATCGGTCAAAGAACAAGACAATTATCAAGTGCGTTACAAAAGCTTGGTGTTAAACAAGGAGACCGAGTTGGTACTTTTGCTTGGAACTCTCATCGTCACTTAGAAGCTTATTTTGCTATTCCAGGATTAGGTGCTGTATTACATACGATCAACATTCGTTTAGCAGCAGAGCATATTTCATACATCGTCAATCATGCTGAAGATAAAGTTCTTCTTATTGATAGTGACCTCCTACCATTAATCGAACGTGTAAAAGATGAATTAAACACAGTCGAAGCATACGTGGTTATGACAGATGGAGAATTACCAGAAACAAGTTTATCACCAGTATATTCATATGAAGAGCTACTAGCTGATGGAAACCCAGAATTTGAATTTATTAAAGATATTGATGAGAACTCTCCTGCAGGGATTTGCTATACATCAGCAACAACAGGAAACCCAAAAGGGGTAGTTTACAGTCATCGTGGTATTTTCCTACACAGTATGGCACTTGGCTTAGTGGATACAGCTGCAATTTCAGAATCTGATCGTTGTATGGCTGTTGTCCCAATGTTCCACGCAAATGCATGGGGAATGCCTTTTGCAGCAACGTGGTTCGGTTCCACACAAATTATGCCAGGAGCTCAGTTTACTCCAAAAGTTTTAGCAGAGCTTATTGCTAGTGAGAAAGTGACATTATCAGCAGGTGTACCGACTATTTGGTTAGGGCTCTTAAAGGAGCTTGAAGAAGGAGACTACGACACAAGTAGTTTACGAGCTGTATTATGTGGTGGATCGGCGGCTCCTGCAGCGATGATTAAAGCATTTGAAGTTAAATACGGAATTCCGTTCCTTCATGCTTATGGTATGACAGAGACGTGTCCGATTGTAACAGCTTCGACACTTAAAAGTTACCAAACTGAACTACCAGAAGAAGAGAAGTTAGCTATTCGAGCGAAGCAAGGTTTAGTTGTTCCTGGACTTGAAATTAAAGTTATTGGCCAAAATGGTGAAGTGAACTGGGATGGGGAAGAAATGGGAGAATTACTTATCCGTGGTCCTTGGATTGCAGACGAATACTACAAGGATGATCGAAGTAAAGATGCATTTCACAATGGGTGGCTTCATACAGGAGATGTAGCCGTAGTAGACGAAGAAGGAATAATTAAGTTAGTTGACCGCACGAAGGATTTAATTAAGAGTGGAGGTGAATGGATTTCTTCAGTTGATTTAGAGAACGGAATTATGGCACATGATGCAGTATTTGAGGCAGCGGTTATTGCAATCCCTCATCGAGAATGGCAAGAAAGACCTTTAGCGTGCGTAGTTTTACATGAACAATATAAAGATAAAGTATCAAAAGAAGATATTATTGAATTTTTACGTCCGCAATTTGCAAAATGGTGGTTACCAGATGATGTTGTCTTCTTAGATGAGATTCCAAAAACATCAGTCGGAAAATTCTTAAAACGAGCCCTACGTGACCAGTTGAAGGAGCACTTCCAAGTTCAATAATAAAAAATGTTAGTTAATATTTTTAGATTTAATCTAGTAAATAGATAAATAGTATTTAATAGTAACAGGACGATCAATTCACAAAGTCTTCCACTCTTGCCACAATACATGAGCAAAAAGCTTGTAACGTGTATTAAAAGAAGGAGCAGTGAATTGATCTTTTTTTGGCGTGAAGAACCAGGCTTTCACTTGGTTGAGGTGCAATAGCAAAAAGCAACAATCTGAAAAAAAGCCTTTTACAGTGACGATGATTTGTAATGATTAATTAGGTTTATTAACAAACGATAAAAATAAAAAATGGTAAATTTTTCTTTACCGATGGAATAAAGTTGGTAAAATGATATAAAGGTAATCTAAAATAATATTTGATAGATAGCGGAGCGTGATTAGTTGGCACTTATCTATATCTACTTGGGGATCTTGATCCTATTATTAATTGGTGAATTTATTAAAACAATTAACTTTAGTAAAAATAACGGGGTATTTGTTCAATCGAAGTTCTCCATTTGGTTATCGGTCTTACCTACACTAGTTGCTTTCCCTCTACAAGAAGGTTTAGATGATCGGTTTCACCTGATACTCTACATAACTGTTATAGGTATTTCACTGTTAATTCTATTAGCGAAGATGGCTAATATCGGTTATATTACAATTCATAAGTCAACGGGCCATCGAACCGCAGACGTAATTCGAAAATTATTACAGGACAGACAACTTAGTTTTAAAGAGGAAGAATACCTCGTTGATTTTAGTGAAATTAGTTTCATATTACCTGATAATCAATTAACCATTAATGTAGAGTGGAGCGAAGGAGAAAGTGTCTTTACAACCGTTAAGGTTCATTTTAAAAAAGCTTGGAAATATCCCGATGCTGAAGTTTTAAGAGAAGATATCGTCAATCAGTTACGGAACGATCTTGGTGAACGTTCTTTTACTAAAATAGTTTGGTTTAACATTGCTGGAGCAGCGACGGCTATAACCGCTTTAATGGCATTTTTATTTTATGTTAATTAAACGTTTATTTAAATGTTTTAAAACGGCTCCACACGATGAGTTCAAAAATTAATAGGCTGTAACACAGTTTTTATTTTAAATTGCACTAATAAAAATTGAAAATTGCACATAATAACAGGAAAGTCTTTAATAAAGAGGGATTAGTAATGTTGCTTTCAAACAGTGTAATTAACACAATTTCAGTATTGTCTGCTTTAATTTCGATGATCCTTGTGTTATCTCTGCAATGGAATATTGAGCGAGAAACAAAAGAACGGAGACTTTCGCTTTTTTTCCATTGTATAAATGCTTTAGTGATGCTTATGTTTTATAGCACATCACAACTAGCATTGTATGGTTCTGTTTCTACGTATAGTGATCATGGTGGGTTTGCGCGTGTTCTACTAGAAGCCTTGGTTTTTCCGATTCCATTTATAGCGGTTACTTATATTCTAGCTGCAATTAGTTATCGTTCTTTCGTTACTCCCTATGTAAAGGTAAAAGGATCAAACTTGGTTGTGTTAAAACGTAGACGAAGATGGAGAACTTAAAATTAATATTATCGTATTATGTTGAAATAGGATTTTGTTTAAATCACTAGGCTGAAAAAAAGGTCTGGTGTTTTTTTTGTCTAAATCATGCTGTTCGAGTTTGTCACCTGAACACAGTCATTTAAACGAAGATTTTGGAAAATATGTGATGTAATTGACGAGCTTTTCTGGATATTTCTGTTGGAGTAAAAGAGCTATAAAATCAATTGACATATTTGTATATACAAGTTAATATTTGAAGTGTCAACCCCTTGTATATACAAGTTTAATAAAAGCGTATTTTTGGGGAATTTATCCATACTACATAATGTACTTTAAATAGAATAAGAAACTGTTATGGTGAAACATTAAATGGTAGGAATAATTGGATGTATTCTCATTTATAAGTCAGAAATGAAAACGATATCATTCTAAAGGAGAGTTGGGTATGGCCGATGTGAATAGACAAACAGTCGAACAAATAATCGAAGCCATTGGTGGAAAAGAAAACATTGCTTCTGCCAGTCATTGTGTAACCCGTTTACGTTTTGCGTTGCACGATGAAGGTAAAGTCGATCAAGAAAAATTAAATAATATTGATATGGTTAAAGGTTCGTTTGCTACAAACGGACAATTCCAAGTCATTATTGGACAAGGTCTTGTAGACAAGGTGTATAAAGAGCTCGTTAATATTACAGGGATTGGGGAATCAAGTAAGGAAGATACGAAAAGTGCAGCAGAGAAAAATTTAAACCCGCTTCAACGTGCGATTAAAACATTAGCTGATATTTTTATTCCAATTCTACCTGCAATTGTTACAGCTGGTTTATTAATGGGGGTTAACAACGTTTTAACGGCTCCAGACATTTTTTATACTGGACAAGGGATTGTTGATGTTCATGAACAGTGGGCCGATTTTGCTGGAATCATTAACTTAATCGCAAATACCGCCTTCGTTTTCCTCCCAGGATTAATCGGTTGGTCAGCGGTAAAACGCTTTGGTGGTAATCCACTGCTTGGTATTGTATTAGGTTTAATGCTCGTTCATCCAGATTTACTTAATGCATGGGCATACGGGGCCGCCTTAGAAGCAGGAGAAATTCCGTACTGGAACTTATTTGGATTAGAAATTGCGAAGCTAGGTTACCAAGGACAGGTACTTCCTATTCTTGTTGCATCCTACGTATTGGCGAAAATGGAGTTAGCACTAAACAAACGGGTGCCTGATACAATCAAGCTTTTAGTCGTAGCACCTGTTGCCTTGCTTGTTACTGGTTTTATTGCATTCGTAGCGATTGGACCTGTTACTTTTACAATTGGTAACTGGATTACAGATCTTTTTGTTTGGACTTTTGGTAACTTTGCAGCAATTGGCGGTCTACTTTACGGCGCAATTTACGCACCACTCGTTATTACAGGGATGCACCATACGTTCTTAGCCGTTGATTTACAGCTGATCGGTAGCATTGGTGGTACATTCTTATGGCCTATTGTGGCACTTTCAAATATTGCACAAGGTTCAGCTGCATTAGCGATGTACTTTGCAACAAGAGAAGACAAATTAAAAGGGTTGTCATTATCTTCATCAATTTCAGCCTACTTAGGTATTACTGAACCCGCGATGTTTGGGGTTAACTTGCGATTTAGATATCCATTCATCTGCGCAATTATAGGGGCAGCAACAGCAGGTATGTTTATTACGATTAGTAACGTTATTGCTCCATCTATCGGTGTCGGTGGTTTACCTGCATTCTTCTCCATTGTTGCTGATAAGTGGGTACCTTTCTTTATCGGTATGGGCATTGCAATTATCATTCCGTTTACATTAACATATCTCTTCGCAAAATATAAAAAATTACAGTAGTAGTGAGAGTTCGGAAATGAGGTCAACATTCTCGAACAATCACTAAGTACAAAAAAATACCATTGGTATGCCACTTTGCAGCCAATGGTATTTTTTAAAAAAAGCGCTGTTAAAATTTGAGTTTATATTTTAAGGCGCTTTAAGTATGAAATAAATGTATAGCAACTATATTCTGTTTTAAAAATGCTTAAAAATAAGGGTGGAAACGACGATGGAAAAGTCCTGGTGGAAGGAAAGTGTAGTTTATCAAATCTATCCTCGAAGCTTTATGGATTCCAATGGTGATGGGATCGGCGACATTCAAGGTATTATTTCAAGACTCGATTATTTACATGAACTTGGAATTGATGTGATTTGGCTCTCGCCTGTATATCGGTCACCAAATGATGATAATGGATATGATATTTCTGATTATCAAGAAATAATGGATGAATTCGGGACGATGGAAGAATGGGAACAACTATTAGCAGAAGTACATAATCGAGGAATGAAATTAATTATGGACCTTGTAGTTAATCATAGTTCCGATGAGCATCAGTGGTTTGTTGAAGCAAGGTCTTCAAAGGAGAATAGGTATCGCGATTATTATATATGGAGACCTGGCAAAGATGGAAAGGAACCGAACAACTGGGGCTCGAATTTCGGTGGTTCGGCTTGGGAGTATGATGAAAGGACCGATGAATACTTTTTACATCTTTTCTCTAAAAAACAGCCTGATTTGAATTGGGAGAACCGCGCGCTTCGCGAAGAGATTTATAAGATGATGACATGGTGGTTAGATAAAGGGATTGACGGGTTCCGGATGGATGTTATCAATTTCATTAGTAAAGTTGAGGGTTTACCAAATGATGAGGTGAAGCCTGGAAATAAATATGCATCAGGAAGTAAATATTATCGGAATGGGCCTAGAATTCACGAATATTTACAAGAAATGCATCAAGAAGTGCTATCAAAATATGACGTTATGACGGTCGGTGAAATGCCAGGAGTAACACCAGAGTTGGCTAAACTATATACGGCAGATGACAGAAATGAACTGAATATGGTGTTTCAATTTGAACATATGGGACTAGATAATGGAACAAATGGCAAGTGGGATTTAAAAGAACTTCATTTAAATGACTTAAAAACTAACCTATCTAAGTGGCAAACGGAACTAGAGCATAAAGGATGGAACAGCTTGTATTTAAACAATCATGACCAGCCACGTTCTGTTTCTCGATTTGGAGATGATAGACAATATCACTATGAGTCAGCAACGATGCTCGCCACTTTATTACATATGATGAAAGGGACACCATACGTTTATCAAGGAGAAGAGTTTGGAATGACGAACGTCAACTTTCCATCCATTGAAGATTATCGAGACATTGAAACATTAAATTTTTACAGTGAGGCAAAAGAACAAGGCGAGTCTGAAGAGCAAATCATGGCCAGTTTGTATGCGAAAAGTAGAGATAACGCAAGAACTCCAGTTCAATGGGATGATAGTCTAAACGCAGGATTTACGTCGGGTATACCGTGGATAGAAGTAAATCCAAATTATATGGAAATCAATGCGAAGAAGGCAATGGAAGATTCCAATTCAATCTTTCATTACTATAAGAAGCTAATTCAACTAAGAAAACAAAATGAAGTGATTGTTTATGGGACTTATAAGTTGCTTCTTGAAGAACATCCTGCTGTGTTTGCTTATGAGCGGAAGTTAGACACTCAAACATTATATGTCATTTGTAACTTCTATGGTGAAAGAACAACGGTGGATCTCGAAGAATTGAATGGAGCCCAGCTATTACTTAGTAATTATAAAAAAGACGAAACGAATGAATATAAACCATACGAAGCAAGAGTCTATTTAGTTGAAAAACAACAATGAGGATGGTGCAGCAATGAACGAATGGTGGAGAAAATCAACCGTATATCAAATATATCCAAAAAGCTTTAATGATACGACAGGAAATGGTGTAGGTGATATTCAAGGAATTATCGATAAACTGGACTATTTAAAAAAGCTCGGCATTGATGTCATTTGGCTTACACCGATTTACAAATCCCCACAAATTGATAATGGTTACGATATTAGTGATTACTTTTCAATTCATGAAGAGTACGGAACAATGGAAGACTTTGATCGGCTATTAACGGAGGCACACAATCGAGAAATTAAAGTCATTATGGATATCGTAGTCAATCATACTTCAACCGAACATGAGTGGTTTAAGAAATCACAGCAATCGAAAGATAACCCATATCGAGATTTTTATATTTGGAAAGACCCTGTTGACGGAAAAGAACCAACGAATTGGATTTCGAAATTTGGTGGTTCGGCTTGGAAATTGGATGAAAAGACAAACCAATATTACTTGCACCTTTTTGATGTAACTCAAGCTGATCTTAACTGGGAAAATGAAGAAGTCCGAAAACAAGTTTATGACATGATGCACTTCTGGTTTAAAAAAGGTGTAGATGGTTTCCGTTTAGATGTCATTAATTTAATATCAAAGGATCAACGGTTTGCAAATGATGATGGGTCAGTCCCTCCTGGTGATGGACGAAAGTTTTATACAGATGGACCACGAGTCCATGAGTTTATGAAAGAAATGAATAAAGAAGTTTTCTCGAACTATGACAGTATGACAGTTGGGGAAATGTCTTCAACGACGATTGATCACTGTATTCAATATACGAATCCTAATAGTAATGAACTCAGCATGACCTTTAATTTTCATCACTTAAAAGTTGACTATCCGAACGGTGAAAAATGGGCGATAGGTGACATGAACTTCCTTGCACTGAAGGATATTCTTTCGAAATGGCAAATTGAAATGCATAAAGGTGGAGGCTGGAATGCTCTGTTCTGGTGTAATCATGATCAACCACGTGTAGTTACTCGCTATGGAAATGATGAAGAATTCCATAACGAATCGGCTAAAATGCTTGCAACAACGATTCATATGATGCAAGGGACACCGTATATTTATCAAGGTGAAGAATTTGGCATGACAGACCCTAAGTTCAATAATATTAATGATTATCGCGATGTTGAGACATTGAATTATTACGAAATAATGAAGCAAAAAGGTATGGCAGAAGAAGAAATAATGGAAATTATCAAGCGGAAATCACGTGATAATTCAAGGACACCAGTTCAATGGAATAGTGAAAAGAATGCTGGGTTTTCAACAGCAACTCCTTGGATTAATGTGGCTAGCAATTACACTGAAATTAATGCAGAAAAAGCTTTGCAAGATACAAATTCAGTATTCTATCATTACCAACAGTTAATCCAGTTGCGCAAAGAGTACGATATTATTACGTATGGTGATTATCAGTTAATCGATCGTGAACATGAAGAGATATTCGGATATGTACGTTCGTATAACGATGAGAAGCTACTAGTATTAAATAATTTTTCTAGTAAAGAAGTGACTTATGAACTTCCACCATCAATGGATGTCGGCTCGTTTAGTCATGAGGTTCTTATTTCAAATTATGCGGATCCTGCACCATTAAGTAATAATTTGAGTATACGTCCTTATGAATCGGTCGTTTATCATCTATCTAAGAAGTGATACAATTGTAATTGGTGATATTTGTGAAAAATAAATACGTAAAAATATATGAAGAACTTTCAACGAGAATAGAGGAAGGAGACTATCCAGTAAATAGTCTTCTTCCATCAGAAAACGACCTGGTCGAGCTTCATTCAACATCACGGGAAACGATTCGGAAAGCCTTAAAATTGCTTTCTGAAAGAGGATATATTCAAAAGGTACAAGGTAAAGGTTCGATTGTGCTAGATGTTCAAAAGTTAAATTTCCCGATTTCTGGACTCGTTAGCTTTAAAGAATTAGCGAAAAAAATGGGAGACCGGGCAAATACGATCGTAGAAGAGTTTACTGAAATGAAGCCAAACCCTTTTTTAAAAGATCAATTAAAGGCAACTGATGAAGATGAAATTTGGAAAGTCATTCGTATTCGAGAAATCGGAAAAGAGAAAATTATTTTAGACAAAGATTTTTTATTAAAAAAATACGTACCTAATCTAACAAGGTCGGTTTGTGAAAACTCGATTTATGAATATATTGAAGAAGACCTTGGATTAACAATTAGTTTCGCAAAAAAAGAAATAACTGTTGAAGAACCGACAGAGGAAGATCGACGTTTACTTGATCTTGAGGGGTTTGTTAATGTCGTTGTTGTAAAGAACTTTGTTTACTTAGAGGATGCTAGTTTATTTCAATACACGGAATCTCGCCACAGACCAGATAAATTCAGGTTTGTTGATTTCGCAAGAAGGAAAATAAATTAAATGATGTTTTTCGTAAACTTTGTTGGACCACTTCGCTAATTTATTTAATAAGCTACACGCTAAGTTGTGAAGAACCAACCTTTTGTTTGATTAATGGCCCAATTGCAAAAAGCAACAATCTTTGAGAAAGAATCAAATTAAAACAACCCCACCCCTGCTTTAACTATGCCAAACGAGTTGGAGCAAGGGTTTTTTTAGTTCTTGTAATCATTATGTTGAGGGTCTAGAGTTTATGGTTATTAAAATAACAATTTTCAGCTGAATTTGTCCTTGCTGAAAACCTAGGTTATTAGATTAATAGTGAAAAAGGCATGGGTAATTTTACATTATATCTATTGGTCAGAATATAAAAATTGTAAGGAAAATCAAGGGTATATTGGCGAATTTGGCCATATTTTTAGTCAAGGTAGAATTATGACGAATATTGAAGAAAAGGTACGAATTTCACTTACAGATATAGCTTTTGTCGCATATTATAGATAGGTGAAGTCAACCAGTACGCACTTTTTATGGATATTTTACTTTTGGTATTGATTTTTTGTTCATTTTTTTGATAACAGTTGTTGTAGTAGCAATAGTAGCTACAGTCTAAATCATTAACAGCCTATGTATGCATTAACATTAGATATTTGTACATCTATGAGGAAACAAATTAATAACATAGGTCAAAGATATATATTGTATTTAACCCAGTATTTAAATTAGGAGAAAGTTTGGAGGAGGAACAATTGAAGACTATTTTGATTTATTTTGTTTTATTTTTATCAATTATTACTCTTGTAGCTTGTAATCAAGGTTACCACGAAAATGTCACTTTCATAGAGTCTTCAGCGATAGAGAGCTTTCCAATACCAGAAAATGCAGAAGTGACAACAGATCGAACACCTACCCAGCCGAATATTGAAAAGTATGTATTATATAAATTAAGGAATGGAAGGCATGGGATGCTCCCACCACAGCGCTATTTAGAAGAAATAAAAGCATGGGGATGGACAGAGCTTGAGGAAGAAAGGTTCGGAGTAAAAAATGTCTTTAAAAAAGATGAGATAAAAGTTTGGTTAGTATATGAGAATGATGTATTTTCAATTAGTGAGGTAAGTGAGGGTAAATGATTAATCAGTGAGTCTGTATGACGTCAGGCTCATTTTTTATAAGTGTCACAAAGAAAGGGCTAGAGGATGAATTTGTCTGCAATTCATTCTCTAGCTTTACACGTTTATTTCGATTTTTCCGCTTGTAAATAACGTTTGTCCTTCATAAACAATCTCCAGAAAATGTAGAATGCAGGTACCAAAATGGCTAATCCGATTCCATAGCCAATTAGTAAAGAATAGAACATCGTTTCATTAGTAAACGCGTCATAAATGGTCAAATCAGGATATAAGATATAAGGCATATGAGCCATCCCATAAGCAAAGCTGGCTAATCCAAATTGGGTAATAATCGCAAGCACTGCAACGCGAGGCTGCCCAATATCGACCTTTTTCGATGGCCACCATAATGCACTATATCCTACAGCAAAAGCTACTAATGATAGAGCAAATAATTCCCATTCTCTTGCCATATTATCTACCATCCATTGAGCCTCTGGAATCAGTGTTAAAGTCGCAGCGACTGCAAAACACAACGTAATCGGACCAAGAATGATTGCATTTCTTCGATAAACATGATAGGTCCCCAGGGAGTTAGCTTCTCGAGCATAATCACTTAATAACAGCGAGGAGAGAAATAACTCCGTACTTAACCCAAAGCCTAGATGAGCGTATAACGTAGGACTAGTTAGAAGTTGGTCGTATAAAATATATTGCCTTGTTCCAACAGTTTCTACAAATCCCCCAATAGCGATCGGGAGCATACTGACCATTAAAGCAGGGATTAAAAGGCCTGTGATTCCAGAAATGACGGTTAACATTTTCGTATACTTTTGTACGGTATAAGAGTAGACCATAAAGGCACTGCGTATGGTTAGCAAAAGTAAAACGAAGCTAACAGGAACAATCATAATTGTACCTAGTGAAAAGGCTGCGCCTGGAAAAAAGCCAACGAGAGCAACCACTAATAAGACTAGAAAAACATTCGTTACTTCCCAAGACGGTGAAAGGTAACGATTTGCGATACTTGAAGCTTTTGTATCTTTTCGACCATAATAAAACATCGCCCAAAATCCCGCTCCAAAATCAATCGAACCTCCAATAGAGTATACGAATAAAAATACCCAAATTAATACAATAGCAATATAAACTTCATTCAAGGAATATTCCCCCTTTAAGGAGTCGTTTCTAGGTCTTTTGAAACAGGATTTCGTTTAAAGTAGAAATTCATGACCAAATAAGTTAATACGAGAAGCATGATATAAAGTGTTATAAACAAGAAGAACAACATACCTAGGTTTCCAGACTGTGTAGCTGCATCAGCGGTAGTCATTACTTGATGAATCGTCCACGGCTGTCTAGCGGTACAACTAAAAATCCAACCAACTTCAATACCAATCATCGCAAGTGGGCCACCAGCTATGACTGGAACTAAAATCCAAGCAGGAAAGGGCTTATCTTTTTTAAATATTCGGTAAGCTAACGCAATAAAGGAAATGCCTATAAGCATTGTGCCGATACCAACCATAACGTTAAAGAGTGTATGAACAAATAAAGGTGGCCATTCTTCTTCTGGGAAGTCATAAAGACCTACTACAACCCCATCTGTTGATCCAGTAGCTAACCAACTCAGCATGCCAGGAATTTCAATACCACCAACAACACGCCCTGCTACCGGATCAGGTTCACCAAATATCGCAAGCGGAGCATTTGATTGAGTTTCAAATAGTCCTTCAGCCGCTGCTAGTTTTACAGGTAAGTAATTGTGAAGCATTACTGCCACGTCGTGACCATTAACTGAAGTATAAACAGACATAATTGCAGCGATAATTAATGATAGGACCATGCCTTTTCGGTGATATATTTGCTCACGATCTGACAGTCCACCGCGAATGAGCCGATACGCAGCAACAGCAGCAATGGCAAAAGCACCAGCTAGATAAGCAGTGCTTACTACGTGCAAAGCAGTAACATAAATACTTGGGTTAAAAACAGCCTCCCATGGTCGAACATTCACAACTTGACCACCAACTATATCGAAACCACGGGGAGTATTCATCCATGCGTGAGCATCTGTAATAAGTACCGCAGAAGCTGTTGCTCCGAATGCAACAAAAAAAACGCTGATTAGACGCATCGCATTTGATAAACGGTCCGCAGCATAGATATAAATAGACAGGAAGACGGCTTCAATAAAGAAGGCAAATATTTCAACTTGGAAAGGTAAAGCAATCACTTGTCCAACCATCTCCATAAAGCCTGGCCATAACAAGGAGAGCATGACACCAACGATTGTTCCAGAAGGAATTGCTACTCCTAATAAAATAGCCACACCCTTTGTCCAACGTTTAGCTAATAACCCATAATCACTATCCTTAGTAATTACACGGGCAATTTCTGCAATCAAAATCATTAATGTAAGTCCAACGCCAAGTGTTGCGAAAATAATGTGAAAAGCTATAGACGAACCAAAAAGCATCCTTGCTAGTAATACATTATCCATTAACTTTCTCCCTTTCCATATAATTACCATGAATAAAGACTTTTCCAACAGTTATTACTATTTGTTATAAATTTACATAATATGCGAAAATTATTTGAAAGAAGTTTTATATATGGGTGCCTGGCACCTTTAGTACAGTAAAGGTGCCAGGCACCCATATTAGGAGAGAAAAAAAGATGAGTAGAAATGAGATGCTAAAGGTTATAAGTAGACTACAAAAGCAAACAGAAATAATTGATTTCAAAATGCCTATAAAACAAACAGGTGACATAAAGAAGTATTTAAAATTTTACGGACTGCCATCTGAAGAGAAAAAGTATCATTTTGGAAATGTATATGTAGATAGCTATTTAATTAAAGTTCAAATGTTTGAACCTCAAAACAGTAGAGAAGAAAATGTCGTCTTATTGTTGCATGGATATTTGGACCACGTCGGTATTTTAAGTGATACCATTCATTTTTTAACGAAAGCAGGGTATAAGGTCGTTACTTTCGATTGGCCAGGACATGGTTTATCTAGTGGAGAGACAGCGGAAATTAACGACTTTGGTGAATACGAGAGGGTATATGAGCTAGTAGTCAATGAAATTAGTAAGCAATTAAATACTATACCGAATATCGTTGCTCATAGTACAGGTGCTGCTGTTGTTATAAGTGATCTCCTCAAAAGCACTCAAACCGAATATAAATCCATTATTTTAATAGCCCCTCTTATTCGCTCCAATCTGTGGACAATTACGAAAGTCGGATACTATTTTATGAAACCATTAGTGAAAAGAGTTAAGCGAGTTGTTCGACAAAGTAGTGCTGACCAACACTTTATTGATTTCTTAAAAAAAGACCCTTTTCAACCATCGCTGGTTCCTTTAAAGTGGTTGAAGGCATTAATCGATTGGAATGATCAAGTTCATTCATTAAATGAAAAAGGGCAACGAGTCCTTGTACTTCAAGGTGTTGAGGACGGGACTGTCGACTGGAGGTATAATTGTCAGTTTATTGCTAGACTATTTTATAACAGCCAAATTATTTTGTATGATGAGGGTAAACACCATTTACTCAATGAAATAGATGGAATTCGTTTAAACGTCTATGAAAAGATCGTAAGAGAATTAAATAAACAATTATATGAAAATTATAAAATAAATAATGAATGACCATTCATTCTGTGTTAAACTTTGAATAGTTGAAACAAAGGAGCGAATAAAATGGGAGTAAAAGAAACTTTAGAATCGTTAAAAGAAAAAATGAACAGTAATCCAGAAGGAATTCAAGGATTAAATACAACTTATCAGTTTGATTTAACAGGTGATGAGGAAGGTACCTATCAAATAAAATTTGAAAATGGCCAAGTCGAATATGTTTTAGGAGAGAACTATGAGCCAAAGTGTACTCTTGCGTTATCAGATGCCAATTTTTTAAAGTTAGTTGCAGGTAAATTAAATCCTACTATGGCTTTCATGGGTGGGAAGCTAAAAATTAAGGGTGAAATGGGATTAGCGTTAAAATTACAAAACGTGTTAAAGACATATCAATAAAAATCCAAAAAAAAGGTGTCCTATTTAGGACACCTTTTAAAATTTACTATTAATTTTTGCTGGCAGTAGTTTCGAATTCTTTGGCTTTTCTTTCTTCAATACGCTTTTCTATTTTATTTAAAGCTTCTTGATCTTGAAGAAGTTGCTTCTTGTTCTCTAGAACTAGCTCTTCAAACGATGGCGCGTGTTTTCTCATCTCTCATCATACCTTTTTATATTTTTTATTTATAAAACCATTGTAATATGTCTTTGTTTTAATTGTGTTAAGTAGTTGTTACAATTTTTCGAATAATTATTTTATTTTGGTGGATTTTGTATAAAAATACTATAATTCCTCACCGTTATAGGGCAAGCATTTCCGCTCATATGTATAAAAGATGAATAAATGGAAAGCAGGGGAGCGCATAATGAATTACTATGACTTATGGTATAGAAGCACTGCTGCTATAAATATTATTGAAAAGTTACTAACACGTGAAAGTACATCGATTATTACTTATGATTATCTAATGGTGATTGCTGAATCGGAAGAAAGTAAACAAATGCTAAGGCGGATTATACAAATTAGAAGAAAGAGTGATGAACAACTTAAATGGGTGTACTTTCAAATAACAGGTCAAATGGTCGCAGTTGATCAAGACGTATTTGAAAAACCAGATACATTTGTTGAGGGGATAAAAGGAAAAATAGAACGACAACAAACAAGGTTAACAGATTTAAGGCGTTTATTGGATGAACTAACATTAATTGGGTTACGAGGAGTCGTTGAAAATATTATTGTAGAAGAAGATTGGGTCTATAGTGCACTTAACTATTTAGAAAGGTGAAAAAAGAGAAAAAACAATATGCACAAATTTGTCCACAGATAAACACCTTATTTTACTTAGTAGTTGAAGAAGTTGGACAAGTTACCCACAGTATTCACACCGTGTGGATAAGTACCGAGATAATTTGTAGGAAAATTATTTTAGAACTGTAAGCGATTACATTTGAAAAAGTGGTTTACAAACGACGAATACGTTGATAGAATATTCATAAATTTAAAACGATTTAACGCATTGCAGTAAAGGGAGAACATCGTAACTATCGTCAGGTGATTGTTATCATTGGGTAACAGGGAGTAATTTATTTCGCTTTTAATTATCAGAATATTCTTTTAATTTATTTAGGGGGAGTTAACTATGACAGTAACAGTTGAAATGAGAGTATTAGAAGAGATGGAAAAGAAAATTGAAAGATTAACGATGGAAATCCAAGAGTTACGCAAGGTTGAAAATGGTTTTGAACCACTAGATACAGATTTATTCTTAACAGAAGTTTACAACTAAGCAATCAATACTTTTTTCTATAAGGCTGACTTGAGAGTAAAGTGTCTGGCTTCCTAGCTCAAAATATAGATGCTAATAAAAATAATAGCTCTATATTTCAAGGTAAGGAGTCGATATAAACTGCCAAAGTCAGTCTTTTTTCACGGTAGACAATTATAGAAAATATAAGAAGCAGGGAGAGAATAATATGTTAGAGGGAATACGTGTCTTAGACTTTTCACAATACTTACCTGGTCCTTATGCGAGTTTGAGACTGAGTGACATGGGAGCTGAAGTAATTAAAGTAGAGCCATTAACAGGTGATCCTGCACGGGCACTTGGTGACAAACGTGATGGGACAGGATTAATTTTTTTAGCGAATAATCGTAATAAAAAAAGCATTTCTCTCAACCTCAAGGAGGAAGAAGGAAAGCAGATTGCTTTAGATTTAATGAGAAGTTCAGATGTTATTATCGAGAGCTTCCGTCCAGGGGTTATGGAGCGTCTCGGTTTAGGTTATGAGGAAGTAAAAAAGGAAAATAAAGATATTATTTATTGTTCTCTGACAGGTTATGGTCAAGATACAGGTTTAAGTCATTTTGGGAGTCATGACATCAACTACATTGCTTTAAGCGGATTACTTAGCCAGTTAAAAGATAAGAACAATGAACCTGTACATCCAACAATTACGTTAGCTGATATGGCAGGTGGTATGGCTGCTTCAGAGGCTATTTTAGCGGCTCTTGTTCAACGGTCGATTAAGAAAGAAGGTAGTTATATTGATTTGTCACTAACCGATGTGATGGTATCACTTATGAATAATCACGTTTTAATTGCAAGTGAAAAAGGAAGACAACAAGGTGTTGCAGAGTTAACTGGAGCAATCATTTCTTATCATGTATATAAAACGAAGGATAATCGTTACATGAGCTTAGGTGCACTAGAGCCAAAATTCTGGGCTAACTTTTGTAATGCGGTTGGAAAAGACGGATGGGTATCTGCACATATGTCTGAAACGACAGATAAAAATCCAATTTATCGTGAGATGAAAGAACTTTTTCAATCTTACTCCATGCATGAATGGATGAGCTTTTCGCAAAAGGTCGATTGTTGTATGGCACCAGTACTTGAGCCAGGTGAATTAACAACCTCAAAATACGTAGAGGAGCGTCGCTTGATTTTTACTCCATTTGAAGGGTATCCAGAAGTTGCAACTACATATGATAAAGACAATCAAAGCTTCTCAGGGTTACATCCTGCGCCAGGTCTAGGAGAACATACAGAAGCCATTTTATTAGAGGTTTTACAGTATAATAAAGAGAAGGTTAATACATTAAAAGAGAAAAAAGTGGTTAAATCGGAAGGAGTATATCATGGCGTATACTAAATATAAGCAGAAAATAAGTACCATTACGCTTCCTACTCCTTTTTTAGTAGGTCCAGTTAACGTTTACTTGATTGAGGGAAATGAAGCCCTCACTCTTGTTGATACTGGACCTAGAACAGAAGAAGGCTGGGAATTACTGTGTAATGAATTATTAGAGCGTGGGTATACAACAAAAGATATTGAGCAAATCATTTTAACCCACCATCATCCTGATCATGTCGGTTTAATCGATCGATTTGAGAATGCGAAAATTACAGGGCATCCTAAACTTAAGCCGTGGTTAGAAAAAAATGAATCCTTTTTAAACCAAACGATTAATTACCTGATGAATTTATACAAAAGCCATGGAATGAATGAACGGATGATTGAGCATATTTATAATCTAAATATGTCTTACCTTCAATTCACATGTAAAGCTAAAGTAGATCATCCTGTTCGTTCTGGAGATGAAGTTCCAGGTTTAAAGGGGTGGAAAGTTATTGAAACACCTGGCCATGCGCAAACTCAAATTATGATTCTAAATGAAGAAGAACAAAAGGCGATTTCTGGCGACCATCTTATTAAGCATATATCTTCGAATGCCATTATCGAAGCGCCATATAGTGGTCAGGAAGAACGATCAAAGTCTTTACTTCAGTATCGAGAGTCACTTCTAATGTTGAAGAATTACCCGATAAAAGTTTCTTATTCAGGTCATGGCGATCCTATCGCAGATATTTCTGCTTTAGTAGACGAAAGGGTCCAAGAACAAAATCTTCGCGCTGGGCACATTAAGGAACTGATGGGAAATGATGCTCTTACATGTGATCAAATTACTCAACTGCTATTTCCTAAAGTGTACAAAAAACAACCAGAATTAACATTTTCAGAAACTTTAGGTCATTTGGATTTACTTGTAAGTACTGGTCAAGCTGAAACAGAACAAAAAGCAGGAACTATTTTTTATAAAGCATACTGACTGGGTGTTCATTCAGTAGGTTGTCCTTTTTTCCTTGAAGAATTATTGTTAAACTAGAGCTATGAAATTATTTCCAGAGGAGGGGCACCAATGGAGAAAAAGCAAAAGCAATGCAATTCAGTTTGCAAAGGTATGTTTGTTGGTAGTGTTGTTGTTGTTGCAGCGTTATTAACGTACCCAAAAACGAGAAAGAAAATCGTTGAAGGTGCTGAAGAACTAAAACATGTAGCACAAGATGCCACATCTTACATTAAAGATAATCGTGAAGAAATAATTGAAAAAATAAAAGACACAAGTACACAAGTTTCTGATGCGTTAAAATCAGTAAGTCATGATGTAAAACAAATTTCAGAAAGTGCACAACACATAAAAACCAGTTCAATGGAAGTTATTGATGCGGCTAAAGATGTAGTTGATGATATAAAAAGGATTAGAGGAACTAAAAAAGAAGATCCTTTTGAAGGAATTTAATTCCTGTAAAAAGATCCGAATAACTTTAAGAAATTGTGACATCATAATTATTGAGGAAGGCAATTGCAATCCTCTAAGAGTTTTCACCACAGCTGAAGGAAATAACGATTGTTGATTAGTACCTCAAGAGGTGGTTGCGTTGAACAATTATGCCGAAAGTGTAAATTGTTTGTAACTTCAGTGAAAGAGGTGTTACCGAAAGACAAATATCGTTACGGCCCCAGAAGCATTAAAATGGTGAAGCTTCCAAAAAAGGTGACCTTTTAACAGGTCACCTTTTGTAATTATTTGAAGAAATACGTTAGTATGTAATTTTAAGCTCATCGTGAATTACCACTAATTGTTTGTAACAGCCTCAATTTAAGATAAACATAATTTCAGCAAGGTGAAAAAAATAAAAAAAACTACATACTTTTCTTAGAAGAGGACATCATAATAAACGAGGACGGCGGTTAGCTATCCTCAACAACAAGTCCACATCAAAGATGATTAAAATTACGGTAATAACATTTTGTCAATACCTCAGAGGTGAATGGCGTTGAACAATTATGCTGAAAGTGTAATTTGTTAAGAACAACAAATTCGTTGGAAGAGGTGTCTATGAAGGACAAAAATCGTTACGACCCCAGAATGTAATTTTTTGATAAGACGATGTGGTACTTGGAAAGAAGGTGGCCACTTACGTTGGTCGCCTTCTTTTTTTATAAAAGCTTTTGAATGTTGCTAAAGGAGAGGTGTAAACGATGAGTAATAAAAAACACAATAAAAAGAATAAAAATAATACAAGCCATAAACACGCTAATAACCATAAGACAAGCAGTTCGGCTAATAAATCGAATGGTTACCACTAAATGATGAAGGAGCACTGAAAAAAGTGCTTCTTTTTTTGGTTTAATTACGAATATAAATGGTAATAGGGTTATATATCTTGTCCTAAAGGGGGAATTTTTTTGGCGCTTACAAAACGATTAAAGGAATTAAAGGTGTCCCAGTGTGACAAGGGTGTACTAACCATTTATTTGAACACACTTCGAAGTGGTCAGGATGATTGGAAGCTGCAACTGAAAAATGGTTTGAAGAAATTAGAGCAATACGTTATTGCCAGAAAAGACAAAGAGGAATTAAAGAATTTTAGGGATGTAAAGAAGAAAGTAACGAAGCAATTGCTGGAGCGACAACATGAGATGCAAAAAGCAATCGTTGTTTATGCATCACCAAATAGGGATATTTGGGAATTTCACCAACTGCAACTTTCAGTAGAGAATAGTTTTTCTTGGGAAAACGAACCGATGCTCGATCAATTAGAGACCATACAGTATCAATACCCAGCTAGTGGTGTATTACTATTGCAACAAATGGATTTAGTAGCATTAGACACTAGACTTGGAGAGATTAATGAAGAAGTGCGGTATATCTTAAATTTAGATGATGACAATTGGAGGAAATATGAAGGTACAGCTGCAACAGAACGGGTTGCTTCAAGTGCAAACCATAAGGATCAGTACCAAGAAAGACTTGAAATTAACCAGCAACGCTGGTTAAGGAGATTAGCTCCTTTAATCGACCAGAAATCTCAAGAATGTCAGTGGAAGGGAGTCTATATTGTAGGTTCACAGGACCTCGCAAAAGAGTTGGGTAAATACTTAAAGACGAAAATCATAAAGGTTGTTCCGAAAAACCTATCTTCATTCCCTAGTCATAAAATAGTTGGTGAAGTAATCGGATAATAAAAAGGGGGCTGACTACCATTAGTCAGCCTCCTTAATCAATAATTATGCAGTAGCTGCTTTTTTTACAGTAGCAGGAGCATCTTCTCTAAATACGATACCTAATACAAAAACGAACAATAATATTCCTCCGATTGCAAAGTAAATGCTTCCGCTCTCCATAACATCAATCAATATGCCACCAGTTAATGGACCTAAAATACTTCCTAAACCAAAACTTACTGCTGTCATTACATTTCCTGTAGGTAACAAATTCTTCGGAAGTAAATCAGTTAAATACATTACCCCTAAAGAAAATAATGAGCCAACTAATGCCCCTGATAATGTGAAAAACAAAAGAAGAAGTATAATTGATTGCTCAACAAAAATCATACTAAAAAATGATAGCGAGCCGAAGAAGGTTACAGTCAATAATAACTTCCTTCTCCCCCATTTATCACTAAGTAAACCTAAAGGTAGTTGAGTAATAAGGCCCCCGATAACAAATGCTGGTAATAGGATTGAAACCCATTCTATGGTTATACCGGAACGAAGTGCATAAACGGGATAATTACCGTGAATAGAAGCCTCAAGGAAACCATAACAAAATCCTGGTAGTAGAGCGAACCAGGCTAATTTGATTACTTGTTTATACCGTCCCCATGTTCCAGTTTGTTTAGCTGTTTCTAAATCGTTCTCTGGCCATTCATTTTTTAGGAAAAGAACAAATACATAAGAAATTAGACTAAATATACTAGCAATAATAAATGGTAAGTATTCATTAATTGATAGGAGTCTTGTCATGAAAGGTCCAGCACTAAACCCGAGTCCGAATGCTAATCCGTATAGTGAAATATTACGGCCTCTTTTACTTATAGGACTTGTGGATGTAATCCACACTTGTGTGGCGAAGTGAACCATATTATCGCCAATCCCTACAATCATCCGCAGAATAAACCAAAACCAAAAAACTTGCCAAAATGGGAACAATAATAATGAAACGATGATTAATATAAGTCCAATGGTAATGACAGGTTTATATCCATACTTCCGTACAGGCTTCTCGATGAAAGGAGAGATTAAAAGTATACCAATATATAGAGCTGCAGCATTTAGACCGTTTAATGAAGATGATACGCCAGCTTGCTCTAACATAATTGCTAATAGAGGTAACAACATTCCTTGTGAAAATCCTGCAATTAAAACCATTAATATTAGAACCGCAAAGCGATAACCTGGATGATTCTGCTTACTTTTTATGATTTTATCCATAAGCATCCTCCGTAAAAATAAAAATTAAAAACCATCATACCATACTAATTGTAATGTCGAACTATAGATATTCAAGAAAAATATTTTTAGAATGAGGTCATATTATTTATTGTATATAGGGTGACGTAAACTAGAAACCTTTGTACAATAAAACTAACCAAACAGGTAAGGGATGTGTAACTAATGGAATTTATAATGAAGGAAAATGGATTTAAGGCAGAATTTGAATATGGAACCCTTGATATCTCTGGGAATGAGGAATTTGGTTTTAGACCATATCAATTGTTGGTATCTTCAATTGCAGTTTGTAGCGGTGGTGTTCTACGAAAAGTATTAGAAAAGAAAAGGGTGCAGTATAAAGATGTAAAAGTAAGTGCGGATGTGACAAGAAACCCAGAGGGAGCACAAGAAATACAAAAGATCCATATGCACTTTGTCATTACTGGCTCAAATTTAAATGAAGAAAAAATTGAAAAGTCTTTAGTTGTTACTAGAAAAAATTGTTCGATGGTCCAGTCAGTCAAAGATAGTATTGAAATTACAGAAACGTTTGAGATTATAGAAGAGTGAGTAAAACCTATCTTGGGGTATCCTTAACAATTGGATCGATATTGCAAGGGTTATCGATGTCCCTTTTTTTATTTCCTCATGCAATACCTTCGGGTGGGGCAGCTGGTATTGCTATTCTATTCGAATATCTTTTTTCTATTAAATATGAGCTCTCTTTATGGAGTTTTAATTTTTTATTGCTTGCTATTGCTTTTAAATGGATAGGATTGTTTAGTGTAATAAAAACTTTATACTCGGTGACGGTTACTTCTATTACAATTGCATTAATTGGTTTATTGGGAATGGAAGCAATTTCTATTGTATACGTTGATATGTTTTTAGGGGCAATATTATTTGGAGTAGGTGTAAGTTTATTATTCATTAGTGGGGCCTCCTCTGGTGGTGTTGCTATTATTGTTCATGTTCTTCATAAGAAGTATAATTTAATGCCAGGAAGGTTACTGTTTCTATTTAATTCGGTCATCTTTATGTCACTAGCAATTACCATTGATTGGATTATATTGGTCTATGCACTTATTACTCAATTTATTTCTGCAAAGATTATTGACCTTTTATATAAATTGTTTCATTATTATATATTGGATGGACAAGCTGCTGTTTCAAAGTGATCCTTTGGGAGAGTAGCTTACAAATTATTTTTAAATAATATTTAGTTGACGAAGACGAAAATAAGTTATATAATAATTTTTGTCGCTAAGGCGATAACTGCTTATCAAATCGGTTTAAAAAAAAGTTTTAAAAAAGACTTGCTTTTCCACTCTAGATTTGGTAAGATAAATCTTGTCGCTGCTGAAACAGCAGTAAAAAAGTTCTTTGAAAACTGAACAAAAAGCCAAGCGAAATAAAGAGATACATGATATCTCGTCAATGTTTTAAAAAC
>NZ_WMKZ01000016.1 GCF_019024285.1 Alkalihalobacterium elongatum
AATGCTTTTGATTACTTGTTGCGGACCATTCTCATAATACTTGAATTGTACCGCGTCATTGGTGTTTAGGTTTTGTACTTGTTTTTGCGCCTCTTCTGTTAATTGATATGCCTCATAGCCTTTGCTCGTTTTGATTTCAACGGTGTGTGGATCGGCTAACCCGATATATGTCCCTGTTTCCGTTTTAGTTTCTTCTTTTTGTTGATTCTGCTTCTGTTTTGTAATGCTTTTGATTACTTGTTGCGGACCATTCTCATAATACTTGAATTGTACCGCGTCATTGGTGTTTAGGTTTTGTATTTGTTTTTGCGCCTCTTCTGTTAATTGATACGCCTCATAGCCTTTGCTCGTTTTGATTTCAACGGTGTGCGGATCGGCTAACCCGATAAATGTTCCCGTTTCCGTTTTAGTTTCTCCTTTGTCTTGATCCTGCTTCTGTTTTGTAATGCTTTTGATTACTTGTTGCAGACCCTTATCATAATACTTAAATTGTACCGCGTCATTGTTGTTTAGGGATTTTACTTGTTTTTGCGCCTCTTCTGTTAGTTGATATGCCTCATAGCCTTTGCTTGTTTTGATTTCAACGGTGTGCGGATCGGCTAACCCGATATATGTCCCCGTTTCTTGATGTAAATCCATCTCCTGTTTTTCTTGTTCTATATGGTGCGGTTGGTCACTTCCTGAAAATATATTACTTGAAGCGTTTACCACTCCTATTCCCCCAATAATTACTGCAGCACTAACACCTATAACAATGGATCTTATTTTTTTCATCTTCATGACCTCCTGTTGTTTTATGTCAACAACTATAGTGTAAGATTTCATTGTATCGGTGGAATTGTCGCTCTGTAACAATTTTGTTACTAAAAAAACGGGGTCTGACCCCCGCTGCGCTAACGCGTTAACACAATGGGGGTCAGACCCCCTGATTATCCATTCGCTTTTTCAAAGGACTCTTTGTTAAATCCTTTTGTCTTAAGGAAAAAATAGAAAGGGTAATAACTAGAAGAAAAGCTATCCCAATTCCCATAACAACACTTAACGATTGCTTAAACGTGCCCCCTCCATTAAAGAAGAGAATATCCTTAAACCCCTCCACATGAAAACGAATTGGAATCCAGGAATAAACTCCATAATAATAGCCATTAGATAACATTTCAGGCGGAACTTGAACTAAGGCGGGTCCAAAAAGCCAAATGATGATAAGAATTGGCCACCCTTTAAATCCAAACCAATTTAAAACTGAGCTTTGAATTAAGAAAAAAACGAATGCTGTCAATAAAATGAAAAATAAAAGAAGTCCTGCATTTGTCACCTCAAGTCCCATAAACACATTTACAATAATATAGGCTAAGATTGTTTGAAAGATTGATAGCACAAGACCAGAAACCAATTGTGTACTTACAAAAGAGCCAGGCTTTTGTGCAGGACGATGCATCCCAAGCCATACCATTAAAGCACCTATTAAACTACCAAGCCAAATCAATACAGTAAATATCATTGGAAGCTGCCCTTCTTTACTGCTGCTTGGAGCATGGATTTGAGTGGTGTTTGCTGTTACTAAGTTACCTATTAATAGAACATCATCTGGTGATACTTGAATGTCATTCGCAGCGTAACGAACAAGTAATTCATTTCTTATCTCGGCATTTTGTTTTGAAACAACGCCTTCAAGGATGGAACTAACTATCTGTGCTCCTTGAAGATTCATTCCTTCATTTATAAAAATGTCCATCGTTACAGGATGAAATGTTCCCTCCATTAAAGAACTTAAACTTGAAGTGAAATCCACTGGAATATGAAGAGCACCGTATACTTCTTTTTTCTCTAAGCCTTCCATCATCTCTTCATAGTTGGAATATAAGACCCATTCTACCTCTTTCATTTCTGTCGACATAATTTCAGACTCCACTTGCTCAAACATCTCTCCAGTGTCACTTGAAATAAATCCTATTGGTAAATTCTTAACTTCAGTAAATATGACTGGACCAAAGCTGGCATACGCTAACAACATTTGAATGACAAAGACAAATATAATCACACCAATAAAATTTTTACTTAAAATAAATTTTTTCATTTTCCTTCCTCCCTTTAGAGAATATATTTCATTGAACAATCAATGAATTAAACAAGTAAAATAATTGGTCTCCTCCTTTTATGACGGAGACCAAGTTTTTACTGTATGATCCACTAACATACGAATGTAATCTTCCTCTTCTTCCAATCCAAATATAAAATCTTTGTTCATAATTAATATTTGAACAATATATATGGTAATCGAGTTGGAAAATTGCATAAGCATCATTCTTGGATCGAGGTCCTTTACTTTATTTTCCGCAATATAATGGTTCAAAATGTCCACTGCAAAATCGATCGTCTCTTTAAATTGGTTAAAGAAGCTATTAACAGTATCTGACTCCAAAATATGACTTTCTCTAAATAGGATAAGAATGTATTCTTTGTCTTTCGTTGCATATTTAAATATAATTTTCGCGATATTAAACAAAAATTCGTCTACAGGCATTTCCTTATGAAGGGTAGACACAGCTTGTTGCATGCCAATAAGCTTTCTTTCGGATTCCTCTTCAATAAGAGTAAACAGGATTTGTTTTTTACCTTCAGGGAAGTAATGGTATATCAATCCGTCAGCCATACCGATAGATTGATTAATCGATCTTGTTGTAGTTGCATGATAGCCTTTTTCTGCAAACAATCGTTTGGCAGATTGAAGAAGCTCATTTCTCCGTTGTTGAGCCTGCTTTGCACGTTCTGTCATTTTCTTATCTGTCATTTCATTCACCGCCTGTTCAATGAAATAATATCACAAGAAAAAAATAAGTGCAATAAACGATCCTTACGCGTAGTCCAGTAACATTATACATCCCTATTCAAATACTACTTTAATCTCTGAAGCATTATATGTGTCTCTTTTAAGCTCAACCATGACATGCCACTCTGCCATATCATCTGTTGTGTATTGGGGGACAATTCTTTTGACACTAATATCAACAAGGCTTTTATTACGTTTGATGTCAGTAATAATATGGCGAATAGAACCGCTATCTTCTTGTAATAACACAAACACAACAACATTATCTCTGAAAAAAACATCGTCATATTTATCTACTGCATCCAAAAAACCAATGGTTGAATCAGAATATACTACTTCCTTTTTTTCTAAATCGTAGGCATCCTTGTTGTCGATATAATACGTGCTTAATTCTTCGGTTGAAGTAACCAAAGAAATGGTGGGATAGCTCTTTCCGTCTGTAAATGCATTTGTACGAATATACTGAACTTCAAAATCCAAATTTACTTCTTCATCCAAGTAATTTTGTTCATTTGTATCATGAGAGCAACCCGTAACTGTAATAGTGAATAATAATACTAACATTAACCCAAGAAAATAAATATTAAATTTCATTTAGCGTACCACCATTATTTTTTATTTTTTCACTACAATGTTTAAACGTTCATTCCTGTCTTCGCATGAATAATCTCTTTTTCTAAATCTTCATGAGTGATTTTAGTTCCATTATTACTAGAAATAGAGTTTTTGCACTAAAAGTTTGTTCATTACCCCTAAAATGACCGTCATAAAAATTCTAAATATTGCATGATCAGTATACACTTTAAAAATAAAAAAGTTTTACAAGTTGAACTCACCTTGCTCACAGTGAAAAAGCGTCCCTGCAACATTGCAGAAACGCCTTCAGAGGCCACCTCTAATTTAATTACACTTATACATTTCTATCTTTTTTCAGTCCTTCAATTTCTTTTTTCAACTCTTCAATTTCATTGTGTAATTCTTCGATTTTCAAGTCTTTTTCTTGGCTGGATTGTTTTCCTACAAACTTAATTACGTTGACAACCAATGCAATAACAAACATTAAAAAAAATAAAATAACTAAAAAAGTAACTAATAATCCGATATCTCCGTTAACAAATGACATAACAAATACTCCTATGACTTAAATTAGGGTCTCTCCCTTAGTATGCAAAATGAATTTGTTAATCTGATAGTACCATAACTTCATCATAAATTGAACGGGGTCTGACCCCCGCTGCGTTAACGCGTTAACACAATGGGGGTCAACACAATGGGGGTCAGACCCCCTGCGGATTAATAACCAATTCAACTCGACGGTTTTGCGCTCGACCTTTTTCATCTTCATTCGAAGCGATTGGTTTCGTTTCACCGTAACCTTCTACACGATACTCCAAATGATTGGTATCACCATTTTCCAAAATATAATTCATGACTGCAGATGCTCTTTCTTTTGATAAATTAAGGTTATAAGATGGATCTCCTTGACTATCCGTATGTCCTCTAATTTCAACTACAGTCCCAGCTTCCAGTGTCGCAAGTGTTTCTAGTAGACTATTTAGTACTTCTTTGGCTTCGGACTTTAATTCACTTTCATCAAAATCAAACAACATCTCATCTGAAACCGTCATCATCGTTTCTTCTTTGTCTGTCGTTAACGAGATATCTTCTGGCACATCTAATTCAGGGGTTTCTGGATATAAGATTAACTCAACACTATTGCTACCATCACGCCGCTGAACAACATAATCACCTTCTATGTTTTCAAATTTCTCTCCATAGACATTTATTAGTTGTGTTGTGAGTTTTGATCTCTCTGTATCTAAAGTGTAGATCTGTAAAAATCCTTCTTTTCTTAACGTGTTATAGTGAACCATAAAATCAAAACTACCATCTGGATTTACAAATGCATAAGGTCTTATGATTTGATTTTGTGACATATGATGTCTTTCTGAAGACCAGTATTCAGCTGAAAGTCTTGTTCCTTCTATAAGATTCGAACGACCCTTAACATAAATATATCGATGATCATTCGTTACGTCGGCTTCGATCCATATGTTTGTATCACCGTAATCTTCTGGCTTCTCTGCCCGTATTGGTACATCAAAAGAGTATTCAGTAACATCATCCTGCAGGAATACAGCTGTTTCAATTCTTGCTTCCTTAATAATGTCGCCATGGTAGCTTTCTTCAGTGTAAATGAGTGGTCCTTCCAATTTTGAATTGAATTCACCGTAATGTTCCTGTATATCGTCCTGCTGATTTGCTTCTAAACTAATAATTAACCTTAGATTATTATACCTTCCTGGCTTAAGTTCAGCGCGGAAGTTTCCATTCTCATCTACCGTTACCCGTTCACCTAATGGAACCTGGGTAATCGTACGTTGTATCGTTTCTGCATATAAACGAACCGCTGCACCAGGTATAATGTTACTACTTCCCTCAACAACAATATGATCACCTTCGATAAACGCATTTGCATTCATTTCAATCTGTAGATTTACGTTTTCTTGCTCCTTAACTTCTTCCGTAAATTGTGGTTCTTCCACAGTCTCTTCTATCTTTTCATCTATATTAGTACCTTCTTGTTGGGTCGTTTCCTCAAGCATGACTTCTTCCTCATCAATAGCATTGCATCCACTAACAATTAGTAGCAATACCAAACCTACCAATAATAGATGAAACGGCATAAGTGTTCGCATCATTCTCTTTCCTCCTGTATAACTTTGTTAGAATTATTCAGCTAGTACTAGAACATTACTAGGTACATTGAAAAAACTCAGTTACTAGTCCCGCTGAGTACAGGAATATCAAATGAATCATCCTATAACATCCTGCACAATAAACTTTACATCCTCGTTGCCCTTCCTCTTCCACCTGGCTCCAGATGACCACTTCACTTAAATACTTAAGGCAAGAAGAAACTTGTCGAATACCTCCTATCAATCTAAATTTGCAAAACTTCTAAAATTTCATGTACATGATTTGGGTTATGTAAAAGGCTAAGAGAATGTATTTAATACGTTATGTTCAAAACTAGTCTCGTTAATTATTATTAAAATTGTATTTATTGTCAATCAGTGGAATATCTCTAAAAATAGTTTTATAGATATTTGAGGTCATTTCATTAAATTCACGCCTGAAGACCTAGGAAAAATAGTACACCTTTCATTATTAAAGAAAATCCGATCCTCCATCCACTTGTTTCAATGATTGTGGGATGGATTGAAGACTATTATAGATGTCAAAAGTAAAGTGCGTTGAATGTGTTGCAGGGTATTTAGCAGTATTACTTCTTTGTTGGTAAAAAATCAAGAGACCTTCTCCTTTCTCTCCTATCTTAAACACTTTTTAAAATTCCTTAAGGAAATCTTAAGATTTATCCTTTCTTTTTATTAAGAAATTTCCCCTAAAATGAAGTCAAAGCAGAAATAAATAGCTTTAGGTGGGAATAGGCGAATTTACTAATGTGATTGTAAAAAATGAATTGTATTTGTGACGTGCTTATTTTAAAAAAGATGCCGCCCAGATTATAGAGCTCAACATGCTAGTAGGCTTTACTTGAAAATAAATGTGCTTGAAAAAACAAGTAATGTTATTACTTTCCAATAATAACTCCACTTGAGTTCATTATTAATAAGTAATTTTTCCAAGCGTACAAATTCAATTTGTTGGTCGGAATTTATTGTAAATACCTTTCTTAGTAGGAGGAGAGAAAAATATGTTTTTCATATTTCTTTGGTTTTGGTTAGGAGGATTTATAGCCCCCGTGCCGAATGAAGTTATGATATTAACCATTAGTAGTACCAATAACAATGAAGCTTATCCCGTATTGCTTTTCATCGTTATTTTTTGTGGACTCATAGCAGGAAATACTACCTGTTACCTTGTAGGTAGATACTTCGGATCATATATTTTATCGCGACTAAATCAAACAAAATATTTCCATACAGCAAAATCACTTCTTGATATTTTTAACGAAAAAGTTCTATTGGTAACCTATTTCATGCCTGGTATTCGTAATGCAGCTGCGGTAATATGCGGAACAAAGAGGCTTCCTTTTGCTAGGTATGCAATATACTCATATTCAAGTATTTTTATTTGGGCAGTATTATATTTTACACTCGGTCAGCTTGTACCTAATCCTGTTGTATTATGGGAAAAAGTTGATGGCGTTCCCCTTCTAGCAGGTACAATTATATTGGTTTGTTTTGCGCTCGTGAAAATCTATTTACCAAGGAGGAAATCGGTTGAACTCATCTCGAATCCTCGTCATTGATGACAAGAAAGATATTCGGAAATCCGTAAAAATATATTTAAAAAAAATGAAGGATACTCAGTCGAAACAGGCAAAGTGGCCTAGAAGCCATAAAAAACTGGAAGAGATGAATATCGATTGCATCATTCTAGATATGTGATGCCAAAAATTGACGGCATGGACTTCACAATCCTGTAAAAGAGGAACTTTCCCTTAATGTTAATTGAAATTATTGGATATACCGACTGTTTAGTGTAAATAATAACAGTGTTATAAAAAAATAAGGAGGGACTTGTATGCAAAACCAAAATCCGAAACAGAACTTGGGTGCTATGATGAATTCAAATTCTGCTGGAACTGATCCTCAAAAAGTAAAACAGGAAATTCAAAAAGATGTAAGCCAAGGACAAGGCGCAATCACTTCTCGTGAAGCAGGAGCAATGCGAAAATAGAAAATCCCCTCTACTTAAGCAATAAAAAAACACACCAATTATTGTGCTAATTGGTGTGTTTCAAGTATTTATTTGTCACCATTTCATAGTTCCTGTTTTATATCATTTATTTCCTTTCTTTCGGCTAATTCTTCGTTGGAAGAATACAAATAGGTAGTGGAATAGTAATCCACCCTAAACTTTTAACAAAGCTATTTACAGCACGTTGTTTATTATTTTCAATTTGCTGCTCAACCATCGCATCATATTGTCTTCTTAGTTCACTTTCACTGAGTTCTTCTTTTTTACCTTCACTATTTTTGAATTTTGGGTGATATTCTCTCATATTTTAATAATCTTCAAATGACTTTTTCAAAAAGTACCACATATAATTAATGTCGTCTGAATGAGCAGTCTCGTTGTACTTTGCAACAAATATTTTTTTATTAGTTGATCTTCTTCAACACTAGTTCCAGATTGCAGAAGGTCGAAAATCTTATGTGATACTATACAAATACTTATAAACTTCGTGTTGTTCTCCTTTATAATCTTCGATACTTCTATTATGCAGTTTAAATGAACATTTTTCTAAAACCTTACGAGAAGCAATATTATCACCACGGCAGATACCCCAAATATGAGTGATACCAAGCAGTTTGGTGATATCTGCAACAAAAGCCATTACCGCTTCTGTTGCATAACCGTTTCGTGTATAATTTTCAGCTATATGGTAACCAATTTCCCATTCATTATTTTCCAATGGAACAGCCTGAACATATCCTATATTCTCACCGGTTTTAAGAATAATTGGATAAACTAGGGGGCCATCATTTTCACTATCATAACACTTCATTAAAAACAATATGGTTTCTCGTGTTTCCTCTAAAGTCTCAAACACTTCGTCTGGTACAAATTTACGATTATTTTCATCCAAAGAATTATGGTGTACACTTTCAACCATACTTTCATCGAATATAGTAATAACTAATCTACCTGTATCTATTTTTAAATTTCTCATTTATAATTCCCCCTAATATAAATAATGTATAATCTGAACAACCCAAGTTAGGTTAAAAGCTTCTTGCACTATCACACTCATTAATTTAAGTACAACTCTTCACATATAATGAACTTTTTACTTATTTTCATTCTTGAAATTACTTCAAGAATGTTCTGCTCTAAGCCCCAAAAATTCTTGCTTTCTACCGACCTTCTAAGGGCTTTTATTAACTAACTTTTTTTGTTGCTATCCTAGTATTTCTGACTTATAAATCCTTGAACTTTCACCCCAAGGACGATACCCTATCCCATTAGAAGTAAATCCATATTTTTCATAATATCCAATGTGATTTGTACACAGATACAAATGAGAAAAACCTCCCTTTTCGTATCCTCTTTTGCCTTCTGTAGTAGTAACGTATTATCATTTCAACTCGCCTTAAAAGATAAAATATTAATATTTCGTAAAAGAATACATTTACCTTTTTAACATTCACCGTCGCTTTGTCATTTTAGCACTTTAAATTAGCTACTAAGTTTTAACCATAAATCCATGTACCTATTTAGTTGATTACTTAGATTAGCCTTTTTCAAGTACAACTCATTTAAATCTTCATAAGCTAACCCTTGCTTAAGCATTATCGAGTCAATCTGTGCTATTTCTTTTTCAAGTTCTTCAATCTTATTTTCACATTCAGCTATTTCATGTCTTTTCTTAATTTCTTTATCATCACTTTTAGCTAGTATCACTTTATCTGTTTTTACAGCTATTTCTTTACTAGTCTTTAGGTTAAACTTAACTTTTTCAGTTTTATAATACTCATAATTACCTAGATAACTTTTAAAGTTTTTATTTTCAACCGCAACAACCTGATCACAAATTTTATTTATAAAATAGCGATCATGAGAAATAATAAAAATTGTTCCACCAAAATGCTCTAATGCTTCCTCAAACGTTTCGATTGATTCAATGTCGAGATGATTGGTAGGTTCATCAAGAATTAGTAAATTTACATCATTATATAAAAGCATACTTAGTTTAAGTCTAATTCTCTCGCCACCTGATAAATGCTTTACTTTTTTAAAGACACTACTACCATAAAACATAAATTTTGAAAGATACTCCCGAGCTTTCCCTTCTAGAATATAAAAATTTTCTCTAAAGCATTCAAGAACAGTTTGTTCCTCATTATTAAAAATAATTTTTTGTGGTAAATAAGCTGGCATCACATTTGCACCTAACTCAACCGTGCCTAAATCTGGACTTTCCTCACCTAATAGTAATTTTAAGAAGGTTGTTTTACCACTTCCATTTGGACCAATTAACGCTGAGCGTTCACCATATCTAATTAGTAAATTAGCATTCTGAAAAAGAACTTTATCAGCATAATTTTTTGATAGATCACAGGCCTTAATCGTTTCTTCCCCTGATCGCTCGTTAACCTTCAAGTCTAGTTTCATATTTTGCTTTACAAATTTAGGTTTTGAAATTCGATCCATTTTTTCGAGCTTTTTTTGAATACTTGCTGCCCGCTTAAAAAACTTATTGTTATCAGCTCTTTGTGCCCAATCCCTTAAATCTTTAATAGACTTTTCCATTGCCTTAATTTGCTTTTGCTGTTCTTTAAAATCTTCAAATTGAAGAAGCATTCTTTCTTCTTTTTCTTTAGTAAAAGTAGAATAATTACCTTTATAAACTTCACATTCCATGTCCTCAATTTCAATTATTTTCGTTACTACCTTATCTAGAAAGTAACGATCATGGGATACGAGTATGACAATCCCTTTATAACTGTTAAGATAGTTTTCTAACCACTCTACCGAATCCATGTCTAAGTGGTTTGTTGGCTCATCTAGTAATAAAATATCTGGGTTCTCAATCAAGATTTTCCCTAAACCAACAATCGTTTTTTCTCCACCACTCAAAAAACGAAATTCTTTGTTTAAAAGGCTGTCAGTAAACTTCAACCCTTTACATACTTTGTTCAATTTTTCTTCGACTTCATATCCTCCCTTAAATTCATATAACTGCATTAGTTCACTATAACGCTTCATCACTTTCTCTAATTCTGCGCCTTCTAAAGCACGCATTTTCTTCTCTAATTGTCGCAACTCATTTTCAATGAGGTGAACTTCTTCAAAAGCTAAATGTAATATATCTATTACTCTTAACTCTGAAGGATATTCAGGTATTTGTTCAAGATAAGCCTTTGTTGCAGATTTTGGCACGGAAATCCACCCTTCATCATAACCAAGGTTTGATGTTAAGCCCGCGTAACAATTAAGCTTTTCTATTCCAGCTATTAACTTTAAAATCGTACTCTTTCCACTTCCGTTTGCACCAATAACCCCAACTTTTTCTCCTTCATATATATGAAAGGTAATATTCTTCAAAATAAGATTTGCACCCATATATTTTTTTACACCGTTTAATGATAGCTCTAACATTTTCATTCCCTCTTTCACTAATCTTTGAAATTATGCCCGTACGAAAAGGCAGAAAAAGGTACTTGTGTTTTTCTTTTAATTACCATAAAAAAAGACCATAAGAAGATAATCTCTTCTTACAGTCCATAACATTATATTATCAAGCAAAATAGTACATACGGGATGTATAAAACCCTCCGAATGCTTAAGTTTTTTTACAGAACCTAAAAGCCGAACATATTCTGTAAAAAATAATATATAGTATGATAAAGTAAGTTACCTTCTAAATGCCTAATTCTATAAGAGCACAACAAATAACCTAAATAATATTAGGCAAATTTCGCTCATTACAAAATTGATATTAATTTCAAAAAATTAATATTAGCAATTAGATGGTGTCATAACTTACTTTCCCCCTTCAATAATTTCCTTTATTGTACTACCTTTTCTATTCATTGTATATATTTTTTCTTGTTTCATTTTATAGCTTAATAAAATCCCCAGCAAGTAAAACCCCTTAGGCCCCTGCTTCTTTTAAAACCCTGCGATACGCACTCTACATAACCTCACTATAGGATTTAGAAGGAAGACCTCCCCTATTATTTTTGTTCATCACTAATGTACCCTTTAATAATAGAATTCACACGATAACAAACACCAGGATAATTGCGATAACTTTCCTCCCCATCGTTATGACAATAGGCCTCACATTAATAATCCCGTAAAATATGCGAAGGATAGAGAAAACAAAATCTTCATTTCAATTCGTCTTTCTTTTTATATTTTTTCTAAAGGTACACCACTAAACCCACAAATAATTGCTGCAACAGTAGTATCCATTATTTTTTGTCCCTCCTCCTTAAATCTACTTCTAGCATACAAGAGGTGGCAAATATGGTGAAATTTTTCTGAACACTTTGTGACGTTGTTGGAAGGGGCTTTGTCGTGAAGTTGTGATAAAATCACAGGCTAAATCATAAAAAAATTCAAATTTGAAATTGCTTGTAGCACAGAATCCGTCTACTACACAGTAATCAATGAAGGTTTTATTGATATTTATTCCTCTCCAAATAATGAACTCGTTACTCTGATACAGCAATAAAAAACACACCAATTATAATGCTAATTGGTGTGTTTCAAGTATTTATTTGTCACCATTTCATAGTTCCTCTTTTATATCATTTATACCCTTTTTCTCGGCTAATTCTTCGTTGGAAGAATACAAAGATAGGTAGTGGAATAATAATCCATCCTAAACTTTTAACAAAGCTATTTAAAGCACGTTGTTTATTATTTTCAATTTGCTGTTCAACCATCAAATCATATTGTCTTCTTAGTTCTTCCTCACTGAGTTCTTCTCTTTTAACTTCACTATTTTCGTATTTTGGGTGATAATCTCTCATATTTTTGTAATCTTCAAATGACTCGACATAAGTGTTCGGTGAAACATAGTCAGCCACCGCCATGAAAGCAAAGACACCCCCACCAATCACCATTATTAAAGTAATGAACGCCACAGCATAATGATATACTTGCCTAATCACATCTTCCCGCTCCTCATTATTCAATTTGTATAGCTGCTTGCCACCTACACCGAGTAATAAGACAAATGACCCAACTAACAAAACACCGAAAATAATAAACGCCATTTCCTCACCTAACTTTACTAAAAGAAATATTGAACTTAACATGAGGGTAAACGAGGTCTTTCCCGACTTCATCTTGTTAAAATTACATCCCTTACTTGCAATTTTCCATCGGTACTTAATTCAAATTTACCATTTTTTATCATTACAATCTACATAATTTTTTCGTTATTTAGTCAGCTTTGTTAATTAATTTTTAAAGATGATATTCTAATCCTTCCCACTTTAACAACTTACTTCTAACCACTAACTACTTAATTAAAATCCACCAAACCCAATGAGGCTGTCCACCGTAAAATCTACCCACAACGAAACATTTACTACTTCCCGAATGTGGTATTGGAGACGAGAACAGTCTGTTTCATACATTTCAGTGTGCTGCAAAACCGTTATTTCGTCCAAACACATTAAAAATGTAAACATATGTTGAAATAAAGGTTTTTTAACCATTAATTTAACAAGTGAAGTTGTAGAAAGGACGGGTCTAATTCATGAACGATAATCTACCTAGGCTGATCAAAAAGTATAAGAAAGTACTAGGGTATGAGCCTAATATAAACAATCCACAAACCTTATCCGAGAAACTCCTATGGATTAGAATAAACGGAAACCTGGAACGCTTTGCTAATTACACAGACAAATATGCAGTACGTCAGTTTATTAAGAAAAGAATTGGAAAACAGTACCTTGTTCCACTCTACGGTGTATATAACCACGTAGATCAAATAAATTTTCGCTCACTCCCTAGAAGTTTTGTACTGAAGGCTACCCATGGCTGCGGTTGGAATATCCTCGTGAAAGATAAGTTTAAATTAGATTGGCTTAATGCAAAAAAGCAAATGAATGAGTGGATGAATACGAATTATTTTAACAAGACTGGAGAACGTCATTATAAACCTCTAAAAGGGCGAGCCATTATTGAAAAGTACTTACAGGACCCTACTGGTGACTTAAAAGATTACAAATTTCATTGCTTCCATGGAAAACCAATGGTTGTGAGAGTTATGGGAGATCGTTTTGGTACACTTAAGGATCAAGTTTACGATATGGAATGGAAAGAACTACCTTTTGAATCACTAGAGCGAAACCCATATTCCGCCCCCCTCGAACGGCCAATACGATTTACAGAAATGGTAGATGTAGCACAAAAACTTTCTCGAGATTTTGCGTATGTTCGTGTTGACCTCTACCATACAAATAATAAAGTTTACTTTGGTGAATTGACATTTCTACCAAGTGGCGGTGTCTCCAAAAATCCATATGAATATCAGAAATGGTTAGGTTCGCATCTTGATTTAAGTCGGTATTGAGTTTTCTAACTAGGTTGGTGTTACTTATGAATATTGAAAATGACATGGTAAAAACAAATTCAAGCTACTCCTTCGTTATGAGCTTAAAATAAATAACTTTTAGACTAGCTCGGTTCATTTTTGGAATTGAGTCGTTATTAAAATTTTAATAAAGGTTGGGTTTATATGGAGGATGAACTTTTTAAAGTAAAAAAGAGATTTAGGAGGATGTTTGGATACGAACCTAACATTCACAACCCTAAAATCATCTCTGAAAAATTACTTTGGGTTAGACTTAATGGAAAATTAGAACGGTTTGCAATGTATACGGACAAATATGAGGTTCGAAAATATATAAAAAAGAAAATCGGCAAAGAATATTTAGTTCCAATGTACGGAGTGTATAACCATATAAATCATCTGAATTTACGCATACTCCCTCGTACCTTTGTACTAAAAGCTACCCATGGCTGTGGTTGGAATATTCTGGTCAAAGATAAATATAAATTAGATTGGGACAAAGCAAAGAAACAAATGCATAAGTGGATAAAAATGAACTATTATAATAAGACTGGAGAACGTCATTATAAACCACTGGTAGGTCGTGCAATTGTTGAAAAGTATTTAAAGGATCCCTCTGGTGATTTAAAGGATTACAAATTTCATTGCTTTCATGGAGATCCCCTAGTTGTTAGAGTGATTGGAGATCGTTTTGCTTCTCGAAATGAAGGAGTATATGACATCAATTGGAAAGAACTCCCTTTTAACTTTAGAGGTAAACATTTATATTCTAAACCACCAGAAAAACCAAAACAATTTAATGAGATGATAGATATTGCTCGAGAGCTTTCCCAAGACTTTGCCTATGTTCGTGTTGACCTTTATAATACAAATAATAAAGTATACTTTGGAGAATTAACCTTTTTGCCCAGCGGTGGGGTGTTCCCAGAACCACTAGATTACCAAGAGTGGCTCGGAGCTTATCTAGATTTAAATCGTTATTTATAGAATTTTGTTTTTGCTAAATCCTTAATAACCTCAAGTACCTATTTGATGATTTTCTAGCATTCTAAGGTCGATGTAGCTTCATTAAATAAAATAATCTTTGGCTACATTGCTAGTGCCTAGAAATAGCGACTCTCTGTTGCTGTCCTCCGATAATTCATTCCATTCAGTTATTTTTTGCTTGTTCTGGAATACCTACTCTTTCTAGCAGCTCCATGGGCAGCTGTTTTACTTCTTTCTTCGGTTGTTTTCATACCAAAACCGGTGCCAAGGTGATATTTTGTATTACATTAATATGAGGAAAGAGGTTAAACGAATGAAAAACGAACAATCTTTATCTGAATTACTTCTTTTTTAACTCGATCATTTCTGCCCTTTACCCAATCCAAGTGTTTGTGCTAACTAATGGCTGTGAGGAAATAACTAAAAGTTACATTCTGCTTTATTTTTATGGGACCGTGGCGAATTTGCTTAAGAAAAGAAAAGGAATATGGTTGCTGAAGATACTATTTGGGCGCAGTGGTTGGAGGGATAAATATTGACGCATTTCTTTAGTTCTTGCGAAACTAAAGAAGCAAGAGAAACGTCCCCTTGCTTTTCATAAGATCTAACAGGTCTTTGCCATATAAAATTTCATATGCTCTAATTGGAAGTATTAAAACTCCTTAATAACTAAAGGAATTCCGCAAAAAAAATTCCCTCATTTCCAAATGCTAATTCCTTTTTGGGGCTAACGATTCCTTCCCCGGTACCCATCTCTGATTGAAAGCTTCCTTTTCCAATGGCAACGCTTCTCTCCACGCTCTATCATATTGTTTTGGCGCCTCTATATTAGCACCTAATGTGACTGCAGCCCTTAATGGCCAATAAGGATCGCGTAGTAATTCACGAGCTATAAAAATTAGGTCCGCTCTTTGATTTTGCAGAATTTCTTCTGCCTGAATTGCACTTGTTATTAATCCTACAGCACCAGTAGCAATGTCTGCATCATGCTTAATTTTTTCTGCAAGTGGAACTTGATACCCTGGAAATACATTAATATGTGCAGGTACTACTGCTCCAGAGCTACAATCGATTAGATCAACACCTTGCTCTTTCATTCGCTTAGAAAAGTAAATAAAATCATCCATAGTATTCCCTTTAGTGTTATATTCGTCTGCAGAAATACGAACAAATAGTGGTCCATCCCATTCACTATTGATAGCTTCAATAACTTCTTTTAAGAAACGGTAACGATTTTCTCTTGATCCTCCATACTCATCGGTTCTTTTATTTGATAACGGGGATAAAAATTGATTTATTAAATATCCATGAGCCCCATGAATTTCTATTAAATCAAATCCAGCTTCTTTAGCTCGCCGTGCCGCATTTTTAAAATCTATAACAGTTTGTATTATCGTATCAGTTTTCATCTCTTCGGGAATTTTTTGACCATCTTTATAAGCTAGAGCCGAAGGGCCAATCACAGGTCCTTCGATGTTAGCTTTTCGTCCTGCGTGGGAGAGTTGTATGCCTATTTTTGATCCATTTTCATGTACACTCTTCACAACTGACTTTAAACTATAGATATGTTCGTCACTCCATATACCTAAGTCTAGCATGGAAATTCTTCCTTGAGGGTTAACTGCTGTTGACTCAGTAATAATTAAACCCACTCCACCTATTGCCCTACTAGAGTAATGCACCTTGTGCCATTCTGTAGCTCTACCATCTTCATTAAAAGAGGAGTACATACACATTGGAGACATTACTAGTCGGTTTTTTAAAGTTATGTCCTTAATTTGATATGGCGAAAATAACATGCACAATATCATTCACTCCCAATAATTTTTTTTGTATTTAACCAATTAAAAATTCTAAAAGTTCAGACTATTTTTTAATCAAGAAGCCTTTTTATATTAATTTCATGGCTATTTAAAAGCATTAGGTAGCCATAATACTAAATCTGGGAAAATCATAATAATTGCTAAAACTAATATTATAATTGTTATGAATGGGATTACCCCTCTATAAATTTCCGCTGTACTCACTTTTTCAGAAACTATACCCTTTACATAAAAAAGTGCATGACCGAATGGAGGAGTTAAAAAAGATGTCTGTAAAAGTAAGGCAATACAAGTTACAACCCAAATCATGTTAAAATCATACGTCTGAATAAGAGGCATGAATATAGGGAATACAATCATTACAATACCAACCCAATCGATAAACATACCTAAAATGAAGACAAAGGCTAACATTAAGATAAAAACTCCCCATTGATTAAATCCTAATGTATTCACAAATTCCTGAATAAGTTGAACACCATTCAGGGCCATAAACATTGAAGCAAAGGCCGTAGCTCCTACCATAATTATTAAAACCATTGCTGTAGTTTTTGCAGTTTCATAAACTGCTTCACTTAAAACTTTTAAAGTAAACCTTCGATAAGCTATTGTCATTAACAGTGCGACAAAAGCTCCTACCCCAGAGGCTTCTGTAGGCGTAGCAACCCCTGTATATATCGAACCCAGTACAGCTATTATTAAAATTAATGGTGGAACTAAGTTTACAAAACTCCCTATTATTCTTTGTTTGACTGGCATCGCTGCAGCTTCTTCTAAAGAAAGGGCTGGTCCATATTCAGGCTTTCTCCAACAGATAAATAATACATAGATACAATAGGAGCCCGCTAGAAGTAATCCTGGAATTAACGTAGCTTTAAATAAATCACCTACAGAAACTGATGCCTGTGCCCCCATTACGATAAGCATAATACTTGGAGGTATTAATATTCCTAGTGTACCTCCAGCAGCTACAACTCCAGTCGATAAACTCTTATTATAACCATATTTTAATAATACTGGGATTGCTAATACACCCATTGTTACAACAGAGGCACCTACTACACCCGTAGTAGCAGCTAAAATTGTAGAAACAATTACAACCGCAAATGCAATCCCTCCCCGTAATCTACCAAACAAATAACGTAATGATTCAAATAATCCATCAGCAATTTTAGATCCTGCTAAAAGATTAGCCATAAAAGTAAATAACGGGATCGCCACCAATGTATAATTATTCATAATACCATTAATACCATTGATAAATATATTTAATGTTTGGGGTCCCCAGCCAATTAGTCCAAAAATTGTAGCTAATCCTCCTAACACAAATGCTAAAGGGTGTCCAGTGGCTAAACCGATTATTAAACCAAGAAATAGTAATATTGCCATTATTTCCATCATAAGGTTTCCCCCCTAACAAGAACATAAATTCTTTTTAAGACTTCAGAGAGACCTTGTAAAGCTAATAAACCAAATGCAATTGGTATTACTGTTTTTGATAAGTATACAGGCGCCCCAAATAAAGACGAGGATGTCTCATTTATAGACCAGGAAAACAAAGCATTTCCATAACTAACATAAAAAACCCCTAAAACAAAAGGAAAGAAAAAGATAAAGTATGTTATTAAATCTAAAATTGCTTTTGCCTTTAAGGAAAATCGTTCATATAATATATCAACTGAAACAATACTTTTGTGTAGTAGTGCATAAGCAGCTACAATCATAAAGTGAAATCCATATACCATTGTTATCGTTTCATAAGTCCAAATCGTTGGAGAATTAAAAACCCTACGGCTAATGACTTCAAAAACTACTAATAATGTTAAAATAATAATTGACCAAGCCCCTAGTTTACCAACCCATAAATTTATTGTGTCTATTCCTTTTATTATTTTTTTTAATACTTTCATTAACAACCTCTCCATTCATATTATTGAAAGTACTATTATTATAGATATATTAGGTGAGCATTGGAGCTCACCTAATAGAGTGTGATTGTTTCTTAACATTAATTTATATCAGAAAAAATTCCACTGTTGGTTCCGAATCCCCATTCACCTTGCATTTCACGATAAGTAGAATAATCCTCCATATATTTCTTTTGACTATTTAACACTTTTGCAAAATCAGGGTTTTCATCTGCTAACTCTTCCGCAAATTTCTTTGCTAATTCATGAATTTTTTCAAGGTCCTCGTTTGGATATTCGGTTACTGTGATATCTCCTTGTTCTAGCATTTCATTAGTTACAAGGGCATCTTTAAACATTTCATTTGTTGTAGTTTCTAACATAGTAGTTTTCGCAGCTACTTCAATAATTAATTTTATATCCTCAGGAAGAGTTTCCCACGCGTCCTGATTGATCATTACTCCTGTTACAGAAGCAGTTTGATGCCATGATGGAACTGCTACATAACTAGTAACTTCGTCAAAGTTCATGGCTTTATCCCCAGCTGGTGAACTAAATTCAATAGCATCTAGGACGCCCCTTTGGAGAGCTTCATAAAGTTCATTAGGTGCTACATTTGCAGGATTTCCACCAAATTCCTGTAGAATTTTTTCTTGAATTGTACCAACAAACCGGATGTTCATACCCTGTAAGTCTTCTACACTATTAATAGGCTTGTTAGATCGAATACCTGATTCAGTTCCAGGTGCATTGTAAGGGAAATATACTAGATTTTCTGCACCATAAATTTCATTATAGATAGAGTGACCGTCAGCTGCGTATATCCACATTAAGTAATCCCATGCAGTAAAGCCAACTGGAGTTGTACCTAGTAGATTAAAGGCTGTGTTTCTCCCCCTCCAAGAACCAGGCCAGTCTCCTCCCATTTCAATCGTTCCATTACTAACAGTATCTAAAAGTGACGCACCATCTGCCAATTCACCAACTTGATGTAATGAAATATTAAGTCGTCCATTACTTAAGGAATTTACAAGCTCAACAAATCTGACATCCCTTTCAAACTGAATTGAACCTTGAACATAGGTTGATGACATTCTCCAGTTAAAAGTTTGATTAGAGGATTCAGAATTTCCTTCTGGACTACTAGATGAAGGAGGTTGCTCCTTATTTAAACACCCAGTTAATAAAGCTACAAAAACAAGTATAATTATTGAAGTAAAAAATGATTTTCTCTTCATTCTTAAAACCCCCTACTATTATATTAGTCTTGTAAGCGCTATCATAATTATGAAATAAGACAATCTTAGGTATAATTTTCAATAAAGCTTTTAGAGAAACCCTAAATCTATCTTTTCATTATGGTCTGATAAAGTATACTATTAGACATTGTAATCTCTTATTGACTACAATGTGGGTTTACGTGCAGTTATAACTTTACGGGCTCTATACTTCTTTTAATGGTGTTTTATCTAGCTGACTACTTTAAACTATTTATATAATATACTTTCATCCATTCCCCCTTTCATTTTGCTTCATATTGTATATCCTATATGATATAAGATATACGGCCAGCGATTTATCATAATATTTTGAATATTAATTGTAAAAGTTTACTTTACACTGATATTTTGCTAATTAAATAATTTGATGTGTTTCTACTATGAATGTAGTAATTTCACCAATAAATGTTTTTGCATGAGCCATTGTCTTTTGTCCAGCTTCAGAAGCGAATGCTGCCTCTAAACTTTTAGTATCTTGGAACCAAAGTTCAACAATACCATCAATTGATTCATCCTCAAAATCTGATCTATTTCTTTTTATATTACGATCCAATATATAGTTCTGGTTATATCCTTCAACTTCAGGCATTGCTCTCACAAGTTGTGAATGGACTTCTTTCCATTCATGTTCAAAAGTTTCAATATCTATATCAGAACGACGTTTAATAAGTGACATTCTTTTTATAAGAGGTTTATCATTAGTAACTGGAATTACTTCATTTTGCTTCACGGCAATTAGTTCCACATTTCCAATAAAACGCTGTTCATCTTTTACAAGCATATCAACAGTATCCTCTGTAAAGCTTTTTTTCATGGCCGACAAATCTTTAAACCAAAGTTGAGAAAAACCATCAACATCTTGTGAACTTCGTGGAAAATCAATACCGAGTTGCTCAGAGTCAATGACATGATTTTGACAATATCTCTGTAACTCTGGAATCCTAGCAGCAATTGGGCCATGTACTTCAAGCCAATGTTTTTGGAATTCCTCTGTGGTGAGTCTTTGTGATTTTCTCAAAATCCCAATTCTTACGATCATATCGTTCCTCCCTACTAGATTATCACTATACTCGTCAAATATTTATTGAGCAGTATATCCACCATCAATTATTAGCTCGCTACCTGTCACAAACTTAGATTCGTCTGATGCCAAATAGAGAGCGCCATAAGCAACATCTATTGGTTTCCCAAGCTCTGGCCAAGGAGTTATCTTCTTTAGTAGATGTCCTTTATCTGATACTATATTGCTAGTCATGGGAGTTTCAATAACACCAGGGTGTATAGAATTTACTCTAATATAGCTTTTACTTAAATCAACGGCAGCAGATTTAGTCATCAACCTTACTGCACCTTTTGAAGCGTGATAGGCTAAAGATCCTTTACTGCCTACTAAACCATAAATAGAAGATATATTTATAATAGATCCTCCTCCTGATTTTTTCATTAGTGGTACAGCATGTTTCATACCAAGGAAGGTTCCGTGGGTATTTACAGATTGAATCCTTTCAAATTCCTCTAATGAAGTTTCTTCCAATCTATGCCTTGAAAGAATACCAGCATTATTGATAAGTATATTTAGTTTCCCGTAATTTTCTGATGTAGAAGCTATAACATGTTCCCAATCTTTTTCAGAAGAGACATTATGTTTAATAGCAACTACTTCTCCACCAAGTTCTTTTATTTCAGATTCAGTTATACTAAGGGAGGTTTCTTCAATATCAGTTATTACGACCTTTGCTCCATGTTGAGAAAATAGCTGTGCTTCAGCTTTTCCTTGGCCACTACCAGCACCTGTTATAATAGCAACTTTACCTTCTAATCGCTTCATTAAGTTGTCTCCTTCGTTCCATTTTACGATACTTTATTTAAGAGTTTTTATACATTACTTTGATTGCTCATAAATTATGCTAGTTTGTTACGGTTATCTGATCGATTATAAAGTGGTAGTAGGTGTTTTTCTTTTCATTAATAGAATAATTTCACCTTCTGAAACAATTTGTTGATGCTGGTTGTAGACATAAACACTACGTATTAAAACACCCCGGTCATTTTTTGAAGTCTCTTTCTTATCTTTAACAACAAATTTTGCATAGATAGTATCTCCTGGAATAACTCCTTTTTTAAACTTCCAATTAATTTCCAAAAGACCCAAGGTTGAGCTATTAATATTACCCATCATAGATTGCAATCCTGTTACTACTGAGACAGATAATAAACCATGAGCAACTCTTGTTTTATAAGGGGTTTCTTTAGCAAATTCTTCATCAATATGCAATGCATTGAAATCACCAGACAGACCTGTAAAATTAACAACATCTGCTTCAGTAATTGTTCTTCGTGAAGAAATCATTTCATCTCCTAGAGAAAAGTCATCAAAGAACAGTTCCATATATTCCACTCCTTTTAAATTATTGTTTCCAGTATCAGTTCCAATGTAAAACCAAAATTTAGACAAAGTAATAGAATTAATTTTTTTATTAATAGATAAATTAATTCTATGCCGACTTAATATTAGTTACAAAAAGCGGTATACAGTGGAAGGGTTAAATAATATTATTTGAAATTTTCATTGTTAACGCCCAGTCCATACAGGGTCTCTTTTTTCTTTGAACGCTGTGAGACCCTCTTTGTAATCTTTTGTTCGGCTCAATACCACGACTTGATCACGTAAATATGTTAGAGATTTCTCATAGTCCATATCATGTATCATATTTATTGCTTCTCTTCCATGAATAAGAGCTATCGGGTTTTTGGTTGCTAATTTTTCTGCAATATTGTGTACATTTTCTTCAAATTCTTCGTGAGAAAATACCTCATTAATTAACCCCAGTTTTTTGGCCTTCTCCGCTCCTATTCGATCACCTGTATACATTAGTTCAAAAGTTTTTTTGCTTCCAATAGCTTTTATCAATGGAGCACTAATCATCATCCCCCATAAACCTACATTTATTTCTGGAGCACCAAATTGAGCAGATTCCTTTGCATAAGCAAGATCGCACGCAACTGCCAAACCCAATCCTCCAGCTAAGGCATATCCGTTTATTGCAGCAATGATAGGTTTATTTATTTTATTTATAGCACTCAAACAATTCTTAAATTTTGTAACATGATTTTTGAATTCTACTACACTATCTTCATCACTATTCATTCCACCGAGGTCTGCACCCGAACAAAAAGACTTTTCACCTGCCCCTGTTAATACTACAACTGTTACTTCATCATCCTTCGAAAGCTCCTCACAAACACGTACGAACTCAACCATCATCTCACCAGATAGCGCATTATGGACTTCTGGACGATTTAATACTACGGTAGCTACACCCTTATTCTTTTTTAAAATAATGCCATTATTTTCATGCATAGAAACACTCCTAAACTTAAACTTATTTAAATATATAATTCTACGACACACTTCATCTTAGAAACATGCAAATAGTTGAAACAATTCAATTATCGAGTAATAAAATAACGCTACTTCTATCTTCTTCAACCCCTGATTTGTGACGAATATTTTCTACCTATTAAACTCACTAATTGATTAAAATAACGATTGAACTTTTCCTTGAAGGTACCATTCTTTCAATTTAAACTTTTGCACCTTTCCATTTGAAGTCATAGGGAGTTCAGCGTGTTGGATAAACTTTATATATTTTGGTACCTTAAATTTAGCCAAATGTTTTGAAGCGTAGTCAAATACTTCATTTTCACTCAATGCTACTTGTGGTTCAAGCACAATCCATGCCATGCCTACTTCACCCATTACCTCATCAGGTACACCAATTACATATGCTTGATTAACTTTGTCATGCCTTGTAAGGATATCTTCAATTTCTTTAGGTGCAACATTTTCTGCACCTATTCGATAGATCTCTTTAATTCTTCCAGTCAGAGAAATATATCCATTTTCATCCAGAACAGCTAAATCTCCCGTCTTAAACCATCCTTCTTCATCTAGTGACTTCTCTGTTTCTTCAGACTTCTTATAGTATCCACTTGTGACTAAAGGGCCTTTACACACCAATTCTCCCTCTATTCCATAAGGTTGGTATTCACCAGTCCCTATATCTTTGACATTAAATTGAATGTTGTTACCATTCAATTTACTTAATCCGATATGACCGCCTGGAATAGTTCGGCCAACGTATTTGCTGAGATAAGAAATATCATCACTCGGATCAGTTTGTAAAACTCCAGCTGCACACTCTGTCATGCCATAACCTGTAATTAGTTCTGCAATGTTTAAAACTTCTTTTATTTCTTTCCACATTTTTGTAGATACTTCGGCACCTGCACAATACATTGCTCTTAAACTAGAAAGATTACGAGACTTCTTTCTCTGTGCTTCTAATAACTTTAAACCAATAGTTGGTACACAAAGAATATCATTCGCTTTATGTGTCTCTATTAAACCCAGTGCTTGAAATTCATCAAAATTTATTTGTGGAATTATCGCACCGCCCACCATACTAACAGCAATAATCCCTTCAATATAACCAAAGCAATGATAGAATGGTATTGGTACAAAAATTTTCCTCCCCTCTTGAAAACCGCGATTAATGCAACTGCCTAACGCGCTCCTCCAGATCATATCATGAGTAATAAGAGCACCTTTCGGAAAAGAAGTAGTTCCAGATGTATACATAATATCTGTAACATCTCCTACATGCCCTTTTGGCACACTGCTTAGTATCCCTTCTATATGAGCAGTATCTATAGAGGATAATAAGTCGTAAAAGTCTGTTGTACCTGGATATTTATTTCCTTCTGGGGAATATACAATTATTTCTTTAAGGTTTGGGAATACTTCAGAACTTGCTCCTTCGAAAACCTCAGGACATAGTTCTTTTAACAATGAAACATAGTTTATTGAATTCCATACATCTAATGTAATAATGTAAGAAGAATCAGACTGGTTAATTAAATATTTAAAGTCCTCCTTTTTTAAACGATAATTTAATGGGACTAAAATTCCTCCAGCTGCTGCTACACCAAATTTTGAAAGGATAAATTCAGGGTGGTTCGGGAAAATTAACGCAACATGTTCATGATTTTCAAGTCCCAATTTAATTAATCCTGCAGCTAACTGTTTGCTTTGTTTCATCACATCCGAATAGGTCCATGTTTTTTTCTGACTAATAATATATTCATTTTCTTTGTACTCTTCCGCCATACGAAAGAAAAATTCATGAACAGGTTCGGGAGTCCACTCTTTACTTTTTTTTTCGAATGCAAGCCTTCTATTTTTAAGAGAAACCATTCTACACCCAACCCCAATTAATTCTTTTTATGTTTTAACCTAACCCCTTCTAATAACTGTTTTCTTTTCAGCAATACCTTCTAACGTATTTCTATTTTCACAATAAAGTTCGAAACGATTGATTAGATCATTTCGCAGTCGATCACCTGGGACCACATCATCAATATATAATTGAGAAGCGGGACCCCACACATTGATATCACTATTATACTTTTCACGTTGTTCTATAATAAATTTTTGACGTTCTTCAGGATCTTCAATAGACTGAATTTTATTAAAGTACATAGCGTTAACTGCTGCTTCAGGACCCATTACAGCAGGTTGGGCTTGTGGAAGTGCTATGCACGCATCTGGCTGCATAGAGGCCCCTGACATTACTACATACCCAGCACCGTAAGCTTTTCTTACAATTACTGATATTCTTGGTACTGTTGCATTAGCAACTGTTGATAGCATCCTTGCACCTCTTCGGATAATTGCTTCTTTTTCCACCTTGCTCCCAACCATAAAGCCTGGAAGATCTACTAGGAATAATAAAGGTACATTATATGCATCACACAAAGAGATAAAGTGAGCAGCCTTCTCTGCTGATGCAGGAAAGATAACTCCACCTTTTGTTTTTGATTGATTTGCTACAATTCCAACTGCTCTCCCACCAATCCGACAAAACCCTGTAATTATCTCTTTAGCGTAAAGTTTTTTAAATTCAAAAAAAGAATCTGCGTCCACAATACGAGAAATCACCTCATACATATCCATTGGAACACGCTGGTTTTCTGGTACAATCTCTTCAATTTTTCTTCCTGGTACTGGATCAACAGATTCTTTTAAAGAAACATTACATTTCCAATTTTGAGGCATATATTCTAAGTAACTCTTTGCAGCATTTAAAGCTTCTTGTTCCGTTTCAACTAACATATCCCCTAATCCGCTAACTTGATTATGCATTCGAGCCCCGCCCATTTCTTCCATAGTTACCTTTTCACCAGTCGCCATTTCTGCCATCCGTGGAGAACCTAGGTAAACACTTGCGTTTTTATCTACCATTACAACAAAATCACATAATGCTGGGAGGTAGGCACTACCTGCAGGAGAAGCACCAAAAACAAGTGAAACTTGCGGAACCACGCCAGACAATCGTGCTGTATTATAAAAGATTTTTCCTGCGTGTCTTCTGTCAATAAATGTATCAAATTGCTCATTAAGTCTGGCACCAGCAGAATCAATCATATAAATAAGGGGGATTTTTCTTTTTTCTGCCAGTTCTTGCATTCTCATAATTTTTTCTATAGTCTTAGTGCCCCAAGTTCCAGCTTTTACAGTTAAATCATTAGCAATAATTGCTACTGAGCGGCCATCTATTTTTGCAACTAGAGTAACTACAGCATCTCCTGGTAGGAACTGTTCATCATTACAACGAGCAAATACTCCATCTTCAATTTCAGCACTATCCTTATCAATTAAATATTTGATTCTATCACGAACAAACATTTTATCCTGCTGTTTTAATTTCTCATAGTAAGGACGGTTTGATGAGGTTTTTATTTCTCCTAATCTATCATATACAGTACTGTCAATTTTACCCATTTCTTTACATACCTCCTAAAACATTCTAATTCAATTTTTATCGCTCTTTTCAACTCTATATCTCAAGATGTCAAGCCTGAAGCAAAATAGGGGGGCATGATATCCTAAATTAATAGAAATTCTCTTAATAACTAATCCTACAGAACTCTAAACAAAGTGACTTATATTTCCAGTATTAATATTTCTATATTTCTTAAGTTAAATATTGAAATTACGTCTATAAGAGGATAAGGTTTTTCCTTTAGATACCTTACCTGGAAGTTCGCGACCGAGTATTTTTTCTGCTTCTCTAGTTACTTCTAATAGCCTTTCCAAGTCTATTCCAGTTTCAATCCCTAGTTCATGACACATATGAACCATATCTTCTGTGGCGATATTTCCAGCAGCACCCTTAAATCCACCAAATGGGCACCCACCTAACCCTCCGACTGAAGTATCAAAGTAGTCTACCCCCATTTTTAACCCTACAAAGGCATTTACTAACCCCATCCCTCTAGTATCATGTAAGTGCAAGTTAATTTTTTTGTTCGGCCACCTATCTTGGACCTGCCCAACAAGATTTTCGACAGAAACAGGATTGGCCCATCCTACTGTATCACCTAGAAGTATATATTCAGGATCTATACCATTGTCATTGGCTTTTTTTATCGCTCGGTCAATTAACTTAACTACATGCTTTAAATCACTATCCCCTTCATAGTTACAGCCAAAGGCAGTCATTACTGTAAGTGTACTGATTGGAACATTATAATGTTCCAGAACCGAAATACGCCTATCCATTTCTTCAAAGGTTTCTTCTATTGATCGATTGGTATTCTTTCTGGAAAAGGTTTCACTTGCAGTTATACTGATAACGCCTTCTAGGTCAAATTTCCCTGTGGCTTGAGCTCTTTCAATTCCTTTAGAATTAAGATACACACATTGATATTCTGTACCAGGATGTCTTTTAAATCCTGCAGCTACTAGCTCTGCATCAGCCATCTCTGGAACCCATTTAGGACTTACAAAAGAAGTAACTTCAATTACAGGAAAGTTACATTCAGACAATAAATCAACTAATCTGATCTTATCCTCCGTAGCTATTGATGCCTTTTCAATTTGCATACCTTCACGAGGCCCCACCTCACGTATCTTTACTTTTTTAGGAAATGCCAACTATATTCCCTCCCACGTAATATAATCTATTTGCTGATTTAAGTGATTTAAGTCAGCTTCCAATAGATGAAAAAAACTATTAATTTATGTCAAACCTGCTAGGTAATATTAACTTTCTAAATTGACTACAATGTTTTTGGGATTACGTGCAGTCAAAAACTCCACCGGTTCGGAAGCGCTTACATTACGTTCTATGTGAGGTAAAAAAGTAGGTACTCTTAGGAAGTCTCCAGGGTTGAAGTCTTCATATTTTCCATAATTATCACCATATAAGATCCGAGTTGTACCGCTAATGATAAATCCAGCTGTCTCAGCATCACCATGATGATGCGCACCTGAATCCTTTGAAGGTTCCCCAGTTACACGTCCAATCCAAAGATTAGTTGCCTGAATTGCTGTTTTTCGAGGCATATTTTTCGTTTGATTAGTTAAATCAGTTAAGTTTGAACCTCTTACAACTGAAACTCTATCTTCCTGCGCAAAACCTTTGGGTATTTCAATTTTTTCATTTTTGCTCACATATACTACTTGGTGTTCTGGCGCCATTGTAGTGACCATATCAAGTAAATCAGTGTGGCTTGCATTTTTATAAGTGTATTTTTGATAAGGTGGAATATAAATGAAATCTCCATCACTAATTTCTACAGAATTTTCAAAATTTTCTCCGTAAAAAAAGATACCCTTTCCTTTTAATACATAATGAACGGTATCGGATTGTTGGTGATGGTGTGCGTTAGATACACCACCTGGCTCAACTAAGGTATGCCCCATCCATATTTTTTCTCCTACGACACCTGTTTTGTTAAAAATATTCAAACTTTTTGTTTCTTTCGATATTAATTCATTCTTTTTTGTGAATCCAAGTCTACTGTTATCTAATTGAGGAACAGACATATTTACACCTCATCAAAAAGTAATTTTTAAAAAGAGAGTACTAAAGTCAACAATTCATCGGATCTTTTCCGTGATAATCTTGTTATTAATCCTTCCAATTTCCGAAATAGATACCTCTATGATATCTCCTTCTTTCAACAAAATTGGTGGTTCACGTTTCGATCCAATCCCTGATGGTGTCCCAGTAAGAATAATATCACCTGGCATTATGGTCATTGCTTTTGAAATTTCAGCGATAATTTTATTTATAGGAAAGATCATGAGGCTAGTGTTACTCGATTGAACAATTTGGCCGTTAACTTTACAATGTATATCTAATCTTTGTGCGTCTTTTATCTCATCTTTTGTTACTAACCACGGCCCTAAAGGACAAGACTTATCCATACTTTTCCCCATAAACCATTGACCGCCATGTAATTGCTGTACATCTCTTGCAGATATATCATTTGCACACATATATCCGAAAATATATTCTGAAGCATTTTCTTCAGAGATTTGTTTCCCTTCCCGTCCAATTACTACTGCAAGCTCTGCTTCGTAGTCTAATTTATTAGTAAATTTTTTGGGATATGGAATGTCTTCATATGGTCCAGCAACAGTAGTTGTCGCTTTTGTGAAAATTGTTGGTTTGTTAGGAAGTTCAATATCCTGCTGGGCACGTTCGTTAAAATGTTCTAAATAGTTCCATCCAACACAAATAATATTTCGTTCTAATTTAGTAATTGGTGGTAGTAAATCTTCATTTTTTAAAACCATTTGTTCAGGCTTAGAACTTAAGAATTTATTAATCTCCTCTATTCCTTCACGTCCAGCTTTAATTATTGATAAGACATTGGGAAATACATTACTAATATCAATTACTGATTTATCTTGGATAACACCCACACTCATTCGATTTTCTTTTAGGTAAGAAATTATCTTCATTAAGAAATATCCATCCTCCTATTTTTTCTCCATATGTTAAAGGGTCATTTTTTGCTAGTTTTCTAAAGTTGTAATTCTTTGTGTCTTACTTACATCTGACTCATCTAACCCCTTATAAAAATCTTGTTGTGTAAGGCTTAAAATTCCTTTTCCAGCTCGAGCCTTATGCTTCAACATATTCATTTCAGCCAATACACCGTTTTTTTGCAATAAAGCAGTATAAATATCTTCATGTTCCTGAATTGAAAGTTTAATGTGATTGTCATTTTCTTTAAACAATGATGGATAACGATTTGTATTCCTCCATAAATCTTCAATGTTCTTAGTAAGTAAATGATTTTCACATGCGTTGTATATTTTCATATGGAACTTCACATTTTGTTTTTCAAAATGTTCATAGTCTTTTTCTTTATAACTTTTTATAGAGATATCCAATATATTACGGATTTCTTCAAGATCTTTTTCATCAAGTCTATCTACAGCTAATCTTGTTGCAAGCCCTTCCAATTCAATGCGTAACTCAAAAATGTTACGAATGTCTTTTGGAGACAAAGTACTTACAATCGCTCCAACATGTGGTTTGAATTCAATAAGGCTTTCAGATTTTAGCTGATTCATAGCCTCCCTAACTGGAATTTCACTACTTTTAAATCGTTTAGCCAGTTGACTAATAACTAATTTTTCTCCGAATTCATAAATACCCTCGTATATCTCTTTCTTTAAGGTACTATAAATTATTTCTTTCTTAGTTTGATATACTTTCATGCTTTACCCTCCTTTCGTGGTGCTCAATATCATATATCATATATGATATATAAATAGTCAGTTTTTTTAGAGATTATTCCAATTTTCAAATATTTTTAAAATAAATTAATTCAGGTCGATATACTTAGCGAGTGGGCCTTGACCAGATATCTGTTTTCAAGTCATGCGATCGTCATATTCGGTATAAATTTCGGAGAATTACTCAATGTCCACCACTTTCATCGTGCAACTTTGTAGTTGCTTGCTTGATTTGATACGCATACTGAGTTACCAATTATTCCACCAGGTTCCTCCTTTATTATCAAGATGATCTGAAAGACGGACAACAGCGACTTGAGGAATCACGAGATTAAACTGATAATGACAGGAACTCGAACTTAACTGTCATAAAGTCAAGACTGAACTGGATTGGCTTGTAGTAGAATAACACCAGATTTACAAGGAATTGAGAAGTGACAAAATAGGGTACAAAGTGACCAAGTATATTGTTCAGCATGTTGACGATAAGATATCAGCCTTGAATAAGAGAGTTTTGAAGTGGAGACTGTGCAGCGGATGAAAAGTCAGTAGTCTATTTTTCACATTTATCTTATGGAGATTTTTATGTCTAGGAGTTCCAAGAAATATACTGTTTAAGACAGTTTAAACTTAAAGTTTGAAACCTATAGACAAAATATTAGACCAACTGACATTATACATAGAAGCAACATGATTGCATTGTAAGAAACTAAAAATAGCTGCAGTACATGATAACTTATCTAGGCAAAAAAACACATCTTAACCTCTTGCTATATAAAGTTTCAATATCATAAATGCTTAATTCCTATCGCCTAAACGTGAGGAACAGGGACAGTTATACTGCATCAATCGTTTAGCGAACAAAAGAAGCAAGAAAACCGTCCCCTTACTTCCAGATTACCAAAAACGGCTCTGAGACTATCTAAATTTAATTCGTTAATTATAGAATTTTCGACAAAAAACGTTTCGTTCGATTATTGGAGTAGTGGTTTTTTCCACTTAGTATATTCCTTTTTCTTTGTTGAACAGGTTACACATTTGTAAACTCCTCATAAAAAGTTCCGAAGTATCAGCTAACTCACCCAAAACATTTAATACTAGTTTAAGTATTTCTTTCCGAACTCCTCATTTGCAATTACACCTACGTTATAAATTTAAACTAAAGCGATTTAACAATTGATTTATATCATCAACAGATTTTATTAATTCCTTTTCATACAATAGTATCTCTGTTTTTAATATTTGTTTTCAATTATATTAAAACACCTCAATTGTTAAGAGATTCTTAACAATTGAGGTGTTAGTTTTATTTAAAGATTTATATTTTTGGAAATGATTGTTTTCATTATTTCATTTGCACCAGCAAAAATAGAATACACAGGTATATCCCTATACCGACGAGCAATCTTATATTCCTCCATATAACCATAGCCACCGTGAAGTTGCATACAAATTCCAGAAGTTCGTTTTGCCATTTCCGTAATCCAGTATTTCGCCATTGATACTTCTGTAACAATATTTTCTCCCGCTATATGCCTTACTACTAAATCATCAACAAATGTTCGGCCTAACTGTATTTCGGTTGCCATTTCTGCCACTTTAAATTGAGTATTTTGAAACTGGCTAATTTTCTTCCCGAATGCCTCACGTTCTTTAATATATTCCATTGTTATCTTCAACATATCTTCTGCAGCAACTTGAGCAGTAATCGCTGTAATTAATCGTTCTTGTTGAAGTTTTTCCATTAAATAAGGAAACCCTTGACCCTCTTCACCTAATAAATTTTCGATTGGAACAATTGCGTTATCAAAAAATAGCTCGGCAGTATCGGAAGATCTCATCCCTACTTTATCAAGTTTTCTGGCAACAGAAAATCCAGGTGTATCTTTATCAACCAATATTAAGCTTACCCCTTTATGAGCAGGTTCTGCTTTTGGGTCAGTTTTGCAAGCCACAACAAAAAGATCAGCTTGAGTACCATTCGTAATAAATGTTTTTGAGCCATTTAAGATATAATGATCGCCATCTTTGATAGCCGTTGTTTTTATTTTCACTAAATCTGATCCTGCCCCAGGTTCCGTCATTGCTATGGATGATATTAATTCGCCAGTTGAAAATTTTTCCAAATATTTTTCCTTTTGTTTCTCTGTTCCAAACGATGAAATATAAGGGGCAACTATATCACAGTGTGTTGTTATCCCAATTAATCCTGCTCCAATTCTTTCACATTCCTCTGCTAATATAACAGAGAAACCAAAGTCAATTTCCATACCCCCATATTTCTCTTCAAACCACTGACATAGGAACCCGCCTTTTCCAAGTTTCTTCCAGAACTCTCTTGGGACCCTTCCTTCTTCCTCCCATTGATTAAAATATGGTTCAGCCTCTTTTTGAAGAAACTTTCTTAATGACTTTTGAAAAAGTTCATGTTCTTCAGTAAAGAAAGTACGAGTTTTATTTGAATGTAATGTAGACGTTTTGGACATTATTATTCCTCCTATTATGATTTGAACAAAGCCGATGTTTATTTAACGAAATTACCATTCACATAGTTATCATTAAATCTTTACTCCAAAATGTTAAAGTTCTTATTTAAGTTCCATAATTTCATCTGGTAAAGTTGCACCTGCTTCTACTAACATATCTCTCCACAGGATTGCCATCTCTTTTCCAGCAAGATTTTCACTTTCTAAGTTTTCAATCCAGTCATGCCATGTATCTACAACAGCTGAATTAATAATATCTCTGGCTTCTGAATTTAATTCGTTTATGTGGATAAATTCTCCACCTTTCTCGATATTATTTTCTTTATTTTCAACCATTTCGTTCATTGTAAGTTGTGCACCATCATATATAATTTCATTTGCTGCATTTCTAAATTTTTCCTGTATATCCTTAGGTATTTTATCCCATGTCTCTTGAGTCATTGCAATTTGGTTAACAAAATGGCCTAAATTTACTCCTTCTATTGTATATTTAATTAATTCATCTAAGCCGATTGCTTTCCAATCAGGAACATTATAAAACAACCCATCTAATGCATTACGACTTAGTGCATCATAAGCGTCTGTTATTGGCATTGAGAGAGAAGTTAATCCTAAGTTACTTGCTAAAATTTCATGAACTCGAGAAGGAGTACGCATTCTGATACTTGCATTAAAATCTTCTACTGTATCAAATTTGTGTTTAGTTGTTGAAATTACATAAGGTTCTGTTGGTGGAAGGAAAAATACAACTAAATCTTTATCCCCAAACTCTAACTCATAATAAGTTTTACCATCACTAATTTCACGATCACTTTCAGCCATTTTTTGAACTGCATTCGCTATTATATTTGAATTAGATTCTAATAAAGGTAACATTACAACTTCTGAGTATGGGAATCTTTGAGGATCATATACTGCTGATAAGGTAAGTCCGATGTCAATTGTTCCTTGTCGTAGTGCATCATATTCACTCCCGAGTGGGACAAGTTCTCCAGCTGAAAATACTTCAAAGCTTAAAGCTCCATCTGTTTCATTTTCAAGTCGCTCGAATAAAGGAGTTATAAACCCTCTGTGGAAAAAGTGTTGCTCGGAAATTCCAGATGAAGCTCTGAAATGAATTGGTTCTGCCTCTTCTACATTAACTTTATTTTCGCTTACTGTTTGATCATTTCCACATGCAGTTATAATAAATATTGAAATTAAAATGCTTAGATATAACAATCCTTTTATATATATTTTCATAACTTTATCCTCCTTAAAATTTTGATAAATACTTTTTTTTATTATTTTTTCTTAAAGATAGGTTTCCTTTTTTCCATAACAGCTCTAACAGCTTCTTTTGATTCATTGTCCCCTGATAGTTTACAAGTATATCCTTGTTCAAATTCGTATCCGTCTTTTAAATTCATGAATTCACTACCATTCAGACTTTCTTTTGCCATTTTCAGTGCAACTGAACTTTTAGTAGCTATTTTCTTAGCCCATGCGATGGCGGTATTTAATAAATTTTCTGGAGGAGTTATTTCACTTATAGCTCCATAGGAAGCAACCTCCTTAGCTGTCATTGATTCCCCAGTAAAATACATTCTTCTCATTACCATTTCTGGTAGAATTCGAGAACCAAATTTGGCGCCTCCTAGAACTCCCACATTTATTTCCGGTAATCCAAACTGTGCCTTTTCAGAAGCGATAATAATATCACAACAACTCACAAATCCAAACCCACTCCCTAAGGCATACCCGTTTACAGCTGCTATAACTGGTATTTTACAATCATATACTGCCCAAAAAGCCTCTCTAACAATTTTCATTTGTTCTGGTGCATTCTCTGGAGTCATCTCAATAAACTCCTGTAAATCATTCCCCGCTAGAAAAGCCTTTCCTTTCCCTGTAAGAATTACTACATCGCAGTCATCTCTATCACCAATTTCTAAGAAGATAGAAGTGATTTCTTGGTACATTTTGCGATTTGCTGCATTCATTGGTGGCCTATTAATCTCAACAATAGCTATCCGATTTTTTACTCTAACTTCTAGGAATTGATAACTCAAATTTTTCACCCTTTTTATTTCTGTTGAATTTTAAATTTTCTGAATATATTCTTTGGACTTTTCTTGTTAGCTTATTATTTTAAAAGAATTGAGCCACATAATTTGTTATACTGAACATATCTTGATATACTTATTTCATAGCTTATTTATCTTCTTGACTAGTCATATGTAAAACCACTTTGACTAGTCCTTTTTATTTAATTTATCTTTCCATTTCTGTTAATTTCCCTTTGGTAGCGCTTTCACCGAAAGCAATTTTTAAAAAAGTATCGCCTTCAATCCAGCCTTCTTAAGACTCGTAATCTATTTTCACCTCCTAAGCTAATTTAAATTTTCGACTCCCTGCTTCAATACGAATTTTTGAATTTTCCCACTTGCTGTCTTTGGCAATTCAGTAATGATTTCTAAATATTCAGGATATTTTTGCTTTGCCAATTCTTTAGTATTTAAAAATTGTGTCATTTCTTCAAAAGTAATAACATTTTGTTCCTCACAAACAACGAATGCACAAGCTCTTTCAACCATTACAGGATCTGGAATACCCACTATTGCGATTTCTTTTACTTTTGGGTGTTCGAGCAATACATCTTCTACTTCCTTTGCACTTATTTTTTCACCTCCTCGATTAATAATATCTTTCTTCCTACCAGTAATATAGATATACCCATCTTCGTCAGATTTTGCTAAATCCCCTGTTTTAAACCAACCATCCTTTGTGAAACTATCTTCATTCAATGACTGGTCTAGATATCCTAAGAACATTTCAGGACCTCTCCATTGAACTTCTCCAACTTCACCTGGATTACATATTTCGTTATTCTCATTAACTATTCTTCCTTCTGTTGGAGACATCCATCTCCCGTCGGAACTATATCTTTTGTCAGGACTATCTTCTATATTTGTACATGTAGCAGAGGGAAGCTCTGTTGCTCCGTATTGTCTAACAACGGTACAACCTAATTCTTCTGATGCCTTTTTAATAAATAAAGGATTCATATCTGCCCCACCACAACAAATATATCGGATTGAACGTAAATCATATAAACTTCTTAAAGGTGACGATAAAATCCCTTGTAAAAACGGTGTAGCAAAGATCATGAAAGAACACTTATTATCTGATATATTTTTAATTGCTTGATCTGGATCCCATTTATCTTGAAGTACGACTGTACATCCAATTAAAAACGGGATATTTAGCGCACATAGAATTCCTGTTATATGTGATATAGGTGAAGGATTAAAAATACAGTCTCTTTCATTAAGCCGGAACCATTTAGTTAAATAATCTACGTCATATAATAATGTATTATGGCTATGTAAAGCCCCCTTAGGATTAGATGTTGTCCCAGATGTATATAATAAAAGAACGATATCATCACCTGTTGGTAAACTGTATTCTTGAATATTTTCATCAATGTTTACATCAGAGTACAGAAACTCATTAAATGTTAAAAATGCTGTTTCCTTTTCTTCATTAACTATAATGATTTTTTCTAAGTGAGGAAGTTCACTCGAAATTTCTTGGTACATTTCTGGATAATCATGGCCTCTATATTTACCTGGAATAAATACAAGCTTTGATTTTGCTTGATTTAATATAAAACGTAATTCTTTCCCTCTATAAATAGGAACAATCGGATTGGCCACTGCACCCAATCTTGTAATTCCATGATAAAGTATGACTGCCTCTAATATGTTTGGAAGTTGGAATGAGACAACATCCCCTTTTCTAATCCCATATCTATACAACCCTGTAGCACATTTAATTGATAGTTCTTCTATTTCTTTAAATGTTGCACTTCTTTGACCATCAACCACCGCAATTTTGTAAGGAAACTCCAAGGCACATTTTTGTACATAGTCTGATGTAACCTTATTTTTCCAATAGCCATTTTCAAAATATAATGCTGTTTGTGATTTATCCAAATCTCTAACTCTCATAAATACACCTCCGAAAAAAAATTCTATAGTTAAATTATTTGCTTATACTAGTATTACTTCATGCTTTCGTTTAGTAACATACAGTTAGTTACGTACACCAAGCAATCTTCCTAAAAACAGTAGAAAAATAATTAACATTTTTTTATCTATTTTTTATATGAAATTTAGTCATCTACTCTTGTTTTAACAATGCCGTATTTAATAAACGACATAATTTCATCAATAAAATCATCATTTACTTCGCGACCTTCCCATAAAACCCATTTCATTCCTACATAATCCATAATCCCCATAAAACTATAGACTAGAATAATAGGATTGATATTCCTAATTTGTTCAGTTTCCATCGCTTTTGACAGTCCTTCGATATATCCTTTTGAGAAAGTTTCATAAAATTGTCGATGTAATTCTTCATCAACAAATTCTGCTTGTCGAAATAATCGAAATAGGTATTTATGTTTTTGTAAAAAATTAAAGAATATCTTTAATCCTTCTCTTTCTAACTCAATTCGATCAGTTATACCATCTGTTTTTTCAACTATTTCTTTTCTAAGTATCTTTTGCATATGCATAACTAAGTCGCGAAAAATATCCTCTTTAGATTGAAAATAAGTATAAAATGTTCCTAAAGAAACATTAGCTTCCCTTGTTATATCTGTTATCCCAGCTTGATAATATCCCATTTCTCCGAAAACTAGCTCTGAAGCATCTAAAAGCTTCTGTTTAGTTTTTAAACCCCTATCAGTTTTAGGTACTACACTTTTTGATTTATAGTTTTCCAATTATTTCACAACCTCATTGTTTGATAATTGTAAAGCTCTCACTCTACTTATTGCTAACACTCACAAAATTGAAAGTTGAATTAGGTTTCAAGTTGATAATATCCATAATTTTCTGAATTGTCAATCCCTCTTTGTTTTAATTTGACTACTTATTCATTTTTCTGACTATTGACAACATTTATAATTGGGTGTAATATCTTATTGAAAACTGATTCATGTTTAAAGTAGATTGTAATAGGTTGATTATACAAAGTAATTCTAATGTAAGGTATTGTTTTACTAACTTTTATTTTCCCTACATTTTTCTCTCTTTGTACTAACATACCTTGTTTTGAAAGTAGAATTTTAAAGGAGGTTGATTTTTATTAAAGGAAAAGTTGTTATAATCACTGGTGCTGCATCTGGTATTGGTCGAAAAACGGCTAAGTTATTTGCTGAACGCAATGCTAAACTAATTATTAATGATATCAATGAAGAAAATATTAATCAGTTAAAAGAAGAATTACTCAATGAGGGCGCTACAGTTAAAGCAATATGCGGAGATGTTTCAAACTCAAATGTTGTTAAAGGTATAATGAAAACTGCCATAGATACTTATGGTGAAATAAATATTCTATGTAATAATGCTGGAGTTTGGTGGCCAAACCAAGATAGTAATGTAGAAAATTTGGAAGAAGATGTATGGGACAAAATACTATCCATCAATTTAAAAAGCGTATTTTTATGTACAAAATATGCAATTCCTCATATGAAAGAAGGTAAAGGCGGGTCGATTATAAATATTTCCTCTATGGCCGCCTTAAGAGGATGGATTAACATGGATGCTTATACGGCAAGTAAAGGTGGAATTATTTCTCTTACAAAATCATTAGCAGCTGAATATGGTTCTTATGGTATTCGTGTAAATGCAATTTGTCCTGGTTCAATCAAGACTCCTCTTACTGAAAAAATTCAGCTTAAAACTGGTTATCCTAAAAACCCCCTAGGAAGGGTTGGCTACCCAGAAGATATCGGAAAATTGATTTTATTTCTAGCTTCATCAGATTCTGATTTCATAACTGGTGGTGTTTTCCCAGTAGATGGTGGGAGATCTATTCGTCAATAAATATACAAAACACAAATTATAGGTATACAATAATAAATAATTGAACACTTATTGTTAATATTATTTATTTTTTAAGCCCTAAGTGTTAGTTGATCTCTTTTATTTAATGCACTATCCTCGTGTAAACTTAACAGATTAAGCAAATGTTCCAATCTTTTTCTTTTACCATCACTGGGATTATCCCCTAACTAGGATGCTACCGTTCACCAAAGGTCAGATACTTCCTTCCACCATAATTGTTAATAGCTCTTTTTGGGTCTTTTTAAGGACATAAAGATCATTTTGTGAGCTTACGTTCCTCAAGGTAAGGAACCTTGTACTCCAAAATTCATACAATACTTTTACATCCTTAAAAAGTGGCAAACAACTTTGCTCTAATACATTCTAGGAGTGCAATTTAGTTTACCTGTTTGTTTCTAAGGCTTTGTACAAGCACTTATGTAACGTATTTTATGTTGTCCATTAAATCACCCTTAACAATTTCTCTATTCTCGTAATAGAATCCAAGAAGTCATTAAAATCATCATATACATATTCTTGAGAATGGGCTGTATTGTTTCTTAACTCTTCAATAGAGCTAAAGAAACGATCCACCTCTTTTTTTGATTGAAATTCCAGCTGTTCTAACAGTTGCGGTGTTTTTCGGATGATTGTTCCTTTATCAGATAGCTGGATACATTCAATTAGGCCTAGCCCCTCATTTTTTTGCTTTCTTTTTTCGTATACTTCAAATGCTTTTTCTATTCTTCCATCACTTAAACACTGTGTCCAACCATCGTCTGGGTAATTTTTTTTAATTAACTCTAATAAATTCATTTCTAATAGAGAAATTAAGCCAAATACTAACATACGGATTGGTTGTTTTTGTAAATCTGCTAATGTTAGTAATTTCTTTACTTGGTTTTTTTCTAGTACAAACACTGGATTTTTATCTTTAAATATTTGCAGTAGTTCTATGAGAGATGTTGATTCTGAAATAAGATCATCCATTTCGAAAGGATGAACATATTCCGAGATCAAACCATCTTTCAGTTCAGTCCTGACAATATAGCCAATTATCTTTCCATTACTTTCAACACCATAAAAGTCAAAGTCTGATTCCTCCATGTACTGTTTTACTTCTAGTGCATCACCGTCCAAAGGACAAGCCAATAAATCTTCTGCAATTAAAGGCACAGACAGATTGTCAGAATATATTTCCCTTAATGTCTCGAGACTTTTTTTAAAGTGTACAATTGCCATAATAAACGAAACCCCCAACTATGAATGATCTTGAAGTAAATTTAGTAAAACAAACTTAAATGACTACCGCTCTTTTTGCTAAAAATAAATCATGTACATAGTAATATTATAACTGTTCTAGGTGTAATGATGGTCTAATATATCTAATTGATTAGACCATCACTAGTACTTTCTAAAAAAATGTAGCTCTATAATTTTAATCTGACGTTGAACTTTTGGCTTTTCCTAGCTCACAGCTGTCTGAAACTCCATAACCAATTAATCTATCAGGTTTACAATAAAAATCACAGTATAAGTTTTCTTTTATTTAAATTCATTATATTAATTTAACATCTTTACTCTGTGAATTTAGGTGGAACAGTAACATAACTCCATATACTTTTTTGATCTATAATATTTCATTAAGCCATGCATCTCTAGTTTCATAACCAGTTAACGGATCTACAATTTTTTTAGAACCAAAACAATTTCCATTTTCATAGATATCTACTTATCGACTGCAAACGAAAAAAGATGTCTTAGAAAAAACCATGCAATTGCTCAACTAATAATTCATTTTCCTGTTAATCAGTATTATTCAGTATTCTTGTCATATGAGCAGGGGCTAAAAGAGTCAGTTCAATACATATATAAAAATTAATAAACCGCCTTTTTATATAAGGCGGTTCTTTTGGTTTAACACATATTTTATATCTTTAATTAACAAATTTTCAACACTACTTAAACCTGTTTATTTTAGCAAAAAGGGCAATTAACCATGTATTACCCTCGAATTAAATGATATTTAAATATGAACTGCCTCACTTTCATAGACGATTTCTCCGTCAATGATTGTCATTTCAACTTTAATATCTTTGATTTTTTCGACGTCAACCTCAGTAATTGGACAATCTAATACAACTAGGTCTGCTAATTTGCCTATTTCTATACTCCCTTTGAATTTTTCCTCAAAACTAGCATATGCCCCGTTCCATGTGTATAATCGAATAGCTTCTAAGATATCAACTTTTTGCCCTATACCAACTACTTGTTCTGTTTGACTTTTTCGATTAACAGCAACATGAATACCTAATAATGGGTTATAATGGGCTACAGGATTATCAGAAGCACCAGCCGCGATAATTCCACTTTCGATAAAATCTTTTACAGGATACATATGGTTAACTCTCTCTCCATAATTTTTAATATATCCATCTCCATACTCGTAAAAGAATGGTGGATTAGGAATAGGAACAACTCCTAGTTTTTTAATTCTAGTCACAAGATCAGGCATTGTGATACCAGAATGCTCAATACGGTGGCGGTGATCTTGACGGGGATTTTTCTCTAGTGCTTTTTCTATACAGTTTAATAACATTTCAATTGCCCGATCACCTTGAGCATGTGCAGTAATTTGGAAACCTTTCTCATGCGCTTCCCCTAAAATTTGATTTAGCTCTTCCTGCGTGTAGTAAAGTATGCCATAATTTTCTTCATCACTTGTGTATGGCTGTCTTGTTGCAACTGTTGGACCACTACTACTACCATCAATAAATACTTTCGCAGGACCAATACGGAACTTCTCATCCCCTAATCCTGTAGTAATACCAGAATCAATTGCTTTTCGGATAAATTCCTCTGATTGATTTAGCGAACAGATCATAGCATATATTCTTGTCTTTACTCCTCCACTCTTAACTGCTTGTTGTAAGACTCTTAGATTATCAGGTCCATAGCCACCCGCATCATGAATGCTTGTAATTCCAGCTTCAACAAAATCTCTTGATGCTGCCTCTACTGCTTTTGTAAGCTCCTCTTGAGAAAATTGAGCGGTTTCAAATATATTCATATGCGCTTGCTCTACTAGTACTCCTGTCGGTACTCCATTTTCATCCCTGATAATTTCTCCACCCTCGGGGTCTGGCGTATCATTTTCAATTCCCTCTATTTCAAGGGCCATGCTGTTTGCTACTGAAATATGTCCACAGGCACGAATAACTAGTACTGGATGCTCTGTTGAAACTTGATCCAATTCATAACGTGTAGGGTAGCGACCTTCGGCAATTTTTGTATTATTAAATCCCCACGCTCTTACCCACTGACCCTTTGGAGTATTTGCTGCTTTATCTTTTAATGCGATAATAAGATCATCTAGTGACCCAATACTAGGATCCTTACAACTAACGGCTAACTTATTCGTCCCATACATCGTAATGTGCAGGTGAGAATCAATAAACCCTGGTAATAAGCTCTTTCCTTTTAAATCTATAACTTTCGTATTTTCTGATATCAACTGTTTTACCTCTTCATTTCTACCTACCGCAACTATCTTATTCCCCTCTACCGCTACAGCTTCCGTAATTGTATCGTGTTTATTGACCGTTAATACTTGCCCGTTAATAAAAATAGTATCTGCCACTATCAATCACTCCTACTATTTGTAATCGCTTACATATTAATATCTAACAAAACTTAATAAAAGAAAGTGAACCGTTGCATAATATTAATTAGAGATTGGACGGCCTGTATTCGAATCAACAGGAACATCATATACTTCATCTACCATATCTGGGAAGAAATTTTGAATAGAATCATATGAAGCTGGTTTTGTCAGTAAGCTAACAATTATAAAGATTGGGAAGTTAGCCATCAGACCCCAAATTCCAGCATGAACTCCAAGTGGGTGCGGTATCCATACCGAGAAGATTATTGTCACTATAAACCCAACTAACAGCCCCCAGAATGCTCCATGCTTAGTAGCTCTCGGCCAAAAGAACATACCTACAATAACAGGGAAAGATTGGCCGATAAATCCATAACCTATTAATAAAATATATACTAGACTAGCAGGCTCCATAATTGAAATAGGAGCAATGATAAAAAGCATAATTGGGAAAATCAACTTACGCGTAAGCTTAGCTACTTTTTCATCACTCAATTTAAATGCGGGTTGAATGATATCCTTACTATAACTTAGCGCTACTCCGTGAATACAAGGTTCACTAGAGGACATCGCCGCAGCTAACGTCCCAGCTCCAAGAAGTCCTGCAACAATTACTGGCATATAATCCATCGCCATTTGAATAGCTACTGTATCTGCACGTTGTAAATCAGGAAGGACGAAGATGCCAATAAAGCCTACAACTAACATTGGTAGAATTACGACATAATAGGTAGGTAACATCATTGCTGCATTACGTACAGCTTTTTGCGACCTTGCCCCCATCCATTGTATCCAGTGTGTCTGCCATATAGAGAACATTGAAATTAAGATTGAAGTCGTCCAGAACATAAAGCCCATATCATTAAGCGCACCAGGGAGGGTTAGAAATTCAGGTGCTTCAGCTCTTACTTTTTCAAAGACTTCTGTAAATCTAAAAGTTCCAGTATATTGTTTTGTGATCCAGAGTCCAACAAACCAGGCCACAACCAACATCAATGCCCCCTGAAACGCATTAGTTAAACCAATCGCTCGTAGCCCACTACGATACAAATAAATCGAGATAACCCCTAATGATATAAAAACACCAACCCAGACAGGAATTACCCCTTTACTCATAACATGAAGAATATACGCTGCCCCCGTCGTTTGAAGTACTGCAAATGCTAATATACCAATTGATGTCACAAGTGCTGTTAATCCACCAAGGGCTTTACTTTCATATCTGTGTGAAACAGCTGCCGCCTGTGTAACGTGACCAAATTTTCTACCGAGTTCCCATACTCTTGGTCCTAAATACCAAGCCATTATTGCCATGTACGTCAAATACACAACTACATATAGTACTGGTACACCTTTGGAGTACGCCCATCCAGGAGCCCCCATAAACGTATACGCACTTATCCCAGCAGAACCGATGAGAAGGTACATAACGATACCACTCATACTTCTGCCAGCTACTCCCCATTCTTCAACTGTGTCCATCTTTTTTCCTTTACCTGCAATTAACCCTAAATAAATGGCTACAACCATATAAGCAATTGTAATTAGAAATGGGATCATTTAATACACCCCCATCTTCGTTGACAACCACATAGTTAAGGTAGTTGAAAAAACAATTAAGTACGTCCAAAACATGAGAAACGGTATACCAAAAACAATCGTTTCCGTATTAAATAACAGAATGACAGGCCAACATCCAAGGACTACATTTAACACAATAAGAAATAAAAATAACCATCCTTTTGGCGTTTTAGGTAATCGAAATGTCGCTTTCAAATTCCATCCTCCTCAATGTTTTTGATAGTGAAAATAAGACCCCCTACAAATTTTTTTATAACCACCCCCAAAGTAGAATTTCAAAAGAAAATTTATTATTCATAACGGTAAGGTTCATATTTTCTATACAATTCTTCACGACGCTTTCGATCATTGAATGTAGTTGTAGCTCCAGATTCTCTATTATTAGCTAGTTCATCAATGTTTACAGTTCCAGTGATGGTCATGGATTTATTCATTTCACCTTCTACCACAATTCCTTTTTTCGACCATGGTTCATCACAAGGGCTTAATATTGAGGCTTTTCCAATTCCTTTTGGAATAATGCCACCTGGAGTTCCAATCGTTGAACAATGAACTACATACACTTGATTTTCAATACAGCGTGAATGAGCACAATGTCTTACACGCCAAAAACCATATTCACTGAAGGTATATGATGGAGAAAAAATAATTTCAGCTCCCTGAACAGCTAAAATACGAGATACTTCTGGTATTTGCATTTCATAACAGTTTGCTATCCCAACCTTTGCAGGACCAATATCAAATACATTGATTTCATCACCTTCATTTGTTCCCCATTGAGCTTCAGCAGGAAAAATATGTGTTTTTTTATGTTCAACGTATGTCCCGTTCTTATCAAAAAGATAAGTAATATTGAATAGATTGTTATTTTTATACTCTAAATGGGAACCCGCAATAATGACTTGGTTACGTTCTTTTGCAGTTTTAATAAAAAATTCTTTAAATTGGTCTGTGAATTGATTCAGAAGAGTCATTTCTTTCACACTAAAGTTTTCAAATTGAGGTAAAGTCGTAAGTAAACCAGTGGTAAATAATTCGGGGAAAATAACATAGTCACTATCTGAAGGAACTTGAATTAGTTGTTCTTGAATTTGTTGCACAAAATCCTCAAAATTTCTAAGTTTCTTTAGCTCAAATTGACAAGCTGATATCTTCACACTTCTCATTTCATTTACCCCCTCGGATACTAAAAACATTTAAGGACATATTAAAGACCTTTAATGAGAATATAGATTATAACATATTAATTGTCAATATATTTTGAAAATTTAAATAGCATTTTGATTAACTTTAACCGTTAGGGTTTATATGTGTTTTGGCTTTCACTTTAAAAAAATTGTGCTTTAATCAAATTTATATTTCTTTAGTTTTTGATGAAATAAGGATATATTAAAGACATGTTATAAAATATTCAGGACTACCATATCAAATGCACACAAATTAATTTTTTAAAGCGATAGACCAGATTAATCTACATTCGTTATATTAAAGATAGATTACTAAAGTCATAGTACTTTACTATGGAGGGGGACTTATGAAATTAAAAATTGCTATTATCGGTTCTAAAATTCCAGTTAATGCTATTGAAGAAGTTATAAATGAATATGATCAACAACTAGAGGTTGTTTCTTTTGTATGTAAAACCTTAAAAGAAGCTCCTATGCACACGATTGAAGCACAAAAGTTTGCTGATGTTATTGTTTATGGCGGTCCTATCCCCTACTTCTTTTCTAAAGATGTTCTAAATAAAACAACACGAACTGTTTTTCTACCTTACAAAGGAGTTACGATCTACAATACATTAATGCGCATCTATATGACCTACAACTTCTTTCCTATTATTAGCTTTGAAGCATTAAAAACAGCAGATATCGATGAAGTATATGAAGATTTAGGATTATCACACATCGATAGATATATTACCGTATTAGGTCAAGATTTTGATACCGAGAAAACGATTGAAGAACATTTAAAATTATGGCGAAAAAATAAAGTGCAAGTTATTGTCACCGCTACACAATCTACGTTTGAGCGTATTAAGGAAATGAAAATTCCAGTTTTCTTGTTAAAGAACACAAAGCAAACGATCCGAGAAACTCTAGACCATGGAATACTAATGGCAATTGAAAAAAAGAAACATCTATCACAAATTACCGTTCTAAAATGCCAAATTGACCATTACGATAAAGATGCAAGTAAGGAAATAAAAGGAGAATACGAGGCTATTAAAGATGAAGTTTTGACGTATGGACAACAATTTTTCTCAGTTTCTGGTGAAAGTAGCGAAAACATTATAACTTTATATATGACGAGAGGGATATTAGAGAAAGCAACAAATCATCTTAGAAACTTCTCCATTATTAATAGCATCAAATCTATGTACTCCCAGTCGATTAGTTTGGGTGTCGGTATGGGTGATACAGCCGAAGATGCAACATTTAATGCTAGTAAAGCACTTGTTTTTGCAAAAGAACATGGCGGTGATTGTGTTTTTCTAATTAACGAAGATAAAAAAATAATTGGACCACTCGGCTCTTCAAATTCTATTGAATATCAATTAACACAAACCGATGGCTTAGATAATGCTTCTTCGTTAACTATTCGTAAATTTTACGCTTGGATGAAAATGTTCAACAAAAACCAAATCACAACTAGAGATGTCAAGATAGGTATGAACACGAGTGCGCGTCATGCGACAAGAATACTAAAGTCCCTACAAGACAAAGGAATTGTTCAAGTAATCGGTAAAGAAACAATGAGTCATAAAGGAAGACCCCGTCAAATATACGAAGTGAATTTAGCAAAATTAGAAAATGAAGTTTAAAGTTTATATCAGATATGAAGAATTACCTTTAGACAAATGAATAGATAAAAACACAAATTTATCCCCATTTAAAGCTTAAAAGCAAATGAAGGTACAACTACTTTCTTCACATGGAGCATTGCTTACGTTAACTTATTGAATAACTACTACGTATGCAGCTCGATACGCCCTTGAACCAAGATGTGCTCCATGTGATGTGAAGTTTCGGTCATAGTAGGTGCAATGAATTCTATGGACTAACTTTGCAAATCCACTAAAAAATAATTCCTCCATCTGCGTTGCTATAAATTATTATATACACTTAACGTATAGTCTTCTTACAATATTTAAAATCAATAAAATTAGGTCCAAATTAGTAATTCCTCTCAATCATATAATTTAGCTCTTCACTATAACTTGATTTGTACTAACAATAACCAACACTCATAATTCGTCACTGTGACAACCAACTGTTGTGCAGGCCTTCAAACGAACCATTTATCTTTATTAACAAAAACGGATAAACTAGCTTTATGCCTTATCTTTACGGAATATGGCGAACCTACTAACTGTGGAGAGACGAAAGGTTGCTGAAGATACTCAGTGGGGGCAATGGTTTGAGGGATAATGTGTCTTCTTTTATTTTCATTTCAATTAAAAATAAAAGAGGTTGTCACCAAAATCTTGATTTTGGGACACCCTCTTTACGAATGTTCGTCTAGTGCTTTTAGTTTTTATTACTAAGAAAACAAACGCTTTAAACGTTCCCAAAAGCCAATGTTCTCTTCTTCTTCAACTAAAGTCGGTTCTTCCTCTTGTTCTAATTCAATCGGTTCTGTTTTAAGAACAAATTGAACAGAAGCAATGTTTGTATTTCTTGGAGATACAAACGAAACAGGCTCGAAATCAGATTTATCAAATTCGTCCATCATTGCATCGATCTCTTCTTGCATTTTTTCTGGTAAATCATTTGTAGCATCAGCTAACTCTGCTGTGCCATCATTAAGTTCTCTCACACCAGAACTTAATTCTGACGTCCCTTTTGCTACTTCATTAAATCCAGAAGCAATCTCAGAGTAGGAGTTTGCCAGCTGCGCAACACCCTCTGTGTAAGAAGTAAGGCCCGCATGAAACTCACCATAATTTTCAGCAAGTAATCCGATACCTGCTTCTAATTCACCTAATGCGTCTAACCCTTCCATGCTTTCAAAAGCGACGGACAACTCACTTGCCATCGTACGTAATTGATTGCCTATTTCATTAGCGGCACCGCTTGTTCCTTCCAATGTTGGTCCTACCGCAACAAAAGCTGCTTTAACATTGTCATACGTTCCTTTTGCTGTTTGCGCAGCAACAAAAACTTCCATTAAATGCTCAATCGTTTCTGGATTAGCTCCGCTTGCATACAATAGTTGAATTTCTTCTTCAGGCAATGACGAACCAGGAATATTATTCATTGCTTCATCCAAAACGGAAAACGCGATTGCGTAGTTTTCTTGCAATTGGTTTAATCCATCAGCTACCTCACCAAGGCCATTTGCAATCAGGGACAACCCTTCTGGCAATTGGGTTAAATCACTCAAATCCATCTCATCAGATGAGCCGCTAAGTCCCTTATATAACTTCGCTAGTGATTCGTCAATCGTACGTGATGCAGCTACGATTTCATTCGAAGCACCTTTTATTTCGATCATCCCTGTCTCGTATTGACGTGATCCAGTGTTCAAGCTTTGAACACCATCATTCAATTCCGACACACCTGTGTTTAAATCAGAAACCCCTTTATTGATTTCTTGAATAGCATCACTTAAGGTCCGCATTTCACTCGTCATCTCGTCTGTTTCTAGATGATCAAGCGCCATTGATAGTGGAATTGCTGCTATGTCAATCCCTTCCATTTCAAAATCAACTACATCAGCAAGTAAACTGATATCACCTTCGCTATCAGGCATGACCGTATACGATAATTTCCTCTTTTTCCCAAAATTTGCAATTGTTGCGTCAGGTGCCTGGATAATGCTGATTTTCTCAGTATTAAGAGTCAGAGAGATTTGCATTGTATAATTTTCAAAAAATGCAGGGTCTGCTTGCTCATTTTCTGAAGTATTGATCGTTAGCAGTAAACGACCCTCTTGACCTGCTAGATTTTCTGGTAGAATTTCTTCTCCATCGAGCATGTAAGAAATGTCTATATGCCATGGTAATTCACGATCTACCATATTTCCTTGATAGTAGAACCAACCTGGTGATGCAGCTTCAAACTGTACCTCATCTCCGACTTGCTCTATAACGGAAAGGTCCGTTAAATTACGAATCTCTGTGTATTCTCCATAATCGAAAATGGCGCCAGGTCGCGTAATGTCCAATATGTTAACCACATATAATTCGTTCAGTGAGCCATCTCCACGTAAGCTTCCATAGACAACCTCATCCTTGGAAGATGCCTTCCCATTTGTATTGGCATTCCCTATTGAATATGGAAAGACGAGAAGCACCGCTACAAAAATGAACATTATTTTCTGTTTCATTGTTTGTCCTCCCCAAGAAAGTTTGCATTTAAAGTTGTTTTCCCTATCACTTTATCGAACACGAAGAGTAAGGCTGGCAAGAAGAAAAGAACCATAATAAAGGCAAGTAATGCCCCTCTTCCAAGAAGTAATCCAATTGATCCTACAATCGGATTACTAGACGTAATCCATAAGATAAAGCCGACACACGATAAAATAGCTGCAGAAATCGAAATAGAGAATGTCTTCTCATTTAACGTTTTCATAATCGATTGCTTTGCAGGCATTTTTTTACGATTTTCAAGATAATTTTCAGTAAAAAGGATCGCATAATCGACCGTTGCGGCAAGCTGTACGGTACTAACGACTAAATAGCCGACAAAGACTAAAGGTGTATCTGTAAAATACGGCATAGATAAATTGAGCCATACCGCCACTTGGATCGTCAATAGTAAGATGATTGGTAGAGAAATTGATTTAAATGTTAAGGTCAAGATAAGCCCAATGGCAACAACTGTTAAAATGTTTACCACTATATTGTCTCTTGTAATCACTGTTTTCATATCATACAAGGCAACGCTCTCTCCAAAAGACAGTGCTTCATCACCGTAATAAGATTCTGCAATTTCTCGAACAGATTCAACGACTTGGAATGCAATATCTCCTTCATTTGCAGTTTCCGTATAAAGAATAATTTGACTATAGTTCTCCGAATGAAACTGTTCGGTAATCGATGGATCTAGATATTCAGGCGGGATCGCTGGACTAACTGCTTGATTATAAGAAATCACATTTGTCACATATTGAACCTCTTCTAGATCTTGTTCCATTCTTACTTCTCTGGCAACATCCCCTTTTGGCACGAGCAACACAATCGGGGTAGTCTTACCGAATACCTCATCAACTGCTATGATATCACTACCGAGACGAGTTGACTCTGGGTGTTCACCGCTACCGTAAATAAACGTCGTTTGTTGTTGCGCCAAGAAACTTGGAACAAGGAGAACGAACACAACGACTAAGCTAATTATTCTTACCTTCATCACTCCGTTGCCAATGGAAAAGGTGCTTGGTATGAAAGGCTTATGTTGTGTTTTATCAATCCATTTATAAAAAACAACAGTTAATGCTGGTAGAAAAACCATTACACTAATAAAACTCAAAACAATCCCTTTAACTAAATTAACTCCTAAATCTGCTCCAATTTCAAACTGCATAAACGTGAGTGCCAGGAACCCAAAGAACGTGGTAGCAGCACTCGCTGCAATTGCCGGAAACGAGTTTTTCATTGCTAACTTCATCGCCTCTTCAGGGGTTGCTGTCTTATCTCGGTAATGTGCAAAACTATGAAGAAGGAACACCGCATAATCAAGGGATACCGCTAATTGTAAAATGGGACTGACCGATTGCGTAACGAAAGAAATTTCGCCAATGAATATATTTGTGCCTAAGTTAATCAGTACAGATACACCAATCGCTGTAAGGAAAAACACTGGCTCAATCCATGAAGTTGTTGAGATAACGAGAATGATAATAATAAGTGGGACTAACAACAGAGCTGCATATATCGCTTCGCTCGCCGCCATACTTTGAGCAACTGCTGCATCGGCAGCTTCTCCTGTCAATGCATTTTCCTCACCAATCAGTTCATAAATCGCATCTGTAATCTCTACCTCATCCCCTTCTCGTATCGTTAACGAAAAGAGTGCATTATTATCCTTATAATAAGTCTCAACTAATTCCTTTTCTGCCATTTCTAAAGGTGTTTTCAAATCCATCACTTGATCAAGCCAGACAACATCTGAAACACCATCAATCTCCTCTAGCATGTCTTTATATAAGAGCGCCTCTTGCACAGACACATCCCGGATCATGACTTGTGCGTTCGAAAGAGGGACATCAAACTCCTCTTCCATCACCTCCATCGCTTTTGTCGATGGCGTATCCTCTGGCATGTATTCACTCATATTGTAGTTAATTGAAACAAAAAACTGAGCAATGGCACTCAGCACAGTTAGGAGCATAAAAACAACTACAATTGATTTTTTGTATTTCATTATTATTCCAGCGATGTCTCTCATCCTATGAACAACTCCTTGAACCGTAACTAATGTCTAAGTATAATGACACTATGTATGATATTCAACAATCAGTTTAGTATCTTATGTTTATTATCCGACATCTAGTTATAATGTGTTGGATATTTAACAAATTTTTCATTAAAAAAGGGTGACAACTGTGAGTTCAAAATTAGATAGACGTATTAAATATACACAACTCGCATTGAAAGAAAGCTTAATGAAAGTAATGCAAGAAAAACCTTTAACTAAAATTACTATTAAAGAAGTGTGCGAATTAGCCGACATTAACCGGTCGACATTTTATTCTCATTACACAGATTTATACGATCTATTAAACCAAATTGAGAATACGATCATTGAAGACATGAACAAAACCTTGTCCCTATACAACTACACTAAAAATGAAGAAGCCATCGAAATGACGGAAAAATTGTTAGAATACATTGTCCAAAATCGAGAAAGCTGTCAAATGTTATTCAGTGAATATGGAAATCCAAATTTCCAAAAAAAAGTCATGATGGTTGCTCATAAGCATTTATTAAAATCATTAATTGCTGACAACAAAGATTTCCCCTTTAACCCTGAATACTTAAGTATGTTTATCGCTAATGGCAGTATTCATATTGTCCAACACTGGCTGAAAAACGGGTTAAAAGAATCACCAAAAGAGATGGCTAAATTAATGATTACTCTTGCCACCGAAGGACTTTCCCCTTTTCAACAGTAACTACTTTGCTATATTGCTTTGTTCCAGTTTTTGATATTGATCATGTAGGTTAATGTCATTATTCTTTTGTCTGAACACAAAATAGACTTTATTCGGAATGGAGATCTCCACTCCGAATTATTATTATCTTTTCTTTAATTAATGACCTAGCGAATATTTTTTTAGCATGAGTATTAAATACAAATGTGTATCAAATCATCCTTATTCCTTCACTCATTCATAACCCTGGGGCAACGACTTCATTCTTCTTGGGCAATCAAATTATGTATAAAGAGTAAATCACAAAAAAATGTGCTAAGGCACAGCTAGCGTTTAATCGCTACCTGTGCCTATTTTCGTGCAAAACTTCGGATTGTCGCCTTTAAGAGGTCCCCTTGTTTCACACCTTTATCCCATTGATTAATTTAATTAAAGGTTTTGTTGGACCAAGAGGGGCTCCATGTGATGTAAAATTTCGGTCATAGTGGGTGCTAGGAATTCTATGGATTAACTTTACAACCACTAAAAAATAATTCCTCCATCTGCCGTTGCAATACATTTTTTATTGACACTTAACGTATAGTCTCCTTTGCTAAAAATGTGCTCGTATCGATTAAATGTAACTACTCCAATATCGTTTATTGTATGAAAAATTACAACTGGATTTCCTTCTGTATTGTAATAGAAATGGGGTTCGATGATCTTAGGTTCCTCCTCTTCCATCTCCCACTCGTATTCAGACAGTATATTGTTATGGGGCAAAATCATATCTCTTCCCCATGAAACACCATGCCACATTGCACCGTACTCATGTAGTTCATGATAAACGATCGATGCTTGTAAATATGATAAAGGGCTTTTATCACCGTCAATGACTGCCATAAAATCACTTAATGCAAACTCTGGTTTAGGCGGCGACAAAAAGAAATCTTCTAATATTTCACATTCTCTTGGATCTGGCAATTCTTTTTCAGATGGAATCGCCCATACAATTCCGTTACCATTACCACCTTCCGTATATTGATAGGCCCTTAATTTATAGCCTTCTTTAATCCGAAGTTGTGAGAAACCTAGTATTACCATCTCTGGATTGCCTATTGACTTACTCCAACCAAAATTTTGTTCATATTCGACTTCCATCTCATTATTATCATCAACAATCAAGTTTGGTTTAGTAGCATATACGGGAAACCGTTGTATCTTTTTGTAAGTGTTTGTACTTTCTTTATAGATAGTAATAAGTTGTTTTAATATGGTGGGTCTATTAGTCGGTATGAGTGGACATGGATGGTAGTAATCCTCTCTCTTTTTATGTCTTTTTCCAAAAGAAATGACCCCAGAATTCTCGATTAAATTGAGCCATCTCTTCTTAATTAATTTGAGATTTTTCCAGTAAGCCCTATATTCGACACCCCACCCTAATAGTATCCAAGGGTGTTCCTTTAGCTCTTCTATAGGGACCAACGATTCACAGGTTTCATAATCTCCCGAAGCACATAACTCTTCAAACTTTTCAATAGATTTTATATTATTCGTACCTCGTAGATTAAAAAGATTGTATATATGTAGCCTCCCTTCGAGATTATCTTTTGTTGTAATACTTTCAACGAATTGAATTAATTGTCCCATAGTAGGATCTTCTGTCTTTATTTGCCCAGTAACAGTCTCCTCTGTATTAAGTAAAGAGGACAGCTTCTCATTTAATGTTGCTGATCCAGGATTTTGTAATAAACAAGCTCCAAGCGATTTATCAGAGTCACCCCATTGAATATAAGCCGATTTCCGATAGATATTTCCGTTTCTTTTAGTAAAAGTACCGTATGCCCTTATTTTAGGTTGCTTCATATTTAACATCCCTTCTTTAATAAAGTCGAAAGATAAAAAAATATCTATCAGCGACACTAACAAATGAACTCTGATAGCATGACTTAGCCAATCTTTCTAAGGAAACTCAACCTTAATCATTTAAGAAAGTAATTCGTACTTAGTAAGTTAGTTTTTATTTAACGAATCTATTGATTTCCTTACAAGCATTTATGATATATGTAAATACCATTTTTTCTTTATTAATGGATAGTCGAAAGCCCCTCTATACGAAGTACATAAACCAATAACCGACTTCATCCTGTTTACAATTGGCTTCTCTTACTTCCTCTGTTCCATTTGGACTGAAATGATAGCCCCTTACTCTCTCAACATCTAAATCTCTATCATAGAAACGATAAATCATTAGAACGTTGGATTGTTGAGCTTTGTTCTTGGTAACAACTAAGGAATTAAGAGCTTCGATCCGATCTTCTGATTTTATATTCTGTATTCCAATTACATTATGCGGAATGTAATCTGGCTTTGTCTCGGCGAACAACTTTTCTATCGTCTCTTCAGCTTTATCCCATTGATTTTCTCTTTCCAAATGCAGTGCCAGATAGATATAATTTTCTTTATCTATCCGCTCATCCCACTTCCACCAAGAAAGATCCATCGGCCTTGACCTACCTGAGGCCTTATCAAACTTGGAATCTTCAATAAAAGCATCAAAACCAAGCATTTCTCCTAAGTTAGCAAAATAATCAATTTCTCTTTTCGAAAACATTGAACGATTATGTGCAACTGATAAGTTCATCCTCCGATAATTTCGAATGTATCCTTCAAAGAATTGCATTAAGTCAAGGTATTGTTTTTTCAAATTGACCACCAGCTTTCGGATCTATGTAAATACGGATTTTATAGCTAATGAATTTACTAGAAACATATTAGTACCAATTCAAATTTACCATTATTTATCATTACTTTCTACCTAATTCTTCCTCTGTTTTGGAGCTATACTAACATAGAACGCATCTCCTCTAAATTCTTCTTAAAAATCAATATACATAACTTTTAAAGATGCCTCCCATTGAATTACAAATCTATTTTTGAACAAGTAGTCAGAATATTCTTTACTATTCATTAAATTAGTGGTACGATTTGTGGTAGATGGTTAAAAATGGCAAGGTATAAAGGACTTATTCTGGGGTTTTTGCTCAAGACAATGGTGTTATTTTGGATATATGGATATGAAAAACTTTGATTTAAAATTATGTACATTGAAAAAAGGCTCTTCTCTAAACGATTGTTGTTTTAGCTATTTGCATCTTCAGCCGTGTGATCGCTGGGGTTGTTTCTTCAAGCTTTTGGGTGAAGCATTGAACATAATTACCAAAAGAACAAGTGAATTTGCGCCTTAGTGATGGGTGTTCTCAATACGGGCTAATAGCAACACAACAAAAGGTAGATAACAGCCTTATTAAAAAGGTGGTGTCAAATGCCTTCTACTATATCTGCTCATTCCAAAACAGAAAATAATGTACTTTTAGAAGAAAATAAACTCATTTTAGTATGGACTATAACCACTTTGCTCGTAGTAATGAATACGACAATGTTTAATGTTGCCTTACCCTTTATTTTTACAGACTTTTCCTTGAGTTCATCAACTGCGTCATGGCTTGTTTCTGGTTATTCAATCACGTTCGCTATTTCAACGCTGACTTTTAGTAGATTATCAGACTTCATTCCAATTTCAAGACTGCTTCTCATTGGGATCAGTATATTAGCAATAGCATCAATAATTGGTTTCTTCTCAACCAACTTTGGAGTATTATTAGTTTCCCGAATTCTCCAAGCGGCTGGTGGGGGCCCTGTTATGGCATTAAGCATAGTATTGGCTGGCCGTTATATTCCTATAGTAAGGCGTGGGAAAGCGATGGCATATATCGCTTCATCAGCTTCATTGGGATTTGGGTTAGGTCCAGTAATAGGGGGACTGATTACTCAATACTTAGGATGGAACTACCTTTTTGTTATCACTGGACTATCTGTTCTTTCCATTCCTTTCTTCCTAAAATTATTACCTAAAGAGGTGATTGGTAAAGGCCATTTTGATCTTTTCGGCGCTATTCTCACTGGGCTTAGCGTTATCGGACTTTTACTTTTTTTATCTACCTTTTCGTATAGTATTTTATTCGGATCTGTTCTTCTTATTGCGATATGGTGGAAATACCTGAATAAGGTAGAAGCTCCGTTTATACCGCCAATCCTTCTTAAAAATACGCAATATACTAAAATACTGTTTATTGGCAGTGTAGGGTTTTTTATAAACTTTTCGAATTTGTTTTTAATACCCATTATGCTTACAACGGTATTCGAAAAAGGACCAGTCGAAGTAGGAATGTTTATTTTCCCTGGAGCGGTTATCGCCATGATGGCTGGACAAATTATTGGAAGATTAATTGATCGTTATGGCAATGGTCTATTATTAATAATAGGTCTCCTATTATTATTCTGTGCGACAATTTCATTTGCAATGTTATCTACTTTTCAACCTTATTTTATAATTATCATTTACATGTTTGCTAGTATAGGATTTACCTCATTGGCTACTAGTATTTCCAATGAGGTAACAAGGCTATTGCCAACAACCCAGATTGGAACTGGGATCGGTGTTGTTCAATTAACACAACTTTTCGGTGGAGGGCTCGGGGTTACAATTTCGGGATTGTTACTTACTGTTCAAGAAAGTTTCCCTTCCGAAGTAATATATAGAAATATTTATATTTCTTTTTCCTTTGTCATTCTTGCAGCTGTCGTAGTATACGTTTTATATTATCGTAGAGCTAAGTTAAATCAACAGACATAGAGGATATGGGTGGTTCCTGTACTTTTCGGAACAAAAAGGCAGAAAAATAGCCCCTGGCTTCACTATTGCTTCACCTGGTTTACACCCTATCTTACGCACAACTAGAACAGCCTATTACTTCTAGGTAACACATCTCACCTTGTAGTTTGTTAAATGATAAATGTTATTTAAAAAACAAAATTAACCGAGTGCTTATACATTAGCACTCGGTTTTTTCTCTAAATTTATAACGTCTAGTGTTTTAATTATTTGCTCACCTAATCTAAACGCTAACAACGGTGGAACAGCATCTCCTACTTGCTTATATTTATCTTGAATTTTACCATTATTTGATGATGCTCTTTTTGGCCCACCAAAAATATACCAATCTGGGAAACTTTGAAGTCTAGCTGCCTCTCTTCCAGTTATTGCTCTATCCAGTGAATAATGAAGTATTTCCTCGTTACAATGAGCCGTTACTGTATGACTTGGTTCACTGTCTATCAACCTTCTATTTCGTTGTGCATAAGGCCTTTTAGGAAAATACATATTTCTATTTTCTTCTTGACCAGTTGCCATTAACCTTTCAGCCGCTTGTTTCATATTTTCACCTTGCTTAATTAACTGAAATCTTACTATTTGGCTTTCCTTATGCCTTGTTGCCAAATGATCATTTATTTTATTAGTTTCAAAATCTATATAAGGAGGAACATTGATGCTTCCCCTTACAAAATCTAAAAATTCTTTCCTATGTTTTTCACTCACCATTGCCATGTCAAATGTGTAATCACTACTATTATGCTCTGTTTTGATAAGAGATAAATCATCCAAAGCATCATAGGTTGATACAAAGGGATTATTAGTCCCAGGTCCATGAGTAGGTTTGGAGAATTCATATGCAACAGAGAATTTATTATCAATTCCTACCATAAAATATCTTTCTCTCTTTTGTGGTACACCGTAATATGCAGCATTTAAAACATCTTCATTTATAGTAAATCCAGATTCCCGAAAATCATGAATAAGCCCCTGATAAAAGCGTTTATAATTTCCAGTTTTAATCGCTTTTACATTTTCAAAAAGTATCATTTTCGTTTGAACTAATTTAGATATTCTAATTATCTCCAAGTATAAGGTGTTTCTATTATCATTAACATTCCTTTTACCTGCCATTGAAAAGCCTTCACATGGGGCACCACCAGTTACTATATCTACACGCTCTCTATTAAACCTTGTTTTTAAGATATGTAATAATATCTCATTATTTAATAACCTAATATCACCATTTATTATTATTGTCTTTTGGCTCTCTTTTAAAAATGAATCAGTTACTTTCCCTGAAAGCAATTCTTCTAAATTAACAAGGTCTGCATTGTGGGAATGACTATATGTTTCACAACTTTCTTTACTAATTTCTACTGCGATTAAGGGTTTGATACCACATAACTTTAAGCCAGTGCACAGTCCACCTGGACCAGAAAACAAATCAATAGATGTATATTTTGTACTAAGCATAAAATCACTCCAATTGAATATAATATGTATATATGGCAAAAACTATTCATAAAGTCCTGAATATATTATACCACATTATTGTTCATTATTAGGAGGGAATTCATAGTGGCTAATAAAGGTGAATGGTCCGAACCTTATGCAATACTGAAAATACTGGCTGACAAAAAAATTGCGGCCTACAATAGTCAATCAAATGAACCGTCAAATGTTTCATATCCCGTTAATAAACTATATCGTCATGCCAAGGGTACTCCTCGTAAGAAACCATCTAATATAACCTTTGAATGGGAATACTGTTATGATGACAAAGGTGAAAGTGTAAAGGTGATTGATTACACGAAAAAGGAGCTTGTTATTGAAGTCACTATTGATGAAATTAAGAAGCACGTCAAAATGCTGGAGGATGAGATAAAAAATGGTAAGGGTAGCTTTTTTATAAGCCAAGAAGTCACAAGCTTTTTGGAAAAAATCCATGTCATTACCCCTGATTCTTCAGGGCTAAAAAGAGATGTAACGATAGAATTATATGACTTTAAAACATCAAAAAACTATGAGCTTGGATTTAATATAAAATCATTTTATGGAAAACCTCCTACAATATTTGGCGCATCAAATTCCTCTAATATGGTTTATGAGCTTATCCCACAAGAAAATAAACCTTCAGTAATGCCTGCCCATGAAATAAACAGAATTAACAGCTTAAAGAACAATAAAAATAGGCTTACTGAAATCAGTAATAATGGTTATGTTCTAAAATACATGAAACCAAACAAAACAGTTTTCGGAAATAATTTAAAACTAATTGATTATGAGCTTCCCATCATTATTTCTGAAATGTTAAAGTATTATTATTACGAAGACGCAAATAAAACAATGCTAGATCTAGTAAATCATCTTGAAGCAAATAACCCATGTGATTTCCCTCTTGATTCACTTCCTCATTTTTATAGATATAAACTAAAACGTTTTCTTCTTGATATTGCTCTCGGTATGACTGGAGGTACCCCTTGGAATGGTCTTCACGAAGCTAACGGAGGTTACATAATTGTAAATAAAGATGGAAGTATCGTTTGTTTACATTCTACGGACAGAGAATTGTTTCAAGACCTGCTTCTTAATACCGCTTATTTTGAAACTGCTACGAGAGGCAGATATAAACACGTTCAAATATATGAAAGAGAAGGAAGAATGTATATTATGCTTAACCTGCAGATTAGGTTTAACCTCAAACAACTTCTTAAAGAAGTTGTTTGATTGATAGAAGAAGAACCAGGTATCATCTAACTAGATGATACCTGGTATTTATGTACTTGCTTATTAATAAAAGTCCTAGTTTGTTGTTGTTGTGAACTCCCCCTAGTGTAAGTAATTACTTAAAACAAAGCAAATCTCCATAAAAATAGAAGCTGATTTATCTATACTCACTGGAAACGGGAGAAGCTTTAGTGCACCCTTCTATAATCACAATTATGTGAAACGCTCGTCTACATAATCTTTAAAGAGGAGAGAGAACTGCTGCTGCAAGTATCCTATATATGATGGCAAGGCATGTGTAAAGTACACCCTACTGCCTTCACCCTTCACCTCCTAATTAAATTATTACACCTAAAACATCTTAGCTCAAACTACCTTATAGTTAACACCTATCATCTAAAATCTAAATAACAATCCATGGAGGTATCCCTCATGAAACACAACTACATTATGGTATTTAGCACAATTCGCTTATTATCAGCCAAACATGCTAAGAAGGGATCGGTGCCTGTCCCCCACTAGAGTAAAGTATTACCGTAGCGGGGGACAGACCCCAAATCATTTTTCTTGTTCGTCTATATAATCCTCATATTCTGCGTCTATAATCTCGGGATCTATTTCGTTTTTTGAGTCATAAAAATCCACGTCTGCTATTGGCAAATCTCTTAAATAATTTTTTAGCCTATTTGCTAATGGCCGATATGTACTGTATGTTATCCCACCAGAAATTACAGCCCCTACAACAGGAACAACTTTACCAATACCTCTTGCAAAAATTTGTTTAGTCATTTTGATCCCTAGCTTTTCCGCAACCTTCTTTACAATTGGATAAATTGAACCTTTCATCAGGGCTCTATTAGCCACGTCTTTTTCAACTTTTATTGCGGCAACTTTACCTATTTTAGCAACAGCTGCATTAGCTGCGTTTACCCCAAACATTACACCAAGAAAGAGAGTTAATTGATTCATTGTCTCATCATCAAAACTATCATCAGTATTGTACATTTCTTTCCATCCATACAAATATACTAGCTTTTGCATAACTCTTATAATATGTGCAAAGTACTGTGCTACATCAGCTGGGACTGTTCCTATCATTGCAAATCCACCCGGAATTCCTGCTGCAGCTGAAATTGAAGTAACTCTCATTGTCTCGTTACTTATACAGGACTTTGCTAGCTTATCTATTTCTTCTTTTGGAATACCTGCACTTGCTGGGTTTTTCTTGATTGCCCTCTCGATAACTTCTTGTGAATAATGTTTATCCAACTGTTTTCTTAAAAATTCACTCCGTCTCACTTTCACACCAGGTACGTTCATTGCAGCTTTAATAACAGAGTAAAAATAATCTTCAGACCTGACTTGAATTTCCTGCGCCATAATAATCCCCTATCCTTTGAGGAACAGGGTCTGTCCCCCACTATATTAATACGTTAACGTAGCGGAGGACAGACTCCAACACTTAGTAGTTCCTCTCTAGTTTTTTTCTACCTTAAGCTTCGGTATAACATATTCAACTTTATTAGAAGTTGTTTCAGAAGGATTAGGTACTGAGGCTTGATTAGAGGTAATCCCCATTTCATCTAATTTTTCCCACAGACTTTCCATAGCTTTTTCACGGTTAAAATAGAATTCTCTACCTCGTACTCGCCAAAACTTCCATCCTGAGCGTTCAAGAGATTCTTGTCGTTGCATATCTTCCTCAAACTTTTCAGGTCCATGCCACCTCTCACCGTCACACTCTACAGCGAGACGATCACGGATTCCTTCAATTACAAAATCTATTCGATATCTTCCTACCACTACTTGAGGAGTTACTTTGTAGCCCTTAGCTAAGATCATTCTTAATACGTCTTTTTCAAATGGCGAATCACATTTATCTTCTAGATCTTCAAACTGCTCGTTTGTTCGGTTAGGATTTTTACAGTAACTTAGTAGTCGGTACCGCAAGTCATCTGGGTTTAAATCCTCTAATTCTATCGAATGGTACAATCTCATTTGATTTTTTGCACGGCTAGCTGCGACATTAAATCGTTGTTTATCACTTGTTTTTGTCAGTGCCATGAAACGTCGTCCAGGAGCAACGATCATCGATAAGAAGATAATGTCACGTTCATCTCCTTGAAGAGTATATGAATTACCACAAATGATTTTACGATTGACATATTCTTTTTCACCAAGGGCTTCACGTATTCTAGACTCCAGCAGCTTCGCTTGCTTTTGGCCTTGGAGGGCAATAACCCCAAATGTTTGTCCCTTATACTTTGGATCTTTAACCATCTCTATCATATCTGCTACTATAGCGTCTACTTCTGGTACATTAATATCTTTATCTTTTTCATCGTTGTAGCCATCATTCACTTTAACTGCCGTAACTGGTGGATCAATCTTTTCTTCTTCTAACGGGAGGCGAAGCGGGATCATTTCACCACCATAGCTTAAATCATTTGAAAATTGAATGATCTCTGGGACACATCGGAAATGTTCTCTTAACATGAGCTTTCCTTCTTTAGGGAAAGTTTGTTCAGCAATTTCATAAAGTGAAATATTCCCATCAAATAGATTTCCGTTCGGGATCCCATTAAGGTACCTTCTCACCAATTCATGGACATCATCTAATTTTGTACCAATATCTGTAGGACTGATTTGTTCATCATCGCCCACAACGATTACTTTTTTACCACGCATCAAAACGTTAATCGAAAAAAGATCACATTGACTGCTTTCATCAAAAATGATGACATCAAATTTGTCGTTGGTGACAGGGAAGTTTTCTAACACTTGGTTAACAGGCATGATCCAAACAGGTATAGCCGATTGAGCTGTTTTCATCTCATTCCGTGCATCTTTTAGATGTTGATGAGCGTATTTCCCTGTTCCTTTTCCAAAACGTTTAATATATGTTTTCCAAGCGGAAAGTGAACGTTTCTCACTTTCTGTTATTCGTTCAATTTGATTTTTCCAAGTTGATTGACTAACTATGTCTTGAATCAGTCTTTTTTGTTCTTTATGTTCCTCTTCGATTTGGCTTTTGATTAGACCAACATTCATGTCCTTTGTTTCATCCAACCAAGTATGAAGTTTCTTTAGTTCAAGAGCTTCTTCGTATTGCTCTGGAAAAGGAATGGGTTGCCCAGTTGACATTTCAATCCCCTTTCCTGTTAAAGGTAATGTACGTGATAAGACATGTAATATTTCGTAAAACCGTTTGACATCTACTTGGAGTTTTTCTAAATTCCCAAGCTTTTCTAATTGTTCTTTCCATAAGACTTCATCCCTAGTCTGGAACGCGGTAATGAAGTCCTTCCATATCAGATGAGCACCACCTTGATTTCCTACCTTTGTAAGTTGTGCTAATTCTTCATTTAACTGCTTTAGCCACTTCTCATATTCTACATATTGTAAAACGACTTCTAACTCACTAGCTAACTGCTCGTACGTTTTTACTGAGAATAGGTCGAGCTGAGACATTGTATATCGTTTGATTTCTTCTTTAAAGGCTTGTATAGCATCTACTACCTTTAGTAAAACATCTAACTGTTGAATTTTTTGATCTAAGGCGTGCGGGAACCTCTCATCTTCAAGTTCAATCGGCTCCAGCCGAACGTCAGCCATATTTCCATTAAAAATTCTCGCTGCTTCATCTCGTTTTTGTTGGTAACTTAAAAACTGTTCTAGCAGTTCAATATCCTCAACAGTACGGATCGACTCTCCATTAAGGATACTCGTTTCAAATAAGTATTTGGTTCGCTTTCCTTTGAACATAAGAAAGAGTGCATTTGGCTTCTTCCCTGACTGCAACCGCTCTTTTGCAATTGAAAAATCTTCTGCCAAATCTTGTCGTCCTTTATTAGGAAGGGTAATTTTATGTGTAACGAGTGAATGATAGAGCTCAAACAGTTCTTCATTTTTCGCCTGTAAATCAGAAAGTAATGTTCTCCACCGTTCCTCTCGTTTACCACCAGCCATGCAATCATCTAAAATTAATTTGTACTCGCTACTAGAAAGGATAGCAGCACTCTGATAAACTCCTTGAACATGGGTTAGTAAACTTTTAATGACTTCCTCTTCTAAAGGAACATTATATTTCTGTTGAATTTGTTTTGTTTGTTCAACCGATTCCTCCAGCTCTTTCCCTTTTTTAATAAAATCAGTGAAGGATGTGAAGCTGCGAATATCTTTTTCGACTTTCGGTAAAGTTTCTTTAACTAAGACTAAGTCCTCTTTTTGGAGTTTTCCTTTTAAGTCCCATAACTCTCTAAATTCAGGAGATGAAATAGGGAAACTCAAATTCATTTCAACATCATCATGTAACCACACATAACTAATCGTTGTTTCAGCCAGACGCTTTGCTACATCATATTTGAAAAGTTTTTCGCCTTTATATTCTAGCGGTGTTCCTTCTTTCTCGGCATTTTAAGTCATTTTTTAAACGAGCTTCATTTCGCTTACTTTGGTCAAGCAGTTCTTTATTTCTAGCAATTTCAGCCTCTAGCTTGTGAACATCTAGCTCTCCTAACTTTTCACTTAAAGAACGAATCGATTGCTCAATTTCCTGAAGCGATTCGCGCCCACCACCTAAGACTGGTACACATAAATCCCTAATATCCTTTGGGATTTTCGCTTTTAAGACTTTTAATGGACTTTCTTTCTGGCTCGTAATTAAGATCTTTTTACCTTGAGCAAGGAAATGAGACACTAAATTAGCGATCGTATGGGTTTTCCCCGTTCCTGGAGGTCCCTGAACCGATACTCCATAATTGTGCTCAATTCGATTGACGATTTCCTTTTGCTGCTCATTGGACTCCAGTGGGAAATACAGATCATTTGTTGAGAAGTCTAGCCCATCATTGTTTGCTTCAGAAGGTTCCCCCTCCTCTGCTTCTAACTGTTCACCAACAATTGCTTGTAGTGCAGGAGTCACCTCAATGTCACCATCTAAAATTCCATTAATTATTTTTTCTAAATCATCCCGTAAAACTCGAACACTTTTTCTCCTTAATGAAAAGAAGCTTTCATCATAAATTGCGGGATGTTGATTTACTTCTATTTTAGAGTGCTCCCGAATATATTTTCCGTTCGGGTCAAACAAATGAATGTACTGGGTAAAAAAAGTATCAAGATTATCTAAAATCGATGTTGTTAAAATACTTTCATTTAACTGATTAATTTTTTCTATGTTATTGATCCGGACACCAGAGAACATTTCACGCTCAACATTCGTAGCCACTTGAACTTGTTTAATAGAAATAATTCCTTTTTCTGCATCCAGTTCTAACTCCAATTTTGTTGTTAGTAATGGGTATCGGATCGTTCCCACCTTTTCATCTGGATGCTGCCAACAAAAGAGTCCCCTAGCGAAGATATACTCTAAAGTTTCACCTTCCTTTTCCATTTGTTGAATGAGATCAAAGTACTGAACATATAGATCATTCACTTTTTTCTTTTCACGTAATCGTTCGGCCCATCTATTCCATTCATTTTCCCAACTTTGAAAAGTCGTCACCCTTTTAGGTTCTTCGGAAAAATCTATAGTGATTTCATTCTCATTTTCATCGAGTACCGTTTTCTCATTTAACCGCGTTACTCTTCTCCGTTCATTTCGATAATCAAAATCGATCCAGCCACTTAATATCGGATCAGGCTGTGGAGGAGATTCATCCTCTGGTGAAATTTCAAGACGATGAATTTCTAGAAACGTATCCTCATCCTGGCATTGATCAAATAAATAACAACCAGGTAAACTTTTAAATTCCTCTGTTGGCCAATTCTTTTCAAACTCTCTATAGTCCCTTGTTACTTTCCCTACTAAACTATTTAACGCCAATAAGTATTCAAAGAAATTTTTAACTTTCTGTTCCGTTCCATCATGTGTCACATCAAGCACCTCACAGTTACATCTATTTCTCTATTTTACAACTTTATCCCTATGTTGGGAACTTTTGCTTTTTAATTGGGATTCGGGGTCTGTCCCCCACTACAGTAAAGTATTACCGTAGGGAGGCAGGCCCCGCTTTCTAGTAAAATTTACAATTCCTTAAACAAACCTGAACAATCGTTCATTCCTTTCGCAAATTCATTGTTACATAATAATAAAAGAAAATAGATTCGTTACTTTTGAACTAATTTTAAATACATTACATTTTCTTCCTCTACATGCACTATCGTTCATTCCGCTCCATTTATACAAATTCAATAATTTGTATAAAAAGGAGCTTTCACTTGAATAAAAATCCTATTCTGTATAACACGTTTGGAAAAGTGATTAAATTATTAAGAGATAATAAAGGAATGACACAACTAAAATTAGCAGAGGATGCCGATCTTTCGGAAAGATACATTATTGATATTGAAGGCGGTAAAAGAAACGTTACTCTCGATGTACTCCTTAGTCTAGCAACAGCCCTCGATACTTGTCCTTCTACCATTCTTAAAGAAGTGGAAATAAGAATAAAAGAAGAACTGTAAAAATGACCTGCCTGGAGTAGCAAGTCCTCTCTTACTCCCTCTCTTTTCCCAAGTATGTCGATGAATCTAACTAGAATAATGGGATGAAATTTGAATGAAAAATTCCGCACTTCACCAACTGCGCCATACGAGCAAATTTACCCGAAAAAAAAACCTATAAAGGAGCCATCCAAAATGACTGACATTACCCTCAATCACTACGTAATCAACAAAGCCACCGAAGCCCTCCTTCCTGCCTATCACACCGACTATCAAACGACCGTCTGGAAAAAGGTCAACGCTTTTACGTAAAAAAGACACCGCTGCAGCTCATTAAAGAAGCCTGCTTAGAAGGCGGTGCCGATTTTGATGGCAGGAGAGCTGCGGTTACTCATAAAACTGGAATTACAACAAAAGCTCCCATCCCTGTAATCCCACAGGACCAAGTCTACGCCTTCCCGACTCACTCTCCAAAACTTCACGAATGCCACTGGCTCTTCTATCATCACATTCAAGCAAACAAACGTCATCCCGAAATCCCAACTCATACATACATCATGTTCAAAGACGAAAAAGAAATGCTGCTACAAGTGTCCTACCACACGATGGAAAGGCAAATGCAAAGAACATCTTACTGTATCACCCGTTTTACACCCTATCTGACCCACAACTAGTACAACTTAAACCACTCAAGTTCAAACCAACTTAATTAACACTTAACAAACTTATTATTACCAACTAACCCAAGGAGGCACTCCGTGAAATTCAGCTATACTGATCCACTCAACCACTACAATCATTTTCATCCTAAAAAACAAATGAATGAAACAATGAACCTTAATAGCAAGCCATCCAAACATCACTTTACGAAAAAGGAACGACACTGGGTGACAGTTCAAAAATTCACAAAAAATATTCAAATTCATTCACCGTTTTTCACTCGTTCTCTCTATATACATTTTGACGGAACGAAACGGTTAGGGGGATTTTGAAATGAAGTCAGGTAGAATTGAACAATACAAGCAATATAGTCAGTTTTCGAATTTAGAGGAATTTAACGCTTCCAATAAAAAAGCACTAGAAATCTACGGATATCACTTTACAAAAGGTGAACGAATCGCGTTTGATGTCCTCACTCGTTTCAGTGTGAAAGTACTGGGAGTTTGTAACGCACGCATTTGCAAATTAGTACAAGCGTGCCAAGATACAAAAGGGGGTATTTCTCGATCTACGTTTGAACGTATGCTTAGAAAAGCAAAGTCATTGGGCATCATCTCCATTATTCATACCGTTCGAGAAAATGGCGGTTACGGCCACAATGTTTATAGTTTTACCCACTTTGACACGCCCAACAACGAAAAATTGACGTCGCGTAAATTCGACAAAAAGCCTTATCTACAAAAGGCTGATGAACACAAAAAACAACAAGAAACTCATTTAGTTGAAACAAAAACATTAAAAGATAAAGATCTTCGTCAAGACAAGGTAAAAAAGATCGATCAAATTGAGATGAGCGAATTGAATTATTCTTTCGTTCCTGACCATGTTCCTGCACCATTCGTCAAAGCCGTCAAACCATTTTTTAACCGAGCTACGGATATTTGTGGACTCTGGGATCGTGCACAAATTGCTTTTCGATCAGCGAAATTCGCTAAGGACACTTCAATTAATGCATTGCTGCCAACCATTGTCCATGCGTTTAAACAAACTGTTTATCGGTATAAACAAAAGCAAATTCAAACTGGGTTTATGCCTTATTTTTATGGGACAGTGGCGAATTTGCTTACTGTTGAGAAGCGGAGGATGGTTGCAGAGGGGACTCAGTGGGGGTGGTGGTTGGAGGGGTAGTGTGTTTTTTTGAGGGGTATTGGAGATTAGGTCAGGCTCTTTCAAATATTTCTCAAGTTGTCATTTAATAAAAGGGGACAGTCTATAGATATGAGCAACTATCATAACTTGTTTATAGGTGACGTAGACCGAGGAAAGAACCGCCGCTATCGATCTATTATATACCCTTATAATTTGGTATAACTCTTTAGAATTCAGAGTGCCTGTAAAGAATAAGGCACTCTGAGATAATTTCGATACTGGTGGTCAGGGTCTAACCGACACTATGGAATGTTCTGCCGCTTCCTGATATAAAAATGAAAGAAAGAGACCTCCCTAAATTTTGTGAATGATTACAATACTTCAATACCTAAATTATTCACCTACTACTTCTCTTAACGTCCTACCATTAGGCAACTTCCAATCCGTATACCCATTAGCACTTCTTCCATATAATAGGCAAGATGCTGTAGATGGACTGGAAAATTCATAATCTTCTTTCAATATATAATAGCTACCTTCAAGTATTAAGACTCCCTGTTCAATTAGCTTCTTTCTTAACTCTGTATAACCAGCATTTAACGAAACACCAATAGTAGATGAAAATTTTGCTCCTTTTTTTACAAGAAACCCACTTGATGTTGGATAGCCAGAAGCTGTGACTCCTTTTTCTGTATCAATATAATAGACCTCATCTGTTGAATCCTGTTTATTCACCTTATCTAAATCCCATGCTTTAATTAATAATTGAATTAATTGTTTTTGACGCTTTTCTACAACAGCTGGTGTCCATTCTGTCATTTGTATAACCTGTGATGTTAACGCAAAAGAGGTGACACCACCAGCAGTTTGGAAATAGGATGTTTTTTTCTTATCAAAATCGTAATTTTTTGCCTGTGAATTTTTTGATCTAGTTAAAAGAACCAAGTTTCCTAATTTATGCACATACTCTTCTGGTCGTTCAAAGTTTTTCAACCATTCACTCTCGTCTTTTGGAGTCTGTGGTAATACATGTTCTACTGTAATAACGGAATGGCTATAATACGGCTGTCCTTTGGTTAAAATGGAGTCTAAACGCAACAACACATAACGTTTTGCTGTGTCTTTTAGATTTGTATAAACATCACCATTTAACTGTTGTAATACTTCTTTTCGATCAGAATTTGTAACTTCTAGGGTTGAACTTTCAGAAAAAACATCTATCCCTTTATCCATTTCTTTTAAAATCGCTGAGTATTTGGACATCCTCCAGTTAAAATTTCTACGTAAAATCATGCTTGTTGCAGCATATGTCTCGAGACGATCTAGAAATTCTTCAACCCTCTCTTCGTAATGATATAGATAATACATGGCAACAGTTATCCAATCAGCATTATCAATTCTACTCATTAAACTAAGTAGCTTCATCATTTTCGGATTATCAAAATAATACGTTTGATAATCGACTAATTTTAAATATATCTCACTATACGGAATTAAATATTCGTCAATAAAACGTTTTCCGTTCATAGTAGAAAAAATGTCATCGTATTCGTCTTTTAAATTAGCCCCGCCTTTTCGTTTTTGAATAATCATTCGAATATGCTCAAACAGTTTATTAAAACGATTTCGACCTAACGCAACTTCTACCTCTTCCCATTTCATGGTGTAATGATCTTGGTCTATTTCTGACACATCACCAATTGCCCGAGCTTTAATGATATCACTCGACATTAGGTCTAACCCTCTATCATTAAGAACCGTAAATATACGGAAAGCGGAATCAAAATTAGGAGTTGACACTACAACAATATAGCAAAGCCCAGCAATAACTCCTGGTAATGTTTTTACTACATCTGGTCCTAAATCATTTAAACGATCAATAAAGTAAAGTGCATTATCGCGAATACACCTTTGGCTATCTGTTTTTACATCTGTGTCTTCTTTAATTTTTGTAGTCGCACCATCTTCTTGTATAAACTGCTGGAAAAATAATTGATCTCTCTTTCTAAGCTGGATACGGTATTGTTCCTTTGTTTGAAGTAACTTATTTCCTTCCTGGGCAATAAATACTTTTATATTTTTCGCGTAATCGTCACCTAGATAATCTCTTAAAACTGATAGCAAAATCGTTAATGTTGTTAGTCTTTGCTGACCATCTAGAACTTCCGAAAGGTTTCGATCTTTTTTAACAAGTACTATACTTCCTAAAAAGTATGGTTCCTCAACTTTTGATATATTCTCTTCTGTAATAGTATGGTGACTTATAAAATCAAGTAAATCATCGAGTAAATCTCCAGCCTCATCAGTCGTCCAAGAATAGGGACGCTGAACTGTCGGTATTGTAAACAAATATTCATCTGAAAAGACTTTATATAAAGGCATTTCCTCTGCACTTAGTGTTTTTTTCATTAGTATTACCTCTTTTTTTTACTTATTTTATTAGTGTTGTATAAAATAACTTAGTTTATGCTCTAAGGAAGCTGGGCTTTGTCCCTTAATCAACATTGTTGATACTAGCTAAATATTAATAATTATCATGTTCCAGACAACGCTTTAAATACTTAAGTGCATTACTATACATTCTGTTTCCCCGAATATCCTTAGCATTACATTCTGGTATTGAGAGATATTTAACTGTCATTGTCTCTACTATTGTTGGGTCAGTTATGTTATACAAACTCCCATCTAGTACACGATATTTATTTAACTCTGAAGAAATAGTGTTTATTGCCCCTGAATACTTACCTATCGTACTTGTAGACAGTTTTGTATTATTCGATAACCATTTTTCAAAATCATCTTTTAACATTTTTATTTCCCCCGACTCCATTAATTTATCTAGTCTGTAATTTTAGATCAGTTAAGAAACACCTTCAAACCAGACCTCCCCCATTCACAACCTCCATCAACTGCCTATAGATATCCACCCACGAATGATCAAGATTCAGTGTGACCACTTCAAAACTCGTTTGGTCGTCCCAACGGTATTTTTCTCGAACTTCTTCACCATTATATGGGTAGATCAGTATTCCTCTTCTAGCTATGTCTTTCGGTTGGTGCATAAGGTAGGTAAACATTTGGTACATGTTATGACTATGAAAAGAGGCTTTTCCGAAGTTTTGTTGGAATATATTTTTATAGAATTTTGCATCGATGATGATTTTCTCTTTACGATCCTTCCGTACTAATGAAATATCGGTTCTCATACTTGGTAAAATAGATGAATTGCCCTCTAGTTGCCAATGCATAACCTCTGAAGAAACGTGATATTCCGTTTGTTCGATCCGGTAAAAGTTGAACAAAAACTTCTCAAAAATATGATTTAATGATGTCTCATCTACTTCAGCTGAGAATAAGCTCCAGTTTCCCTGTTTATGAGATAACAACGCCATTTCATGCAGCAATCGCGCAATATGAATCATGCGTTTGTAATGGACGTTGTGTCTACCAAAATAAACTTTTAGAAATATTTCTCTTGTTAGGACAATCGTTTCTACTTCAGGAAGTAACTCCATATACATGAAGCTTCGCTTTCTTGTTTCATCTTTTATATAGCGGTTTACACACATCCTTTTTAATGTTGATTTCATCATATGGTTGAAAAGAATATTCGCAGAGTATTCATCTTTTTCACATACGACCATCGGCTTTTTAGCAAGAATATAAGGAAGAGAATCATTCATTATAATTCTCCCTCCTAATCGACTTGTCGGTTCCGTTCTAGCAATATAATTCTTGACGAGACCACGACGGTTAAGCTTATCAACTTCTTGTAGAAACTGTTTTGCAAGAAAATCGTACGTAATGATGTCTTCATCAACTTCATTAAAGCTTTCTACTAAGTCTGGCATTTCATTTACATAACTTAATAAACAGAATAAGTTACGGATTGGAACTTTAAATGTCGTTTCCATGCTAGATCCCCTCTAGTAAAGACCGAACATTTTCGGGACGGTCAAAGAAATACTCTTCTAACAGTGGAGTAATTTCAAATTGAAGAATCCCTTCAAACCACGTGTTTTCATCGAGGCGTTCTGGCTTTTCAGTAAAAAATGAATGTCCAATTGCATAGCCTCTTCCTAATTGAAAGTCTGCTGTAATCTCTTTATTCAATTTTTCTACAGCAATTAAAATTCGTTCTACCAGTTGCTGTGAAATACCAGATGCTTGTAATTTCCGTTTCCATTTTTCATTAAATGCGGGTTGTAGAGTTATAAAAGCAAAGCGTCTACGCAAAGCTACCTCTAGCTGAGCTAAAGAACGATCAGCGGTGTTCATTGTTCCTATTAAATAGACGTTACTTGGTACTGTAAATTTGTCTTTGGAGTACCCCATCGTTACAAACTCATCTCGTTTATCCCGTTCCAGTAGCATGAATAATTCTCCAAAGACTTTGGACAAATTACCTCGATTAATTTCATCGATAATAAAGTAAAAATCTTGTTCTGGGTTCTCTAATGCTCTCTGGCAAAACTCATAGAAGATACCAAATTGAAGAGAAAACCCATGTTCATCAGGTCTGAACCCCATTACAAAATCTTCATAGGCATAATTTTGATGGAACTGAACCATCTCTACTCGACTAACGTCCTTCACACCCATTAAAGAATAAGCCAATCGTTTGGACACAAATGTTTTCCCTACACCTGGTGGTCCTTGTAAAATTAAATTCTTCTTATAATGTAGTAAGTTAGTCATCGTCTCGTACTGTTTTTCATCTATAAATACTTCTGCCAAGAAATCTTCTTTCGTATAGGCTTTAGCATGAATTATGACTTCGTTCTCATAAGTTGATGCGATTGCTTGTTTCAGGTTCGGTTTTAATCGCCAAATAAAATGTTGATTGTCTCCATATCTACCATCAAACAACACCGACCAATACCGATTTTCACCATCACTTCTTTTGTGTTGATCAATCCCAGTCGCCTCAATTATTCGTTTTGCCAATTGGACAACAGGAGTATTAAAAGAAGAAAAGTGTTTTCCAAGAGCCGATGCCAATTGAGTAGCACTTGCTTCGCCACCTAGTTCGTACATCTTATGGAGGTAAATCAAGTCACTTTCTTTGAATATAGACCTATCAGATAGTAATTCACTCCAAGTCTCCAAACTAATTTGATCTTCCGTAACGTATAGTCCTTCTTCGGTTTCACGTAAAGTGTTAATTTCAATTTCTTCCCCTTTAAATCTAGTTAATACCTCGACCATTTTGGTGTGAAACTCATCATATTGGAACTCTTCCACATCAGATAAGAATGCCAGTTCGTTTTCTTTACCTCTTTTAGGGTGTTGGTCACCGTAAAGTAAGCCATAACGGATCCCCTTTTCGTCAATAGAGACGAAAAATTGAGGGGCTGTACGATGATTTGTATGTCCTTCTTCATAAACCGCTAGCCAGCACTCTGAACAACCGAAGCTTTGGTTCCAGTTAAATCCGTTTAATACTTTTTCTTTTACTAGTTCCAGTTCAGAAAACTCGTCCATCTGTCGGATAACTTCATGAATTTTTCGTTGTTCTTCGCGTACTTTTAGTTTTTTGTCAGCATAATACAATTGGAATAAGATGGAGAAGTTACTCCATGAGTTTAAAATATTTGTTTCATATTTCACTTTTACTTGTTCTTTTATTTCTTCCATTTCTTCTAAAGATATAGATTTACTTTCAATTAATTTATCTAATACCATAAATTTAATTAAGTTGATTTTTTCTTGGTTACGGTATTGTTCTCTTAATTTCTTTAATATCTCGATATCAAATTTTGAAATTTCTTCTAACATAGAAGCTGGCTCTTTCATATAATGGTTTAGCTTTTTTGCCATTTGATGCAGATATACGACAGCACTTTCGACCATGATGGAGGGGTACTGAGTACTACAGAAAAAGAAATCCTGAATATCAAGCATCGTTATTTCTTGATTAGATTTCTGGAAGTGTTTTAGAGCAATTTCGCACATGCGGTAGTAGGTTGCGTAATTGTTACCAACGGTGCCGAGTTTCATTTCAATCCCAAATGATTTCTTCAAATCTGTAAAGACTTCTTGCTTATAAAGTGGATACTTCCTGTAATCCACTGAAGCCAGCAAATACCCAAATAACGGGGCACCTAGTGAAATACTCGTATCAAATTCTTTCCCCTTTTGGCGAAACGCTTCAATCCGGTCTTCAAGTGATTCATTAGACTGATACAACTGATTAAATAACGTAGCGACTTCCTCTGGTCGTGCCTCTGCATATTTCACCAAATCACCAGTATTACTCCAGTGGACAAAGCTACCTGCAGTAGGATTTTCTTTTTGTAGCTTCTTAACTATATCAACTACCGTTAATTCGTTAATTTCCTGACCCTTTAAAAAATCGTTTAACTTTGATAGTATTTCAAGTTTGTAAGATTCATCGTATTGATCGGTATCCTTAAAAGCTCTATACTTTTGAAAGGCAATATCTATGTATGTATCATTTATCATTTGCTGTTCTAATTCTTCGTAACGCATTTCTCCACCCCATCACAAAACTCATTAATAATTTACATTAAGGCTATCTAACTTTACTTCTCTTTCCTCTCAAAATAAGCATGCAATCGGTACTCACAAATCTCCTTCGTCCATTCATACAATACTTCGTTGTGCTCTTCGGCAACATCAAACTCCATCTTAAATACTCCGTCTTCAAAAGATAGCAACCCTTTTGATGTGCCACTCCATTTCGTCATTGGCATATTAGCAATAAGTTTCGCCACTTTTGTTTCGTCGTAGTCCCACAGCGTTTTTCCTTGTTTATCGGAAAAATCGATGCGTTTGCGGTATTCTTTTTCGGTTAAGTAGCGGTGAAAATATGGTGCTACTTCTTCAGATGTTACAGGGTTACTCCAATCATCTATACCTCGACTTAACATGTAGGATAAGACGACCATTTTATAGCTTTTGTTCATCCCAGTACGTTCGACTTCTTGGAGCCATGTTTCATAGGTTTTGAAAAACTCTTCTTCAAAATCAGTAAGTTCGTTTGCCCAATAGAGAAAACCAGCAAATGAGTTGAAGTCTTGTTTATAATTTTTGCTGTCGGCGTTCCCGTATAAGTGTAACTCTAAGTAGGTTGGACGCCTTCCTAATTCTTGTTTTAAGGTAAAATAAGCTTCTCTCAATTGTTCTTTTCGAGGCTGCCTCTTTTTGCGGAGTTCATCTAATAGTTGTATAACTTCCATTTCAAAATCAATAAAACAGTTTTCAGGAACCTGTGGAACGCTCGATGGTGCCTTTGATCGTTCATCTCCCTGTCTTGTATCAAGTAAACGCAGCTTATTCTCAGCGTTTCGATAGTTTCCGATTAAATCGATAATTGTGCAGTACTCTTTCCCCTTAAACAAGCGGAGCCCTCGTCCGACTTGCTGGGTAAAAACAGTTAAAGACTCTGTTGGGCGTACAAACAATAATGTATCTAACGAAGGGATATCCGTACCTTCATTAAAAAGGTTAACGGTAAAAATAACTTCAAGATCACCCGTTTCAATCATTTGAATCGCTTTTGCACGACCAAATTCATTTCCGTTCGAATGAAGGCTCGTTGCTTTAACACCATTTTTCTTAAAGTAATCTTCTAAAAACATTGCCTGTTTAATAGATGAACAAAACGCTAACGTTCGAGTCTGCTTATTCTTCTTCCAGGCATCAAGGATTTTTTCAGCCATATCTTCTCTTAGCTGAGCTGCTAATAATTCTTCGTCATCATATCTTGTCCCCAACCACGTAATTTGAGAATAATCGGTATCATCATATACACCGACATATTTAAACGGCGTGAGCCATTGTCTTTGAATAGCTTCAATAAAGTCAATTTGGTAAGCAACATTTCCATCACATATGCCGTAAACATCTTTTCCATCCATTCGATCAGGTGTTGCGGTTATCCCAAGTAAAAATTCAGGCTTAAAATAGTCAAGAACACGCTGATACGTCTTTGCTGCTGCATGATGGAATTCATCCATAACAATTAGTTCAAAAGAGTTCGGCTCGAACTTCTCCAAATGCCGTTCGTTCGCTAACGTAAAAATTGATGCAAACACACAGTCTGCTTGTCCTTCTTTTTCCGTTCCACTATAAATACCAAACGTACGTTCAGGCATAATATGTTGAAACGAACTTTTTGCCTGTTTTAATATCTCTTCACGATGAGCAACAAACAACACTCGTTTGTAATTTTTCGCAAAAAAACCCGCTAAATAGGTTTTTCCAAGTCCAGTAGCCATGACAACCATCGCTTTGTCATAGCCTTCCTCAACCACCGTTTCTAGAGATTGAAGCGCTTCAATTTGAGAATGTCTTGGAGTAATTGCATCGTAGGGAGCATAATCTTCAATAATAATGGAGGCCTCTTCGTCTTCGGCCGTTTGATTGAGCATCAATTCAATTTCTTCTGTTTTTGTCCATGTACGTACTAAGTTTGGGTGGTCCCGATGATAAGCTTCATACTGTTTCTCGTATTCTTCTAGCGTTTCTTTGTTAACTGGCACTGTTTGTTCATTTAAAAATAATTTCATAAACTCTTCTAGTGCTTGTTGGAATGTTTCTGGAGAAGCATCTGACTCCATCGTTACATTCCATTCGACCCCATGTGTGAATGCGGATCGGGACATATTCGATGAACCAATGATTAATGTCCCTTCATTTTCCTCATATTGAAACAAATATGCCTTCGGGTGAAATGATCGACCATTGCTCTTCCATAAGCGAACTTCAATATTCGGGTCTATTTCGAATAATTTTGTTAGCGCTTCTGGTTGCGTCACAAATAAATAATCACCTGTACAAATTTTCACTTCAGCACCGCGAAGTAACGCTTTTCTAAGTGGCTCTTCTAGCAACTGTACACCAGATTTCATAACAAATGACGTCAGTATGTATATGGAAGAGGAACGCTCAATTGCTTCAACTAACTCCGAGATTAACTGATTCGTAACTAACTTAATTCTACTCATCATCCACATCAATCAGGAAAATCTTCTCCTGAAAACCTCCACGTTCTTCAGCCTTTTTCTTGCGGATCGCCTCGACTTCTTCTATGTTTGCTCCATGAACTGTCGCTAAGCTATGTATGATTTCTAGTACATCAGCAAGCTCCTCAATCGCTTGTCCATCTGTTTGTACCTCTTGGTATTCAGCCATTTCTTCCGTTAATTTAATTTTGAGTTCTTTTATGTATTCAACATCGTCCAATTGTTTAGTACGGTAACCCTTACCTGCAGCTTCGATAATCGCAGGTATTTTATCACGAACAAGTTTATTGTAAATTGGCATAAGACAACCTTCCTTTATATGTATTATTTACCAGTTTACCATAGGGATTTTATAGCGTGAAGGGAGTAGTTAAAAAGAACCATTCCTCTTAATGGAGGAATGGTTCAGTTCTAATCATATTAGGTTCATGGTCAGACTTATGATTCTTGAAAAGCTTTATGATAATTTTATACAAAAGCTGGTTTATTCCATAAATTTAGTGCTTGCCCAATTCCTTTTGCTTTTGCTTGATCATAAATATATTTTGCAACAGCTACATCTTCAATCCCCATGCCCACGCTATTAAAGTAAATCCGTTCCTCATCATTTTCTCTTCCTGCTTTTTTACCATTTACGATTGAACCTAATTCAGCGTGAATATTTGATGGATCGAATTTACCCTCAGAATACATTATAGATATCGTCTCTACCCCTCTATGTTTTAACTCTTCCCAATCATCTACGACAACTTTGTCAGCTTGATCAATGACATCAAACTCACACTCGTGGCTTCCTACATGGATATGTAAAGATCCTTTATCAACCCAATCTTTTTTTACAATAGGTTTCTCTGTTACTGTAGCCGTAATAAATATATCAGAACCTCTGACCGCTTCTTCTGCACCACTAACAATTTCAAATGTTACGTCTTTTACTTCAAGTGCCATTTCATCACAAAACTTTTGTGCACGATCTAAACTTAAATCTGCAACCTTTACACGATCGATGTTAGGACAAACGGCTTGAATTGCTTTTAATTGGGTACGATTTTGAACCCCAGCCCCAATTAACCCTAATACTTTAGAATCTTCTTTAGCTAAATGTTTTGCTACAACTCCAGAAACCGCTCCAGTCCTCATAGCACTAATTAACGTACCATCCATAATAGACTCTGGTAATAGAGTTTCTGGATTATTTAAGACAATTACTCCAGCTGCTCTAGGGAGGTTATATTTAAAAGGGTTTTGTGGCGCACTAGAAATCCATTTTATGCCAGAAGCTTGTATATCACCACCAATAAACCCAGGCATAGAATTTATTCTTCCACTAGTTGTTTCCGCATCCAGCCCGCCCCATCTAAGGGTGGATTTAGTTGGCAATACATAGTCACCTTTATCGTGTAAAGAAATCACTTTTTCTATAATATCAATCATTGTCTTCATATCCGCTCCGCCACATCTATTTACATCGTCTTGTGATAAAAATAAAAATTCTAAATTCATAGTCATTGTAAATCCTCCCTTAATAATTCGTTTTCAGATTTAAATCGTGAAACTAAGTAATCATCTAGTGGAAAACTTGTTGACCCTTCTCTAAGTAACTCTGACATCAATAATCCAACTATTGGTGCTAGCGTAATCCCACTATGTGTCACAGCAACATAAAGTCCAGGGTTACTTGGTACTTCACCCAAGATTGGTAAACCATCTTTAGGCATAGATCGAATTCCAGCAAAAGTCCTGACAATATTAACTTTTTTTAATTTTGGGACTATTTTTTGCGCATACCTAGCAGTTTCACCGACAATATTAAATGATGTATTTCTATTAAATCCATCCTCTTCTTTGGAGTATCCAATTAGTAACTCACCGTTATTTGTTTGCCTTACCCCACTAACAATATGATTTAATAACGGTTTTAAAGGCTCTGTAACAATAATTTGACCTTTTACTAGCTTAATAGGTATATTAACATTCAACATTTGACCAATCATTTTAGACCATGGCCCACCTGCAATAACAACCTGCTCGGCAAGAAATGTTCCTTTTTCTGTTTCAACTTCATAAATCATTTCATTATTTCTTTTTACGGCAACTACCTTATTATAAAAAGAGAATTCCATTCCATTATTTGTAGCATCTTCTATTAGTGATCTTGTTAATCGGAATGGGTTTAAGTGTCCATCGAGTGCACTATATGTTGCACCTACTATATTTGGATTTACCTCTGGCTCTTTCCTTAAAGTCTCCTGTCTAGTTAAGAGTTCTACTTTAATTCCTCTTTCTTGTTGTGCTGCTATTAGACTTTCAACCTCTTTTAGTCGAGACTTTTCAAAAATAAGTGATAGTCCCCCAGTTCGGTCAAGCTCAAACTCCATTCCCAATCTTTTTTTTAGGCTTTGGTATAATTCTGCACTATACATTGAAAACTCACCGTAAAAATTAGGTTGTTTTGTATGAACCCATACCCAAGCTTGTGTTGCTCCACTTGTTCCTTCTGTTGGAAAACCTTGATCAACTACTAGAACACGTTCGTTATAATTGGATAAATGGTATGCTATCGAGGCACCAATTGCCCCAGATCCGATAATAAGCGTTTTATAAAGTCCCGTCATTTTTTTTCACGCCTAACTTAACTTTTTTTCCTGTCTTTGATTAATAGCATTGGATAAAATATCGACTACACCTTCTTCACCTTTGATTGGTAACGTTGCTAGTGTTTCTATGTGTATGGGGGTTAGGGGAAATCGTAGTTTTGGTAACCTTATTTCATGATGTAATCCCTTATGTCTTTTTAGTATCTCCATGACACTTGCTTTACACATTTTCCATTGACAAAATCCCATCCCACACCGTGTAAGCCTTTTTATATCATCCAATGAATTTGCACCAGAAGAGATTGCGGTTTCGATTTCTATCTGATTAATTTCTTCACAACGACATATTGTAGTGAATTCATTTGAAAATTTTAGACAGTTAGAATAATCTACGTTGATTAAACTGTTATTTTGTGCACTACCAACGGTGTATATATTTTTTAAAGTTGTTTCTCCTAAACCAACTTCAGTGTAGGAAGAACCTTTAGCTATTTCAACTGCTTCTCCTCCAGCTGCTTCGAGTAAATCTAATTCTGCAGCAGATACAGATGAACATATTAAAGTATCCATATCTTTAATAGAACTTTCTTTTTGATCTCTTATATATTTCAGTTGATTTACTTTTCCATTCTTACTGAAACATTCTAGTGATTGAATATAATTTATATCTAACGTAATTACTTCTTCATGGAACTCATATAAATCTTTTATAAATTGATCACTTTCTTCATTACTTTTTAATAAAACTATCTTATTACCAAAAGATATGTCATCTCTGTAAAACATAAGCTTTGCACTATTTGATGACATTACCCCTGGTAAAGTCCAGCCAGGAAAAGGAATAGGTAGCTCCCAAGACCCTGTCGCCAAAATTATTTTGCTTGCTTGAATTCTTTTCATAGCTCCATTTATTTCAACAATAACTTCTAAACTAGAATCTATTCCTTGGACTCTAGCTTTTGTTAGTACTGCTGAATGGTCATTTAACTTTTTATGTTCTTGTTCTGAAATTCCATTTCCTGCAATCTTTTTAAGTCCACCTAAATCAATATTCTGCTCAAAAAGCAAAAATGGGATTCCTTCATTAATACACTTTAATGCAAATCGACAACCAGAGTTTCCTCCACCAATTATTACGGTAGGTTCAGAATTCTTCATGAACCGTCCTCCTCTAGAGCCATACCTTCTACTACAGTTACTTGACACGATTGTACTCGCTTCCCATTTAAAAGCACAATACAACCATCACATCGGCCAAATCCACAATAAACTCCTCGAGGGCGTTTCATTTTATAACTTTCATTTAGCTTATAAATTTGATTTTTCCAAAGTGTAGAAGAAAGAAGTTCTCCGTTCTTTGCAAATATTGGTTGCCCATTATAGTAAATAGTAATTGGTTCTCTCATCAGTTAACTCCACCTTAAGTAGTAATGCTTTTACCAAGCAGTTGCTTTTTGCTTTTTAAGTAACTCTTAAACGCTATGAGTAGTATAATCGTAATCCCAAATACATCTGTTATGAAGCCAGGAACCAACATCAATATTGCTGATAAAAATAAGGTTATACGTTCTAATTTTGAAACCATGCCAAGAAAATACCCTTCCAAACTTGCTGCTAATGCTACAATCCCCATCACTGAAGTGACTGTAACTAGTACTACCTCGATGAAAGTAGTTTCATAAAATAATAATGCTGGATTTGCAGCAAAGATAAATGGTAGTAAAAACGCTGCAAGGGATAGCTTTAAGCCTTGAAAGGACGTAGGCATCGGTTTTGCTTTAGCAATACCTGCTGCCAAGAATGAACTAAGAGCAACTGGCGGTGTAACTGCTGCCATACAACCATAATAGAAAATGAAAAGATGTGCAGCTGGTAAAGCAACACCCATATTTATTAAAGCTGGAGCAGCCATTGTTGCTAAAATAATATATAATGCCGCTGTTGGTAGTCCCATTCCTAAGATGATACTTGCAACCATTGTCAATATTAGTGCTATAATTAATGACCCTTGGGATAATATAACAACCATATCGGCGAACTGAACCCCAATACCTGTTAGGGTTACTGTCCCTACAATAAGGCCTGCTGCAGCACAAGCAGCGATAAGACCTACTGCATTTTTTGCACCTATTTCTAATGCCTCTATAAATTTTGGAAGTGTTAATCTAGTATCTTTTCTGAAGTAACTTCCAATAATAACAATTATTAATGCATAAAAAGAAGCTTTTATAGGCGAGAATCCACCGAGCAAAAATGCGACAATAGCTATCGGTCCAATTAAAACAAAGATACTTCTTTTTAGTGTTTCCTTAAGATTAGGTATTTCCTCTTTACTTAACCCTTTTAATCCATTTTTGGCTGCTCTAAAGTCAACCATTAGAAATACAGAAAAGAAATACAAGATTGCAGGTAATGCAGCATAAAGAATTAATTGATTATAAGTGATGCCAGTCATTTCGGCCATAATAAATGCTGCGGCTCCCATTACTGGGGGCATAATTTGACCGCCAGAGGAAGATGCGGCTTCAACTCCTCCTGAAAATTCAGGTTTATATCCAACTTTTTTCATTAGAGGAATGGTAAAAATACCAGTTGTAGCAACATTTGCAAAGGAACTACCAGAAATACTTCCCATGAAACCACTTGAGAAAACAGCTGCCTTAGCTGGCCCTCCCCTATATCGCCCTGTCATAGCAAAAGCTAAGTCAATAAATGCTTTACCCCCACCAGTTACTTGAAGAAATGCTCCAAATAAAATAAATGTAAAAACAAACGTTGAAGTAACATAAATCGCAACCCCATATATTCCTTCAGAAGTTAGATACAAATGTTCTAGTACTCTACCTAATGAAAATCCATTATGTTTAATTGGGCCTGGAATATACTGTCCGAGAAAATTATATAGTACGAAAAATAAAGCAACTAAGGTTAAACCATTCCCCATAGTTCTTCGACAAGCCTCTAATGTTAACACTATTGCTAAGGCTGCCATTATTTTATCCATAGTATTTGGAGCCCCAGCCCTGTAGATCAGTTCCATATAATTCACTACAATATAGAGACCTATACCAACACTTGCAACTATAGGAGCAATATCAAACCATGGAATTTTTTTACGATCTCCTTTACCTACTGGATATAATATAAATATAAGTAGTAATGCAAAGGATAAATGGATAGCCCTATGCTGTATGGCCGGAAGTGAAGAAATTCCTGTCGCATACAATTGATAAAGTGAGAAAGAAACAGCTATCACTGTAACAATCCTTTTTAACCATGGTGTAAATTGCCTGGTTTTTTCTTCTTCAACAACTTCGGTTACATTTGATACGTCTGATTGCTTACTTTCAGCCATCTCATCACCCCTTAAAAAGGGAAGGGGGCACTCCCCCCTTCTTATTATTTATCAGAAACGTCGATACCTTGTTCTTCATAGTATTTCGCAGCACCAGGATGTAGAGGAATTGAAAGACCTTCTAACGCACTATCAAATGATATATTTTTCCCTTGAACATGAGCATCCTGTACTGTTTGTAAATTATCAAATAATGTTTTAGTAATTTCATAGACTTCATCTTCATTTCTATTACTACTTGTTAGTAAAAGTGCAGGGGATGCTGCTGTTACAACATCTACCTCCACACCGTTATAAGTACCTGCTGGAATTGTGTCCATAATAATAAATGGTTCACTCTTGATAAATTCTGCAAATCGTTCTTCATCAACTGTTAATAAATTAATATCCATAGATGATGCAGCATCAACAACAGCTGCCGTTGGAACACCCGAACCAATAATTGCCGCATCAATTCCTTGGTCTTGAAGTGCTGTAACTGCATCACCGAAACCTAAGAATTCAGGTGTAATTTCATCATAGCTAATTCCATGAGCTTCGAGCATTAATCTTCCTGTTCTTTCTGTTCCACTACCTGGGGCACCAACTGCTATTCTTTTTCCTTTTAAATCATAAATAGTTTCCATGCCAGAGTTTTTTCGAACTACAAACTGAAATGTCTCTGGATATAAAGATGTGATAGATCTAATATGATCGATAGGAGCATCAAATGGATCATCCCCAGTTAGTCCAGCGTAAGCAGTATTTGATGCTGACAAAAATAATTCTACTTCTCCGTTATCTATCATTCTCATATTCGCAATTGACCCACCAGTTGACTGCGTATTAACCTGGAATTGATCATGTGTATTTATAGCTTGAGCAATTGCTGCACCGATTGGAAAATACACACCTGTTGTACCGCCAGTTGCAATAGACATTTTTGTAACTTCACCACTTGCTGTATTTTCTTGTGAAGTACCATCCTCATTACCAGAGTTTGTTGAACCAGACTCTGCCCCACAGCCTGCTAGGACCATTAAACTAGCGACAACTGCAGTTCCTATAAACTTTTTAAATCTTTTCATTATTGTATCCCCCTTTATCTTTCATAAAAGATATTAATTTTATTAAAATATTTTTCCAAATTATTTAAATTGGTTTCGACTCTTTCTTTTTGCACTTGACCTACCGCTGAAATAATCGCGTTTGAAAAAGCTATCCCAGCTACGTGGGAATCTTTTGGTGTATAGGAATCAATCTCTGTAAGAAATACAAAATCACTATGAGGTATAATAGGTGAATGAATACTATCGGTAATTGCTACTATCGTACATTTTTTTTCTTCTTTTAAATAATGAACCGATTCTAGGGTGAATGTAGTATATCGAGGGTATGAAAAAGCTATAATGACACTTTCTTCGTCTGCTGTTTGCAGACAATCTTCTAAATCCATGCCAGTGTTTGTAATTGGTTTTACATTGCCTAACATGGCATTTAATGAAAATGCCAGGTAAAAAGCATCTGCCATTGAAGAACGAAATCCAATGATAAAGATCTTTTTTGCTTTACATAATAGACTAATAAATTCATTAAATTCGTCTTCATTAATGTGCGATAACGTTTTTTCAAGATTTTCAATATCTTTTTTAAAACTACTTGTCAATGGACTGTTGTTTTCAAATTCAAGGTTTGCCTTTTGTAATCTTTGAACGGTTCGATCTCCAATTACTTCATTTCTGAAGTCCTCTTGAAAGTCTGAAAAGCGCTTATAGCCAAGAGATAATGCAAAACGTATAACCGTAGTTTCACTAACCCCTACTTCCATTCCAATCTGGTTTGCTGTCATGTATGTAACCTTTTCTGCATTTTTTAAAAAGTAATCTGCGACAAGTTTTTGTGATTTAGTTATTTTTTTATTAGATGCTTTCAACTTTTCAATGACTATGCTTTCGACGCCCATTGTTTCACCTCCCTTAAAAAGAAGTATTTCCTTCTTTTTTATTTTTTTTAGTTGTATTTAATTCTTTTTTCTAAAAACATCATAAATCTTAATTAACAGAATTGTCAATATTTTTTAAAAAATAAGCTCTATATTTTTCAATAGTACATTTCTATCTATCGTTCTTCCTCCTAAATGTAATTTTCTAATATAATAGTTGACGCTTGAAAAACACTCTAGCTGTTTTACTAGATGTCATCAATGGAATATTAAATTGGATACTGTTACCTGATAATATTTAATTAATTTAAAATATGATATATGAGATAAAGCGATATGAAAAAAATCAGCGTACTCTTTTTTTCTATAAAGTACCAGTCTTACACCATTTGATTGCCCTCAAGTTGGTTCCACAAAAAAGCACAACCTATTATGGTTGTGCCTGGTGCCTAGCGACGTCCTACTCTCACAGGGGGAAGCCTTCAACTATCATAGACGTTAAAGAGCTTAACTTCAGGGTTTGCATAGGAACGGGTGTGTCCTCTTGGCTATCGCCAATAGACTTCTATAAATGTGATAAGCTTCGAATTTCTTCGGTTAACTGCGTCCACTACGTTGCACATTTACCTTTTGAAAGTACACTACACTCCTCGTGAACTTGTCGCCTCGAACTTCAGCTTCTGACAATGCTGACGTTTGGATAACCTATTCATCTTGGTTTAATTGAAACAACCTTTTTTGTATAGTCTTTTACAGTAACTTCTACCTAGTTTGATTATATCAATTATACCGTTCATCGATTGTCAAAATAGACATTTTCTGAAACTCTCATTATCTGTTTTACAATAAGTCGTTAGTACTTCTAATTACTTTACTAATATAGTAGAAAAAAATGGTGCGTGTCCGAGTTCTTTACCGATAAAAGTTAAAAGCATTACCTCTTGTTCCACCAAACTCGTTATTGAATCGGCGTCTTCATTAATTAACCTAAAAATAGTTTAGTGCCCAATCGTCTGACCCTTCCTTACATAAGGTGTTACTGTAACATCACAAGGAGGTGTTATTGAATGTATAGCAACTTTTCGTTAATTGTCGTGTTGTTCATTCTTCTTATAATCGTTGGTTCCGCTTATATCACTTACTAAAGTAAATGATCTGGCCACTCAATAACGGGTATCTTTTGTTGGACCTTCCACTTTAAAAGTTTAAATAAATCGAAAAATGTTCCCTGTCTCCAGGGCTTAAAAGCGCTGGTGGTCAGGGACTTATAATTTCTAAAAAATAATCCATAATATAGCCAGTTTAAGCAGGTCTATATTATGGATTATTAATTTTCTGTAATTGCCCACCGTATTCAAATGTGTACGTAACATTCTATTAGACTTGTGCATTTAGGAATTAATAATTTTACTTCAACAGATTATTTGAGCCAACTAACCTAACTAAATCTTTACAGTGAATTAGGTTTTCATCGCTATTTCATGTGTGGTTAAACCTAGACAAGAGAGACTTCAAAAAAATATGGTTGAAAGTCTAGGAGAATACAGTGAGAATATTGATGGCTATGTAGATAAAAAAAGTATTTATAAGCCTCCAATTCGTAATTCTTCTGCTCAATAGTTAATAACAATCAAACAGGAGCATCACAAATAAAACTACTTACTATTCAAGTAAAGCTTTTATTAATGAAAAACATCTTAACACTTGCACACCATCAAATGGTTCCCATAAGGATCCTTGAATTTAAACCAATGATTATGCCCAATTTCTGTTGTTACTTCAACATTCTTGCCTTTTAAAAATTCATAGGCTTCTTCAATATTGTTGGTATCAAAATGAAATGGTGGAGTTTTGAAAATATTTTCCTCCGAAAAAATCTTACTATCTAATACAATTCCAGTTCCATTCGTTGTAGGTACAATAAATAAATGCCCAAATTCCTTTAAATTTAGTAATACATCCCAAACAGGTTTTAAAATAAGGAAAAGTCCTACCTTCATCTTGAAGATTAGCACCCTTTTCCTTATTTTATGCCAAGTAAGGTATACAAATATGATTAAATCGTCATTGCGGCACTATTGCCAAACTATGAAACCCTCCACCAGCAATGGCATCGACATTCGTTAATTCACTGACTTGGACTGGGGTATTACTAGTGGTGTTGGTCCCGTCTCCCAGTTGTCCTTCTAAGTTTCTTCCCCAGGCTCGAACGGTTCCATCGGATAGGAGGGCTAGGTTATGATACACTCCACCAGCAATGGCATCGACATTCGTTAATCCACTGACTTGGACTGGGGTATTACTAGTGGTGTTGGTCCCGTCTCCCAGTTGTCCATCAGAGTTTCTTCCCCAGGCTCGAACGGTTCCATCGGATAGGAGGGTTAGGCTATGATAAAAACCACCAGCAATGGCATCGACATTCCTCAATTCACTAACTTGTACTGGGGTATTACGAGTGATGTTGGTCCCATCTCCCAGTTGTCCAAAAACGTTATATCCCCAGGCTCGAACGGTTCCATCGGATAGGAGAGCTAGGCTATGAATTCCTCCACCAGCAATGGCAACGACATTCGTTAATCCACTGACTTGGACTGGGGTATTACTTGGGTTAAAGGTCCCGTCTCCCAGTTGTCCATCAGAGTTACTTCCCCAGGCTCGAACGGTTCCATCGGATAGGAGGGCTAGGCTATGAGCCCCTCCAACATCACCAGCAATGGCAACGACATTCGTTAATTCACTGACTTGGACTGGGGTATTACTTGGGTTAAAGGTCCCGTCTCCCAGTTGTCCATAAAGGTTATTTCCCCAGGCTCGAACGGTTCCATCGGATAGGAGGGCTAGGCTATGATTCCCTCCACCAGCAATGGCAACGACATCCGTTAATTCACTGACTTGGACTGGGGTATTACTTGGGTTAAAGGTCCCGTCTCCCAGCTGCCCTTCTAAGTTTCTTCCCCAAGCAAATGCTTGAACTATTCCAGGTCCAATTCCCAAATTTCACATCTCCCTTCAGCCTAAATTTGTAGCATACCAATTTGTAGCTTCACTTAGAATGATATACCTCAATGCTTTGTACATTAATATGAAGGAAATGCTTTATTGGATTGGACGAACATTGAATTACCATTTTTATTATTTCTAATTTAGCTTTAAAAGTGAATTGTATTTTTATTATCAGCATTATTAGTAAAACTGGAACTATTTCACTTTATAGTTTAAATAAATCGAAAAATGTTGCCTGTCTCCAGCGCTTTAAAGCACTGATTGTCAGGGACTTATTATTTCTAAAAAAATTATCCATAATTTAGCCAGTTTAACAGGTCTATATTATGGATAATTAATTTTCGTAGTTGAAGAACAGCATGTTACAACCTTATCAATATCCGTTCGTTTACTAAAACACTACCATTGACATCAGTTATAAAGTCAATCACAAGACCTGTATACCTTTACCCTTGACCTTTTATATAATAATTAACTAGCTTTCCAGACAAAAATGAAGTTAAAGGAATAATAGCTATTAAATAAAGTAAAATAACCATTATATTAGTGATGCCTAGCCATGTCGTCGGTATAATAACATAAATATATTCTTTAAAAATAAATCTATAAATAAAAGAATTTATCAATAATAGAGTGACAAATAATATCCAGAATAAGCCTATTTTTTTATCCAGTTAATTCTCTCTCCTTTCTTAACACTTTGCCTCGTTTTGCTTCCCTATAAAAATTGTAGAAAAATCTTATCAATCATATCCACCAGTAGGTTCAGGGAGTGATTTGTACTCCTCTTTTGGATAAATAATTTCTCTATTTATAAAATCCATAGTTTCTTCCCAATTATTTAGAGCATTTGACTCGTAAGATGTATTCCACTTTAAGTTATAATCTTCACCATCTATCGTCATGGAAAGTTCGTATTTATTATATGGCTGCACACATGTTGAACCACCTTTATCTTCTGGTAACCGCAAAACATCTGCTTTTCTAAATTTTTCATAAATAACTTCCATTTCTTCATTGGAAAGTATCATATGTGTTGTCGCAGTTCCATCAACCACTAAATCCTTTGTGTAAGTATTCTCATAAGTATTTAACTCATTTGCTGAAGTAACCCCATATTTTAAGGAAAATGCAAAGTCGTTAGGTTTTTTTCGGGTAATACTTCATTCGTAGAATTACAAGCACTGAGAATTAACAACATCGTAAAAAAGAAAGTTCCCTCCCCTTAAAAGTTCTTTTTTGTTAATTCTATTGCCTTTGAATATTGCCACGCTGGTTTCGGCAATCAAACAGTAAGTGTATCAGACTTTCATAATATGGAATAAATTCTTGGTTTTTGATCATAATCAAAATTTCTTCCTTACTTGCCCATTTCACGTTTTGAACCTCTTCATATTGTAATGTGAGCGTTGAGCTAATGATTTCAATTAAGTCATAGGAATTTTGGCGATAGCTTAATAAAGGCTATCGCTTTTCTGCACCCTTTTATTTAACAACAAAGTAAGTTGAAATTATCCGTGTTCCAAGAATTACAGGTGATTTAATATTGTTACATAGCATCCATGTTGAATATTGTGTTTAACATCTCCAAATTCTTTTTCTAAGTGTCTATAAATTTCATCCAATATGTTATTTTGTGTACTTTTATCAAAACCAGAGAGCCATGATAGAGATCCTACTCTTCCACACCATTCTTCATTTGAAAAAGAAACGGTATATTCGAACTTATATGTTTCTTTTAAATCAAACCCATTTTGCTTCCATTCGTTAAACCACTCAATCGGAAAACTATTAATTAATTGTTTTGACTCTGCCTTAGAACCAGCAGGTTTTAATCTACGGTTTGGCATATGCGCCTTAACAATCTCCAACGTGTTAGTAATTACTTTTGATTTAGACATAAATCCAGAATCCATTATCAATAATGTCCCATTATCTTTAAGAACCCTTTTTATTTCCTCAATTGTCTTTTGTCTATCAAACCAATGCCAGGCTCTTAATACAGTTATATAATCAAACATATTGCTTTCTAAGGTAGTAGATTCCGCGTAAGTATTAACGTAATTAATTTCTACGCCAACACTTTTATCTATAACCTTGGCTTCTTTTATTAACTCGACTGATGGCTCTACCCCAATGACAGTAGCTCCTTCCTTGTATATAGCTCGACTTAAAACGCCTGTACCTGAACCAAGGTCAGCCACATTTTTACCATTAAAATTTATTCCTCTGATCTTTAAACTTTCCAACAACTCGGCTGGTAAGTCATTCCTATATTGAGCGTATTTTTTTGCTACATTACCGAAATTAACATTCATTAATAGACCTCCACATCCCGTATTTACAACTATTCTAGAACACCGTTTGGATCGACTAATCCTGCAAACGACCAGGTTTTCCCTTCATCATGGCTGGTGAACTTGGCGAGGACTTTTCCACCTAAGTAATCCCCTTCTGCTCCCTGGTTCACCACTAACGTCCCATCTCCCCCCTGAAAAGTAGGCATTTCTGCTACTGTGAAAAATCCTTTATATTCTTCTGGAATGGGGATAGTAATCTGCTCCCAGCTATCTCCGCCGTTTTCCGTCCGATAGAAATGAGGCGTCGGCGCCTGGTCTTCATTTAGTGTATAGCCAAAGGACATAAAACCTAACTGGTCATTAATAAATCCCCCGTCTGTCACCATTTGATGCGTATCTTCAACAAATCCTGCATTATACCAAGACTTACCGCCATCATTGGTTTTGTATATGAAATGGGCTTCAAAACCCATCGTCCGTTCACCACTAAAAATCAGGTAACCATCCTGATCCGTTGTAAATTCGATTTTTCCAAATCGTCCAGAAGCCCAATTACTGGATACTGGCGTCTCTTCCCATGTTTTTCCGTTATCTGTACTCATGATAACGTGTACTGCCCCTTCCTCGTTTTGAAGCAAAAAGGCAGTCCGTTCATTGGAAAGGATATAGCTCCCCATCAGTAACTGACTGTTAAAACGATCTCTTAAGCCGTACAATGCTTCCGTCTCAACAGGAACCTTCAGCCAGCTCTCTCCGTTATTATATGTAACTTGAAGGGCCTCTTCCGTTAGCTGATACCCTATATTCTCCACAGGGGTTTCCATTCCAATTTCCTGTAAATATTCTTCCATGCTTTGAACAAGCGGCAAACCAATGGATCGGTCGTCTGTCTTTTCGATGTTCGTTAGGCTGTATGTTAAGTCTCCACCTTTCTCGATCGTCAATATCCAAACGATATCCTGAAGGAAAGGGGTAACATCGTAGTCTGGCATCCATGGTGGTCCTGAACTGTCGTCATCAGGTAAAAGTACTTGCATCACCACGGCCACAACGAATTCATTTTCATCACCTTGTAATCTTGTAAAACGGATATAGGCTGCATTGCTAATAATTCCATCACTCTCTAGACTCTTCATCAAATCAAACAGGACCCGATAAGCAATGTTTTCTGGCCTTATATCCCATTCATTCACTTCTACTGTATATGGCAGCTTTTCAGTAATTACCTCACTTGTTTCATCAAGTTCTTGAATGGTATGTTCATTGTCCTCATCCTCGTCAGCAGGAGTATTGAGTAATAGTACAAAAGAACTTACCATAAAAATTAAGATGATTACGAGTAAGATACGTTTTTGTTTTATTTCCATTTGGATCATCCTTCATTCGTTTGAACACTTTTGATTATACCATTATCTGTTAAATATGATCTATTAATCTAGAAATTTTGGGGAGGTGCCAGTTGCGGTATGGAGTATGAAAGGGGAATGACTTGTCAGTTGACTGGGACGCTACTCGTATGGGGCCAGGAACCATTCTTTGACTATACAACTAAAACAGATTCGATGAGAGCGACTAACTCATGTCATCACATATTGAAATAACTCGGTTTACATATCTGTGAACCGAGCCAATTTATTACGATTATTCAATTTTTTTCAGTAAAGTAATCGTTACTTAAGTACAATATTTCACGGTTCAAAAATTACCTTAATGGTTACGCTTAATATAATCAGACTTCAACATACAATAATATAAACTTATTACTTCCTTATTATCTAATAACTTTAATTTTTCATTTTTTTGAAATCTATATTTAAATCCACATTTCTCGTTTACTCTTTTGGAGTTATGATTAAAATTAAAATGAGCACACCAAATTAAATCTAAATTTAGTTCATTAAAACCATATTTAATTAAACAATTTACTGCCTCTGGAATAATTCCCCTCCCCCAATATTCAGGATTTAAAACATACCCTATTTCTTTCTGCTTTAATTCGACAAGGCTATCATCTGGTTTTCTATCGTGGAGCCCTATACTTCCAATAACTCTATTTTCTGCCTTTAAAACAACAGCATACGTATCATTATTTTTTATAAACATTTTTATAATTTCTTTACTTTCTTCTTCATTCTTATGTGGTCGCCAGCCAGCATTAGGACCTACTAATTCACTTTTAGCATATTCATATAAGTCCTTGCTGTCAGTTTCTTTCCATTCTCTTAATATTAACCTTTCAGATATTAATGGTTCCATATATTTTCCCCCTGTTATTGTAAAACCTAATTTGTTTGCTAAAACAGCGATAATCTATTAAGCTAGCGCATCCCTTTAGTTGATTAATGGTATTAAAATTGAAATATCAATCAAAATAAACAGGTTCTTGTGGATTATGCAAATGTTTAAATGCTAATTGAATTTGTGATTCTGTATTCCTTGCTACCGATAATGAAGGTAGTTCATTTTCAGCAAAAAATTCCACCGCAGTTGTTTCAATACCTTCTTTTGGTTGTCCACCAATGATTTCACATTGGATAAACATTTTGTAAACGTGGTATGGAGAAGGTGGATGTGGGTAACATTTTTTGTCGAGCACAGCTATCAATTTTATCGCTTTAACATCAAACCCTGATTCTTCTTTTACTTCCTTGATCGCAACTTCTCCAGGAGTTAATCCAATATCCCCCCAGCCTCCAGGTAACGACCAATCCCCATCATTGTTTTCTCTCACCATTAATATCTTGTTATCTCTAAATACAACAGCCCTAATATCAACTTTCGGCGTTGCATACCCAGTTTCATTAGCAAAAAGTTCTTTTATAACTTCATGATCTAGATTTGTATGCTGCGTCAATATTTCAACACTTATATTTCTTATTAATTCAAATCTTTCTATGTCATACACATCTTTAGAATAAGTTAATCCTGTCTGTGCAATGGATTGAAGCTGTTTTGCCCATTCTAGCCATTTAGGTTCCAAACCTATCAACACCACCATCTAATTTTTACCTAATTTTACCTTACTATGATCAAAAAATAAACTGCCCTTTATTTAGCTAACCTGCAAGGTTCTACGAAAAGAAAGGTATCCTCTCACAGAAGAGGACTTGGTGTTATTCCCTCGCTGCTTTCTCACGATGTTTCCATTGGCTTATCCTTCTAAGTTTTTGACTCTTCGAGCCAAAAGTTCTTCATCGCCTGTAGCTAACTCAGTTTTTTTGCATTAAAAAAAAGCACAATCCATTTGAATTGTGCTTTGTGCCTAGCGACGTCCTACTCTCACAGGGGGAAGCCCCCAACTACCATCGGCGCTGAAGAGCTTAACTTCCGTGTTCG
>NZ_WMKZ01000017.1 GCF_019024285.1 Alkalihalobacterium elongatum
CTGGAGGACCAGCCATTAGTGTCCTGTTCTTTGGACACGTTGGATGGACCGAAGCGACCTCGAGCCGATGACACTTGCAGCTAGACAAAGAAAAGCGGAAGCGTCCGTTTTGCGGCGCTGCAGTTTTGCTTAAATAAAAAAGTACATGTGTAGCCTTTTCGCTACACATGTACTTCGACAACAGCCTATAATATTCCTGCTTTTTACGAATCGCTTTGTTTAATAATTAACTCGATTGCAGTTTGGAGCTGACGGTCATTTTTCTCATCACGAACTGCCTCAACAATAGCTTCATGTATAGCAGAGGCAGTTTCTTCGTCAATAACCCCTGTAGCATCTAAATTATTTGTGTTTTGGAAAGCACTGACAGCTTGCTCAGTTTGTTTACTATAATAGCCGTCGGTACGCCCTGGTTCAAAACCTAAACCTTTTAACATATGCTGAGCACTTCTTACCTGCTCATTTAACATATCATAGCTTAAGTCCTCTTTTACAGTAAGAGGTGGTAAATAGAAAAATTCTGGCTGTGATACTTCAACAGTCGGCTCAACACCAACCCCATTGATAAAGTTACCATCAGACGTTAACCACTTAAACAGTGATAATTTAATTTCACTGCCGTCTCCTAGTTGAAGTGCTTGCTGTACTGTCCCTTTACCAAATGTCGTTTCACCAACTAAGTCATAGTTTCCTGCTTCTTTTAATGCACCTGCAATAATTTCTGAAGCTGATGCACTTCCTTGATCAATTAAACCGATAATCGGATAATCCTTTGTTTCTTTCAGTGAAGAAATATAACGGACTTTTTCACCATCACGGTTTTCAATTTGCACGATTGGTTTTCCATGGGGAATAACCAGCTTTCCGATTTCTTCAGCTACATTTAACAGTCCACCTGGATTTCCGCGAACATCAATGATTAATCCATCCATCCCTTTGTCTTCAAGTGTTGCTAGCTCTCGCTCAAAACGTTCAGCTGTATCTTTTGCAAAGGATGTAATTTCTAATACACCGACTGTCTTCCCTTTATGCTCGATCGTTTTTGCTCGAACGGATTCGATCGGGATCTCATCGCGTTCAACTGAAATTTCAATAAGTTCGGAACTCGTTGGTCGATCAATAGTCAACACCACTTCTGTTCCTTTTTCACCACGAATTTTTAGGACAGCATCATATAATGTTAGACCTTCAATGCTCTCCCCATCAATTTTAATAATGCGATCCTTCGGCAATAAACCAGCTTTCTCTGCTGGAGACTCTCGCATCGGTGAAACGATAGTCACTTGACCATTCGTCATATTTACTTCAGCACCAATTCCTGAAAAATGAGAGTCGAGTGATTCCATAAATTGTGAAGCCGTCTCTTCATCCATATAGACTGAATATGGATCATCGAGTGCTTTAACCATTCCTGAAATCGCGCCTTCTAATAAATCTTTCTCATCGATTTCATGGATATAACGTTCACTAATTAATTCCATCGCACTTAGAAATTTTGTGACCGTGTCTAGATCTTCTTTCTTATCAACGGTTTCAGCTAACACAGGATGCGAGTCGTCACCAACTTCAGAATTAAGACCATTCATAAACACGAACATGCCACTTGCACCAATTAATAGTGAGAGAACGATAGCAAACGCTAGTGTTTTTCCTCTAATATTGTTCATGACTTTCCACCTCTCTTGCAGAAAAGGCACTACATCCAGTAGATGCAATGCCTTACCATTCATATTGTTAGTATATGTTAGCCTGTACAATTTATGTTCTTTCCTACTTAATACTATACTACAAGCTGAGACAAGAATAAAGTGAACCTGCCTCTAGATGCAGATTTCCAGCTCCACCGTGTTTAAATCACAAGTTCTCAAGTCAATATGATTTAAAACTCGATAGACTCCAATCACAGATTTTCTATAATTGGAGTCTACGTAGTCTTTTAGTTAATATAGTTCATTGGGTTAACAGAATTTGATTTAGCTCCATTCCAAGATCCTCTATGAACTTCAAAGTGTAAGTGAGGTCCTGTCGATGCTCCAGTCGAACCCATTTTGCCGATCTCTTGTCCACGACTAACACGCTGACCATTTGAAACTGAAATAGAATTCATATGTGCGTAAAGAGTTGTTAACACTTCTCCATTCACATTATGTGAAATCATCACGGTATTTCCGTATCCATTCATATAGCGAGCTGCGATAACTGTTCCAGCTTCAGCTGCATAAATGGGTGTCCCTGTACTATTAGCAATATCTAAGCCGTGATGTTTTGTTCTACTACCCGTAATTGGATGAGTTCTCCAACCATAAGGAGATGAAAACCTTCCACTTGCAGGGCGCATCAATGTTCCACTACCAGTCGATGGCGCGGATTCAACAGTTGGCGAAGAGTTACTTCTACTTGGCTGTTGCTGTGTTTGCTGTTGTTCTGCTTGCTGCTGTTGTCTCTGTCTTTCTAGCTCGCGTTGTCTCTCTTGTTCTTCTCGTTGTTTTTGAAGCGCTATTTGACGTTGTTCTTCTTCCCATGCTGCAAGCTCTGCCTGTACAGCTCTTTCTTGATCTGCAAGGATCGCCGCTTCATCTTCTAAGCTAACAATATATACAGAAATTTCCTCACCTTTGGCGAGAAGCTTTTCCATAATACGATCTTTTTCTTTTTTCTGGCTTTCTAGCTGTGCCATTAACCTTTCAAGTTCAATTAAGTGATTTTCTAATTTTACTAGATTTTCCTCTACTTTTTCCTTCTTCTCTTCTAGTAATCTATGATCCTCTAAGTGCGCTTCTAAAATATTGCGGTCTTGCTGTGCAATCATCGTTAGTGCACTTAGACGATCAAGAAAGTCACCGAAGCTTTTTGCACCTAAAATGACCTCAAGGTAACTTACACTGCCGCCGTTTTGGTACATCGATCGAGCGCGATCCTTTAACAATTCGTCACGCTCTTCGATTCTATTTTCAATGATCACCAGTTCTTCTTTTAATAATTCAATTTCTTCACGAACATCTTCAATTTCCGCTTGCTTTTGATTAATTTTTTTGTCCGTTTCTGAAACTTCCATGTCTATTTTTCGGATTTCGTCTTCAAGCTTCTTTTGTTCAGCCTCAATCTTTTTAAGCTCTGCTTCTTGCTTTTCAGCTTCTTGTTGCTTTTCTTGTTTTTCTTCTTTTATATCAGATAGTTTATTTTTTATTTCTGTATTTGCCAATGTAAAGTTAGGTCCAAAACCTGCAAACACCGTGCTTGCTGCCAAAACAAATGACATCAAGACTAACGTACTCCTTCGCCTCATCCAATTATCCTCCTCGTTCTTCCTCACTCTTAAATTATTCTAGGCTTTTAAAAACTTACGAACACTCATCATACTTCCCCAAACACCAATAAACGCGCCGATTAATAGAAGAAGACCTCCCACTTGATAGACCGCTGGGAACACTGGGACTAATTCAAAAAACATGACTTCAAGTCTAGAACGCATGATGTCAAAGAAATAAGAATAGCCAGTTACAAGGAAAATAATTGGAATTAATGCCCCAATAATACCTATTAACAAGCCTTCTACAAAGAACGGCCAACGGATAAACCCGTTTGTTGCCCCTACTAACCTCATAATTTGGATTTCTGGTTTTCTAGCAACGATTGTCATTTTAATCGTATTAGAGATTAAGAACATCGCTGTAAACATCATCCCAGCCACTAGAATTAGACCAAATGTCCGCATAAAATCAGTAACAACAAACAACCTTTCAACAACATCTTTACCGTAATTTACTGTTTCAACATGTGCTAGTTCCTCAATTTGGCCAGCAACGGTTTCAGTTAATTGCGGTGTATCTGCTCTTACTACAAATTTATCATTAAATGGATTTTCCGAACGCAGCCCTTCAAACACAGGCGACATCTCATCCATACTTTCAATAAATTGGTCTAAACCTTCATCCCGGTCTACATACTCGATGCTTTCAACATGTTGAATACTCTCGATATTTTCCCTTAACTCATTTTGCTGCTCTTCATCTGCAGTTAATTCAATATAAACTCGAATTTCAACGTCATCTTCAACAGAATCTGCAATATGGTTCATGTTGAGAATTAACAATAAGAAAATCCCCACTAAGAAAAGCATAATGGCAACTGCACTGATTGAAGCAAACGTCATCCAGCCATTTCTACCAAGATTTTTAAAACCTTCTTTACCGTGACGATTAAGGGTTCTAAATTTCATATCCGTAGTTCCCCCTCATTTCATCGCGGACAACACGTCCACCTTCAATAGCAATAACACGCTTTTTAATCGTATTAACAATTTCTTTATTATGCGTGGCCATGACGATCGTAGTCCCTCGATTATTGATTTCTTCTAATGTGTCCATAATTTCCCAAGCTGTATCTGGATCAAGATTACCCGTAGGCTCGTCCGCAATTAAAACACTCGGATTATTGACGATCGCTCGAGCGATTGCCACCCGCTGCTGTTCCCCACCAGATAACTCACTAGGAAGGAAACGTGCTTTATTTTTTAATTTTACAATTTCCAGTACACGCATAACTTTCTGTTTGATAGCTTCAGGCTTTTCTTCGATTACTTCTAAAGCAAACGCAACATTTTCGAAGACTGATAGCCTTGGCAATAGTTTGAAATCCTGAAAGACAACCCCAATGCTTCGGCGAACAATTGGTACTTGTCGATCTTTTACTTTTGCTAGGTTAGTACCATTGATAGAAATGTCACCTTTTGTCGGTTTTTCTTCGCGGTACATCATTTTTATAAAAGTAGATTTCCCAGCGCCACTAGGACCTACCACATATACAAACTCGCCTTTTCCGATTGAAATATCTATCCCATTAATGGCACTAACGCCATTCGGATACGTTTTCCATACATCTTTCATATCTATCAACACAATCACTTCCTACATCTAGTTGAGATTCACTTCAATTCCATCCAAATAAAAGTCAATCATGTTTTATGAAGGACTCCACTCGCTGTTATTCTTTGAGGATTGCTGTTGAACCATCATCGACAACCTCAATTTATGTCGTTTTTTCTAATCTAATATATTATAACACCTTTAATTTTACATGGGGGTTGCTTTTTATTACAATTTTATTTCAATAATGAAGTAGAGTATGTAAGGTTTTAGGAGATTAATAATTTTAATGGAAATTATTGATGAGAAATGTCGTATAGATGTGTGTGTTGGTGACAAAAGAATGTTGCAGGTTTTCTGCTTTTTTGAGGTGATAGATTGGGGAGCAATAAATTTTTAATACTTTTTAACTTGTACATCTTGGAGTTCTTTCCTAAAATTATGTTTATCAAATACGATGGGGGATTGATATATGGTAATTAAGCCTCGAAGTGAGCCTATAGAATTGAAACTTCTAAAATATTTACATACACGAACAAATTTATCCGATAAAGAGATGAATAAGTTTAGAAACCTTGAGAAAGGCTATGAGGGGGAAAAGGTATTTGATGAGTTGCTTGAGAATTTACCTAACGACCTATATCTAATACTTAATGACTTATTCCTTGAAACAAATAACACTATTTATCAAATCAATACGTTGTTAATCAGTCATGAAAAAATTCTTCTCTTTGAGATAAAAAACTATGATAGTGACTTTTGTATTACCGATGATCGTTGGTATACGTCGGCTAATAGTGAAATCAAAGACCCTTTACTTCAATTGAAGCGCAGTGAAGATTTGTTAAGACAACTCCTTGATAATTTAGGATTTAATATCCCGCTTAAACCCTACTTGACCTTTGTAAATCCAAACTTCTTTTTATATGAAGCCCCTTTGAACCTCCCTATAATTTTCCCTACTCATCTCCGGCGGTTTTTCAAACAACTCCATTCCAATACAGTAAAAGTAGATGATAGACATTCCAGATTAGCCGAAAAATTAATATCATTACATTTAAATAGTTCCCCCTACACGAGAATACCTAACTATGCCTTTGAAACTATTGGAAAAGGGATCGTTTGTGTATCTTGCCAATCTCTAAATACGGTTTCAGCCCCCACAGAACACACCATTTTTTGTCGTTCATGCACCCTTAGAGAAATTACCACTACCGCTATTTTAAGAACCATTGATGAATTCAAACTGCTATTTCCTAATAAGAAAATAACCACAAAAATAATTTACCTATGGTGGAACAAAGTGATTCCACAGAGAAACATACAGAGGATACTATCCAAGCATTATAAAAAAATGGGCTATGGCAGGGCCTCCTATTATGTGTGAAATTTAATATTGAAGCATGTTTTTTTCCGCTATAGGCGGGGTGAATTTTCGTTTTTGTTTCTGCTTTGTGCGTGGTTCTTCCTTTTTTTGGAGGATATGTAGGCTTAGTTTGGGTTTAGGGGTTTATGTTTCCTTTTATTGGAATATCCTTGCTCTAATTTTGCTTTCGGGACACATTTTTACCTTTTTATGGTGATAGGCTGGGCTTTGTTTCTGCTTTGCACATGTTTCTTATTTTTTTGTAAGATATAATGCTCTAACAGGATACTCATTGAAAAAGACTTCTCTCATATATAGAGAGAAGTCTTTTCGCTTTATTAATGGTTTTTATTGCTCTACTAACCAAGCTGCAAGGTTTTCAGCTTCTTCACCTTCAACTAAACCTGGTTGCATCGGCCCAACGCCTTCAGCTAACACGTGAATGATTTCATCGTATGTGTAAGCTCCATCAGTTAGTGCTGGTCCAACTCCACCTTCAAGATTACCACCGTGGCAGCTCATACATTTTGCTTTGTATGTAGCTTCAGCAGCTTGCGCATCGTATGTAGCACCTGTTGTTTCTTCAGCAGTTTCTTCTCCAGCTTCTTCTGCTGGTGCTTCTTCTACTGGGTCATCAGCTGGTGCTTCATCACCGCCACCGCCACAGGCTCCTAACACTAAAATAGACGCCCCTGTTAATGCCATTAAGAACTTTTTCATGTTAAGCAAAGACCTCCTTACGTAGCATATTTGCAGGAAAATATACCCTGCATTGTAATTATAACTAAATCATTGGTTTTTGAAACCCTCACCAAGTACCTCAGTAGCGTTGGTGACAACAACAAATGCAGATGGGTCGGCACTTTTCACTATTTGTTTCAATTTTGTGACTTCTGTTTGATGAACGACACACATTAGAACAGGGCGCTTTTCATTTGTGTAACCGCCATAACCAGATAATTTAGTGACACCACGATCTACATCTCTTAGTATACTTTGCCTCACTTCTTCTTGTTTATTCGAAATAATTAATGCAACTTTTGCATAACCTACTCCCATTTGAACTAAATCAATCGTTTTACCCGTTATAAATAGGGCAATTAAAGCATAAAGAGCTAGTTCAATATTGAATACAATCGCTGATGTTGCCACGATTAATCCGTCTAAAATAAAAACACAAGCCCCGAGTGAAAGGCCAGTATATTTATTAATGATTTGTGCCGCTAAATCTGTTCCACCTGTACTTGCCGCTGACCGGAAGACAATCCCTAATCCTAAACCAACACCAATCCCGCCAAAAAGCGCAGCTAAAAGTGGATCTGTAGTTGCTGGTTCCAGATGTCGTGTCAAATATACGACGTAAGGTAAGAATAACGTCCCAATTAATGTTTTTACACCATATTTCATCCCACCGAGAAGGAGGATGCCTAAGATAAACAATGGAATATTAAAGGCCCATTGTGTAAAGGCAGGCTCAATCCCGAATACATCATATACAATTGTACTTATACCACTTACACCACCTGACGCAATTCGGTTAGGCAGTAGGAAAAGGTTAAAGGCAATGGCTACAATCGCAGAACCTAGCAGGATCTGTCCGTACTCTAGTACCATACTAACCTTTGGATTCATCTCATGATCTCTTCTACGTTTTGTCATCATCATCATTTCTGTCTACACTCACTTCTACGAAGGGTGGATGGGAGTGCCAGGCACCCTCGTCAACAACCCTTGCCGTTATTTATTCCGTTGGATAGTATAGCACTGGTTGAATAATGTGTAAATGAGAGCCAATTAACGCTTTACAAAAGTAAAATACCTTACTTTGTCTATAGTTTTTCACAGCTCGTAAAAATTATGAATGATGACAAAATAGCATGATGGATGGGGGGATGGAATGAATAAGTGAATAAGTAGTGCCAGGCACCTTACAACAAGGTGCCTGGCACTAGAAATTACACATTTTAATGTGGTTTCCACAGTTACACACAGTGTTATCCACATTTAACTACACATATCCACATATAGTCCACATTTCACATAGGTTATCAACAGGAGTTCTGTTGATAACCCTATATTTTAGTTATGATGTGCCAGTTTTTCGAGGAATTTCCGATTTTCTTTATCCTCAATTGTGGATAAACGTTGTTTTAAAGCTTCAGCTCCCTTTTCCAAATAAACTTGTAAAGCAGCTTTCAGCTCGTCATTAACATTGACATTCTCTACATATGGGGTCCAGTCAACATAGGTGCGGAACTTAACTGGGTGAGCTTTCGCCAAATGTTTGATCTGCTCGATATCTGTTCCCAGATACAATTCTAAGGCAAATAAATCAACTACAGCCTCATTCGAGCGATCATTCTGTAACGCTTTATACTGCCAGTCTCTCGCTTCTTCCCATCTACCTCGCTCTATCAAAGCTTTGACGTGAGTATAGTAATGCCAGTGCGAGTATTGATTATGCCCATTTGGGGTTTCCAAAGCTTGTTCGTACTTTTTAAACCAGCGATCATATTCCTGCCAATCTTTTTTCTCATACGCTCCTTCTAATAAAGTAAAATAATGTTCTGGATGCCCAGTCAATTCAGCAAGCCGCTCCATGTAATCAAAATAGGCTGGATTTTCTACGCGATAATGATTAGGTCCAATTTCTTGATAACTAAGAATAGATGTAATCATTTTTAATGAATGAATATCTTTAGGGTTTGCTTCTAGATCTTTTTTATATGCTTCCAACGCATCATCTAATCGTTCTTTTAATAGTAATCGATCTGCAGCTGTTAATTCCCGGACTTTTAATTGAAAAAATGGAATGTCTCCCACCGTTTCATCATTTAGTCGATGCCCTGCACTTCTTCCGACTTCGACGCCATTTTCATCGAGGGCCCGGACCGACCATGAAAACGAACCCGCAGGATTAGTTAGTCCTAATAGTTTTTTTGGCTCCAAAAGAACATTCCCCTCTTCATCTAAAGTGAAGGTTCGTGATGTTTCAAAATACCAAAGTTCATGAACTGGAACGGTTAATGAATGCGTTTCTATTCCTGAATACGCAGTGTACGTGATGCCGCCACTTTCCATTGGTACGAAAAACAAAAGTTCATACGTTTGCGCTTCATCGACAGGAACCCACTCAAAAGTGACCTCGTCTTCTACAATCGCTACGTTGTTCACGGGCTGGACAACATCCATTAATGGTAAAAACGTAATGTCATACGTGAGCTCTGTACCATACTCAATATTTAGCCAATCATACATATCAACAGGCCATGAATACCCGTCCACATGAAAATATTGCAGGCCTAAACCAACTTGGTAGCTGTTCGGTACCACATCATGAAACTGATAATACCCATTGTCATCCGTTTGCGTCACATAGTATTCCATATCCCCATGTGCACTTCGATTGACATTCGATGGATCCCGCAAATACACATAGACGTTTTCAAGCGGTGTTCCGTCTTTTCTTGTGATACGTCCATCTATTGTTCCAAAGCCCTTTTCTAATTCGCCATCAGCAACCATTTGTTCAATTCTCTTTTTGATCCCAATTAGTGGGTAGTCATTTTCATCGTAGTACTCGTAACTATCCTCGAATTCCGCCCGCTCCAAGGCAAAGGCTTCTTCCCACTCTTCTATCACCTGGTAAGCTTCTTCTAATTTTTTTTCACGAAGCAAAGCTTCTACATATAGCTTTGTCCATTGGTCTGAAAGTCGATAGGTTAGGTCATGGTCTGCAAGACGTTCCATTTCATCTTTTTTTATTTTCAAAAGGAGATCGATCACTTCTTTCGGTTGCCCGTCTTCTAGGAGGAACTGGGCACGAGTGAGCATAAACTCTTCATTAAAATAATAGGAATGCTGCTGCTTCCACTCACTTTCTTTTTCATATAAGAATGAAATAGCTGCCTCTAGTCCTTCGGTTTTACGGATATAGTGGGCATATTCATTTACTGCACCTCCATAAGACCAATTTGTTTTTGAACCATTTTCAATATAAAAAGAGAGATACGGTGCAGCTTCCTCTAATGTAAAGCCGCTCCAATATTCCTCCGCTCCTTCTCCCATTGATATGCCTGGGCTAATATAAATCGGATGTCCCGTTCCCCTTGGCCAAGAAGACACGATATATCTACTTATGAGATCTAGCTTTTTTGCTGTCGTTTTTGAGTTTTCAATTAGCTCAATGATCTCCTGACCAACTTGTGGTTTACTTACTTGAAGCATTCGATCAATTTGGTATTCTTTGACGACAGGTAGGATGATAAAATTTAAAAATAAAAACAAGCTGATAAATCCAGCGCTTCCGAATATGAGGTGCTTTCTTTTCATACGAACTTTTTTCATTTGTCCCCCAGCCTCTCCTCAATCATTTCACTCCAGTAAATACTGCCTTTTAAATTCACCAACTCTCCTTTTTGGTCTGCAGAGTCGTTGATGGATACGAACGGTAATGTCACTAGTAAAAGAGCACCACAAACGGTCGCAGATACAGGCAGCAGTGATACTTCTATGTCTTTATTGAGCCAGCGAGAGACCCGTTCACTCCAGGTTTTGGGGTGAGTTCGCTTGATGACAGCCTCTGTGTTTTGGAAAGTATGAGCATTTAGCTCTTGCTCTAATTTCTGATGTAATTTTTCACGATTATCGTTCATAACGTTCACGCTCCAGCCGTTCTTTTAATAGCTTTCTTCCGCGATACAGATTGCTTTTCACGGTGTTTTCTTTCATCCCTAGCAGTTCGCTAATTTCTGAAATGTGATAATTTGAAAAGTAAAATAACGTAAGCACTTCGCGGTATTGATAGTCAAGCGCTTGCAGGTGCTGGGCTAGCTCTTCATCTCCCTCAAGCTGAATGACAATATCTTCTGTGGTTGTAAGGTCGATGGCGTCAATGTCTTCCTCATCCCGCTTTCTTAAGAAAATATGGCGAAAGTTCCATCTTCTGAGTCGCCTGCGGCAGAGGTTGATCGTAATTGAGGTCATCCAGCTTTTTAGTTTACTATCATCTTGCAGCGTATCGATTTTTTCATAGGCCGTGACAAACATGTCCTGCACAACCTCTTCTGCTTCATAACGATCTTTTAGTAAAAGAAGAGCCACTCTAAAAAAGTAATCCCCATACAACTGCATGAGCTCCCGCAGCCCCTCTTCTTCCTTATTTTTTAAACGCCGTACTATTTCGTCCATGTGACCTCTCCCATTTTCCCAACATCGTTCCAACTACTATCTCTAGCGTATCTATACATTAGTGCCAGCTCAAGACGAAAAGGTTGCAAAAAAGAAAAAAAAGTAAAAAAATAAAATGAAAAATGGTGCCAGGCACCTTTAGCGGACTAAAGGTGCCTGGCACCATAATTATTAATTTACCATTCAATATGAAATTGAAATTCTTCAATTGAAATATCCCAGTTATCTGATGCACCATCTAAGTATAGCGTTAATTCTTTGTTACTCTCAAAATCTAGGCGTGCAAACGATAGAATTCCTTCTGAAACAACACCAGGGCGTATATCTGATTGTAATTCAGAATAATTTGCCTCCCAATTATATTCAGTATCGTACTGCTTTCCACCTTGAACCACTTTTGCACTATGAGACCAGAAACTAATAGAGTCATTAGATTCATTTTTTATTGATACATAGATACGAGTATCCTTTTCTCCAAACTCTACCTTTTCCACTTCTATACTATAACCTGATTGGCTTTGTTCTTGATTTACAATTACTTCATGAAGAGTTGGAGAAACAGCCGTAATGTAGTCTACCACTTCATAATTGTTTGCCTTAATTAATGGAGCCGTAAGTTGAGCCCCAAATGCATTTTCACCTTTAAATTCATCAATAACTTCCCCTAGGATTTTTATGTAATCTTCATCAGTGACAACTAAATTAGGGTCTGGAATGTGAACGATTGTGTTATGGTCATTTTTTTCTGGATCAGCCCAAATTTGTAAGTAGGTCGCATCAGAATCCTTCTCAACTACAAAAACTCTACCTATATACTCAACTTTCGATCCTTTAAACTGAGCTGGACTACTTAACATTTGAACAAACTCCTGTTCACTAAGAAGGTCTTCACTTTCAGTTTTTTCTTCTTCATTTGTAATTAAATCCTCTTCACTGCCTTCTCTATCAACTGGTGTACTTGTTTCCTCCCCACATGCTGTTAATACCAACATCAATACTACTAAAATAGCTAAAACCGACTTACTCATTTTATCCCCTCCACGTTTACTTTATTTTCCACAAAATCATACCACAAAAAGGACTTTAGTATTGAGCCTTTTCTAACAAATTTGGTAATTTTACTGACTTAGAAAAAAAAGAGGTGAAAGAGGAGTGCCAGGCACCTTCTATGGTGCCTGGCACTCCTCTTTACTGAGCTATCCATTTTACCCTTGTATTTACAACAATGCTTCAGCCTCAACAATTTCCATGCATAAGTGATCTTTGGAGGATAGGTCGATTTCATATGGGGTTACCACTTGCTGCTCCTCATCTCGAGTTACTCGTATGATCGGCCTTCCAGCCGATTTAAAATTATAATCTGAAACAATTCCTTTTCTACCGTCATTTAATGTAACTGTCACACCTTGAGGATAAACAGCAATCGAATCCTTAAACAACTGGACCTGCTTTATTTCAAATTGTGTTCCGCTTCCAGCATATAGAATTTCTAATGCACGATGAGGTAGCATCGCTGGGCGGTACACTCGATGACTTGTAAGGGCATCAAATACATCTGCTACACTTAAAATTTTTGCGTATTGATGGATTTCATCTCCCTTTAGCCCTCTAGGGTACCCTCGCCCATCTAGCCTTTCATGGTGTTGAAGTGCACAATGGGAGACAGGCAATGGAATTTCATGAAACTTTCTTAAAATATCAAACCCTAACTCACAATGAGTTTTAATTTGATCATATTCTTCATTTGTTAATTTGTCAGGTTTATTAATGACTTCAGGAGGAATGTACATCTTGCCTAAATCATGAAGTAAAGCTCCAAGACCAATTTCTTCAATTTTCTTAATTGGTAAGCCGTTAGCTATAGCTAATTGACACGAATATATCGCGACATTGGCACAATGCGAATATAAATAATTGTCATGAACTTTAGCCGTCGCTAATAAGTTTAAGGCGACTCGGTTTTTTGATAAGCAGTCCAGGATATCTTTGAAAACCTTTTGAAAACTCCGTACCGCCCGACCCGTTTGCATCATCCTTTGCGGAATGGACTCATTTCCTTTCCTATCAACAAGTGAATTTAACCCCTCCGTTATTACACTTACAGCTTCAGCACGTAACTCTGCTGGGATCGATTCAATGATTTCAATTCCTTCAGACTCGTCATCATCTATGTAAATTGTAAAAATCCGATATCTTTTAAGCCCTGCTAGTAAACTACTAGTAAGCTCTGTCCCTTTACACAACAAGACCTTACCGTTTTCATCCCGAATCGTTTTACCTAACTTCATTCCAGGCTGACATCTTTCTACTGTAATTAAGCGCATTTCTGTCCCCCCCACTGATGCTACGAATAGTTGCTATCAAGAAAAATCTATGTATCTAACGAATTCATTCTTTTTACTTATACATTCATAAGTCCTATCTTGAAACCCCAAAAATTAGCTTCATTACCTTCATATGCTAATAGACACAATTCTATTTTACTATTAAATCCATGTTAATTCGACAAACTTTTACAAATAAAAATGGTGTCAGGCACCTTTAGCGGACTAAAGGTGCCTGACACCATATAATAATCTCTTACATCATCGAGCGCAGGTAAGCGTCGATGAAGCCATCGAGTTCGCCGTCCATAACGGCATTTGTGTTTCCGATTTCGAAGTTTGTACGGTGGTCTTTTACTAAGCTATACGGGTGGAAGACGTACGAACGGATTTGACTCCCCCAGCCGATGTCCTTTTGCTCTCCACGAATTTCCGCTAGCTCTGCTTGCTGCTCTTCGATTTTTAATTGATAGAGCTTCGCCATGAGCATTTTCATCGCGCGCTCACGGTTCTTAATTTGCGAACGTTCGGTTTGGCACGTAACGACCGTATTCGTTGGTACGTGTGTAATACGTACTGCTGAATCCGTTGTATTAATGTGCTGTCCACCCGCACCACTCGCACGGTACGTGTCGATTTTCAATTCTTCAGGTGATACGTCGATTTCGACGTTATCATCAAGCTCTGGCATGACTTCACACGAAACGAATGAAGTATGTCTTCTGCCTGAAGAGTCAAACGGTGAAATACGTACGAGACGGTGTACACCTTTTTCCGCTTTTAAATAGCCATACGCATTGTGACCTTTAATTAATAGCGTTACACTCTTTACGCCCGCTTCCTCACCAGGTAAGTAGTCGAGAGTTTCGACTTTAAAGCCTTTTTTCTCGGCCCAGCGCGTGTACATGCGTAGCAACATCGAAGCCCAGTCTTGAGACTCGGTTCCACCTGCACCTGGGTGCAATTCTAAAATTGCATTATTTTTATCATATGGTTCACTTAATAGTAGCTGGAGCTCATACTCATTTAATGCTTTCGCTAAACTCGTAACGCCCTCATCCAGCTCTTCCATAAACGACTCGTCGCCTTCTTCTTTTACAAGTTCATATGTGACTTCAAGGTCATCGTACTTTTCTTGCAGCTCTTTATACGTATTGACCATATCTTTCAGAGCATTGGATTCATTAATGATTTGCTGCGCCGTATCTTGATCATTCCAAAAATTAGGCTCAGCCATGCGCTCATCAAGCTCTTCCATTCGAGTCTCTTTCACTTCTAAGTCAAAGAGACCCCCTAAAGTCCGCTAATCGCTTAGCCATTGTTGACAATTCTTGCTTTACTTCTGTTAAATCCATCCTATCCTTCACCTCATTAAGTAATTACGAACTAAAAAATTTTCACGAACCTTATTACTATATGCAACACGACTGAAAATTGAGTGCAAAGAAGCAGATGCAATTCGCATCTGCTCCGTATCACTTACAATCTACCGCAGCACTGCTTATATTTCTTACCGCTACCGCACGGGCAAGCGTCATTACGTCCAACTGTATTATTATTTCGAACTGGCATCTTCTTCTCTTTGCTGCCTTCACCAGCTGCTGCACTCATATGCACAGCTTTTCCTTCAGCCACTTCTTTACGCTCAAGGTTTTGTTCAACTTGTGCTTTCATGATGTACATCGCGACTTCATCTTCAATCGAAGCAACCATTTGCTCGAACATTTCAAAGCCTTCAAACTTGTACTCACGAAGTGGATCATTTTGACCATAAGCACGTAAATGAATACCTTGACGCAGTTGATCCATTTGGTCAATATGATTCATCCACTTGCGGTCAACCGAACGCAGCATGATAACTTTTTCAAATTCACGCATATGCTCGCTCGTGAATTGCTCTTCTTTTTGGTCGTAAGCCGCTTTTACTTTTTCTAAAATAAGCTCTTCCATCTCTTCAGGATCAAGACCTTTCAAGTCTTTTTCCGTGATTTCACCTTCTGGTAAAAGCATCATTTTTATAAAATTTTCAATGGCTACGATGTCCCAATCCTCTGGAACTTCAGATTCTGGCGTATGAAGAGCCACATTGCGTTTTACAACAGATTCAATCATTTTTTCAACAATCGCACGGAGGTTATCTGACTCAAGTACTTCCATACGTTGCTTATAAATGATTTCACGTTGCTCTCGCATTACATCATCATATTGTAAAATCTGTTTACGCGCATCGAAGTTGTTTCCTTCTACTCGCTTCTGAGCCTGCTCTACCGCACGGCTAACTAGTTTACTTTCAATTGGTTGGTCTTCTTCTAAGCCAAGTCGGTCCATCATCGTTTTCATATTATCGGAACCGAAACGACGCATGAGCTCGTCTTCCATTGATAAATAGAACTGTGATGTACCTGGGTCTCCTTGACGACCTGAACGACCACGTAACTGATTATCGATACGGCGTGATTCGTGACGCTCTGTACCAAGAACAAATAATCCGCCTAGTTCTTTTACTGCATCGCCAAGCTTGATGTCTGTACCACGACCTGCCATGTTCGTCGCAATCGTAACGGCACCTTTTTGACCTGCTCTTTCAATGATTTCTGCCTCACTGAAGTGGTTTTTTGCATTTAAAACGTGGTGTGGAACTCGCTTTTTCTTTAAAAGATTCGAGACAAGCTCTGACGTTTCAACACTTACTGTACCAACAAGCACAGGCTGACCTTTTTTATGAAGTTCTTCAATTTGGCTAACAACCGCATTGAACTTCGCTTGCATCGTTTTATAAATTAAATCTGGACGATCATCACGAGCAATCGGCTTATTCGTCGGTATACTCATAACGTCCATGCCGTATACTTGCTGGAACTCTTCTTCTTCCGTTTTCGCCGTACCTGTCATCCCCGCTAACTTTGAATAACGACGGAAATAGTTCTGGAACGTGATCGAAGCAAGCGTCATACTTTCGCGTTGGATCTCTAGACCTTCCTTCGCCTCAATCGCTTGGTGAAGCCCGTCACTATAACGACGACCTTTCATAAGACGTCCAGTAAATTGGTCAACGATAACGATTTCACCATCATCCACAACATAATCGCCGTCACGGTGCATCACAACGTGTGCTTTTAACGCCTGATTGATGTGGTGATTAAGTGAAACATATTTTTGGTCAAAAAGGTTATCAATATTAAAGCCTTTTTCCGCCTTATTAACCCCTTCTTCCGTTAAAAGAACGGTCTTTGTTTTTTCATCGACTGTATAGTCATCTTCATTACGAAGAGACCGAACAAATGCATTCGCTTGGATATAAAGGTTTGTTGAGCGTTCCACTGAACCTGAAATGATAAGCGGTGTTCTCGCTTCATCAACTAAAATGGAGTCAACCTCATCGATTACAGCAAAATGAAGCGGGCGTTGAACCATTTGGTTTTTATAAAGCACCATGTTATCACGGAGATAGTCGAAACCGTACTCATTGTTCGTACCGTACGTAATGTCAGCTGCATACGCTTCTTGCTTTTCTTCTTTTGAAAGGCCACTAACGTTTAAACCTACTGTTAGACCTAAAAATTCATACAGCTCTCTCATGATTTCGCAGTCACGACGAGCTAGGTATTCGTTGACTGTAACAACATGAACACCTTTTCCAGTTAACGCGTTTAAATAAACAGGTAGGGTTCCAACGAGTGTTTTACCTTCCCCTGTTTTCATCTCCGCGATATTCCCATTATGTAAAACAATTGCACCTAAAAGCTGTACTCGGAACGGACGCATTTTTAATACACGTTCAGAAGCTTCACGTACAACCGCATACGCTTCAGGTAATAATTTATCTAAAGATTCCCCGTTATTGTAACGATTTTTAAATTCTTCTGTTTTCGCACGCAACCCATCATCCGATAGTTTCTTTGTATCATCAGCTAACGCTTCAATCGCATCAACGATTTTTTCATATTTCTTCAGCTGTCGTTGACTCGGATCACCAATTACTTTTTTCAATAATCCCATCATAGTAATTCTCGTCCTCTCTTCCTCTCATTTCAACGAATGGTAAAGGATGGTTGTATCCTATCGACCAACTCTACACACTTAAACTCAATTTTATCAGTTTGCACCTTGACTTACAAGACAACCCGCTTTTTGCACAGTTTAAACTACTTCGATGTGCACAAAACGAAACCCTTTATTTTTTTGCAGAAGAAGAGGTTGGTGTTACAGGTGCCTGGCACCACGTCCACAACGCAAAAAAGAGTACAGCTAGTAAGTAGCTGTACTCTTTCTTCTTTATTTCAGGATCACTCTGGCTCGATTAAGCCGTAACGTCCGTCTTTACGACGGTACACTACATTTGTTTCACCGTTTTCAGCATTGTTGAAAACGAAGAAGCTGTGACCAAGCATGTCCATTTGAAGAACCGCCTCTTCTGCGTCCATCGGTTTAAAAGTGAAACGCTTTGTACGAACGATATCGATGTCTTCGCTATCAATATCTTCTTCAGTTAATGGCTCAATATCATTTTTGAACATATATTTAAGGGTGCCATCTTGGCGGAATTTACGATTTACTTTAGTCTTGTGCTTACGGATTTGACGTTCAAGCTTTTCGACTACAAGATCTATCCCTGCATACATATCAGCATGCTTCTCTTCAGCACGCAATAATAATTGCGGCATTGGGATCGTAACCTCAATAATATTTTCGTTGTTTAATACTTGCAGTTTCACATGCACCTCAGAAAGTGGTGTTGAATCAAAGTACTTCTCAATTTTACTTACCTTTTTTTCTACATAACTTCTTAAAGCTGGAGTTACCTCAAGGTTTTCGCCACGAATGTTAAAGTTCATTAGTGAAACTCCTCCTTTCCTATACATATAATATTCTATATACCCCTTTCTTAATCCTTTATAAACCGATTAAATTTTATGGCAAAATCGTGTCAAAAATTGTTATAAAAAATGTATATATAAAAGGATGTCTCCTCAGCAACGATAGAGCTGCCAGTAAGTGCTCGCGTTTAGTATTTGCACTGTAATGAAATTGCTGATGTTTTATATTATGAAGTCGACCTTTCCGAAAAACAGACGGAATGAGCAACCCCTATCCCACAAGAAATCTACATAAAAAAACCTGTTCCCTATAATAAGGAACAGGTTTGTACATTTCGTTGTATATGATGCATAAAGCTAAGAATTCATTCCAACCTGGGATGTGAATTACAGCTTTGTTACGTTAGCAGCTTGAGGTCCGCGAGCACCTTCAACGATTTCAAATTCAACAGCTTGACCTTCGTCAAGAGTTTTAAAACCATCAGTATTGATAGCTGAGAAGTGTACGAATACGTCGTCACCGTCTTCACGCTCGATAAAACCAAAACCTTTTTCTGCATTAAACCATTTTACTTTTCCTTGCATGCTTTCACATTCCCTTCGTAAATTAAATCGTTGTGAAAATATTCCACAGTTTCACTATATCAGAACTTCTATATAGGCGTCAAACCTGTATCGTTCTAAAGTTTGCGACAAATACTGACGAAAATTTCGCCTATAAATTCTCGCCATAAATCGAGGTATTTTCACTAAATTATGTTATTAAATTGTTAAATATAGTGAACTGTGGATTTTCGATAATTATTATCTCTGAAATCGAAACAATTATACGTAATATAGTAAAAAGTTTTTTCTTGTAGCGGGAGATTTTGGTGGTTAATGAAGGGAAATCCTTTTTTCAGTGTGGCTTTGAAAATGTTGAACGAAGTGTTGAAAACTTTAAATTCTCACAGTAAACCTAATTAAAGATGCACTAATACATAGCACTTCTTAATAAAAGACAATCGTGAAATAGGCAAAGGATATCATCCCCCAGTACAGATCACTAACAACCCAATTGCTTTCTATACTGTTGACCTGAACCTATTTACGACTTTTACACTAGTTCTTTATGCAGGTTTAGACACTGACACTTTCATAACATTCGTTATTAAGAACTATATTTTTCGTAACACCTAGAAAACCTCTGTAATAAAAGTCACAATACTTTTACAATAATTTCAAAATAGTCTGATTGTTAAAACAATACCTTATCTGGTAATATAAAGGTACGTCATATTTTGACGAAAAAAATCCTTTCTATACCTTCAAAGACCGTACGCAGCCACTCTCCTCAAGAAAGAGCTGCGATGCTTTTACCGCCTCTTACAGGGGTTCGGTGCATAAGCATACTAACTTTGTCCCCTCACCTTTATGCCCTGGTCAGGTAAACAGCTCCTACATGCGGTGTACTAGAAAGTAACTGCATCTAGCCTCTACATACCCAAAGGTTCCTTCTATCTACACCGCAAACTTTTTATAAATAAGAAATAAACCATATATCCTCACTAAAAACTTGCGAATATTGTCTATATTCCCCTAATGATTACCCTATAAAAAAAAGTAAAACTATGGTAAAATTTTGATTTGAAACGGCAATTACAAGGGGGTACTTATGAATTATATCAAAGCACTAATGGCTAGCTTAGCACTAATTTTAGTTTTAGCAGCATGTGGTGGTAATGAACCATCATCAACAGAAAGTCCAACAACAGACAATCAAGCAACAGAGGATGATCAAGGAACTACCGATTTATCAGTCGATGAAGTCATACAAAAATCAATTGAAGCGATGAATAAACTTGAAAGCTACACGATGGAAATGAATAACGATCAAGAACTCCAAGTTCCAGGTGAAGATCCATTTTCAATGACAATGACAATGGTTGCAGACATTACAATGGAGCCATTGCGTCTATATCAAAAAATGACAATGCAAGGACTTGAAGAAAATGTTGAGGTCCTTGAAACTGAAAGTTATTTTACAGAAGAAGGAATGTTTGTCCAAGACACGATGGTAGGCGGTTGGGTAAAATTCCCTGAAGAATTTTCTCAGGAGATCCTCCAAGCTTCTCAACAGCAAATGAATGCCGAGGAGCAACTGAAATTGTTCAAACAGTTTGCTGAAGAAACAGAGCTTACAGAAGATGAGACTCATTACATCTTATCGGTCAAAGGAACAGACGACAATTTTAAAACAATGGCACAAGAAGCAATGGGCTTTATTGAAGAAGCTGGTGTCATGATGGATGAGCTTTTAGGAATGATGAACGTCGAAACATTCAACTACATCATTTACATTGATAAAGGTACATTCTACCAAACAAAAATGGACATGGAAATGCATATGTCTATGACAATTGAAGATGAGACAATGACTTCCATTCAACGCATGACAGGTGTTATGACGAACTTCAACGGTGTGGGTGAAATCACAATTCCGCAAGAGGTGATTGACACAGCTGACGAATTTAACTTCGACTACCTCGAAGGCCTTGAGGACATGGAAGACTTCGACTTCGAAGACTTCGATTTTGAAGATCTCGAGGAAGAGTTAGAGGAAGAAGAATAGGCAGAGAACTAGGACAGGAAGCACTTCAACGGCGAAGTGCTTCTTTTTGTTTACATTTTATGTAATATTCTCACTTTGAATTAGCCTTATCTTCCTTTTTATTCTGGTCTGACTGCTTTTAGAGGTTCAAACTCTTTAATTCCTTTTGTCTAGATCGGTTTTCTTGAGCCATATCATACCAGCGATCACGCGCCATCTCAATAAATGGCTTGTCCTTTGACGGCTCTTTAATGTAAATAATCTTTGAAAAATATTGCGAGGCTTTAGCGTAATTTTGAAAGGACCGATGTAATTCGCCGATTAAATACACTAATCGAACGACGGACATGCCAGAATTTTTATAATCGGCTTCGTAGTATGCCTTCTCAAAGTTTTGAAGAGCTATTCCCTTAAATCGTTGCTCCTCCAGTTCATTTCCACCCGTACGATGCAACCAAGACAGGCGCACTGCTAACCCTGCTAAAACGATTGCCCGCTCTTTTTTTAAACTACCGCTATATATGGCAAGCTTGTAAGCATCAATCGCTATTTTCAACGTCCGCTCGTCACCAAAGTATGTATGCCCCTTCCACTTGCTGGTGATCGCTTGTAAAATACGATCTTTGGAGCCTGGCGGGAAGTAACAACTGGCTTCGTCAGAAAAACCATAGCCACACGAAGGACAGACATTGACATAATACAAAAGCGGATTAAGGCCTCCATCTTTTTCTTCATAGAGATATTGTGTATAAAAATCCGACTCTATCTGCCGCGCTGTTCCAAAACGCGAACGCAACTTTTTCGTCGTAAAAGAATAATCACATAATGAACACGTACAACTTTTATCATACAAAGGGACTACTTCAATACCCAAATGAGCTCCCCTCCCAAAACTATAGTCACGATACTTTATACCTATATAATACTACGACTAAAGAAGAAGGAAAATGATTTTTTGGAAGTTTTTGTTTAAAGTTAGTAAAGATTTGGCATAGACGTTGTATTCACGGGGCGGATTAAAGCCTACGCATGCAAAAAAGACCCTAGTACAACTAGAGTCCTCGTTGAGTAAAAACACTTTAGTGCATTAAAGGTGCCTGGCACCATTTATTTATGCCTTTATATGGATCATACCGTCTTTAATAAACTGCATGACCTGTTCTACCTTAATGTTTGTGTTATTAGCAATATCCATTGCAGTTGCTGTCGGGTGCTGCATGAGATAAAGCCTTATCTCGTAAAATATCTCTCTGTAACGGGAATTACATTCATCACAATGGGAAATCAGCTTGTTTTCTTTCACCTTCCCGCATTCCACACAAAAGCCGTAGTTGTTCATAGGGATCTCCTTCAAAATGGTGCCACTTCATAACATCATTTAGATCTTTTCATCAATAATGAGCCCGACTTGTTCAAGCATCGTTGCGACCATGTCTAATAATTCTTTCGGTGGGACTTCTCGAATGACTTCGTCTGTTTCTTTATTAATGAGTTGGATTGACACACGATCTAATTTATCATGCATTTCAAACTTTAGAGATGTTGAGTTTAATTCTAAAAACTTATTAATGCTGTCAACATGCTGTTCTATTTCATCTTTAGTCATATCGTGACTTTTTATGTCTTCAACGACTTGTTTAACGTTTTCAGCGACTGCTTTTCGTTGTGCATGCGGGTTTGTATCTACAGATTTTTCGCTTGAGATTGAGCCGCTTTTATTGGTTTGGTTATGCAAGTTTATATTGTTTTGGGAAATTTCCATGAGGTTTCCTCCTGCCGAATTGTACCCTTTTTTCTTTTTATCGGTTCATTTAATATTGATCTTAATACACATGACACCGTTTCAAAACAAATAAGACATTAGACCCAAATAAATAGAGAATTCTGGTTGTAGTAAAAAAGAGTAACCTTTTGGCTACTCTGTTCGATACATAAAGTAAATTTTGAAACAAGTTCAACTTACAATCCTCGTTTATCAAAAAACACACCTTCAACGGTGGTCCCCCCATAAGGATTATCGTACTTTTTTCCTTGCGTTTTCTTCAGCTTTACCTTCTTAAGTTCATTTCCTAGCAAAACCTTATTAGCCTGCAGTCGCTTCGATATAACGGTATTCATTTCAACAATTTCTTCTGCAAGCTGCTGATTGTTCTCCGTCACTACAGGTTTTTCTTGCTGGAACTGCTCGATTAATCGTTGCCGCTGTGCGAGCAGCTCTTCAACAGAAGTAATATAGGCTTCGCTTTCTTCTTCACTCTCTTTGTCAAATGGCATAACAACATAGTCATGAAGCTTCTTCGTTACACTATACAATTCGTGAAAAAGCTGCACTACGCTTTTCCTCCAACCGTTGCCCCGTAACGCTTTTGACGATCGATTTGCAGCACTTGCTTCCATGTGTCGCGGAACTGGATAACAAAATCTTCTGCTTGATTTAGAGCATCAAGATCATTTTTAATGTTCGCTTCAATTAAACGATTAATGATAAAATCGTACATCCTTAACATATTTTTTCCGACTTCGTTTTCCGTTTTCAACGTTACCATTAGCTCACGAACAATTGCTTCAGCTCGGGCAATATTCTCATTTCGCTGTTCGACATTATTTTCTTCCATCGCTTTTTTGGCGCGGTTGATGAATTTAAGACAACCGTTGTATAGCATTAATGTTAACTCCCCTGGTGAAGCAGTGTTTGCAGTGTTTTGTTTATATGCATTTTGATAATTAATAGCCATAGTAAGGAATCCACCCTTCTTCTTGTAAAAATTATTGTGGCATTAGTTGCATGTACAGCATTTCAGCCTGCGAGTTGGCTTGCTGCATAGCCTTCTCCATTGCCGTAAACTGGCGCCATAAACGATCCTCATATTGTTGTAGTCGTCTTTCATAGTCTGTTACGCGGCGGTCAATCGCATCAATCTCACGCCCTAATGTAAACTGTTGGTTTTGCCTAAACTCATTACCCGCTCGATTTTCAATCGACCTACGAACAGTATTATCTAATACATTGATGAGACGCCGCGATAACCCCTGCTCTTCTCGCGGTCCTGTCGATGATCCCGCCATAAACAATTGATACAGTCCTTCTGGATTCTCTTTAATCGCTTTACGAAGCAGTTCTTCTCCCGTTAAACGATCAGGACCCGTTCGGTTTTGATTAAGCTCGAGTTTTCCTCCGTCCATAAAGTTCCGCGTCGTCACAATACCAATCTTAGATAGCTGATCAAGACCACCTTGAGCAATCCCATTGACCGTCTCTGAAAGGGCCATTCGCATTTGCGTCAAAGCACTCGACAGCACGGTATCATTTCGAAGCATACCGCTCCTCGCTTTTTCTTCCCAAAGTTCAATTTCCCGTTCTGACATTGCTCGACGCTGTTCCTCTGTTAATGGACGAAAATCACGATGCCGCTCTTCTTTTAACTTTTCATTAATAAAGTCGATCATCTCATTATATTTAGTAATAAATTCTGTGACATGGTTAAAAATCTTCTCAACATCGGTTTCGACATTGATTGTTACTGGTGGGTCACTTTCTAAAATTGTATCCCTCAACGTAAACGTTGTGTTATTGATCGTAAAAGTGTTCGACGTTCGTTCCGTTTCAAGGCCATTTATTACAAACTTGGCATTGGTGCCGCCTTGCTCAGTTGCTCCATCTAATTTTAAAAGTGAAGCAAGTGAACCACCGATTTCGATTTCATTGCCACCCTCATTAAATTTTCCTGTTACTGTGCGGGTTAATGAAATTCTTCCTGAATGTTCGTCATAAAAGGCGTTAATGCCCATCTTGGCACTGTTAATATCGGAAATTAATTGATTAAGTGTCTTCTTATCATCGACCTCAAACTTCTTTGTGACTGGATTACCATTTTGATCATATACTGTTAGTTCAAGTGCTTGCGCTTCGTAGCGATAGCCTACTTGAATATCGACCGTTTCATCTGCGGCAAAGCCCTCTACTATAATTTCACCATGTTCACTTATTGTAATTTGTCTAAGATTTTCTCCTTCTCCATGTTTAAATGTCCATTGTCCATCACTACCAGAATTTGCAACAAAGGTAAATTGGTCATTTCCTACAATTACACTTGAAACATTGTGAATTGTAGTGTGTGAAAGTTGAAGGTTCTCTTCATTTCCCGTGTATTGAAGGTTTGCTTGAGTAGCAAACTCTGAATTTAATGATTTCCTCGGATCAACCCTGTTTCCAGTTGTTGAAGTGATTTGAGCCGTACTAGACTTAGAAGCAGCCGTCGCAAGCTGGGTAACCCGTGAGATAGTAAAGCTTGTATCCCCAGCATCCGAACGAGCAGTCGCGGTTACTTTATTACTGTTACTACTGTTTACTAGTTTTGCATTTAAATTGGCTGATCTTGAAAATGTATCATTTACATATTTCCTGAAATCTTGTAGTTTTATATTTACTTCTCGATACGCATCTCGTTGCCATTCTTTAATTTGCTTATCTTGAATTAATTTATCAACAGGCATTCGTCGAACACGCATCATGTCATCGACGATTTGATTAATATCCATCCCTGAAGCGAGACCTGATATTCTCATTAACTTTCTCTCCCCTCTAGCCGATCGGTAATATATGTCTTATATCGGCACGATTCGATAAAAGTTAAGTAGCATCCTAATAATTTCAATTTATTATCTCTAATAACTTCAAGAGTGACGATTATGTTGAAGTCTATAGAACCATCCCTATGCTTCCTTGAATGTACTATTAATGAATTTAAGCTTCCTACACGGCAAGCATTAATCTCTGTTGGTTATTTTTTGTTTCTAAACAAACGACAATGACTACGCCCTTTTTGCATTAATCATTAGGGCTTTAGTAGATTATAAGCATCAACTGGTGATGTAATCTTCCTTTCTTTGTACAACATGCTAGACTTCCTAACCATCTTTAGACTAACAATATTCACTCGCTTGGCTGGCTTGGTATTCCATTCTTTAACCTCTTCAATCAATCGTAGCTGTAACTGCTTTGTGTTCTCGTACATTCTCATTTCACATTCCTCCTAAAATAGAAATAGCCCCTACTCCCATGATGGAAGTAGGGGCTAAGCTCGCTTGTTTCTTGAACATCTAGTGCTCACAGAACAAACGTACGTTCATAATTATAATATAAACTTGAAGCTTGTGTTGGGTGCGGGTTAGGAAGATAGTTTGTATGCAAGTGTATTGTTTGCAAAGTGGGCTTCATGGGGATTCAATCAATTGGAAGGATCTAATGGAACAAGGGGGCTGTCCACTTGTTTCCCCTGTTCCACAAATCAACGTTTAATTATTGTATAATCATCTAAGCTTTTTAATTGTAATTCATCTTCACAATTAAGTAATCTAATAAGGTTAAATGAAATTTCGTTTATATCATCGATACTATTTTTGGAAGTATTTTTAAGCATTTCATATTCATGGCTTAAACCTTCTTCACCAAATTGATTGTATAATGCATCAAAATCATAACATTTTGCAAACGTAGAACGATCAAATAATCCCAATAAACATACCTTTTCATCGAAATAGTAATATAGAGGTATTGAATGCACTTTATTACTTAGAGAATATTTAGACTGTAGTTCTCTAAATCCTCTATTATCAAGTTCTGTTTTTAATAGAAAATGATGTGTTAATCCACTCATTAGTATATGTTTTACACCTTCTGCTAGACCCGTTACATTCTCTTTCTTTAGTACTGGTAGTAAAGCTCCATCTAAAACCAACAAGTAATGCATCAATTCATGTGCCATTATTAGAATCGACTCGTCACCTAAGTTAATATCAAGCTCAATGATGACCTCTTTACTAAGGTATTGTATCTCACCCTTTTTCTTCCCGTAGCTTTCATATACTTTGATATCTCTCTTATGATTAGGGTGTTGAGTGATAGTACTATACAATTCTCTTATTCTATCATCCATTTCAATATATTCTCTTAATAAATCTCTCTTAAAATTCACCATAAACACCTGCATGTCATTTTCATATTATTAAAAAGAGACCCTAGCAATGCTAGAGCCTCCTTTGTAATTGTTAAAATTAAGATTATCCTAATAACTGTAATACAGCTTGTGGAGCTTGGTTAGCTTGTGCAAGCATTGCTTGAGAAGCTTGAGAAAGAATGTTGTTCTTTGTCATTTCCATTACTTCACGAGCCATATCTACGTCACGGATACGCGATTCTGCAGCTTGTAAATTCTCTGAAGATGTACCTAAGTTAGCAATTGTATGTTCTAAACGATTTTGGAATGCACCTAGATTAGAACGTTCAGCTGATACATTTTCAATAGCTTGGTTAATAGCTGAGATAGCTGCTCCTGCTTTGCTAGCAGATGTTAAGTCAATTTCATCAACTTTTAACGCTGATGCGCTCATATCGTTAATTCCTACTGAAATAGTTTGAGAAGAGTTAGCACCTATTTGGAAAGAAAGAGATTTACTATCGCCTTCTTCAACTGCCGCACGAGTTGTAATAGTAGCTTCTTTACCTACTAACTTTGCAGCCTCAGCAGGATCATCTATATCAGAAACAGTGATTGTTACCCCTGCAATTGCAGTATCATTTTCATCGCCCACATCTACACTAATGTCTTCTGTAAGATTTCCTTTTGAATCAGCAACACTTAAAGTGTAACTTGTAACAGCTCCTTCATCATCTGTTTCGAAGCCAGTGATCTTAACAGTAAATGTACCGTCAGTCAAATCACCTTCACCTAAATCAGTAGCTTCAATAGTTAATGCACCTTTACTGTCATTATTTTCAATTTTGAAACTTTCTTCTGAAACTCTTGCACCAGCTAAATCACCATTTAAAAGTTTCTTAGTGTTAAACTCGGTAGTGTCAGCAATACGATCAATCTCTTGAACTAACTGATCAACTTCTTTTTGAAGTTCTGCACGATCAGTATCTGTATTTGTATCATTAGCTGCTTGAACCGCTAATTCACGCATACGTTGAAGGATTGAATGTGTTTCGTTTAATGCACCTTCAGCTGTTTGAATTAAAGAAATACCATCTTGTGCGTTACGAGATGCTTGATCTAAACCACGAATTTGTCCACGCATTTTTTCAGAGATTGCAAGACCAGCCGCATCGTCTCCAGCTTTGTTAATGCGAAGACCTGAAGAAAGCTTTTGCATTGAATTTTGTGCTCCAGCTTGGTTAATACCCATCTGACGGTGGTTGTTCAACGCAGAAATATTGTTGTTAATAATCATGTTAATTTCCTCCTTGAGTTAACTCCGCCCACATCCTTGTGGTTGGATTGATAGTTTTGCAGGCAATAAGATCGATGCACCGGCCGGATACAACTATCTTATTGCTGCTACATTACTTATATCGACTTGGTTCGGCAAAAGTTTAATAGTTTTTTAGAGATTTTTTGTTGTTCATTTTTTTGTAACAAAATGGGTAATTTCAATGTCTAAGTACCTAAAACAAACCCGCAATTATTTTAGGAATTCGACTTTTCATTTCAAATTTTTGAGATTAAATCTTGCTACTTTTCTTTCCAAACTCACGTACTCAACCAAATAAAAAACAGAACCCGCCCTAAAAGAACAAGTTCTGCTTCCCTTCCGCACTATTTATCTCCCTTTCAAAAACGCCTCCAACCCGGCAACCGATACACTTGCCGCAGCTTGGTTATTCTCTTCCTGGATGGCAAGGTAGATTTCTTTCCGATGAATGTCTAAATTCTTTGGTGCTTCAATTCCAATCTTTACTTGGTCACCGTCGACGGCTAGGATGGTGATTTCAATGTCGTCACCGATTGTAATGGACTGGTTCTTCTTTCTCGTGAGTACGAGCATTTACTTTCCCTCCCCTACCTTTGCGGCTGCTGTTTGGATGAGCTTTTGTTTCGTTTCATAGTCACTTTCCACCATGACAAACTGTTTCCCTAAATTTTTAGCTGTATTTATAACGATTGGGCCTTGCAGGTTAACCGTTGAATTAGCAAAAGGCTCTTTGACCGTCACGATCGTATAGATAGCGACGTCTGCTTCTTTTTCTATATGTAATTTTTCGATCGTACTATCTGAAAGCTTGACCGAGTAATCGCTGAAAAAATGAAAAGGATTCACGATGATAAATGCTGTTTGTACTGTTTTGGTCGATTGTAAAATGTAAAAAGGCGCACCTTCAGCGAATGGAACGATTGCGAATTCTGTTTCGTCTTCAAAGGCAGGTAAACCTTTTTCAAATGTAATGACATCCTCTTTAGTAATTGTTACTTCTCCAATAAATTTTGTTTCAATCTTCATCTCTATCACCACAACTTTCAAACTGATATGTTTATGTTACCATTTTATAGAAAGTTCATGCACGAATTCAATTCAGGGCTCGACAGCAGTAACAGTAACAATGATCGACCACATGAAAAAACACCTCAACACAAAGGTGACCTCTCTATTAGGAACTATAATCCCTTATTTACGAACGCCCCCACTGCTTGGAACGAAATGCTGTTTTTCTGTTTGAGGTACACGTCTGTTTGCCATTTAGGGATATCGACGTGAGTTGGACTTTGGTTTACTTGAACGTTGACGTCTCTTCGGTTCACTTTTATGTTCGTTTCACCAGAATCGTAATGGACCTTTACTGAAAATGGCTTTGGCATTGTACCGAGATTAAAGTCGTACGTTTGCAGCTGGCTGTTCGTTTTCGCAATTTGTTGAATTGCCCCCTGGCCATTTTCAATCTTCATGAGTTGGTCACCTTGCTGGGCAATTCTCGCTATGTACTGATTCGCCTTTTGCTCACCGCGTTGAACGATGTCACCTAAATAACGGGAGATACCTTTTAAATTGGCATCAGCAAAGGCCTGCGATTGATCGATGTGTAACTTAGCCGCTCTTTTACTTATTTGCAGGATGTCGTTGTGCTGCTGATCAATTCTTAAGTCGGCATGGCCTTGTTGAATGCGCATCGGAGGCTTTTGTGTCTTCATTCCAATTTCAGCACGTGCCGAAGAGATTTGTAATTGGGCGAGTTTCATGAAAATTCCCCCTTATAATAAATGGTGCCAGGCACCTATAAAGGTGCCTGGCACCATTCTTTTACGGACAGCGCCCTATCTCAAAAAGTCCAGCAGCGTCGGCTGCATGATGCGGGCGCCGGCGGATAGGGCTGCGCGGTGGACGCTTTCTTGGGTCATGAGGTCGACAATGGTTCGTTCGATGTCGACATCTTCGTTATTGGACATGATGCGTCTTGCGATGACCTCTTGCTCCATGAGTCGGCTGTCGACCATTTCTACGCGGTTAATACGGGCACCGAGTTCGGCACGTTCGGCGACAAATTGATCGATGTGTTTATCAAAGTTACTAATTAGTTTCGTTAGGTCTTCACCTTTTGTTGATGGGTCTTTTAAGGCATTTTCTAAACGAATGATGTCACCGAACAGGGCATTCGAGAAGATGTTTTGTGGTGTTACGTTGACAGGCAGCGTTACACCTTTTAATATTTCAATTTCAACTGCTTGGCGATTCGTTGAAACTGCACCTACTTGTGACACGGTCACATTCCAATCCTTTAATGAATTAGACACCATCGCTGGTGGGGTTGTATTGCTTTTTGGATCAGGTGATGTATGGGTTACAGTGTTCGTTGCCACATCAATCGTAATCGTTTCAAGTCCGTTCACAAAGGTATGGGTATCTCCAGCTGCATGATCAAACTGAAAGACTTTACCGTTAAAAGACACTTCAAGTTGCCCATTTTCATAGTTTGGAAGGTCACCCACACTGATGTTCATTTTACTTGTATCCACAGGGGCATTCATTGTATTGGCACCGTTAAAGATATATTTATTGTTTGCTTTTGTATTCGCCATCGACTCAATATGAGCTCGCAGCTGTTCAATTTCTTTGGCGATGTTTGCTCGTTGGGTCGGTTCAAACGTATCATTAGAAGCTTGAACGGTTAGCTCTCGAATACGGTGCAAAGCTTGTGTTGTAATATCTAACGCCGAGTCGGCGCTATCCATCCAATTGTATACTTCTGCTAGATTTCGTTTGAATTGATCGACCTCTGTTACTTGCGTTCGGTAGCGCATTCCGTTCATCGCGACAACTGGGTCTTGATGCGCTCGAGTGATCTTCTTTTGACTTGCGAGCTGGTCCTGAAGCTTCCCTAACCGCTCATAGCCTTGATTAATATGACGTAATGTATTCATTGAAAGCATCGTTTGAGTAACTCGCATTTTATTCATCTACCTCACTTATCATCTGTCAACCGCTTATAGACCAGCTCGTCCCATACGGTTAATAATTCGGTCGAGCATATCATCGATCATCGTTACGTTACGAGCTGCCGCATTATAGGCATGCTGGTATTTAATGATATTTGTCATTTCTTCATCTAGTGATACATTGCTTGCAGACATTCTTCGTTCTTCTACAGCCGTACGCAAAGTGTCGGCATTACGACGCATGCGATCTGCTTCGCTCGTATGAACCGCCATATCACCAATAATTCCTTGGTAAAAGCTTTGTACATTCGTCGATGAACCGCCGTAGTTCAATGTACGGTCCTTCACATTGGCTAGAGCTAATGCGTTGGAACCGTCCCCAGAGTAACCACTTGTAGAAGCAGCAATTTTATCTAAAGAGCTTCTAATCTCATCCGAAACTTTTAGCATAGAAGCCGCACCCTTTGGATTATCGCTTGTTGGCCAGTTGGCAGGGTTTCCTTTAAAGGTAAAAAAGTCAACTCCAGGTCCTTTGACACCATTCTTCACATCGTCTAGGTTCCAACCCGCTTGATGAATGGCATTGAATTCTTGGGCGAATGTAAACACCATAATATCTAGCTGTTCGAGCATGTCTGGAAAAAGTCCACGTTCTTTAGCGCCCTCGCCTATAAAACCGTAAGATTCCATGTTGGCTACAAGCTTACCATGCGCTGCAAATTCATCAACACGGAATGACATAAGGCCGCCGACTGCGTCTAAGTTACCTGATGAATTGAGCGAGTTTTTCGGACCGAAATAGATTTTTTCAATTAATCCTTTTTCGCCATTCGGCTTGTCCTCATATTTTACTTTCACTTCATTCGTTTGAAAGTTTCTAGCATCTACTAATGTGACACCGATGTCACGGCCATTTTCGTCTGCTAGCTTAATATTGTACAGTCCTTCAGCAACACTCGATGGGTTTCCGCCGCTTTGAACCATCTCTACTTTTATGTTCGCAAGCTTTGAAAGCTCATCTACTAATTGATCCCGACGATCGTACAGATCATTCGGCACAAAGCCATGTGGTTCAACTTTTGAGATTTGTAGATTAATATTATTAATCTGGCGGATTAAAGTGTTCATTTGATGAACATTACCTTCAACCTCTTTTTGCAAGTCTCGTTGCACGGTGCTTAATGAGTCCGCTATATAATTAAACGTCTCTGCTAACGCATATCCTTGTTGACGAACAACCGAACGAGATCCAGAGTCTTCAGGGTGCACCGATAAATCTTGCAGAGAATTCCAGAACCTGTCCATCGTTTTTGCGATCCCGTCTTCAGACGGCTCGTTTAAAATATCCTCCATTTTATGAAGCGCATTAAATCTCGCATCCCAGAATCCATGCTTGGCATTTTCATTACGAAATTGTAGGTCAAGAAAATGTTCACGATATCTTTGAATGGAGTCCACTTTAACCCCAGTTCCAATCTGCCCTGGAATACCTGGTTGATTAAACGATGTATTTGGAAAAGACTCCCCTGGCGTTAGATTGACCCGTTGCCTTGAATAGCCTGGTGTATTCGCATTTGCAATATTATGTCCCGTTGTATGGAGAGCACTTTGGTGAGCCATTAAGCTACGACGTGCTGTTTCTAGTCCGTGAAATGATGAAATCATTCAGTTGTTCCCCCGTTTCTTCTCTCTAAAAAATGACTAGGCTTTCGAGTCAAATATAGAACGACTTGATCCTGTCTCATATTGATTTTTTGTCGGTCGCTGGTATGTGACTTCTTCTGGCTCGGGCGTCAATAAATCAAGGGAAAGGTTCACAAACCGTAACGAATCCTCAATCAGCTGTTGGTTGAGTTGATTGTTCTTTTTTAAGATATCGATTTCAGATAAAAGCGCTCGATAAAGCTTTAAAAGGAGGGTTTGCTCCTCTTGGGGTGCACGCTCAATCAACTGCTTCATCGTTACGTCCTCTGTTACCAGTCCCTTTTCGTTTATAAATTGTTCCACTGCTAACACTCGTTTTTCTTCTAACTTTCCCAAGTGATGGATAAAAGGACTTTCTTTTTTGATGAGCATATCAAGGGCAGCCATTTCTCCTTTTTTGACAACCTCTGTCTTTTCGACCGCAATCTGATTTAATTCTTTATGCACTTTAATTAGATCGGCTAAAACCGCAATGACTGCTTTTGCTGACATGCTCATCCTCCTCGTATGTTCCGTTATGACTTCATCCAATAGTCGTAAAGCTTATTCGCCACTGCTTGCGCATCCACTTTGTAGTTGCCGGACTTAATTTGCTCTTTTAATTGACTTACTTTTTCTTGACGAGCGGCATCAATTTTCGTACTCTGCTGAAGTTCTAAGGCTGCTTTTGAAATTTGTATGTCGTCTCGTTTCATTTTTACATCACTACTCGCCATTTGTTTTTCTACTTGCTTGCGATACGTGTTGTTTTGAATGGATTGATAAGGGTTAATTTTCATTGATGTCACTCCTTTCGTTTCATTTTTCCGATGACACTTCCATTATGTTTGATATCGGCATAAATGCAAACCATCTTAAACACTATTTTCGTTTTACCTCATCATCAAATAAATGATAGGTCGTTTGCGTGGTAGCCTTTTCTCTTAAGCGATTACGTTCGGCTACTCCTTCTTGAGCTTTGTAATTCTCTATATCTTTATTCATACTCGTTCTACAGCTCGGGCAAATTTTCCCCTCACGGATCATGGCGCCACACATGTCACATGGGTATGCTAAGTTCGGATAATGCGCTAGCTGCAATCGCCCTTCACGAATAAATTGAAAAATGTACTCTTCTTTGACCCCAGTCGCTGCAACTACTTCCTGCAAAGTCGCTTTACGGTTGTCTCTTTTGCGAATAAACGTATAGACAGTTTGAAACATCGCATCGATTTCACGGTGACACTTATCACAAATCGTTCGTAAGGCTTTAACAAAAAGACCTCCGCAACGCGGACAATTTTCCAAACTTGGCATTTATTATCCCCTCTTCCTCTAATGCCTATTAACCAAAAACCTCGTTCATTTATAAACTTATCCCCTAGCATTCATCTTTCGGCCGTTCAATTGCCGACTGAAGCTGACGCGATTAATGAATACCTTGCTTTTTTTATTTGTATATTGTTTATATCGGCTTGTTTCATGTGATTTTAAAGGGTTTTAGAGATTCTTTTCATAATGAGTATTTGGAGGGATGAAGGATATTGAGGTTTAGCAAAAAAGAACTACTGTTGTTCATCTCTTGGGAGCATCAAGTCCTATTCATCCCCTTGCAATCGTGATCGATGAGACAGACTTTGCCCCACTGTCGAGGAGAGCCTTGGCTGCATAACGTACCGTAGCGCCTGTCGTATAAATGTCATCGACGATTGTAATATCGACTCCTGCAACTTTCTCTTTAAAGCGCTTGGCTACTATAAACGGATTTTCTTTGCGATGGAGACGCTCCTCACGGGTTTTCTTACTTTGTTTTTCTTCATGAAGCTGGCGTTCCAATGCGCCTACAGGTTCTCCGATCATCGCCGCTAGAACCTCTGCCTGGTTAAAGCCGCGCTCATAATGCCTTTCCTTGCTTAATGGAATAGGAACGAGAAAAGTTCCACGCAACTCACGGCGATAGATGGCTAATAACGACTCGCAGAACACTTCTCCAAGCGCATAGTCGCCGCGGTATTTAAACTGGGCCATTATCTCTTTTAAATAAGAATTGTATTGGTAGAGTGAGCGGTTTTTCGTTAATACACCGCGCCACTGCGCGTCCTGCTCCCAGCGCATGCAGTCACTGCACATGCTGCCATCATGGAAGTTTTCATCAAGTTCTTTTAAGGAGCGCCCGCACTGTTCACAAAGTGGCGCAGCAAGTTCCTCCAGTTTTGCCTGGCATCGTTCACAAAGCATCACTTCTTTTTCTAGACCAAAAAAGGCGGCCCAGCTGACCTTGTCTTGCCTTACAGCATCACAATAAAGACATCTTTTCACCTGCTAAAAACCACCTTCCTCATTCATTTGCACGATATGGCGTTTGGCTGCTACCATCACTGTCGTTTTTCCGTAATGAAAAAACACTATATCACCATTTGGGTAATCTTTATGGCGTCCGACGCGCCCCGAAATTTGCACGAGCGCACTTTCTGTAAAAATTGCTTCCTCCGCACCGAGGACGGCGACATCAATGTTCGGAACAGTTACCCCTCGTTCTAAAATTGTCGTTGTAATGAGTATTTGCGTTTCCCCGCTTCGAAACTTGGCGACTTTTTCATGCCGGTGGTCGTCTTCGGCATGGACACTTTCACATGAAAGATTTAATTTGCTTACAATCGGCACGAGCTGTTCTGCGACTTCAATCGTTGGGACAAATAAAAAGGCTTGTTTTTTCTGCTCGGCTCGTTCTGTTAACCAATCGGCTACATTTTGTGGGAGGCGGTGTTTGGTGATGGTTTTCTTCCAGTTACCGCACCACTGGAATTTAGGGACAGGTAATGGGTAGCCGTGATAGCGTTTTGGGACTTTGATATGTGGGTATGTTTTTAGCTCTAGTGAGGGGGTTGCGGTTAAAAATACAGTGACTCCGTCTTTTGTTTGCGCTTTGTGAACAGCAAATTGAAGGCTTTTATCAAAAGAATAAGGAAAGGCATCGACTTCATCGACAAGGATGACGTCAAAGTAATTCTGATAGCGAAGCAGTTGATGAGTCGTTGAAATAAAGAGCTGGCCGTTCTTGCCACGGTCCTCACTTCCTCCGTAAAGGGAGACGATCGAAGTGTTGGGGAATGCCGCTTTTAATCGTGGGGTTAATTCGACGACTACATCTGTGCGTGGTGCCGCAATTAAGACGCGGTTTTGCTGGGAGAGGGCTTCGGAAATGCTTTCGAACAGCATCTCTGTTTTTCCAGAGCCACATACTGCCCAAATGAGGAATGAGGTCTTTTCTTGAATTGACTCCTGTAATTTTTGTGAAGCTGCTGCTTGTTCAGGGGATAAATCGCCGTTCCAAGCTAGCTGATGTTCGGTTGCTTGATTTTCAGGTACAGGCCCTGTCCAGCGAAGTAGCGGTGTACATTGGGAGACTCGCCCTAACATGATGCATTTTCGACAATAGCAGCATCGTTGCAAGCAACGGGAGCACATGAAGGAAGCGAAGCGATCGGAAGCATAGTTTCCACAGCGCCTGCAGTACGGACGACCTGAGCTAAAGTCAATTCCATGACCATACTCAATGTAGCCATTTTGATAATGCTCGTCAATCTCTTGGATTGGAAAAGGAAGTTCGTCGAGGAGAAGCTCACGGCCAGATAAAAACGCTTGGATGGAGAATGAAAAAGAAAACTGCCGATTGAGGGGGACAGAGGGCAAGGACGGCAGATTACCGATTGAGGTCGGAGGGTGAATGATAGAGGATCGAGCGGTATTTTTTATTAACGGTTCAGGGACAAGACGCTCGCCTCCATCAACCGCTACTACAAAAGCAAAACGCAAAGAGCTCACCACCTTAATGAAATTGAGACACTTATTTACTTACCACGTGATGTGCTGATTTCCTTTATTAAGTTTGTTGTTTTTTTATAAATTTCTTTCCTTTGGTTACCGAGTCCTTTGTTTTTCACTCTGCACAGGAACCATTCGACCTCTTTAGTTACCTCTTCCTTCGTTTTTCGCTCTGATCGGGAACCATACACGCTCTTTAGTTCCCTCTTCCTTCGGTTTTCACTCTGCTCGGGAACCATTCACGCTCTTTAGTTACCTCTTCCCTCGTTTTTCACTCTGCTCGGGAACCATTCACGCTCTTTAGTTCCCTCCTCCTTCATCTCTCGCCCCACTCGGGAACCATTCACGCTCTTTAGTTCCCTACTCCTTCATTTCACCCTCCACTCGGGAACCATACACGCTCTTTAGTTCCCTCCTCCTTCATCTCTCCCTCCAATCGGGAACCATTCAGCTCCTTTAGTTCCCTCTTCCTTCGTTTCACACTCTGCTCGGGAACCATTCACGCTCTTTAGTTACCTCTTCCTTCGGTTTTCACTCTGCTCAGGAACCATTCACGCTCTTTAGTTCCCTCTTCCTTCGGTTTTCACTCTGCTCGGGAACCATTCACGCTCTTTAGTTCCCTCTTCCCTCGTTTTTCACTCTGCTCGGGAACCATTCACACTCTTTAGTCCCCTCTTCCTTCGTTCCACGCTCTGCTCGGGAACCATTCAGCTCCTTTAGTTCCCTCCTCCTTCATCTCTCCCTCCACTCGGGATCCATTCACTCTCTTTAGTTACCTCTTCCTTCCTTTTTCACTCTACTCGGGAACCATTCACACTCTTTAGTTCCCTCTTCCTTCATCCCACCCTCCACTCGGGAACCATTCACGCTCTTTAGTTCCCTCTTCCTTCATCTCTCCCTCCACTCGGGAACCATCGGCCTCCTTCCCACCCTTCTCCCCGAGAGCAAAATAAAAAAACTCCCGCACAATCATCATGCGGAAGTTTTATCGTTCATTATAAGGCGCCTCCTAGTAGTGCTACTAGAGCTCCGACTAACACGGCAACTACTGGAATGACAACGAAATTCACCATTAGTTGATTTCGTTTTCTTTTTCGTTGAATTTCTTCAGGCGTTGTGTACACGTCCCATACCTCCTTTTATCGCAATTACATCATACGGAGGACGATCAGTTCGGTAACTGGCTGGCATATTGAAAAGAACTCCTTCAATGAAGCCCCTCTAGTTTTGCGTCATCATCTTTCAATGATTTTGCCCTTTTCGTATGATACATTCTATATATCGACAGTATACGACAAAAGGTTTAGGACTTGTAGTGACAAATTTAAAAACAGCCCAATTTTATTTAAATTTATGAACATTTCATGTGTATTTTATCCTACATACCAGCTAATCCCAAGACTACCTTCGCCTAAATGTGACCCAATTACAGGACCAAAGTAGCTAATCCCTACTTCTGCATTTGGGTATTTTGCTTTTAACTCTTCAACGATGTTCTCGGCATCACTTTGACGGTTTGAGTGTATGACCGTAATTTGCGCTGCGCTTTCTCCAGCCACTCCCGCATCCAACAGACTGTAAATCCGCGAGAGCGCTTTTTTCTCAGTGCGAACTTTTTCAAATGGCTGAATTTTTCCATCGATAAAATGAAGAACTGGCTTGATCTTTAACAGACTTCCAACAAATAACTGTGCGGCATTTAAGCGACCACCGCGGTGAAGATGATTTAAATCGTCGACCATGAAATACGCATGCACTTTATCTCTCATGATTTCAAGGTGAGCAATGATTTCTTCTAGATTTTCCCCAGCGTTTGCGAGCTTAACCGCTTCAAGGACAAAATAGCCTTGCGGTGAACAACTGATTTTCGAATCGAAGCCTTTCACTGTAAAATCTTCTACCATTTCCGCAGCACTCATCGCCGACTGGAACGTTCCACTAATATCACTCGATAACGTAATACAAATCGCCGCCTCATAGCCATCACGCTTAAGCTGTTCAAATAACTCAACAAACAGGCCAATCGCTGGCTGTGAAGTCGTCGGCAGCTTTTCTGTTGTTTTCATTCGGTTATAAAATTCGCTCGCCGTAATATCTATTTCTTCTTGGATTGCTTCATCCCCAAAAACAACGTTTAAGGGCACCATTTTAATATTCTTTTCTTGACGTAAGCTTTCTGATAAATACGCTGTACTGTCTGTGACAATAGCAATTTTACTCAACGAAATGACCTCACTTTTATGTATGGTATGTATATATTACGTCATCTGAATTTTCAACAAACGATGATGTCTCTTCTGTTTCGACAAACTTGATCAATATCCCTGCTATAAAATAGGAGGGATAGGTATAGTCACCAACTATCATTACTTAGAAAATAACATCCTCTTCTGGCCAACTTAATATACCTTTCGAGTATTAAATTACTGACTCTATACCTTAACATCGAATTATAAAAGAACTGACGCTTCTCACCTAACAACAAGCTTATCTCGTTCAAAACATAAAAAAAGGCATCTTTGCGCACAGCAAAGCTACCCTTTATGATCCTAATTATTAGCGCACCATAACCCAACCGTTTTTAATGGATTCAACAACGGCTTGTGTTCTATCATTTACATTCATTTTTTGTAAGATGTTACTTACGTGGTTTTTAACCGTTTTTTCACTAATATAAAGTGCTTCACCGATCATTCGGTTACTGTACCCATCTGTCATTAGTTGAAGGACTTCGCACTCACGACGCGTTAGAATGTGAAGCGGCTTGCGGTACTCAACTTCACGGTAGCCAATTTCAGAAGATTCCGCTTCATCTTCATTTGCTAGACGGCGATAGTCTTTAATTAAGTTATGTGTTACTTTCGGGTGAATGTATGCCCCACCTTCACCAACAACTCGTACAGCTTGAATTAGTGCATCGGCATCCATTTCTTTTAATAGATAGCCTGCAGCACCCGTTTTCAAGACATGAGTAACATAGGACTCATCATCATGAATAGATAGGATTAATACTTTTACGTCTGGGTACTTTTGAATTAATTCACGAGTTGCCTCCATACCATTAACCTTAGGCATGTTAATATCCATTAAGATAACATCTGGCTGGTGCTCCTCTACTAGAGCTAATGCCTGTTCCCCGTCTTCACCTTCTGCGACAACATCAAAGTTGTCCTCCATTGCTAAAATACGTTTTACACCTTCACGGAAAAGCTGGTGATCATCGATGATCACGATTTTAATATTACGATCTTTATTCATATACATAGGTTTCACCTCTCATAAACGTTAACTGCTTCTATTACGACTTTGTCATTACATTCACCGGAAAAATTAAAAAAGCTTTAAATAGGTACTTCGATTAGAATAGCTGTACCTACATTAATTTTTGACTGAATGGTCATTGCGCCTTTTAGCATATTGACCCGCTCTTTCATTCCAAGCAAGCCAAAGGACCCTTCTTTTTTTACAGATTGGTCAAAGCCTTTTCCATCGTCCTTAACTATTATTATAACCTTGTTTAGCTTAATTTCAATTTTTACTTGGACCTCTTTTGGTTCTGCATGCTTATAGGCATTTTGAACTGCTTCTTGAACTAAGCGAAATAAGGCAACTTCAAGCCTCGGCTGTAAACGACGTTCTTTTCCAATATTACTAAACCTAATGGCTATTCCTGTACGTTCTTCAAACGTTTTTAGGTATTTAGAAAGAGTAGGTATTAATCCTAAATCGTCGAGTGCCATAGGTCTCAAATCATAAATAATTCTCCGGACCTCTGATAGGGAGGATTTCACCATTTGCCGTAAATCTCGTATCTCAACTAAAGCAGCGTCGATTCCTTTATCTTGGTATGTGCGTTCAATTAATTCGGAGCGAAGCATGACATTGGCTAGCATTTGGGCTGGTCCATCATGAATTTCTCGAGAAAGTCTGCGACGCTCTTCCTCTTGAGCTTCAATGATCTTCAATCCAAACTCTTGCTTCTCTTTTGCTTCTTCTAATTGTTCGCCTAATTGTTGAATGTCACTGGATAAAAAGTTATAAACGACTGACATTTGGCCTACTAATCGTTCAGCTCGCTCTACGGTCTCTCTTAGGGAAACCAAGCGGCGCTCGATCGAGTCTCGCCTTTCTCGTAAACGCATTTCCTCTTGTTGTAAAACGGCTAACTTCACTTGAAATTCATTGGCCGTTTCATAGGCTGCTTTTACTTCTTCTTTACTATATTTATTAAAATTCTTACTCACTTCAGCAAGACGATTTCTCGAAAAACGTGCATGTAGCTGCGTTCGGTCATTCTGTTCAATGACTTGGGCAACTTTTATACGGATTTCTCTTAATTCTTCATTTAAGATTGAAAACTCTTTTCGAGATTGTTCACCAATTCGAAAGACTTGTTCACGACTCTCGTCGACCGTCTCAATCGTTTTCTTAATTATGACCTCTAATTCTGTTTGTGCCAATGCGCCCACCAACCTTAAATTATCTAACAACAGTAATTTGAGAGTAATTAGTCTTTCATATATTATGACACGGATTAGTTCTTCATTATATATGATCATTTTACCATAACTCACCTAAAGGTTAGGGACAAAATTAGCTTACCATTCTAATATTACAGTACTGTTTCGACGATGTGTAAAACTGTGGTATGATTTTTAGACAATATATACCATACATTAGGCTGCAGGTGTGAAAATACATAATACTTTGCGGAAAAATCAATAGCCAACTTAAACATAATGAATATAAAGGTGGGGTTCCATTGTTACTATCCTATTTGACTGTCAAAGGTTATGGGGAACACGAGATCAATATTCAACGTTCCCGATTTATTACTTACATTGATCGAGCAACAACAGAAGAGGAAGCTCTTCAATTTATAGATAAAATAAAGAAAAAACATTGGGACGCAACCCATAACTGCTCGGCTTATCTCATTGGCGAAAACGATGAAATTCAAAAAGCAAACGATGATGGCGAACCAAGTGGGACTGCTGGTGTTCCTATGCTTGAAGTGCTTAAAAAACGCGGTTCAAAGGATACTGTAGTCGTTATTACTCGCTACTTTGGTGGGATTAAACTCGGCGCAGGAGGCTTAATTCGGGCCTACGGAAGTGCCACGAGCGAAGGTCTAAACGCTGTTGGCATTGTGGAACGTAAATTAATGCAAGTCATTCATACGACCATCGATTATCATTGGCTCGGAAAAGTCGAAAATGAACTTCGTCAATCCCCCTACATTTTAAAAGAGATTAATTACCTTGAACAAGTTGAAGTGCAAGCCTATGTTGAAAAACAACAGACCGACTCATTTATTGATTGGATGACCAACTTAACGAGCGGCCAAGCCTCTATTTCAACAGGAGACGTAGAATACCTTGAACAAGACCGTGACTAAAGTCGTTATTGTTCGACAATAACTTTACGGAATTTGTCTCATGCGATAAGATAACTTTAATACTAAATTATTCCTTCATAACTACTATTAACCACTTTTAACCATACCTTCATCAGACTTTAGTCTTGCATATAGACGAGTTGTCTGATTACACAAAAGTTCACAGCGCAGGCAAGCACTTCTTTTCTTATACCATGAAGGCATTTCTCCCTGCCTGTGAATTGCACATAACTCCAGTTTTGAAAGGAGGTCTATGGAATGAAAGATGTGAAATGGGGATCCCCTGTCAGTATTGCTTGCCTGGGAATTTTTCTCGGTGGATTAGGTATTTTTCTCGACACGATTTGGAAGTATTTTCTTAGTTTTGGATAATGATAGATACATATTTGAAAGCGGAAGGATGCGCTGTTCGATCAGCAGTCTGTAATAGGACCCAGAGGTCGCTATTTTAACACTGATGATGCATCTACGGTGACATAAACAATTGGCTTGCCAACACATAGCTCCTAACCTTCACTTCACTTGCACTAACTAAGGCTAAACAACCTCGTACAGATAGCGCTCCAGCTATAACATAACTATGGCACTGGTTAGCAAGCGGGTTAGCAGAGATAACATCTAAACTAAAAAAATAAAAAAAGACACCCCACATTGTTCAATATATTGAACAAAACTATCAATCTTTTAAAAATTTTTAAGAGTCTCTAAAAAATTTTAATAGGAGAGAAACATCTATGGTTAGAAGTAAATGGGCGATCGTATGTTTATGTATTATTCTACTCTCTAGTTTTTACATTGGTTACGATAAACATACAAGTGCAAATCAAAGTCAAATCATTGCTACTGGAACCGTTCAAGCTAGTTCACTGAATGTAAGACAAACTCCGACTACTTCTGGAACTCGCGTCGCCAGCCTAACTCAAGGGGCAACCATTTCTATCTATGAAACGGGTGTTAATGGCAACTGGCTGAAAATTAAAATGAACAATCAATGGGCTTATGTCCATGGGGATTATGTTCGGGTCACTCCTGTTAGCAACTCGTCAAATAACTCAAACAGTAATTCGGGTTCTATCATTGCAACAGGTACGGTCAATGTGAACTCATTAAATGTTCGTCAATCTCCTTCAACCACTAGCGCTCGTGTAGGAAGTCTTTCACGCGGAGCTTCTGTGTCGATCTACGAAATGGGAATTAGCGGAAACTGGCTGAAAATTAGAGTAAATAATCAATGGGCCTACGTCCATGGGGATTTCATAACAATTACGGGAAACAATAATAGCAGCTCAAATAATAATAGTAATAATAACAATAGTAGTTCTAGTTCAATCATTGCAACAGGTGCCGTTAATGTAAATTCGTTGAACGTCCGCCGAACGGCATCGGCTACAGGCACTCGTGTCGGGAGTCTTTCTCGAGGGACGACCATTCAAATCTACGAGCGCAACGTCAATGGTGGCTGGCTGAAAATTAAAATGAACAATCAATGGGCCTTTGTCCACGGTGATTATGTGACCATTAGCTCAAACAATCAAAGTAACAGCGGCTCTTCTTCAAATAATTCAAGCTCAAATGCTTCGAACACCATTATTGCAACTGGGACAGTTAATGTGAACTCACTTAACGTCAGACAAACGGCTGCAACTTCAGGAACTCGTGTAGGTAGCCTTGCCCGCGGAGCAACGGTTTCTATTTATGAGCGAAACGTGAATGGCAACTGGCTCAAGATTAAAATGAACAATCAATGGGCTTACGTTCATGGTGACTATATAACAGTGACTGTGAGCAACAATAATCAAAATAATAATAGTGGTTCCTCAAACAATAGTAATAACAATAACAGCAATACGGTCATAGCGACAGGTACAGTAAATGTCAACTTACTTAATGTCCGTCAAACAGCCTCGGCTTCTGGAACTCGAGTCGGATCTCTTAATCGCGGGGCGACCGTTTCTATTTATGAGCAAAACGTCAATGGTGGTTGGCTGAAAATTAAACTAAATAACCAATGGGCTTACGTTCATGGTGACTATGTAACGATTAGCTCAAGTAATAGTAATAGTGGTAATTCTTCAAATAATAGCAGTAATTCGAATAGCATTGTGACAACGGGTGCAGTTAATGTTACAACTCTCAATGTTAGACAAACGCCATCAACATCAGGAACTCGAGTCGGTGCATTAGCTCGTGGTGCATCTGTATCGATTTACGAGACAAACGTAAACGGCAACTGGTTAAAAATTAAACATAATAATCAGTGGGCATACATCCATGGCGATCATGTAACAGTGACCGTTAATAACAATAGTCAAACGAGTAGTGGATCCACTAATAATCGTGTCCCTTCTAATGCGTTAGCTGGAAAAACGATTGTCATTGACGCAGGCCATGGTGGGAATGACCCAGGTGCAGTTGCTAACGGGTTAAGAGAAAAGGACGTGGTACTTCGTGTCTCATTAGCTCTTCAAAAGAAACTTGAAGCAGCAGGAGCAAATGTCGTGATGACGCGAACAACCGATACATTCGTGTCTGTTAACTCTCGATTTGATATCGCTAACCGAGCAAATGGACATTCCTTTGTTAGTATTCATACAAATTCTTTATCTAATTCACAAGCACACGGTACAGAAACATTCTGGAACCGATCAAACCAGCATGCTGAAAGCCAAAAGCTCGCACAAGTCGCTCAAAAGCATCTGGTCCAACAGTTAAAAACGCGTGACCGTGGCGTCAAAGAAGGAAACTTCGGGGTCGTACGTTACACGAAAATTCCAAGTATCCTCGTTGAACTAGGCTTTATCACAAATCCAAGTGACGCAGCGATGATGAAGCAAGACCGCTTCTACGAAGACGCATCAGAAGCACTCCTAAACGCACTAATCGAATTCCATAAATAAAAATAATTGGTGCCAGGCACCTTTAACGCTTTATTATGTTAAAGGTGCCTGGCACCGTTATATTTACAATTCTTTAGGGAAACCTATTTCATGAAAGCAGTATTTACATTGAGGAGGTTTCCATCATGAAAAAAGAACTAGAACAAGCCGTAGAGCACGCTAATGCAGAAAACCCTACTTCTCGTGCTGGAGGAAAACCGAGCACATCAAAAAAAGAAAAAATGCGTAAATCGAACAAACATAACTAATTGGTACTTTTAGCAACAATGGACGCTAGATAGTGCTCCTTTCTTTTTAGTGAGGAAGGCTTATGCTCATCGAAGCAAAGCACATAAGTCTTCCTTGTATTCGTTTTGAAAACTTTTTTGGGGAATAAATTCTAGCATTACTTGACCCCTCTTTAGACTTAGCTTTTATCACATAATAATTTACATATTGCGTATAATGTCTTTCCTCCATTGGCACCATTTCATTTAAATGACTGCACCTTTCTAGCTAAGTTATACACGCCCCATTCTCCAGAAAACCATCTAATTTCTCTACAACACGGTTCAATAGTACTGTTACCCCACACTATGACCACCAATAATTATTTGAATATTTGTATATTTTATCCTATATGTACCACCAATCTATAAAAATTTCAAAATTTAGTAAAAAAATTGTTTAGTTTCTACTATTTGTATGGTAGAATAATGCTATATAACGAACGAGAAAAATGGAAAATCTAAATTACTAGATTTGAGGTGATAGAGATGCCATTGTACCAATTGAAATCAATCTGGACACCACTATCTTTGATCGGAATTAAGGTGTTTAAGTCTGACGAAGGACAATTATTTATGAAAAATCGCAGAAACGAATTAAAAAGATTGAAATTATTCTTCTAATTTCTATTGGACAATCCACTGTGGATTGTCTTTTCTTTTAACATAAAAATTTATTAATATATCGACTTCCCCACAGACGTTATCTTCCCTTTAAATTTTTCCAACCTCAGCCAATTTGTCCATACTAAATTACAAAGAACGTGAATATGATGGAATAAAACATCTAGACAAGGGGTTTTGGTATGCTCAGAAGAAGAGAACTCCCACCACAACTATTCATCATTATCCCTATTGCTTTAGTAGCAGTGATCATCTTATTATTGTGGCCATCTCAAGCCAATCAAGCGCAAAAAATTGTCAATGAGTTTTATAAATTAGAGCAGCAAGGTCGCTTTTCTTCTTCCTGGGAATTACTCCACCCTGAAATCCAAGGACGGTTTCCTAAGGCGAGCTATATTCAAGACAGGGCTCACGTTTTTATGAGTCATTTTGGGGCAGATACCTTTAAGTATTCTTTAAGCAGTCCAAGTAAGAAACGAAACTGGAAAATCACCAATGATGCAGAGCCAATTGATACGGTTTATAACATAACCGTGACGAAATCGTATCACGGAAAATACGGGAAGTTTTACTTCAAACAAGAGGTGTTCGTTGCTAGAGAAGAGCGGGAATGGAGATTATTGTGGGATTATAAAGATTAAAATTAATTTATTAATAATTGGTGCCAGGCACCACCTCAATGGTGCCTGGCACCAAATTGTTGTTGTTGTTGATCTTTTTCATCAATAATATGGATAGAAATACGGGTATGGATAAGGATATGGGTATGGTGGATAAGGATACGGTGGTGGGACGACGTACGGTAATAGCGCTAGTGCAGTTAATGCAGCCAGAGGAAATTGGCGTCGTCTAAAGCGTCTATACCTTCCTGGATAACCATAACCATATCCATATTGCCGGTCAAATGTTCCTTCTTCACCTTCTCGGTCCAGAACATCCTCGCCAACTAGTGCCGTTATGCTGTCCGCGCCAACGTCTTCAATAATTCCATCATAGTGTTGTCCATCTGTCGTTGAAAAGGTAACGTGGTAATACATGTGCTGCGTGCACTGCTCATGCATCGACGGTGTCTGGTCTGTGGAATAATATTCATGTCTTCCATCCGTCATGGTGTACACCAACTCCTTTCATCACCATACTATTCACTAAATGATTATCCAATTCCAATATATTCTTACATCCACAACATCATACGATCAGGATCGTTTTACATTCTCATATTTATCAAAACAAAAAAAGCTACAAAACCGCCCATTGGCGATCTTGTAGCTTCTTTTTTATTCCCTTTACTGTCAACTAATGTACGTAAGTGCTGTTCAATATCTTTCATTAGGTCCTTTAATTCAATGCCATCTTTTTCGCCTTTTTCATACGCTTCTAACAAAATTGGAAGTAACGGATTGGGTTGTGACATTTGTTAAGTCTCCTAGTCTATTTTTCCCCTACAAAAAACTCTTTCCAAACACTTGCCCAGATTTCATGTCCTTTTTGATTAGCTCGTAAATTTTCTACATAGTTATTGATTTCCTCATCGGTAATATCAGGCCATGCCTCCCAATGGTCTACATACATATATTCATTTTTTAGAGCAAAATCTTTTAATTCCTTAACTTGCTGTAAGTAATATCTCGGCTGAAAAACTGGGTTTGGCGGTTGTAAAATGATCAAGGCTTCAGGAGATTCAGCTATTATATCTGCCAGGATAGTTGTAATATTCGGTAAGGAGACATTCATTCTTATAAGTTCGCTGTTATCATTCAAAATAAAAGGTTCCATAATTAGAACATCTGGTTGAAAATGAACAACGTCTTCATGTAATCCCTCATTAACGACCTCGGATGTCGTTCGATTACCTACCTCAAAAACTTGAATATCTACCATCTCATTGGGATATGTATTTTCGATTTCCTTTACGACGATGTCGACCGACGAAGTCTCAATTTGATCGCTACCCGACATAGCCTCCGAACCGAAAATGGCGATACGTAAACTCTCATTATGTTCTATAGCAATCTGTAATTTTTCTTTGAATTCCTCGTTAATCCCCTCGATTGCTTCTAGGTTAAATACACCTCGTTCATTCTGAATGTTATTGTTAACCTTGGGACTTGTTGCTAGAGTCATAGTCGAATTCGCCTCTTCAGCAATTCCACTTAACTTTTGATCATACTGTACTTTTCCGTAAGCTAATAAGCCAATACAAAGTATAATCATCAATACAAACATAACATTTTTCATAAAAAACTCCTTACATAAATAATCCAAGTCTATTATAACTATTTTCTTACCAAACGTATATAAACTTTGGGACTTTTTATCAAAATTTCATGTTATTTGTCTCTTTGTTATCGAAATCCATTATATATACACAGGATCATCTTCCTATGGCTTTTCTCTTTTAATTGCTGTATCAACTAGGTTGTTTCTGAGTTGGTAGGCTGCCCTTGTTCTCCCGTCGAATTTTCCAAACTGCTTACTATTCGTGCGCGAAACGCTCTTCTTTCGTTCCTTCATTCTCCTAATTTGCCTTTCGCGGACACGATCTCTTCCTTTCATTCCCGCATTCTCCTAATTTTTCCCTCCCACGGGAACGATCCACCCCTTTCGTTCCCGCCTTCTCCTAATTCTTTCCTCCCACGGGCACGATCCTCTCGCTTTCGTTCCCTTATTCTCCTAATTCTTTCCTCTCTCGGGCACGATCCACCCTCTTTCGTTCCCGCTTTCTCCTAATTCTTTCCTCTCGCGGGCACGATCCTCTCGCTTTCATTCCCGTATTCTCCTAATTTTCCCCTCTCCCTATTAATCTCTTTATAAATACTCCCCCCTCCACGTCTTAAATCTCCAGATCGTGTCTAAACTAGGGATAAAAACTGAAAGCTGGAGAATAATGTATTTTTTATTGTTAATGATGTGGATCTATTTAATTATTATTTTGACGTGTACGAAAGATTTTAGTGGATTATTACGAGGTGAAACGTTTTACTTTCAGTGGAACAACCAGCCTGATTTTACGCAGTTTTTCAATATCTCGATCTATATGAGTCCGAGCGTGCCTTTTATGATGCAAAAAGCGGGGCACTTTGTTTGCTTTTTCATTCTTGCTTTTCTTCTCATCGAGGTTTGCAAAAGCATTAGGGTTACTTTACTTATCGGCCTGTTTCTAGCTGCAGCTACAGAGCTGGCACAGCCGTTCTTTTACAGAGAGGGGTTATTTGTTGATATCATGATTAATAGTCTAGGTGTCTTCACCTATGTACTCATTTTTGCGATCGTTAGGGCATTAATTGTCATGAGCATGAGGGCTCAACACAATGGCACGGCGGAAAAAACAAATAGCCACATCGTTTAATTAAACGAGAATACTGCCGAACCATCACGATAACTAGAAAAAAAGAGAGATTGCCATTGGCAACCTCTCTCTTCTTTTAGTGAAGCATTTACTCTTCTCTACTTGGTATTTCTCCTGCTTCGATGAGTTCTTCTTCTACTATTTTTTTCTTTCGTCTTCTGATTAAAATCGTACCTCCCGTAGCGCCACCAAGTAAGCTAATGAGAGCTGCGGCAAATAGAGGTTTGTTTTCATAGAATTTGATGAGAATATGCTTTTCTGCGATTTCAAAAGTGATTTGCGATTGTGTTTCGTTTCCAGCTTCGTCATACGCTTCGACACTGACTTCATATGTTTTCTTTTCATCGAGTGTCGTACGAATGATTTGATAGCCGTTTTCTTCAACGACATCGCCTTTGAACGCTTCACCATTTATCGAAATCTCTCTAAACTTATCATTCGGGTTATCTAATAAAATATCTAGCGCTACCGTTTCGTAGTATCGTCCATTATCAGTAACCCCATTGTAGATGACGTTTGGTGCTGTTAAATCAATGATAAACTCAATACTTAAAGTCTGGATATTACCAGCGCGATCCTTCACTTCAAAGAATAGAACGTGCTTACCTTCTTCCTCAATTGGGTCGCCTATCGTATACGGGTTCCCATTAAGTGTAATCGCAATAATATCGTACGGACTTAAGCTTTCGATGATAAAATCTGGAATTAAGCTAAAGTTAAAGTACCTGTTATTAATCGGCTCTAAAAAGCGGATGATCGGAGCCGTTTTGTCGATCGTGAAGACGATCGTGCGACTCGTTACATTATCAGCTAAGTCGGTAATGACAGCCTTTAGCACATAATCCTGCTCGTATTCCAGCTTCGTTCCACTAGCATATGGTTCGTTGTTAAGTGTTACTGACGTTCTACTTTCATCTAGGTTTAAGTCAGAATACGTGACCATCGGTGTGATGTTTTCATTAAAGTAGCCGTCAACAATTCCTGTAATGTCTAATTCTGGCATCGTTGTATCTAACGTAAAGCTAATGCTTAGCGTCGTTTCATTTCCAGCCTTATCAGTAGCAAGCACTTTGTAATGATAAACCATGTCCTTTGACGCTACAGGAATATTGCCTGCAATGTTCGGTCCGTCGTTCAATGTAACAGATACAATTGTATCTTCACTCTCATCAAGTGCAAACTCTGGCGTAAAGACGCGGTTGATGTACTCACCATCTTCAATGACCCGACCTTCGCCTCTGAATTTCGGAGTGATCACAGGAGCTGTTTTATCGATCGTAAATTGAACCGTTTGCGTTGACATATTCCCCGCTTTATCAATCGCCTCTACAAAAATTTCATACACACCTTCTTGTGAGAAATTGTGATTAAATCTAGCGACTGATTGATTTCCAGAGCCTTTTGCTGCTTCGGTGATCGCAAAGCCTCCAACAGGATAATTGTTGCCGTCTCTTGTTACTCGGATCGTATTTACGTCAAGGTTAACATCTCTGATCGTTACATTGACTGGCTTATCAACATTGTAATACTCACCGTTGTCTACACCAGAAATTTCAATCTCAGGGTTTACCGTGTCGATCGTAAATTCGATACGTTCTGTGATTGGGCCATTTCCTGCTTTATCGGTTGCTGTCAGCGCGATCGTATAGAACCCATCTTCTGTGAAGTTGTGCGATAAGCTCGATACTTTGCCTGTGTTTCTCCAAGTACCCATAGAATATGGTTGATTATTTTTCATCACCTGTAAATCAACCGTATTTGTTTCGAAGTAAAATTCATCAACAGAAACGGTTACGCGTTTCGCTGTCGGGTTGAAGGAGTTGTTTTCTACACCAGCTATTTTTAAAACAGGTGCGGTGCGGTCGATCACAAACGTTAATTCTTCTTTTGCATAGTTGCCTGCGCGATCGGTTGACTCCCACTTGATTGCATACGTTTCCTCTTTCGTAAACGTATAGCGGCCATTGGTTAGATCCGCCATTCGCACTACCTCGGTCGTGCCTGCATTGACATGTCTAATCGTCAACCTCGTATTCGTTTCGTTTAAGTTCGTATCTCTTGCTTTGAATGTAGCTGTTACTCGGTTGTTATTATAATGCTTGTCGTCCTCTAGACCTTCAATCACCAGATTTGGCGCCTTTGTATCGACAACGAATGTTAAAATTTTGCTTGATTTGTTTCCAGTCTTATCCTCGGAAACGACGCGAATCGTGTACACACCATCACTATACTGTCCCGTTTCTCCCGTAGTAATCGGCAGCGTTAACGTTGATCTCTTGCCGCTATTTTCCCATTGGTTGTTAAAGCGGGAATCTCTGAAGCTGTCGTCCCCTCTTTTCCTGACGGTTATGGAGACGTCATTCATACTGAAATTCTCTTCCTCAACAGCAACTGTAAGCTTACCGTTTTGGATATACATACTTGGTGTACTTTGATGGTCACGCCCGTTTCGGTCGACACCTGTATATTTCTTCCCGTCATGGTCTTCACCAGTAATCGTAATGTTCGGAGCAACGTTATCGACGATGAACGTTAACGTTTGGCCAACGGCTTCATTGCCTGCTCGGTCCGTTGCATTAATAGTAATCGTATACTCCCCATCTGCGTAGCCACTTCTGCTATCGATCGGCAGCGTTAACGATGACTTTTTCCCGTCATTTTCCCATTGCTCTCTAAAGCGTGGATCTCTAAAGCTGCTGTCGCCTTTTTTCGTAACTCTAAACGTCACATTGTTTGTACTAAAGTTTTGTTCGTCGACCTCGACTGTCAACTCCCCATTTCGGATAAACATATTTGTCGGTCTCGTTTCATTAACACTTCCGCCCCTGTATGTTTCTCCGTCCTGGTCTTTTCCTGTCAGCTTAATTTCTGGTCGTGTCGTATCAATAATAAACGTTAGCGATTGGCTCACAGCTTCATTTTCTGCTGCATCTGTCGCCTTAACGGTAATCGTATACTCTCCATCCTCGTACCCACTTGCCCGATTCACTGGGAGAGTTAGCGTTGAATCTTTCGAGCTATTTTTCCATTGGTTATTAAAACGGTTATCTTCGAAGCTGCGGTCACCTTTTTTCTTAACCGTGATGTCGACCTGATTCGTACGATAATTCTCTTCTTCGACTTTTACAGTCAGCTTACCATTTTGGTTAAACATGACCGGTTTTTTATCATCAACAATATGACCTTCTGTAGTAAGCGTAATAACTGGCTTTGTATTATCCAGATAGAAAGTCAGTCGTTCACTCACTTGATTTTCTGCCTTGTCTGTTACGTTAACAGCTACGGTGTACTTTCTGTCTGTAAAATCTTCTCGGTTAAAATCAAGCGTCAGTTCGTAGCTCGTTTCTGATACTTGATTCCAATCAACATCCGGGAAGTGCTCGGTGAAGCTTTTGCCATTAATCGTGACTGACTTTTCCTTCAGATGAAGCTCATCGACTAATACCGTAACAACACCTTTTTGAATGTACATACTAGGTTTTGACTCATCACTGTCATCAATGCGGTCACCATTATGATCGACCCCTATCAGCTTAATATCAGGAACAGTTTGGTCAATCGTAAACTGGACTAACTCTTGTAAGGCTGCCCCATCTTCTGGGTTCGAGTGCCCGAGCTGATCAGTCGCACCCGCATAAATGACGTAGGTACCGTCAGTTTTGAATGATTGTTTAAGCTCTGCGATCATGTTATCGCCGCTTAAGTGGTTCGTTCTTTTTCGAGTGAAAGCGTCTGTATCGTCCTCTTCAGGTACGTTGATCGAAATATACGCTTCACCATCTTTTGTTACTTTTATTGCCGTTTGTTCTTCATCGAGAGTAAGATCTTCAATCGAAATTGTGACATTTTTTGCTTCCGCATAATACTTATGTCCAGCCAGCGTATCTAAACCACTTACTTTTATCGCTGGTTTTTCGGTATCAATCGTAAAAATAAACGGCTCTAGTTCCACGGTTTCTTGTTTGTTTCTACCATTGCCTCGACCTTTACCCTGATGATTTCCAACGCTATCAGCAGCACTAAACTGAACTTCATACACACCGTCATCTGCAAAAGGATACTCATAAACGATCGCATTTTCCGTTACAGTCTTTGTTAACTGTTCACTATCTAAAGTAAGATATAGAGAAGCTTCGCTATCCTGCAGATCTTGCTTTAAGACCGTTAATTCAATCGTATCTTCATCGATATTATTGTCACTAACTGTAAAGCGAACGACCTTGTCTTGTTTAAATTGATCTTTGTTGTTAATGTCTTTTTCTTCGTCTCCATCAACGTAAGTAACAGACAGTGTTGGCGGATCTCTATCTAGCGTAAAAGCAGCAGATTTCTTCGATTCCTTCTCAAAATAATCCGTAGCCTCTACGGCAATTTCATACGATCCATTTTCCTCAAACGTATACTCAAACGTTGCAACCGACTTCATCTCATTTAAGTGAAGCGACGGCGAACTGTCCTTTGAAACGTTCAAATAGTCTTTACCATTTTTCGTGATCGATACTTGTGTCTTCGCTAAATCAAGAGTGGCATCCTCAATCTTGATCTTTACTGGGACTCCATTTTTTGCTTCTTCTGCGTTATACGTGTTTCGTAAAGCGGTCCCGTTACTGTCGATCGTAAGCTTTGGTGCCGTTTTATCAATTGTGAAGTTGGCTTTTGTTTCCTCGTTTGCACGGTTTCCAGCCTCGTCCGTCGCATTGAACGTCAGTTGATAAATACCTTCTGCTTTAAATTCATAGTCAGCTGTCAGGCCTTGACCATCTTCTGTAGCCGTCCATTTTAATCCGTTTAACTCATACGGCTGTCCATCTTTCGTAACCGTTACATCGATCTTGTTTGCACGAATATTTTTATCGATTACTGTTAATCCCACTTGTTGAGCGAAATTGTAAATGGTGTCGCCGTTATCGTTCGGATCTAGGCCAGCGATTGTAAGCTTTGGTACTGTTCCATCCACGGTAAAAGCAATCGGACCTAACGCTTCATACGTGTTTCCATTCTTATGTGCCTCCGTTGCCGTTACTGTTAACTCGTAGTCACCATCTTCGGTGAACTCATGCTTCCAAGTGGCCGTCAGCTTGTCGTTGGATAGAGTGAAAGCCTGCTTATCTTTTAATGTGAAGGCTTTTCCATCCTTCAGTGCTTCTATCGTTGCACTGGCGAGTGGAACTTCACTCGTGACGGTAACTTCAACTTCTTTTGGTGCGAAAATTGCTTTGTTATCAGGGGATGCGACTTCTGGCTCGCCCTTACTAATAGTGAAGACTTTATTTTGGACTGTTTCGTTTCCAGCTTTGTCTTTAACGATTACGTTTACTTCATATTGACCACTTTTCGTAAACTTGTAGTTTAGTAGATACGTGTCATTTCCTTTTGCTTGAAAGCTTGGGAGGTCGCGGTACTCAACACCGTTTCGAGTTACAGATACATACTTCTCGTACACATGCTGCTCTTTAACTGTTATGCCGATCGCGACGTCACCCTCTGTATATGCCTCGTCCTCTACACCCTTAATTTCCACTTCTGGAGATGTAGCATCACGAGTAATTGTAAACCGGTGGGCTCCAGGTGGAAGTCCTAACTCATTTTCTTCTATCGCAATGGTGATATTGTATTGACCATTGCTGCCATCAGCAGGCGCTGGTATCGTTACTCGATAGTTCCCCGCTTGATCGACTTTGTTGATCGCTAAGTCGGCATCGGCATATTCTGTTTTTCCAAACTTCGCTTCTACCGTGAACGGCCGATCTACGTCAGTGTCGATTTTCGTATTTAAATTGAGGATAAAGCTAGGAGGGGTTTCATCTGTAAACCACTCTTTTTGAAAAGCTTCCTTTTCCATGTTCCAGCTATCCGCCGTTCCTTGATTTCCGTTGACGTATTCGACAAACATTCCATCTACTGAAAAAGCTTTATTATTAAATAAAATGAACGATACTATTAATAATGCTAAGACAGGAATGGTTACTAAAAACTTATTCTTTTTATAACCATCTACTATAGTTGCTACCATGACCTTTCCTCCTTATTTAATTTTTAAATCTGAGTGTACGACCATAACATCGACGAGCTTTTTAAAATCTTCCTCGGGCTCCGCTTCTTCTAATACTTCAGTTTCCGCCAAATCCTCTTCTAAGATCGCTGTTTCTTCGATGTCATTACTTAAGATCGTTGTCTCTTCTAAATCATCTTCTAATAAAGCGGTTGTTTCTGGATGGTCATGTAGCAAAGTTGTCGTTTCTAAGTGATTTCCGTTTAACAATTCTGTCGATTCGAGGCCACCTAATAATTCGGTTGACTCTACCTCATCACTTAATACTTCTGTTGTACTAGCTAACTGTGGATTCGTATCCGCTTTTTTTCGCAACTTAATTTGACTTGTCGTCTGTTTTTCCTCTTTGTCAAAACTAAACCTGTTGCGATTTTTTTTATACTTTTTAAAACCAAATAAATCCTCTAAAACTTCTTTTATTTGAAACTTAATAAAAATAATAATAGTTATGATTAGTGTTATAATGGCTCCAGCCAGTCCACCATAAAACATGAGTTGGTAAGTCAACTGCTGTGCACCCCCTTAATTACCTAGTGCATTTAAATTGTTTAGCCTTCTTGTTAATCGATTAAAACCTTCATTACTATCTGCTTCTTCTAAGGAACCAGCTTGCTCGTACACACGCTTTGCTTCTTTAAAGTTACGCTTACCTTCTGATTTATTTTGCTCGATGTCGAGTAATAAATTGGCTAACCTTACATACGCATCGATGCTGTCTGGATAATGACTGATTGCTAATCGATACTGTTCAATCGCTTGGGAGTTTTCACCCATTTGTTGATAGATGACACCAATCCGTACGATTGCCTCCTCTAGGTTTTGTACGTCTAGCTCAATAATATTGTGGTAATGCTCAATTGCCTGTAAAAAGTCTTCTCGCGCACTTTCAACGTCAGAAGAATTAATCGCTCGACTATGGTAAGCTTGTGCTAATTTATGCTCAAAATCATATTCGTACGTATAGATGAGGCGGTCATCACCAATTCGTTCTAAAATACCATAAGCATTATTGATCAGTTCGATGATCAATGTGTTAGCACCTGGGATCTGCCCTTTATACGAACCGTATATGTTGGCTAACGAATGGTAGTTATCAATTTTCTTTACTCCATTCGGCAACCCATCTGTGTATACCGTAAATTCGTACAGTTCCTCTGTAAACACTTCATAATCAATATTCATATTGCCCATAATCGTCGCTAACGTTTTATAGTAGCGAACGTCTGGTATTTCATTTTCATTCACTTGTTGGAAGAAACGTAGAGCCGTTGTGTAATCTCGCTTGTAGTCAAAATACGTCATCCCGACTTTAAACAAGATGCTGTCGTTAGAGTTAATGCGCCCGTAGTTGTCATTCATATAGCTTTGGATCTTCGCGAGACCAGCCTCTACTTCCCCTCTATTAATATAAAGATCGAGTAAATTGATATAAGCCTCTGGTCTTCTTCGATCGACATTTGCAATCGCATGTTCAAGCAGTTCTATTGCTTTTGTTTCGTTCCCATCTATTAAATAGCGGCTCGACTGATTGACGAGATTCATATAATCCTGGAATTGATCATTTTTAATTCCCGAATAGCCGATAGATGACGTCGTTGTAAACCCGATGAATAAAACGAGAGGGATCAAGAAAAGGTTTAATTGCTTAAATAACTTTTTACGGTAGCCTTCTGTTAGCTTATTAATATTTTCCAAATCATATAAAAGCTCTTCACACGACTGATAGCGATCATTCGGTTCAGCTTCGGTACATTTGGCAATAATATGCTCAAGTCCTTCAGGTAAAGACGGATCCCAATGCCTAATCGGTTTCAACTCCGAATCGGCTTTCGATTTACCCGTGACTAAATAGTAGAGAGTCACACCTAAACTATAAATATCAGACCGTGCGTCTGTTTGTCTTCCTGAAGCTTGTTCTGGAGCAGCATAGAGCTTCGTCCCTAATACAGTCGTATCAGATGTATTCTCGGACTTAAACTCTCGCGCAATGCCAAAATCTATCAGCTTGATTTTTCCTTCTGGGGTGATCATGACATTATCGGGCTTCATATCTCGGTAAATGATCGGGTTTGGCTTTCTCGTATGCAAATAGCCTAAAACACTACATAGCTGCTTTCCCCAGTCGATCACATCGTTTACAGGGATCTTCTTCTCCCGTTTCATTCGTTCTTTAAGAGATTCACCTTCTATGTAATCCATTACAACATAGATATCACCTGTTGATTCAATGATGTCATAAATCTTTGGCAAAGCCCCGTGGTCTAGTTTTTTCAGCATATTCGCTTCAGCTACTAAACTATTAATTAACAGTTCATTGTTACTGTTACCACGCTTACGAATATCTTTTACGACTAACGATTTATTGAGCCTGTTGTCCATTGCTAAATAAACGACACTCATTCCGCCGCGGCCGACTTCTTTTAAAATTTCATAGCGATCATCTATGACACTACCGATCTTAATCATATGCTCACCCCCATATCTATGTTAGTTTCGTTAATAAGATCGTGATATTATCTTTTTCCTTACGTGATTTAATTAAATCTACTAACTCAACCACTTTCTCTTTCATCTGATTTTCATCAATCAGATTTTCAGGGGCAAGGTGTTGCCAGATTTCACGCTCTGATATTTTATGATAAAAACCGTCTGAACATAGCATATACGTTGTATCCGCTTCAACCTCACCAGTCGAAATGACGACATCAAGGTTTTCGGTAGCACCGACACATTGTAAGAGAACGTTTCTCCGTTTATCGACCTTCGCTTGTGCTTCGGTAATATTGCCGCGCTCCAGCTCGCGCGCGACTAATGTTTGGTCTTTCGTTAGCTGTGTTAGCTGATCATTAATCGTGTAAGCTCGACTATCGCCTATTTGTACTAAATAGTACTTTTCGTGCACGACGAGAAATGCCGTTAACGTTGTCCCAAGTCTTATTTTAGACGCTTCACCATACATGAGAATTTTTTGATTACATTCTCTTACCTTTTCCTCTAAAATGAGTTCAAGACTTTCGTTATGATCAGCTTTGAGTAATTCAGGCAACTCCCCATCGAACCACTCTGCCAGGCTGCGGACAACAGTCGCGCTCGCTAATTCCCCGTGGGAAAGTCCTCCCATTCCATCACAAATAATAAAAAGGCCAACTGGTCCTTGAGGAGTTATTGCTGTTTTGATTAACAGGGCGTCTTGGTTCGTCTGCTTACGTAGACCTATGTCCGTATGGTATGTCGTTAAAAAAGCCACCTATTTCACCACCTATCTAGAGGACGTTCAAAAAGTCTGGGGAGTTTGCTTCTGTGTTGCTCAAGTATTAAAAGCATACTCGCAGGTACTCCGCCTCGAACTTCTCTAATCTTTTTGTCCCCCTTTTTGAACACGCACTTTAGAATAATTTAAAAATATATTCTTCGTTTCCGAGCTTGATTTGATCATCATGTTTAATTTTCACTCGCTCATATGCTTCAAGCTTTTTATCATTGACATATGTCCCGTTTGTTGACTTATTATCTTGGATAAAGTATTCTTCATCCCCAATTAGTACCATCGCATGAATACGGCCAACGACTCGATTTTTCGATACATAATCCACTTTGTTTGGATCACGGCCAATCGTAAACTCTCGTTTCGTGATGACTACTTTTTCATTCGTAGCAGGGAGAATGAAATAAGGCTCTGGTATTTCTTGATAGCCTAGAGTAGTTGTTGCTTCGTCTTCATCGTCGCCAGCATCAGGCTCGCCACCTAAAACCGTCGTTCCTTCTTCTTCAATATCTTCACTATCAATGATATTTTCTTGAACAAACGGCGTAATGTTAATAGAAGTCACACCTAAATTAGAATTGTCCACATAAGGTGTGTTTTCATCTAGCTCTGTGCGGGTAATTCGTTTGTATTGAACTTCTTCTTCGATTTCTACCTTCGGACTTTTTTTCTTATCAATTTTTCTTGTTCGATATTCTGTAGTCGACACACCATCTACAACCGTCGTCTTAATTTCTTCGTCACTTCCTGGTCTGTAGAAGTTATCGTCTGCTTTTTGTTGATCCTCTGAAAATGCTGCTAAAATTTCCTTTAACTCAGCAAAAGAAATGTCCTCAACTGTTGCTAAGTAGTTTTGTAACTTTATAAAGAAGGCCATATCATCTTCTTCGTTATAAGGAGCCATAAATAACATATGCTTTAAAAACTGTTTAAGAGTGATTTGCTCAAAGTTGTTATGTTTCAATGGCATGTACAAAAGTACTAATCTATTTGAAAAGCTATCAATATACATATACTGTTCATTCAGTACAAAATGATCAAGGTTTAAGCTGTTTCTTTGTGCTTCCATTAATGTTTCAATCAATTCACTTAAGCATTTTAGTAAACGTCCTTTAGTGACCATGTCCGATAAATAGGTCTTTAATGTTAGGTCCGAAACTAAATCATAGCGAATAAAGGTTTGTTCTTTTTCTTGAGTAGAAGCACATGGGACCAAACCAGGGATTTGCTGATTTTGTAGTAGTTCAATCGTCTCTAAATGGACGTCGTCCGTATTAATAACTTTATAAAATAGAAATTTAGAAATACCATAACTCTCTATACTTAATTCAAGTTGGTTAATCATAGCATTCGACTCCATAACTAATATTTCAGCCTGTGAAATGCACCTAATGATAAATTTTTCCAATCGAAAAATATACAATCAGGCACCTCAAACCACTGCACATAGTTCATTGTAAAATAAACGGACTATATAATATAGTGGAAAAACGAGGAGTTAGACCTTATTGCCTAGATTTTCGTTTTCTTCACATTTCACCTTCGCTAAAGTTAAGACTTTAAGACCCCCTGATATGGAAGGATTCTAGTAGGAAAGGTCCAGTGATGCGTGGTCGATGATGTTAAACAATTTACCAGCGAAAACCAGTGTATACCAAATGATGTAAACGGAGCTATTGTTGTGAGGTTATGGCTCGTAGATTGTTAACAGCTGAATAAAATGTTGATCTTAGGCTCATGCACTGAGCCTAAAATCAACGTGACTATTGATATGCTTTTACACAAGCTTATTTAAACGCATTCGCATTATTGTTAATTGCTGTTTCAGCAGCGTTATAGTTCGTAACCGTGTTATCTAAAAACTTAGCATAGCTTTCGACCACTTGGTTATACTCATCGAAGCGAGGACTTAACGCGTTAAATTTTGCTCGAACGGTATTCGAAGCATCACTATCCCACGTTTGTGCTAAATTGTTCATTTCCTTTTTAATGTCTTGCAGGTTTGACGCCAATTGGGCGTTTAACGCTCGAATTTGTGACGAGGTTTTACTTACCTCGGCAAGTGAAATTTTAATTCCATCAGCCATTTCATCCACCTCCATTGTAATAGCTATTTATAAGTATTAGTTCGTTAACCTTCTTGCATGGTTAATAACTTCGTTTTGTGTTTCGCGATACGTCTTCGCACTTAATCGTAAGTACTCCGCATATTGCTTCATAAGAGTCGCCATCTTTTGAAAATCATCAGTAAATCCTTTGATTTGTGTTACGAACGCTTGGTTATCAGTTCCTTGCCAAGCCGCTCCCATTCCATCTACTTCAGCATAAAGCTGTCTGTAAATTCTTTCATAATCAGCTGCTTGTTGCTCAATGCGAGCTGCAGTTGTTTCTAATACTGCTGGTTCAACTCTAATCGTACGTGCCATGTCTTCTCACCTCCTTTATAGAATATAAGAGTTTGCTAGGTTTTAATTAGCTCAATTTTCCCCTGCCGCTGTAATGTGGGCTGTTTTGTAATTACCGATTAAAGCAACATTAACTTACTCCCATTTTTTAATTGCAGCTCTTCAACGGTTTTGTTGATATCGAGCACTTCACCTGTTTGACGGTCACATATTGGCATGTTTTCACTTGCGACAAAATAGCCTTGGGAGAGCTCGGCGACTGTATTAGCGAGCAAGAAGGACACTTCGTATAACTTGCTTTTTAAAGGAATGAATACATCATAAGTATCATCGGAAGCGGGAATATACACTTCGACAAGCACCTTATCCATAAGCTAATGCCTCCTCTTTTGCCGTAGCGGTTAGCAGTTTAACGACATTCGCTTTACCTTTGTTTACGACGTAACCAAACTCTGGCGGGATTTCACCGTACATATCACTTGTAATTTTGCTGATTTTTAGCGTGTATTGATCCGTAATTCCGTTGCCGATCCAAATCGCCTGGTTCAACGCCACCTGCTTTTGGAACCAACTTTCGAAAGTGATTGTACTAATTTTGTCGACACTATCGGAAATAATTAGGTTCACGTTTAACGAGTCGCCTCTTTCTAAAAACACCTTTAATTTATCTTGAGCATCCGCTGATAAATGCATATTGAGATCCGTGAAAGAGTCAATAAAACAAGTGATTTGTTCAAACACAGGAGGAACTTTGCCTTCCTCCGCTGCGTCCTTCGTATCGTTATTACGCTGAACGAGGGTATTAAACAAGTGAACGATCATTTCTTCTAACGCACTCGTTTCACTTACATATTGATAACGACTAGCATCCCCCGTTAAGCTTCCATTCGGGTCAAGCACAATCACTTCACTGTCTCCCTTTAATGTCGCGACATCGACTAGCGCATGCATAAAGCTCGAGCAGTCATCCCCATTCGCCGCCAGCACTAAATTGACGAAGGATGCTCTAAAGTCGTAATACGTAACGGCGAGAGAATTTTTATCGACGCCGATTGGCAATTGATCGGTTTGCTTATTGTGAATTTCATTTCGCAAATATTCAATGTTCACTTTTTCAGGTAAAACAGGAATTCTCTTAGCAACAGAGCCATTCCATTGTTCGTTTCGATTACGGCAATAGTCCGTCATAAATGAATACATGTCTGGAACATCTTGTGCAATTTGTGCGACTTGGAACTCAAACACACCGTCTTCCGCTTTAAAAATTCCTCTACCTTTATATTTCGAAGGATATACCCCATCAACATTTCCTAAAATGCCCGAGTAATCCGAGCTGTCGTTTAACTGCAGTACGAATAATTGCTTAAAGTTTTGCAGCAGTCGATAGCGCACCGCACCCGCATTCGCAGCCGTTAAGATGAAGTAAATTCCATATCTAAGCCCTTCACGAGTCAAAAAGGAGATCGCTTCTTCATACTGCTCATACATTTCTGAAAAAGCAGAGTAATTATGAATGACAACGACAATCGATGGTAAACTCTCACTTGCAACTTGGTTGTAAGTTGAGAAATCTCCACCGTAATTCGAAAACAGTCGGCGCCTGTTCTCAATTTCACTATTAAGCATTTTAAATAGATTACTAATCTTTTCACTTTCATGCGATAACAGCACGTCACCAACATGAGGTGCTTGACGGAACCAGCTTAGTGTTTCAGAGCTAAAGTCGAGCATATAGAAGTTGACTTCATCAGGTGTATGCTCCTCCATCAACGAATAAATCGTCGTCGCTAAGAACGTCGTTTTCCCGCTGCCAGCCACACCATAAATGACGGTGTTTCCTTCTTCGGTAATCGGCATTCTCATCACCATTTGACGTTGGTTAGCTGGATCATCGTATTCACCAACGACTGGATTGAGCACAAACGGCTCCTCCGTCTTCGCCTCGTACTTCGCTTTTAACTGATCAATATAAATCAGCTGCGGGATCGGCTCTAACCAAAGCGGTTTCACTTTAATATTTTCTTGTTTTGCTAGATTTTCTAAATACTTCGTCACTTCATCAATTTGCTTCGGTGGATTTTTCACTGCGCCTTGCTGCTTATCGACTTTGGCACTTTTAATGACGCGCCCTAAGTTATCAATAATACGAATGCTGTTATCCTGGTGTTTTTCGACTTTTTCCGTTGGAATATATGGTGCCCCTGCCCAAGCCGATTGCCCAAGCTCAAACAACTCGTTGTATCCGACCTGTAAGTAGAAACGCCCTGTCGTCTTTAACTCCGCCGCATCTGGCCGTTTAATAACTTCCATACTATCGGCTTTTTCTTGTACCTTGAGACTGATCCTAAATTTACTGTTACTCCAAATTTGATCGTCTACTACACCCGAAGGCTTTTGTGTTGCTAAAATTAAATGCACCCCTAAGCTTCGTCCAATCCTTGCCGCACTGACCAGCTGTTCCATGAATTCAGGCTGCTGGGTTTTCAGCTCAGCAAACTCATCAGAAATCATAAATAAGTGCTGCAGTGGCTCGGTAACGACCCCTTCACGATACAGCTTTTGGTATTTATAAATATCAATATTACTTTCATTAATCTTCTGGCTCGTTTCACTGAAAATCGCTTGACGTCGCTTCAATTCACTTTGAATGGAAATCAATGAACGCTTCACCGCTGCTCCGTCGAGGTTCGTAATCGTCCCTGCTAAATGCGGCAAGTTCAGAAATGCATTCGCCATTCCACCACCCTTATAGTCAATCAAAATAAATGCGACTTCATCTGGGTGGTAATTGACAGCTAGCGATAAAATAAACGTCATAACAAACTCACTTTTACCAGAACCAGTCATACCCGCGATCAATCCGTGTGGGCCATGGTATTTTTCATGAAGGTCGATCATAAACGGCTGCCCCATCGTATCGACCCCAATCGGTGCTTCAATCGTCAACGTCGGGTTATTTTCCTTCCATCTCGTCGGCGCATTTAAATGCTCGATTTTACTAACGCCAAACATTTCAAGAAAAGTCAGCATATTCGGAAGCGTATATTGCTCAAGGGATGTCGCTAGTTGAATATTAGCTAATTGGATCGCTAAGTCTTCAGCTTTTTTGTGTAAGTAGATGTCATCGTTAAATGCTGTGTACTGCCCTGAAATATCATCCTTGTCAAAAATCTTCGAGCCGTCATTACCAAGCTCGACCACCTTGGAGCATTCCTTCGGCAGCTTTTCTAACTCATCATAAAGCGTGACTAAGCTGAAGCCGATCTTGTTCTTCTCTTTTAAAAGCATGTTGAACATTTCAGCTTTGGAAGCTAAATCTTTACTCATCGAGAACACAATAATATGCTGCGTTAATTCCTGGAGATCACTTTCTTGCAGCTCGGATTGGCGCGTAATTTCTTTTTCAAAATACGCAGAAAGCTCCTTTAACTCATTCGCATCTGAAGCGATAAAGCGAATGTTTTTCTCTTCATCCCAAACATGCGGAAGCCATTTGGCAAACTTCCAATCCTCATGCTCACTCTTATCATAAATAAACACTAGCTTTAATTCGTCGTAACTATGTAGAGAGGCTAATTGAATCGTTAACCCTTTCACAAAATCCTTTACTTTACTTCGCTCGCCAATAATCCCGCTCACTTGCTCATCCATTAACGATAAAGTAACAGGAACATCCTTTAAAATTTGCGGCGTATCTGCTATCTCATAAAGTTCTTCTTGTAAGTTATCATCATCAACAGAAAACTTTCGCTCTGGAAATTTAATGTCGGCATCAAGCGGTAGATTTCCTGTTCCAAGCCGTACTTTAAGAAAGTCATTTTGCCCAATCACCCGCTCCCAGAGAGTTCGCTCTCTGTTTTCAATTCGAGCCACACAATTTTCAACTGGAATATGGTTTTCACGAAGAATTTCACTTTGGTGCTCACATTCGACATCAATGACTCGTCTCATTTCAAGTAAGTAGGCTTTATATTTTTCCTGGCGGATCGCTTCCTTTTTCTGGCGCTTCTTCTTTTCATACTTCTTCGTTAAAATCGGCCAAAGAACCATCCCGATGAGCATACTTGATGCCATGACGAGCATCGGAACCGCGGTCCGCATATCACCATCATTTCGCATCACATTTTGTACCATGAACAGCGCAGTAAACATTGAAGCCATCCCCATCGTAATTGATGGACCAAGCATCAGCATGAGTGGCGTTTCTTCCATGTCGGTTGGCTGCGGCGGTGGATCGATCTTAATCTCCTTGCGTTCAATATCGCGTTTGAAGCGCGGAGAACGATAGAATAAATGACTATCTGTATCCTTTACATTAAAATCATCGAGTTCATCTTCATCCTCTTGGATCGGTTTGTCGGCAATAAAAGGGCTGAAAGTGTGTTTGTCTAAAAATACGAGTTGATGCGGGTTATTTAACGAAAGCAGCCTGCCGTTAAAAATAATTTTTAACCCCATGATGTAAATGACGTCACCATTTGAAAGAACTTTCTCCTTCACTTTCGCACCATTCACATATGTACCGTTGGAGCTCTCGTTATCTTTTAGCACCGCCTGTCCGTTTTTCTTATATTCAATCGTACAATGCGAGCTCGAAACTAACTTGTGAGAAAAGCAGATCTGACTCGTCTTGCCTCTTCCGATCTTAATCGTGTCGGCGGTAACGTGATGTCTAGTAAACTGATTTCTACTTTCAGCAGGCGGCTCGACATACAAAAGAGCAGTAGGCTCACCCTCTCGGTAAATCGTGTACGTCTTAAAGAGCTCTACTGGTACTTTTCTGACCATTTCATTATTTGTATTTTTCAGGAAGGCATATTTGTTCGATTTTAAAAACCACTGCCCAGCTTCTGCTTCAATCGCCATGATGTCGATTGGGTGGTTATCTTGGTCAACTGACGTCAGTATGTATTTTCCAGTAATGTTTTCGGGCAGGGCTAACGTAAACGCCTTACCTCGATCAAAAAGAGTTAATATCACAACAATCGCTCCTCTATTGGGGTCAGTGAACTGTCCCATTGGAAAGAACCTGGGGTTTGTGGGGTGTTCCATGGGAAAGAATACGGAAATGTAAGATATCCATAATTTTTCTATATATTAACAAATGATTCTATCGTTTTGCTCATACCCATTTTAGTCTTATTTGTGGATACTTCATTGATACGATACTCATTATAATGGAAATATAGGGAATGTAGAATAAGTTTTTACGTTAATTTTGTAAAAATTGTAGCTTTCTGTTACAAATGGGCAATTCTGTCTATATATTAAAATAGCATTAGCTGTAAAAAAGTGAGCGTCTGTTCCAAAAGAACTAGAGCTCACTTTTTCTGTTTTTATGGAGGAGTTGTGGTTGAGGGCGGTGGGGGAAGGTTGATCAGATGCTAGTGCGGGGGAGGAGCGGTGACTTGGTTGGTTGATTAGGTGCTAGTGCCGGATTCGGAAGGATTGGTGAATGATTAGTGACCGCGTGGGTTGTTTAAACACAAGGGCGGGAGTTATTCGGGTGTTTTAGTTACCTCTTCCTTCGTTTCTCACTCTGCTCGGGAACCATTCACGCTCTTTAGTTACCTCTTCCTTCGTTTCTCACCCTGTTCGGGAACCATTCACGCTCTTTAGTTACCGATTCCTTCGTTTTTCATTCTGCTCGGGAACCATTCACGCCCTTTAGTTACCGATTCCTTCGTTTCTCACTCTGCTCGGGAACCATTCACGCCCTTTAGTTACCTCTTCCTTCGTTTTTCTCCCCGCTCGGGAACCATTCACGCCCTTTAGTTACCGATTCCTTCGTTTTTCACTCTGCTCGGGAACCATTCACGCTCTTTAGTTACCGATTCCTTCGTTTTTCTCCCCGCTCGGGAACCATTCACGCCCTTTAGTTACCTCTTCCTTCGTTTCGCGCTCTGCTCGGGAACCATTCACGCCCTTTAGTTACCGATTCCTTCGTTTTTCTCCCCGCTCGGGAACCATTCACGCCCTTTAGTTACCGATTCCTTCGTTTCGCGCTCTGCTCGGGAACCATTCACACTCTTTAGTTACCTCTTCCTTCGTTTCTCACTCTGCTCGGGTATCATTCCGCTCGCTTTGATGTCCTCCTCCTTCGCTTTGGAAAGTATTCAAAACCAAGTAACAGTTCATGAAGCAACAGCTGACTCTCCTTAAATAGTTTTCTTATTATATCTACAAACAAAAAAACGTATAGTTCAAGACCATACGTTTTCTCAATTCAGATCATCTTTTCACATTTTACACAGATGTGGCTACCGTGCCGACACCATCCAACAATTCTTCCCATTGTGCAGATCCTATTAATTGAACGAATACTGGCTTGATTGGGTCATCCGTGTACTCAACGGACCAAATCCCAGTAGTCGACGGGAGGAAAAAGACGATATTATGAAGCAACGGTGCTTCCTCTACATTCGGAACGTTGAAAAATGAAATATTATTCAGCGTCCAATTATGCGCTTCAATATCTTGAACAAACTCATTAAAATATGACTCTTCTTCAGCCGTAAAGTCACTTAAACTCTTCACTTTCTCTATCTGGTGCGGATCGCTTAATAAGTCAAAGGCCTCGTCAGTTAATTGAAAGGCCTTCACTTCATTCATTTCTACAGGTGCAAAAGAGTAATATTCCTTAATTAATTTCGGAATTTCAGTTTTATCCATATAAGAAAACTCATGGATGATATCACGGTCGACAATATGAGCAAGCCAAGTACTATCGTCTACTTGGTGCAGCATAAGGGTGTTTTGTCCAAATGCATTTGAACATCGCAGCATCCATTCCGATTGGATATAGGATTGAATAAACTCCTGCATTGGCTCACTTAAGGGATTTTCTCCTCTTTGATCCTTTTCTGTATCCCACAACTGCTTGAGAATTAATTGATGTACCGTTACTTCCATTATTGCTTCCCACTCTTGAGGGCTTTTTTCACCTATAGCAGCTTCGGCAATTCCTTTTGCAATCCCTGGCTCTCCACAAAGAGAAACTAACAGTGCGAGCTCCTCTGTCGTGCACGTCATAATATGGTTCATTTCACTCATTCCTCTTTAGAAAATATCTACTCACTCGATACATCAGTAAAATTATGTATAGGCCGATCCTCTAGTCACTGTTTATTGATACACAAAATACTTTATTAGAAAAACAACCCACGTAAAAAGCCGCTAAGGACATTGAAAAGAGCCCTTATCTAAAACAGCAATAGAGAAAATCATCAATATTCTAGTAAACTGGCTACCGATTTAGAAGAAATCCTGTCTCCACCTGTTTAGAACTTCACACCTACGTTAAGAAGTGGGGGCATTACCAAAAACTAAACCAGGATTAATATAAAAGGTGCTGTAAAAATTGGCTTATAAACTCATAGATAATAACACCTATTAACCCGAACACTAGCATTATAATAAATAGCACAATCCTCCGGTAGAACCAGTTGAGATGCTCCATTCGTTTATAAATTGACGGACCCAATCCTAGAAAAGATATCAAAAATAAATTTACGAGTTTTTGAAACATGTTTTCTGGAGGATAGGACATACCCCAATCATAATAATTAATCATAACACTACCTAAAAAGACAGTTGCTATACCAAAGGCCATTTGCGAACCAAAGATTATAAGGAAAAAATACTCAATATTAATTAACATTTCTTGAAGCAACAGCTGACTCTCCTTTATATTCGACTACGTTAAGAACTAATTATAAGATATCTTTGCAGTCAATCTGTATCCAACTTTTCCCCTAATAGTAAACTCACTCCAACAGGAAAGAATATTAGTAATCAGAGGGAGTTTCAACTCCACCTAATTAGAACCTCTGATCCACGCTACGCTAAAAGGTAGGGACATTACCCTAAAATAAACCAGAATTAATTCAACCAGCTAGTTACGGATTTGAATTTATTCGCTAAACCTTCAGCAGCTCCACCGAAAGATTCGCCGATAGCTTTACCTATATTTTCAGCGCCTCTACCAATTGCTCCTCCAACATCCTTCGCTACATCTTTGACGAAAGCGTTATTTGCTACACCACCAACTAATCCACCAACTGCTCCTCCAATAATAACACCTTTAGGACCAGCAAAAGCGCCAATCTTAGCTCCAGCTGAAGCACCGGCAGCTACAGCACCAAAATCAGTCAAAGCCCCTCCAAAAAATCTCCCTGTTTTCTCCATTCCACCCTTATTTGCATTAGCAGCATTAGTAAACTCCGTTGCATTTGACCCTATGGTTACAACATTACCAATTAGCGGGATCCCTTTACCTAAATTAGTAAACCCTTTAGCTGTGGCTGCTTTCTCTAGTACTCCTTTTGTTGAAACATCTTTCATTCTATTCTTGGTATGATCAAGGATATCCTTTCCTGTCATCGATATCGCAAAGTTCGTATCCTTCGCAAACCCTGCTACATGTTTGATTAAATGGGACGGGCTCGAATAGGAAGAGACCGCTTTATGAACACCCTTCAAGATTGGATTTGTAGGCTTTGAGTTAGCGAAATCTTTAATTTTTCGAGCAATAGGATTGCTATGATGTCCCTTACTCGTCCAAGAGTCAGCCGCTGCAACTGTAAAACGATAATTTCCCTTGATGCGATCCATCAATGACGGCCTGCCTCCGCGGTAATTGATCTTTAGCGTACTCGTTACACCAGCAGCCGTAGCAATGGTAAGTGCATTGGAAACCAGTAATGGGGTGTCAAAAAAATTAAGTGCATCACCAACTTTTCCAACACCACTAAAAAATTTATGTAAAACCGATTCTTCTCTTTGATAAGTGGCTCCTACGACATGGGCGTTTGAACCAGCTTCCACCATCGTTTTTCTAATGTTATTGGCATAAGCACCGAACCCAGATATTCGACCCATCAGGCCCGCGTAAACATGACCCTTCCCTAATCGCTCGACAGAAGTTCCTTTAGAAGCTAGAAAACTTTCAGCCTTTGCATAGCGAGCCATCGACTGGTTCACAAAGGTTTGAAGATTTTTCACCTGCATTTCTAGTTTTCCTAAAGAACTCTCTGTTCGATTTAACCTTGAACCGATCCCTCTACGTACGGTAATTCTTCGATCGAGACTCCCACTGACTGAGGAGACTCTACTTCTAATCTCAGAAACTTTAGTTGAATTTTGCTTAATTCCTGGTACCTGCTGGTTTACAAAACCAGTTCTTATAAGAATTCGAGACATTAGAGAACCTCCTTTTCAGTATCATCCTTTTTCGGCTTTTGCCTTAGCTCTTGCTTCAGCTTCCCGTTTCGCTTGATCGATTTTAGCTTGCTCTTCCCTCGAGATTTCTAGGGCGACCGATACGACATCACTTCCGATAGAATTCAGCTCAGAAGAAAGGCTATGAATCTCTTTTGTAATACTAGCAATTGCATTGTTAATATATGTAATTTCCTTTGCTTGCCATCCATGTTTTAGATTAGTCTTTATACTTTCTAGACTTTTGTTTAAGTCTTTTAATTGTGATGCAAGTGTATTTAGTCGATTTGCTTGTGAACTCGCCACACCAACATTTATTCGATTTGTAACAACCATAACGATCCTCCTGGCTTTCAACTCTTATTATTCTTCTATATCGAACGTCCTTATTACGTAATAATTATAAGCGCGAGTACGTAAAAATACTACATATTATGCACAGTTTATCCTTTATTTGGTATTAATTTCCCACTGACTAGTCGGTTTCTCTGTCATTATTTAATGAAATCTATTAAAACGATGTATTGTTATCATACTTATGTCGCATAGAAAGGTTGAAGTACCATTTAGAATAGAGTTTAACAACACCCGAAAGATTTCCCAATAAAAAAAGAGCATTCCATCCAAGCTGTGTTACAGCTAAGAGAAACGCTCGATACATTATGAGGCTTTTGCTAATTTCGATCTCTTGAAAAAAGTATGCAGGAATAGGAACACGGAAAACAAAACAGAAAGAACCATGACAAATATTCCGCCACCGAAGGCGATGACCTTTCCTACAAACGACTTTTTAATATTAAGCACAACCTCTGAACCTTGATCGATACCTTCATATTGTGCCATTAATTGATAGTTTCCAGGCTCATCAATCGAAAATTTAAACACTGACGTTCCTTCAATCCCATTAGTCGAATAGGTTGAACCACTTGAATGTTGTAATGGAACTGGGATATCTGTAGACGGATCGTAAATTAATACGCCTAATCCTTGTATGTTATGATCGGTATGATAAATTTTCCCATCAACTATACTTCTATACTCATGAAAGATTGTATAATTTCCACTTTCTAAAACTAACTCTTCCATTCCAGGTACAATCACTCTTACATCTTCACTGTCATCTAAGAACACGAGAAAGAGCATGGCTACAAATATTAAGCTTCCTATAATAGGAGCAATCAGTGCTACTATGTACCTTTTTTTGCTTGGAATTTTATTATTTTGCATAATACCCACCTTTAATCTACGAAGCAACCGTTAGTTGTTTACATTGGAATTTAAATAATTGCTTTTCACTTTTGGATATAACTTTAACATCACTACTATGACAACCAACATGAAAGGTACCGTAAATAAAAGCCCAAATAATAGAAGTGGACCATAAACAAAAGAGGAACCAATTATGAATAATGAAGAAATCAACGGAATTAAATAGACAGGAAAAAACAGAATATTCATGTAAACGAGAGACATATATTTAGCCTTTTCTACTTTCGTTTCGGCTTCCTGTACACCTTTCCAACAGTCTTTTAGTTCAGCCGCTGTCATTTTAATAATATCGATAAAAAGTCTTAACTTCATTTTTTACTCCTATTCGAAAGCTTTCTTTAATCGCTCTCTTAATTCTAGCTCTCCCTCTGTTTCTAACCCTTTAAAAACCACTTCCTCGATTGATTCATGATCAATAAACACATTAGTCTCTTCTGAAATATGTCCTTGTGGAAATGGACAAGCAACATAATCCCAGACTTTATCTGTGCCAGCTTGTTGTTGTTTTCTACCATAAATCATAATTGCTTGTTCAATAAAGTCTACCTTTATGACAGATCCAATAGGTAAAAACTCTGTTGGTACTACTAATTTTAATGAATTAATTTCTTTTGCCATCATCAATTCCTCCTATAATCCACCTGTTTTCGAGCATAAAAAAAATGTACTGGCCCCTTTGAATTGAGGTTAAACTATTTATTAGGGTCTTTTTCAAACGTGAGACCAAATTCTAGTCCGAGACCGATATGGATACCTAATTTATTTTCTAAACCAAGTTTTGCTTCTCCACCAATACTTCCAGCAGACCCTCCGATATGAGGTTTAATATTATAATCGGTAAAAGGTATAGGAATAATCGTTCCGATTTTCCCTTCGGCCGCAGCCGCTTTCGCTCCAATACCGACTGTAAAGTTATCTACACCAGCGTGTGCTTTTGCAGTTAATACTTCAGCATTTCCATGAAACCCATATCGATTAAATCCTATTGTGTCTGCACCAGGAATTTTCTCCGTGAAGCTACCAGGTTGAGCTCTTCCTTCATAACCTAAGTATCTAGCATCTGCACTTAAAATAGCGACTGGCAGAATTCCTTCTCCACCAATAACAGCTTTACCTTGTGCTGTTAACATATCAATTGTTGCATTTCCATTAACAAAGGCATTATCTAATTCTAAGCTACCGTGGATCGTTGAAAACGTAGCATTTCCACCAATTTGACCGTGGCCGTTTTTAAATCCACTTAATCCTGCCCAGTCAGAATCGTAATACCCTACTCCCCCTGAAGCTGTCATGCCATACTGGGAGTTTTCCTTTTTATCTCCTATTAGATGACCCTCGTTTGTCCATCTAGTTTTACTATTGTCAATATAACATACACCTAAATCTTTTGTAATATCATTCGACGTTTTAGGTATTGTTGCAGTAAAGCCTTTGGCAAGAGTACTTCCTAAATTATAGGCGTTGCTCGCTTTTCCACCTGTTTGAGATCCTTGTAATCCTTTTATTAATCCACCCATGGCTCCCATTGGAAACATGGCTCCCATAAGCAAGTCTCTCATATTACCTGTCGTTGGAGTATTAGCGTTCCCACCTATATGATTCATGCCATAATACTGAAGTAGGCTAGCAGGTCCACCGATGTTTCCTCTATTAAAATAGTTCCCGAATACGCCTGGCATTCCATATGGGTATTTAGCTGCTGCTGGACCACCAACTATAAAGCCTCGTGCAAAGAGAGATAAAGCAAATAAACTATGCCATGGCTTTATTCCACCATCCAGCTTATATAGTCCCATTGCCTTTATATTTAGCATTCGTTGCGTATGATCATACTTATTCATGGATTGATTTATGACGTTCGTTAAATTATGTATCCTTTGTTCTATTACATTTAATGACTTTTGTGCATGATTTAACCTAGCACTTATTCCCCGACGTGCTTTGATTCTATTATCAATACCCCAATTCATGGCTGCAAGAGAACTTTTTATTTCGGATGCTCTTTTAGAATTATTCACTAGTCCTGGAACTTGTTGACTAACAAATCCAGTTTTCACATTTATCCGCGACAATAACGAGCCCTCCTATCTTTTTGCAGCCTTGGCTGCTGCTTCAGCTTCAGCTGCCTTTTTAGCAGCATCGATCTTGGCTTGCTCTTCTCTTGATATTTCAAGAGCAACCGAGATAACGTCTTTTCCTAAGGAATTAAGTTCCGACGTAAGACTACTAATCTCCTTACTAATATTAGTAATAGCCTGGTTTATATAAACAATCTCTTTCGCTTGCCACCCATGGGTTATATTTCCATTAATACTTTTTAAACTACTATTGAGAGCTTGTAATTGAGATGAAAGTGTATTAAATTTCGCAGCTTGTGAATTTGCCAAACTGACATTAATTCGATTAGTCACTACCATAATCTATCCTCCTGGCATTTAACTGTTTTAATTCCTCTACCTCGACCGTCTTCTTTTTTATCACGTAATAATTATAAGCGCGTGCACACAAAAAAACTACATATTATACACAATTCACCCTTTATTTGGTAGTAATTTACCACTTCTTTGCTGGTTTTTCATTCATTATCTAATGAAATCTAATAAAAAATATAAGACTTTATCATACTTATGTCGTATACTATGGCTTTCTCCATCAAAACCCACCACCAAAAGATTCCCATATAATTATCAATAGAAAAAGCATACCCATGGGATATGCCTTTTCTTAGTATTCTTTTTAAGATGCCTGCAGTTAGCGTACTACATGGAAATTTTTCACATCAATAGAAAGGCGGCTAGGCTGAAAACACCCCCGTCTAGTTCATTTTATTCAGTAGTAAGCTGAATTACTTCCTCATAAACCTCAGTGGCTGTTTCCCACTCTACTGTCATTTCTGTTTGATTGATTATTTGGATAATGTCTTCAGGCTCGTACCCGCTATTTGCTTTTTTCCCTTCAATCGTACCTGTTTGGTTATTTATCGTTCCAATATGAAATTGAAAGTTCAGGATTTCTAATGAAATTGGATTTTCGGCTTGAAGTGTTATCGCAATCAGCTCGTCTTCCCCAGTATACTCCAGTAAAATGTTATCATTAATAAAGTTGTTAGTAATCGTGTACTGACCTTCAATCTTTCCATATTGCCCTTCTCCAATTACTGTCACATTCGTCTTTTTCAAACTACATCCTACGATTAAAAGATTAACGCATAGGACAACAAGCACAATTTTAAATTTACTAATCATCTTTTACCCCCATTGTATTTATTAAGATGATGAATTCCGTTTCTGTGGAAATTTATGTTGTAAAGCTCCTTCGCTATTGAAGACGGTTTCCCTCTTCCCTTCTTATAATTGGTTAACTGGATATGATAATAGTTGACATACTCGATTATCGCAAAAACATAGATGAATAGAGTTAATACCGAACCAAAATACGAGACACGTTCCCATAAAAATACATCAACCAAAAATATAACAGGGCCGACCATAATAAGAATGAGGTTCAGTTTTTTTAGGACGTAAAGAAATTTGTAAAAGTTAGCGAAAACCATTTCCTTCCGCTTTAACCTTAGCCATTTAATAAACCAATAGAAGCTACCTTGCAGAAGAATAAAGTTCAATACAACAAAAACATAAAGTAAGGAAAAACTGTCATTTGGGTTAACCGAATAGAAAACGTAAATAAACGTAAAGGTAACAGCCGCAAAAAATTCTCCCGTAAACAAATACACAAGCCGCTTCTCCAAGCCCTTCATCCACTCACTCCTCCCCTATTTTTAAGAATGTACTCATTCATCTAGACGTTTTACTTTCTATTTTTAAAGCTATTAAACACAACAAATGAAATTAATAGTAAAAAAACAATTCCAACACCGATTAGTAGATCCATCACCTGCTCGACCACACTAATCCTTCCAACATTCATTGCTATTTTTATAATTTGATAGCAATTCGGTTATGTCAGCTCGAACCCAATCTTAACATTAATTCCCTCTTTATGGCTGTAAATAAAAAAAGCCTTACCTTTTTCTCAAGGTAAAGCTTTCTTTCGTTCGTTATAGAAAGTGGGGAAATATTGTTACTCTTCGTGATCAATAAAAGGTAAACCATCGATAAATTCTAGAAGTTCATTTACATCAGTTGTCTTTAATACAATTCCTTCATGATCTAAAATAACGAAAGTCGGGAAATTCTGTATCCCTAAAACCTCAACATATTCATCAAATTCATTAGATTCAGGACTTGGATATGAAATTAAGTGTAGCTTCCCTACAGGAACATTAAACGAAGAGTAAAGGTCAAACTGTCTCCGAAGCTGATCATCCGTTTCATTCTCTTCCCAATCTTCAGGAGGAATAGCACTCCAAAAAGAATATAAATGATAGTGCTGTTCTTCATCAGGCGTCATTTGACCAATGAACGCAATTTCTTTCACTTGCTCATAATTGGAACACCCTATGAGCAAAGATAAACAAACCGTTAACAAAAAAATATATCTCAATTTAAGAAATCTCCTCATTCTTTTATAAATCTCAATAACTTTCAACTTCTTTTATTACGCATGCCAGTGCCTTGCCTTATTAATTCACCCTAACAGAAGCAATCCTACTTTTATTCCCTGCCTTATCGACCGCGTACACACTGATTGTTCTGCCTGCTCGTTGCTGTTTGATCGGAATGTTAAAATTACCTTTCGAATCTACTAAACCTTTATTTAAATACGTACTGCCATGATAAACATGCACGGTAGCTCCTTTTTCCGCTGTTCCAGTCACCGCTTTGGAGCGTGTCGTAATTGGATTTACTTTTGGCATCGATGGCGGTGTTTTATCAATGACCGTTACTTCCCTTGTCGTACTGACATTGCCAGCAGGATCTTTTGCATACACCGCGATCTTACTGCCTGCCTTTTGTTTCGCAATTGTAATCGTGAATTCTCCATTGGACTTTGATTTCACTGAACCGATCCTCGTTGACCCTCTTTGAGCATATACGGTAACATTTGGTGCGGTTTTTCCTTTAATCGTCGTATGGCTATCCCAAATTGGATTTACCGTCGGTCTTGGTGGCGGTGTTCTAAAAATATTTTCTACTTTAATCGACTTCGTGCTACTATTCCCTACGGAGTCCTCTACCATGAACGTATAGGTGCCATTTCGATCTATAGGATAAACGGCCGTTGCCCCTGAGATATACTTCCCGTTAGGCAATTTAATTCTCCTTACTTTTACATTATCTGTAGCATTCACCGCAATGACGATCGATTCTTTCGTCGGATTTGTAGTACTTGGGATGAGCGTCAACGTAGGTCTCACTTTATCTATATTAGAAATCGTCATCGATTGCTCGATGATGTTACCCGCTATATCCTCCACTGTGAAGCGATAAGTACCATTTTTACTGACCGCATAGGTGGTCGTATTCGCTGTACGAAACGTTCCATCTGGTAACCCGATCCTTTTTACCTCGCGATTATCAGACGCCTGGATTTCGATGATGACATCGCTGTTTGTCGCTGCGTTCGTATTGGGCGTTAACGTCATTCCAGGTGCTACTTTATCGATATTCGTTACTTCAATACTTTGACTTACAATATTTCCTCCTAAGTCCTCTACTTCAAACGTAAATGTACCATTCTTATCAACTGAAAACATCACTTCCGAACCGTTAACAAACTCTCCATTAGGTAACTTTATTCGTTTAATCCCAAAATTATCCGTTGCCCGAACGGTTAGGGAGATGTCTTGATTGGTCGGGCTGACTTCACTAGGTGTAATCGTCATTTCAGGCAGCACGGAATCATGAACGGTTTGGGAAAACGTATAAACAATATCATCCTTCGTCTGCCCACTGCTACTTACATGAACTCTAAACTCAACAGTACCCGTCTGTTTAGGAGACCAAATGAACTCAGGGTTCGAGCTATAACGCTGCACGACCTTCCATTGCCCATTCTCTCGTACAGAAAACTGATAGATTGGCTCAACCCCACCACTAGCCACCGCTTTAAAACGATATTGTGCTGGGGCGTTGCTATCATCGGACTCGATTGATACCGATTGGACTGGAGGAATGACCGTTCTAAAGTTAAAAACTAAATCCTGGTCAGAAAGTTCATCAAAAAAGCCACTGACAGCTCCTTTTTGTATCGTTAACGTATAATTGTTATTTTCCTTTAGTAAATCAGGCTCAACCCACAAGATCCCATCCTCATCATCACACTCTAAATAGACAGAACCCTCTGGACCTTTGAGATTTATTTTCGTTTCATCTTCTAAGAAAATGGTCTGGTTAAAGATAATTCCAATTAAAGTGTCAACTGGAACATTTCGAACCCCATCATAAAAATCATACAGTTCAAAATCATCATCGGTTTCCATCTGAAAGTAAAAACTATCCTCATATTGAGGTGGCCCTGGCCCATAATTCTCTAAAAACTGCAGAAACGTTTTACCGCCTTCTTTATAAATGGTCACTAAACCATCTTGAAAATGAAGTTTTTCAAAAACAATATTCGGTTGGATCGTGTAGATCAACTCATCTGTGGGGTATAAATACACATCAATTCCACCAGACGGGCTTGCGGCAAAAGTAAGCTCCTCCTCTAAACTAAACGCATAATCACTGTATCGCTCACCAAAGGAAAAATCATAAGTCATATCTTGATTTCGAACCGTTGATAATTCAAAAACAACTCCACTAAGATTATACATTTGCAGGCCATCAGGGCTAATTTTCGCAGTAGGTCTTAATGGATATTTCCCATGATAAGGGGAAGAATATTTCGCGTTTATGACGCCGTTATCCACTTCAAAAGCCGTAACATCTCTAGGGCTGACATCGGATGTAATCGTATATACCCTCGATGTAGTTTCACTATATAAAATCGCAGAACGGTGTCTTGTATTAGCATTTTTATTAGGGATTTCCTTTTGATCATGCAATGAATAAACCTTCATATCTGCCCATTGACCAGAGCCTGGCGTCACATACAAATAACCGTCTTTATCAATTGCGATATCATATGGTTCGGCATTAATATCAAATAGTTCTACTAGCTCAAAGCTGCTTGTTTCCACCACTGCAATCGCACCAATGTATGGACCAAAATTGGTGGCACTTCGCTGCATCTTTTGTTGGGTAATATAAAGCTTCCCATCGTACAGTTCAAGCTGTTCCCCTGGGAATGGCAGATCTAGCGTATGCATCGTTCCACTTTTATAGTCGACAGCTACAATGGTTTTACTATTTTGCCTCGTCATATAAATGACTGGCTTTTCTGGATCAACCGCCGTATCGTGGGGCGTAAAATCAAGTTGAATAGGCGCAAAATTAGTTGTTGCAACAACCTTTCCTTGCGCGCTGAAGATCGAACTTAAACTTGAAAAAAGCAATAAGAAAACAATGAGTACATTTAAGAAACGGAAACGCCCCATGATCTATCCCCCTAAATCTTCAAAGTATATTTTCATTTTAATCCAAAAAAGTGGCGCTGGGCCGCTGGGGAAAATAATTATTTTTCGACAACAGTGGACGTTGAGAGGGAACTATCAAGTGTACATTTTCAATGAATATGCTCGTTAGTTTTGCACCTCATATGTATGTCTTCTCCAATTGATGTCGACACTGTGATCAATGTATAAATGCTCGAATTCTGAGTTTCTTTGACTTTAATAGACACACATAACAGAGGTGAACAACATGCTAAGACTTATTCTTTTCGCCTTCATTGGCCTCTTTATTTTGACAGGCACGAACTTTGGAAAAAGCTTAATGGCAGAACACAACTTTTTAGAGGAAAGTAAAGCTCTTAAGGAGAACTTTATTAGTAATGAAAAGTTTGCTATCATGGGGCAAAATAAAGGTGAGCCGCATCATGATACTGGTTTAGCTCATGATGAGGATGAGGTTGAGCTGCGCCACCATGACCTGGGGCCAATGACGGATGAAGTTGCCACCGACCAGCGAGAGGAACTCGCTTTATCAAAAGATGAGGCGATCACAAGGGTTCTATCTGAATTTTCGATGACAGAGCTGCTCGCAATGGTAGATAAAGTAAAAAACGGGTTAACTGAAGAAGAATTCGAAGAAATGAAAGCGACATTAAAGCATCATTTTTCTGCCGAAGAAATCGAAGCTCTAAAAGAACTCGGGAAAAACAAGATAAATCAGTACTTTAATTCGTTCGATGAATGAAAAACTAGGTCTTTTCTCGCTAGTGATTCCATATAAATGGAATAAAATAGAACATTTTTAACTATTATTGTTTCAACAATATTCGACGATATTACATACAAACTACCATTCTTCGTACGAACGGGCAAAATCATTGAAAAATGGTGACGCAAAGCTAAAGGGGCTAAAACGAAAGTCATGCCAGCCAGCTGCCGAATACGTTCCAAGTCCGTACAAGTATGGCCAAATGAGGTGAACCATATGGTATGGATACAAATGTGGTGGCGAGAAATGTGCACTAGATACTATTTCTCGAAATACACCAACTGTCCAGAAAGCGACGCAACAAAAAGAGGCGAATTATTCCAAAAAGCCTACCACCATCAAGAGAAACTACTCCAACTGAAATATAAGCAAGTGAATACCTGTAAGTAGAGTGAGGAGAGCCAGTCGGATGACTGGTTCTTTTTTAGGGTGTTGGGGGGTTCGGGCTTCATTCGTCAGCTTTAGTGACCTCTTCCTCCGTTTTAGAGGCTCTTCGGGCTTCATTCACCCTCTTTAGTGACCTCTTCCTCCGTTTTAGAGGCTCCTCGGGCTTTATTCGCGAGCTTTAGTGACCTTCTCCTCCGTTTCAGCAGCTCCAAGGGCTTCATTCGCGAGCTTTAGTGACCTCCTCCTCCGGTTCAGCGGCTCCTCGGGCTTTATTCGCCAGCTTTAGTGACCTCCTCTCCCATTTCAGCGGCTCTTCGGGCTTTAGTCGCGGGCTTTAGTGACCTCCTCTCCCATTTCAGAGGCTCCTCGGGCTTCATTCGCGAGCTTTAGTGACCTCCTCCTCCGGTTCAGCGGCTCTTCGGGCTTTATTCGCGGGCTTTAGTGACCTTCTCCTCCGTTTCAGCGGCTCCTAGGGCTTTATTCGCGAGCTTTAGTGACCTCCTCTCCCGTTTCAGCGGCTCTTCGGGCTTTATTCGCGAGCTTTAGTGACCTCCCCCTCCGTTTCAGCGGCTCTTCGGGCTTCATTCTTGCTTGTTAACCTATTTATTTTACTAGTTAAAAAAAGGGAGATTCAACAGTCGTAATTACGACTGTTGAATCTCCCTCCCTATATATATTTACTTCGTGAAACACTGCGTGGAACAAGGTTTTTCGAGGTGTCACAGTGACTCGACAGGAGTAAAACCGCTGTACACGCGCTTGCCGTTGACGACGCGATAAGCGCGGACTTTGTAGTGATACTTCGTGCCGCGTTTTAAGCCTGCGTTCGTAAATCTAACGGTGCCCCCGCTTGTAACCGTGCCGACTCGACTGTACTTGCCGTTTTTCGAAGTGGCACGATGGACTTCATAACCACTTGCCCCAGTCACGCGCGACCAGGAAATGGTCGCTGAAGTGGCGCTTGCTTTACTGGCCTTTACGTTCTTCGGTACAGGTAGCACCGCTTTTCCACTTCTGACTGCAGAGAATGTACCGTAAACTCTGGTTCCATCAACGACGCGGTACGCTCTAACCTTGTAATAGTACGTTGTCCCAGTGGCGCGGCTCCCATTTGTGAACGTTAATGTACTGCCGCTCGTAATGCTTTTCACCCTTGTATACTTGCCATCCTTTGATGTAGCGCGATAGATCTCATACCCGCTAGCGCCTGTCACCCTGCCCCAATTAATTCGAATTTGATTATACGAAGCAGAAGTTGTTGTGACAGAGATCACTCGAGCTAAGACTGGTTTCCCACTTGCTATCGAAGAATAGTTGCTATAAATTTTAATCCCATCAACAACGCGGTACGCCCTTATTTTATAGAAGTAAGTCGTCCCTGTTTTCAAACTACTCCTAGTAACACTTGTTGTCGCTCCATTAGTTACGGTTTGTACTCGACTGTACGTGCCGTTTCTTGATGGCGCTTGATAAACCTCATAGCCATCGGCTCCAGTTACTAGGCCCCAAGACACTTTTAACTTGTTATACCCTTCAGAAGCTACGGTGACACTTTGAGGTGTACTCGGGTTCGCCTCAAAATAAACATACAAGACAATCCCATCTGTCACGACTAGACCAAATGAAAACTTGGATTGAAAACTAGAATCAGTGTACCAACCGATAAACGTATGCCCCGCCTTCACAGGATCATTTGGAACATTTAAAACGGCGTTATGACTGAAACGTTGCTCTGCTAACACACTATTTCCGTCCTTAAAAATTACGTCATACTGATTTAGCTCATATTGTGCGTAAACATCTAAATCAATAGTGACATTCTCAAATGGCACGTCCCAGCCAATAAAAGTGTACCCAACCCTCGTTGGTACTTCTGGAGCGGTTGCTGCTTGTCCTTCTTCAACGATTACTTGTGCAAGCCCACTTCCATCATAATCGTAAAACGTCACAAGATACTTATTCTTTTCATACTGCGCTTGAACCGTTAAGTCACTTGTAATCATGTATAGCTCTTGATCCCAGCCAATAAATGTATAACCTTCACGTACTGGCGCTATCGGAGGTTGGACTCTTGAACCATAGTTGACAGTCTCTGTTTTTAAAACATCTCCATTAAAATCAATAAACGTCACAGTATATTGATTAATTTCATACATAGGAGAAATCCACAAATCATTTCGGACATTAGTAAAATCATAATCCCAACCAATAAATGTAAATCCTTGTTCTACAGGTGGCTTTGGTGCTGTCGCGGCCCCACCCTCCATAACCTTCTCTGTTTTTAAAACTTGACCGTCCCAATCTCTGAAGGTAACCGTGAATGTATCCTTTACCTCAACAGCAAAGGAAGTCGATAAACCTTCATATTGAAGCGTTGGTCGTTGGTTTCCTACTTTTTCAGGATCAAAGCCTGTAACTTCTACTTGCGATAGCTCCAGCTGATATTCATTTCCAGCTGATGTTCTACCGAAGAGCTCTGCTCCCTCTAAATTCAGCGGTTTACCTTTTGCATAGACCGTCTGCTTTGGTACATTTTTTAAAAATAAATTGATAGTTTGTTCTTCTGCTAGCTCGATCGAGTGATTGCGAAGCTGCGGAAACGTATAGTTCGACTGCGGGTCAATGACCCAAACCTTTTCAAAATCAAATTTCCCGAAGCGTTCTTGAGTTTGCATTTGCTCAAATGTCAGCTTCTTAATTCCAGGTTGTTGATCATCGCTTATAGGAAAATGAACAGCACTATCTACATAGTAAACATCTTCAAGGAGGCGATTATTCGCACTCCATTCGTCAATGCCTCCACCGATAATAGCACCCATATAGTTCCATCGGTAAAAATTCTCGTCATTCATACTTCCAAGCTGGTAAGCTCGTCTTATGATTGTACTCCTTTCAGCAGTACCGACAAGACCTCCGCCCATATGTGAAAAAGTGACAGGACCGATATTAAACGCATCCGTAACCATCGCATGATGAAGCCTTCCTACTAAGCCACCAGCAAAATTTCCATTAACAGTCCCTGTATTAAAGCTAGTCGCTATGCTTGCACTAAACTGACTTGTACCCGATAAAGATGCAACTAAACCACCAGCATTGTTAACTGCCTGGACACTTCCACTATTATGTGACTCCAAAATCGTTGAAGCATAACTATCTCCAACAACTCCTCCACTATCACCACCTTGGATCTGCCCTTCGTTGCTGCTTTTCTTTAAGGTCGAACCATACAAGCCACCAACAAGACCACCCGCGAAATAATCACCTTCAACCTCGCCACTATTTTTACTATGCGAAAGTGTATTGCCGCCATTTAATTGACCAGCAATCCCACCTGAAGTACCCCCAATGATTTTCCCATTGTTTTCACTAGTTGTAAGAGTACTATGTCGCAAAGATCCAGCAATTCCACCAGAGTATAACCCCAGAGAATAACTGTTATATTCATGTTGAAAGTTTTCTTTTGTTAAAATGGTTCCTTCATTTTTCGTATTCTCATAGGTGGAGTTATCTCCCATTGCCGTCATTCCGCCAGCAGCGATTGTCGTTCGGGAACTGCTTCCTTCACCACTAATTGTGCCTTTATTGGTACTGTTTTTCATAATCGATTGATAGCCATAGCCCTCAAAACCGCCAGCATATCCCGTGTACCAAGACTCATCTTTTCCCTTGCTGAACCCTTTTACAGAAACATTCGCTAGGTTGAGTGAATGTTCGATCGTCGTTCGTTGACCTTCGCCAACAACTCCGCCAATAGAATCGCGAGCACTGACTGTTCGTTGCCCACTTTCATTTGTACTGCCCGCTTTCAATTCACCTTCCACCGTATTGTGAAGAAAACTAGAATCATAGCTCGTTCCTGCCATACCTCCGATTGAACTCTGGGAAGAAATCGAGTGAAAAACAAATTGATTATTCGTTGTAATGTCAATTTCCGTTTTAACAGTCGTATTGATAACCTTCGTATGCTGCATAACGCCAGCTATTGTCCCTACAGCAATTTGAGCATACAACGGCTCATTTAGATCATTCTGATTTGAACGTTCCACTCTAATTTTACTTTGATCAAAGACAATGTTTTTAATTTCAGCGTTGTGTGTATGGCTAAACAAACCGATACTAACATCCTCATCCGTAGAAATCGCTATGTTTAACCCTGTAATTGTATGACCATTTCCATCTAAAATTCCCCTAAATGGCGCTTGAGCTGATCCAATTGGTTCCCAACCTGCACCATTTCGGTAATAGTTGCCACCTTCAGCCATGGCAGTTCTTAGATCAATATCATTCATTATCATATACTTGGCATCTAAATTCTCACGGATCGCATTTAAATCATCGGCTGTATAAATGCCGATATAACCATCAGGGACATCTGCTACTTTTGTTCCATAGACGTTAAAATCACCTTTACTTAAGTCTGTTCCAGAACTTTTCGGGTAAAATTCATCACTGTAAATAAAAATTGCGTTATCGCCGTAATCATCAATGATGATCGATTTAATTTTCCATATTCCTGCTTCGGTATTTTCTTTAATTCGAATAAAGCCTTCATACTTTTCACTATCAGGGTTAAGTTCTAGTACTAATTTATGCTCACCTTTTGTAACTGGCGTCTGATAGAAAACTTCCAATCTACTGATCCCTGAATCCTCATCCTCGGCATCAACTATAACCTTAATTTGATCCCCTACAGTACCTTTTTTCAAATCAACTTCAACGCCATGAAAAATAGGTTCTGTATAATCATAGTTTGTATCAAAGACAAGAAAATCAGCACTTCTCAAATCGAAAGTATTACTCTCTTCTTCATCATGAAATTCCTTATTGTACACTACTAACGAATTACTAGCGTGATCATCTATTTGAATGGCCCTAATTTTCCAAGTACCTGGTTCCATATATTTAACAATATTGACCGTGCCTTCATAGTTTCCACTTTCAGGATTAAGCATTAAGGATAGTTTGTAATCTCTCTCGCTGTGTGGGGTTTGGTAGAATACTTCTGCGCTTTTTATTCCAGACTCCATGTCTTCTGCATCTACTGAAACTTTTACTTCATCGCCTACCGTTGCTTCTTTATGATCTATCTTAGCACTTCGAAACACAGGCTTGGTAACATCAGTATTTGTCCCATAAATATGAAAGTTTCCTGCGCTAAGGTCTTGGGATTGCTTGTGCTCAATAAGCTCTTGGTTGTAAATGATCAACGTATTTTCTTCATAATCATCAATTATGATAGCGCGAATTTTCCAAGCCCCCGCTTCCATCTGATCATCGATAACAATTTTCCCTTCATAATTCCCACTATCAGTGTTAAAGGTTAATGGAACTTTATAGTCTCTTTCCGTTAACGGTGTCTGATAATGGACGCTAACTCTTCTCGTCTCAGAGTCTTTGTATTCTGTAGCAACGGAAATGAGTATCTGGTCCCCTGTCGTTCCTTCTTCGCGATCGACCTCGACACTATGGAAAATTGGGTTAGTTGCATCGACACTCGCGAAGGCGACATTATACATCACACTTTCAAAACCTAATAAAAATACAATTACTAAAATTGTAATTGCTCGAAACTTTTGTTTTTGCCTGTTCCAGCTCATAACCTTTCCCCCTAATAGGTTTGAAATAGTTTTAGTTGCAAAGTAATTAATTACTTGATTAATGACCAATCTATCATCTTCATGTCATTTCTATTTATATAAAGGATAACTCTGTAGGTACGTTAACCAAAAAGTACAGTTGCAAAAAAATCATGCAACTGTATCTTGTAGTCGAACTGGGAGCGCAGAGAATTATAAAGATGTACCCTGTTCATATACTCTATGTAATTTATCGATTTTCTACTAAACTAACATTTTTAGACTTTTTGAAAAAATTGTTTGATTATTAATATATACCACATTGTTCTCTGTTTGCGTATAAAAATATTTAAACGTAAAAAATCCCCACAGAGTGGGGATTTCGACTTCGGTGCTTTGTTTCTTGGAACAATCATGAAACAAGATTATTTAAGGTTTACAGTCATAATCTAATGCATGTACGACCTTACGCTAGAATACTTGCTGTCTATTATTTTACCAATTAAAAAGAGGGTGACTCATAAAGTCGTATTCAACGACTATTGAGTCACCCTTTTAGTTACGTGAACAATCTTTGGATCACGATTTTTCTGGTCTCACAGTGACACCCCAAAAAGAGATCACCTTAACGCATTATAGGCATTCAAGTGGCCGCTACCGAAGTAGCGCTGATCTTTTCCGCGCACGGGATCAACGGCTGTTTTATATAAGAGGTCTTGCAGTTTTGCTGGTGACATTTTTCCATGCTTGTCTATCAGCAATGCTGCTACAGCAGACACTTTCGGGGTCGCCATCGATGTTCCAACCGACCAATAATACCCTCCGTCTTCACTTGCACTTAAGTTAAATTCTGTTTCAAACAATCGGTTGGCAATGTATTCGTTAAATTTTCCTGCTAAGAAGTATTCTTCATATAACTTGATATCACCACCAACCGCTGCAATATCAATGAAGCCAGGACCATAGTTAGAGTAATTCGCTAACACATCATTTTGACCTGTCGCCGAAACCGTAACGACTCCTGGTATCGACCCAGGCACTTCAAATCCAGCACCTACAAAGCTATACCCATCTCCCGCATAATATTCGTTTAAGAAATTAGTTACTTCACGCTTATTCGTTGCATTTAGCTCCTCATTACCCGCTGCAACGACAACAAGAACACCTTTTTTCGTAACATATTCTACCGCTCGTTTATAAGCTTTAAAATCAGCAACATCGTTTCCTAAATTTGTTCTCTTCCCTGTTTTAGGATCTGTATAAAAGACTTGTCCTAAAATATCAAACCCGCCTAAACTCATGGAAATAACGTCAACTTCATCATCAGCAGCTGTGATCATTGCGTCATAAATCCATGCACTCTCTGCAGAACTCGTCCCGAATACCCGATATGCTTTTATACCAGTATCAGGTGCAACACCTAGCATTGCACCGTTTCCAGCAATCGAGCCTGCGACATGACTCCCGTGACCATGTGTATCATCAAAAGCTTCACGGTCTCCTTCTTCCTCTGGTTCTGTTCCACGGAAGCCACCAGCAGGAACAAAGTTCTTAGATCCTGGCAATAAGTTTGGCACTAAATCAGGGTGAGTTCTATCTATACCTGTATCAACAACTCCAACCACTACATCGTGTGAGCCTGTCCCAAGTTCAAAGCTCGCACCGTTTTCTGTTATTCGTTGAATATCCCATTGTAAGTCCCAAAGTGCTGCATCTGCTGGGTTAACCGTGTCTTCTGTAATTCGTAAAGACTCTGGGACACTCCAAGACAAGGAAGGATTCGCGACATTTAAACCAGCAAGTCCTCTCAATTTATTAAAAGAAGTAGTCGGCGCTTTTACCTGTACAAAACCAATTTGTGGAACGGAATAAACAATTTCTCCTCCCAGACTCTTAACTTGGTTCTCAAAGCTTGCGGGAACACTCTTTTGGTTGAATAAAACCGAATAATATCCATCTTTTGTATCCGTTGCTGCTCCCATAGCTGCTGGGAAAACACTCATCATTAGTACAAAACACAGTAACATAGTAAAAATTTTTTTCATAATGGCCTCCTAAATTTTTTGTTTTATGTTAGTCCTAAAATATCAACTCAATATATAACAATTTAGTTGCTCTATGCTTTTTTCCTTTATGTTTCGTTCATCAAATCCCAACAAGAGTTAACAATTTATATGTGACAGTTGACAGTTTATAAAAGACAGAGTCGATTATTGATTACTATAGAGCGATGCTATAATCTTTCGAGTTCCTTTTGAGCTTTTTCTTAGAAATTTCTAGTTTGTCATGTAATAGGAGAAGAGTCAGTCCGTTGACTGGTTCTTTTTTGGAGATAGGGGTGTTGTTTCGGTGTATGAGTATTTTTAATGACCTTCTATCACGTTTCAGCTGTTGCTTGGGCTTCATTCAGCCTCTATGATGACCTCTTCTTCCGCTTCAGCTGGTGCTCGGGCTTCATTCGGGCTCTATGTTGACCTCTTCCTTCGGTTCAGCTGGTGCTCGGGCTTCATTCGGGCTCTATGTTGACCTCTTCCTTCGGTTCAGCGGTTGCTTGGGCTTCATTC
>NZ_WMKZ01000018.1 GCF_019024285.1 Alkalihalobacterium elongatum
CTATGTACTTACCGCTACAAGGTTGTACTCGGGACTTTCACCCGTTAGAGTTCGCCCATGCTGGGCGAACAAAAAAAAAGAGAAGTCTTTTTTGACTTCTCTTCTGCTGAATTTTGTTTCTTATGAAACAAGATTATTCGTTGATATTCCATTTAATCTTCTATTTTTCGAGGAATTTGAAAGGTGAATGTCGTACCTTCGTTAATTTTACTATGAACCGAGATTTCACCACCATGTGCTTCGACAATATTTCTAGCGATGGCTAGACCAAGTCCAGTTCCTGAGCGGCCACGAGTTCTTGCTTTATCAGCTTTGTAAAACCTTTCAAAAACAAAAGGTAGATCTTCTTCTGGTATACCTGAACCACTATCTTCAATATCGAACCTTAAATAGTTTTCAAGTTGCTGAACTTTTAATTGTACAGTGCCACCTTTTTCTGTGTGACGAATAGCATTATGAATTAAGTTGGTTAGCACTTGTTCGATCCGATCTGGGTCAAGATGTGCAGTAGTTAGGTTGTCATCGATTTTTGCAGATAATGTTATACTTTGCTCCTTTGCTAACCCTTGAAACTTGCGATTAATTTTTTCAGAAAGTTCTTTTGCATTAACAGCTTGACCCTGCAATTCAATATGACCAGCTTCCATTCTTGCTAAGTCTAAAAGTTCATTGACAAGTCGCCCCATTCTTAACGATTCATCATAGATAATTTGAGCTATTTCTTTTTTCTCTTCATCTGTCTGAGCAATATCGTCAATGATTGCTTCACTATATCCTTGTAACATTGATATAGGAGTTCGAAGTTCATGAGAGACATTGGCAATAAAATCTTTGCGAAGTTTATCTAACCTTCGTTCTTCGGTTATATCTCGAATGACTGCGACGGCCCCGCGCACGAACGTTTTATCGTAAAGTGGGGAAAGGATAATCGCCCAACTCCTGCCTTGAATGTCAATTTCCATTGCTTGTTCTTTTTCAATTGCTACCACTTGCTGAAATAACTTTTTAATCGCTTTTGGCAAATCATCAGCCTTACCATCTAGTCCTTGATCATAATACCAAGCTTGTAAGAAACGTTCTGCTGGTGGATTCGTTACGATAATCTTCCCTTTACGATCTATTGTAATAACGCCATCAGCCATACTACTTAAAATTCTAGATAATTGTTCTTTTTCTTGACTTAAAGCCATTAAATTACGATTTAACTCACGACGCATTCTGTTGAAGGCAATTGCAAGCTGACCAATTTCGTCATTAGTTAAAATCGGTACTTTCGTATCAAATTTTCCTTCAGCTACTTCCATAGATGCTTGTCTCATTTTTCGAAGAGGTGCAGTTATCCTAGAAGATAGGAAGAATGCGAAAATTGTCGTTAATACAATTGCAATACCTGCCGAAAAGTATATAATTCTTTTTGTTTCGCCTGTGGTCTCTTCTAATGCCGAAAGTGATTGATATAAGAATACTGCACTAGACTGATCGCCGATTCGGACTGGCTGACCGACGATCATTACTTCAGTATGCACTTCTATACCATTTTCATAGAAAGGAAAGTCTCCTTGGCTGACAACTTGTTCACCATTGTCAAATACTTGAGAAAGAATTGGATCTTCGAAGAAAATCGCAATAGGTAAATCAACAGTAACTGTATCATTTGAGGAATACCAATAATCATCTCCCTCAATAATTACTACTTTTGTCTCATAAGACTCTGCAATTTTTGAAATAGTTGATAGTGCAGTCTCTTGATCTTCATATTCTTCAATAATCGTTGCTACCATCTTTGCATGATTCATGAGCTGTGATTCAGCTTCAATAACATGAAATTTCTCGAAGTATTGAAGAAGCATGACCATTAATATAGACAATAGGACAGAAACTAAAAGTAGGATCGTAAACCAAAGCTTGCCTACAACACTCCGCCAAAGCATTACCCTTTCACTGCCTCAAATTTATAACCAACGCCCCAAACCGTTGATATCATACTTGCAGCATCTGGAGACACCCGATTTAACTTTTCACGTAATCGTTTCACATGTGTATCAACTGTTCTTAGATCTCCGAAGAAGTCATAATTCCACACATCTTTTAATAATTGTTCTCGAGAAAATACTTTATCAGGTGATAACGCTAAATAATGAAGTAATTCATACTCTTTAGGCGTTAAATTAATTTCTGTACCTTCTACTGTTACACGATGTGCATCATTATCAATCGTCAAGTGTGGGAAAACAAGAATATCTTTTGACCCTGTATCCGTTTGCAAAAATTTGGTTGAAGAAGATCGGCGTAAAAGGGCTTTCACTCGTAAAACAACTTCACGTGGACTGAAAGGTTTAACAATATAATCATCCGTTCCCACTTCAAAACCTTGAACACGATTTGCTTCTTCACCTTTTGCTGTAAGCATAATAATAGGTGTTGCTTTTGTCTTACGTAACTCTTGGCAAACTTCTATTCCATCTATACCAGGCATCATGATATCAAGTAAAATTAAATCATAATCTTCCTTCAGTGCCATTTCTAAAGCTTGTTCGCCATTTTCAGCATCTTCAACTTCATAATTTTCTCTCTCTAAATACATTTTTAGTAATCGACGAATACGCTCCTCATCATCTACTACTAAAATCTTTGCCTCATGTTCCATTAACTCTACCTCCCAAATATAAACAATTAGACATAAAATGCGTGCTACGACATAATAATCTTTATTTTAACACGTTTCAACAATAATCAAAACGATACAATGATGAGGCTGACTCAAAAATTTGAGTCAGCCTCATTCCTTACGCATAAGAATGTAAACCAGCAATAACTAAGTTTACAAATACAAGGTTAAACATAATAATTGCAAAGCCAATTACACATAACCACGCCGAACGTTCACCATGCCAACCTTTAGAAAGTCGAAGGTGTAAATAAGCTGCATAAAATAAAAATGTAATGAGTGCCCAGACTTCTTTAGGATCCCAACCCCAGAAGCGTGTCCAAGCTATTTGAGCCCAGATCATTGCAAATATTAATCCACCGAGTGTGAAAATTGGGAACCCGATTGCAATCGCTCGATAACTGAGTTCATCGACACGGTCTGCATTAACCCCTTTTAAAATAGGCTGGATTTGTGCACCGATTGGTTTTCTAAAAATTAATCGTAATAACCAATATATAACTAAACCAGCTAACAATGCCCAGATTACCGTGTTAGCATCATCACTACGTAACCACGCAGGCATTTCAAGCAATGGACTCATACGATCTTCTGTTAACAATTGACCTTCGTTTGGTCCTAATAATGGTGGTAAACTATAAACCATTTCTGCTGGTTGATCTTTTTCATTAACATAAGAGAAAGTTGCCTCATAATTTAAAGCATTAAACAGATAACCTACTAAAATGAAACCGACAGTCGCAATAATACTGTATAAAATGAACTCTAATGATCTCGTCTTTTTATCCTTCTTGGAATAGTCTATTGTACGAAGCAAATAAATTAAACCAGCTGCAAAACCTATCGCTAGTATCCCTTGTCCTAATGCTGTCGTAATAACATGTATCTTCAACCAAATACTTTGTAATGCAGGGATTAAAGGAGATACTTCACTAGGAAAAATCGATGCATAAGCAATGATTAACATGACAGTAGGCATCGAAAATAGACCTAAAATGTTTGAGCGATAGATAGCGTATATGATAATGAAAGCAAGTCCAATCATAATCCCTAAGAATGTCGTATATTCAAACATATTACTTACTGGTGCATGGCCTGCCACGATCCAGCGAGTTATAAAATATCCCATCGCAAATAAGAAACCGACAATTGAGGCTAAAAAGCCAAATGTCCCCCAACGATTTCCATTCATTTCTCCTTGTTTATCACGCCACTTTTTCCCTGTAATTGATACAGCGAAAAAAATTGTAGATGCTAAATACAAGAAGAAAGCAATCAATAATAAATTACTACTTAAAGCTGCCATCTTGCACTCCCTCCTTAGGATGTTTCTCTTCTTCCTTGAGAGCTACTTGATCCATTGGTGAAGATAATTCTGTACCTTCTATCATGCGATCAACTTCATCTTTCAATGAGCTCCAATTTTTATTCGTATGACCAGCAATCCAAATTTCTCCATTTATACGTTGAACCCAAATTCTGCGGTGCACCCAATAAGAACCTTGGACGAGTCCAAACATAAAGATTAATCCACCAACGATTAAAATACCTAACGTATAATCTTTACGAACTGTTAACGCAGTGACATTTTTAGTTTCCACACCGTCAAATCGCAATTGGTACTCATTTTCACCGAAAGGTTCTAAGTTTTGTCCAATCGCTAGGAAACTAACTTCTCCCTCTGGATGGTCAGGAGATACCATTTCAAAAATGAACGCTGGATTATTAGGGATCCTTGACTGACTGGCTGGTTGTCCTTGGTCATTTAGAAAATAATCAGGGAAGTAATGACGTACTTTTACCTTATAGCCATCTCCCAAATCATATTCAGCTTGTGGATCAAATAGATTGACAGAAAAACCTCCGACCGGTTCGTCTTCGCCTTTACGGATCATATTAAAGCTCATTACATTTAGCTCATGTAACTTATAGTCGACTTGGTACAATGCATAGCCATCAAATTTAAATGGTTGATTTACTAGAATTTCATGTCGATCAACCTCTACTAATTCAGCATCTGCACCAATTGTATCTGTATTTTCTCTTTTATAAAGAACAGCATTCGTTTGATACGTTTTAACGACTGTAGCTCCAGAGTTTCTAATAGCTTCTCCAAACACTTCATCGTCTTCGTCATATAATTCAACAATGAACTTCTCATTTTTTAAGTAATACTCTTGATTCGTACCTGGAATAACCTCAATTTCCCCTTCACGAATCCATACAAAGTCATCAATATACATACCAGGGAAGTAACGTAACATACAGCCAATTAAAAAGATAATAATACCAATATGGTTTACATAAGGACCCCAGCGAGAAAAACGGCCTTTTTCACCCACAATATTTCCGTTTTCTTCCGAAACTTTGTATTTTCTCTTCTCAAAATTTTCTTTAACTTTGGCAATTGCTTCATCTTCATTACTTACTTTTGAAGTTCCAAAAATTCGTTGTCGCTTCAAAAAGTTCTGATGCCTTGTTACTCGTTGTGTTTTTAATGCCCTGTGTAAAGGTACTACACGGTCTAAACTTGCAATAATTAAGGAAACTCCAAGTGCTGCTATTAATAGCATGTACCACCATGAACCATAAAGATCATGAAAACCTAGCTGATAATATAACTGACCTAAAAATCCATATTCTTCAGCATAAAATTGTGCTGGATTTACTCTAGGTGGTATATACATTTCTTGTGGAAAAATTGTACCGATTGATGATGCAACGAGAGTAATCACGATAATCCAAATTCCTACTTTGACGGAAGAAAAGAAATTCCATATTTTATCAATTATCGTCTTATTGTAGGTTTGCGACCGGCGTGCGACACCTTCATACCTCATATTAAGAAGTTCATTCTTTTCAGCTTCTAAAGGCTTTCCGCACGATTCACAAATTTCAGTTCCAAATGGATTGACGTGACCACATTCGCATTTAATTTCTTTACTCATGTGAACACCTCATTAGGATTGCGGTTTTATCTCTTCCATAAATCTCCGAATAACACTCTCATCCATAAATCCAGTATGAACACGAACAACCTCACCGTGTTCATCAATTAGTATCGTTGTTGGAAGTGGACGAATTCCGTAGCCTTCCGTTATTTTTCGTCCTTTGTCAATAGCGACTGGGAACGATAACTGGTAACGATCGACAAAGGTTTGCACGACTAAGTCGGATTCATCTACATTAAGTGCGATAATCTCAATCCCTTGATCCTTATACTCGTGGTAGAGTTCTTCCATTATCGGCATTTCTTTTTCACAAGGTGGACAAAACGTCCCCCAAAAGTTTAAGAATATTCCTTTACCCTCTAACTCTCTTAATTCAATCGGTTCACCAGCTAAATCTGCGACGACAAAATTCTTTGCTTTATCACCTGCACGAACGACTGATTGGTCTGAAAAGAAGTTGATATAAAACGTATAACCAATTGCAATTGTTATAATTGCTAAAATAGAACTACGAATAATTAGTCTTCTTTGTTTCATTATTCTCTCCCCTCTCATGAAGAAAAACGCAGTCGCGTTTTTCTAAAAGTAAGAAGTTGGTGTGAGATTGGTAGAGGTCGACTTTTTCCCTACCACTACTTCTCAACTGCTTTTCTCACAAAATCTGACTATGTGATTGTTGCACACAAGTATGAAAAAAGTTTGAAGAAATTTAAAAGCATTTAGAAGGAACTTAATTTTCTTTCTAACTTTATAAATTCCGACATTTTTCTACCTTTATCTTATTATAACGATGGAAATGTTGCTTATTTAGTAGAGATTATGACTTTTGTGTGACAGCTATTTCTCGGAAATGTTTAACTTCAATTGGCTTCAAAGGTCGAAATTCGCCAGGAGTCAGCCCTGTAAGATCCAAGAAGCCATATCGCTCTCTTTTAAGTTTCATCACTTGATATCCAAGAGCTTCAAACATTCTACGCACTTGACGATTTCGCCCTTCGTGTATTGTTAGTTGAACAATCGATGTTTGATTTTTTTTATTAACTGAAAGAAGCTTAACTTTTGCTGGTGCCGTTTTACCGTCTTCTAATCGAATGCCCTCTTTTAATAGCTTTAACTGTTCCCTTGTTGGTACACCTTTAATTTTTGCAACATACACTTTGTCGATCGTATGTTTAGGGTGCATTAAAAGATTCGCAAATTCCCCGTCATTCGTTAACAGAATAAGTCCAGAAGTATCGTAGTCAAGTCTCCCTACTGGAAATATTCTTTCCTCCACCTCAATAAAGTCGGTAACTACTTTTCGACCTTTATCGTCGGATACGCTTGAAATAACACCAGCTGGTTTATAAAGTAAAAAATAAACTGGTTGCTCCCGGTCGATTGGTACTCCACTCACTTCTATGTCATCCTTATTAGCGTTTACCTTGACTCCTAGTTCACGGACAATCTTTCCGTTAACACTAACCTTACCTTCCAATATTAACTGTTCAGCTTTCCTTCTTGATGTCACACCCGCTTGGGCAATAACCTTTTGTAATCGTTCCATATTTTCACCTCATTGAACATCTTAATGCTTCTGTTGTAAATTCTCAAGTTTTCATTATTATAGGTTAATTATTGTCACTTTTTACATATTAGATAAGCTATAATCATTAATCAATATTTATTTGTTCCCTTTTTGATTTAAAGTAAAGGCTCTTTTCTCAAAGGTTGTTGCTCTAAGCTATTGGACCGTTAACCAAGCGTAAGCTTGGTTCTTCACGCTTTAGCGTGAAGCTTTTGCACATAAATTAGCCAGATGGACAAATGAATTTGTCCATTAGGGCTAATTTATGTGGAAAAAACGGTCTAATAGCAACAGAGTTTACGAAAACAGCCGAAGTAAAAGAAAAAACACTAACCGAAGAAAGTTAGTGTCTCAAAAAATTTATGGTTATGGTCCAAATACTAATGTAACTATGACAATAGAAGCAATTATCCCGACTAGATCAGCTAATAGACCAACTTTTAATGCATCCCCCATTTTTTTTATTCCAACCGCCCCAAAGTAAACCGTTAATACATAGAGGGTTGTATCTGTACTTCCTTGCATTGTAGAGGCTAGTCTACCAATAAATGAATCTGGCCCATATGTTGCAATTAGATCCGTCGTCATACCTAAAGCTCCTGTACCTGAAATAGGACGAATCATTGCTAGAGGAACAATTTCACTAGGTACACCAATTGCTTGTAACACGGGTCTTAATGAATCGATAATGAAGTCCATCGCTCCAGAAGCACGAAAAACTGATATGGCAACTAGCATTCCAACTAGATAAGGAATAATTGAGATGGCCATCGAAAACCCCTCTTTAGCTCCCTCAACGAACGTTTCATAAGTAGGGACTTTCTTATACGTTCCATATAGTAGAATAAAAGCGATAAGCATTGGAATAATCCATATAGATATTACTGTTATCCATCCCATGCTTACCTCCTCCTCATCCGACGATAATAAAAATAGCGATCTATTAGTATGGCACCTAATGTTGAACAAAATGTTGCAAGTATCGTCGTTCCGACAATTTCAGTAGGTGAAACCGAGTCATAGCTCATTCGAATTGAAATCACTGTTGTTGGTATCAATGTAATACTTGCTGTATTAATTGCTAAAAGAGTAATCATTGATCGGCTTGCTTCATCTCGATCACCATTCAACCTTCTTAACTCTTGCATTGCTTTTATTCCCATCGGTGTAGCAGCGTTTCCTAAACCAAACATATTTGCAGTCATATTTGATAGGATATACCCCATTGCTGGATGATTACCAGGCACTTCTGGAAACAATCTAGTAGCGATTGGTCTCAATAATTTTGCTAACCCATCTAACAAACCTGCACTTTGTGCTATCCTCATCATCCCTAACCAAAAAACGAGAATACTTATCAAGCCAAAGCAAATGGTCACTGCGTCTTTAGCACCTGCAAAGATTGCCTCATTGACCTCAGGCATCTTTCCATTAATCCCTGCAAAGAGTAATCCAATGACGAGCATTGATACCCATATAATGTTAATCAATGATTTTCACTCCCAAAGTAAGAAAGAAAATTTCCTTTATTTGAGACCAAAATCCTTTTTTCTCTTCTTCAATTGGTGTTAAAAAATAAAGTGGAATACTATTTAATGTTTTACCATTCATTGTTATCGTAAGTTTTCCCACTGGTTGTGGCATATAAATATTATTTGCTTCTTCACCTTTTGGTGGACGATATAATGTAATATCCTTTTTTACACCTTCTCTTTCTTTTACGGTTAGTGGATATTTAAATGTATAAGGAATATATACTCTATCTTTGTAAAATTCATCTTGAATTCCTTTAATTGTACCTTCATCTGCTAACGTCTCTACCTTATATCGATCAAATGCTGAATTGAAAAGATTCATATGATCATTCCAGTCACTTGGTGCATTTAACGTAACACAAATTAAATCTAAATCATCTTTTGTCGCTGTTGAGACAAGCGTTCGTTTCGCTCTCTTTGTGAAACCTGTCTTACCCCCAGTGGAGTATTTATATAATTGAGTGAGAAGTCTATTTTTATTTTTCCAGTAACTATAAACGTCCCCTTCTCTTTGTGCTTTATAATTGCTTGTCGCAGAAATTTCTCGATACTGCTCACTCTCCATTGCATACTGCGTCAGCTTCGCCATGTCATAAGCCGTTGAATAATGTTCTTCATGGTCATCAAGTCCATGTGGGTTTGAAAAAACGGTTCGAGTCATACCTATCTCCTGAGCTTTCTCGTTCATTAAGTAAACGAAGCCTTCAAGGCTTCCACCAACATGTTCTGCAATAGCCACAGCAGCATCATTTCCAGAGCGAAGCATAAGGCCATATACTAAATCCTTAAGCTTTATTTTTTCGCCAGCCTTTAAATAAAGAGAAGACCCTTCTGTTCCTTCTGCTCGCGTTGAAACTTTTACGTAATCATCCATTTTTCCAGATTCAATCGCTAAAATTGCTGTCATTATTTTTGTAATACTAGCAATTCTCATTTGTTGATGTTCGTTTTTCCCATATAATACACGTCCCGAAGATTGTTCAATTAAAATCGCACCTTGTGCAGAGACAGAAAAAGCCTCACTTTTACCCGTAAATGAAAATGCAGATAATATTAAACTAATAGATAAGCATATAATTAGTACTTTTTTTCTGTACATATAAATCCCCGCCTGAATAGTAGTTTGTACAAGTGTATGCGGAAGATATTGAAGTATGAACAAATTTGTCCAACTCCTAATAACAATAGAATAATGACCCAATATATCGAGAAAACTATTCATTAATATATAGGTTCTATATAAGTAAAAGGTGTTTAATTATCACTCTGAAAAGGCATTCTATAAGTATTTGAAGTTAAAGGAATTGGTGAGACGATGGATATTCTAAGAGAATCGATAATTATTTTAGCTCGTATTTTAACGATCTTCCCTTTATTTTTATTTGTAACAATGTATATGGGGAGACGTTCACTAGGTGAAATGCCAATATTCGATTTTCTTATAATTATTACTTTATCGAATGTGATCGGGGCTGATATTGCTGATCCAGATGTTGATCATATATATACGTACTTAGCTGTCTTAGTAATACCCTTATTACAAAAGTTTGTTGCCCGATTATTAATTTCAAATCGAAAAATAGGAAAAAAAATAACACTCGATCCTACTCTAGTCATTCAAGATGGAAAAGTATTAGTTGAGAATTTGAAACGAATACACTACTCAATTGACAATATTTTACAGATGCTGAGACAAAAAGATATTTTTGATATTAGTGAAGTTAAAATTGGAATAATCGAAGGAAATGGAAAGATGAGCGTATTGAAGCAAGACAGTAAGATGGAAGTGACTATTGAAGATTTAGAAATAGAAAAGAAAAGTAACAGTTTATCTTTACCTTTAATCGTAGAAGGTGAAGTTTATGAGGATATATTAACTTATTTAAACTTAGATCGTGTCTGGCTAATTAATGAATTACAAAAACGAAAAATTTCACAAATTAATAGAGTTTTTTTTGCATCAATTAATGAAGATAAAGAACTTCATATCTCCTTAAAAAAAGAAAAGCAACACATGCCACCTTTTTATCATTAATCATTAAATTGATCCAAAATTAACTTTTTATTTACAGAATCTTTTTACCAGTGCTTAGTTAACGGATTGTCTAAAAAATAAGAGGCAGTGTGATTGATCCGCCTCTTACCTTAATAGTGGTTTTAGTTTTTTCATGACTTCATCCATTTCTTGAGCACATCGCTGATACATTTTTTTAGCCTGTTCCGATTCGGTTTGCATTGAAAATACTTCTAAATCAGCTTGACACTTTTTTACCGCAGCAAAAAGCAATGGCTTTTCAACTGGTTCAGGAATTTCAATTTGATCATCAAATACATCTACAGTTAACTCACCATAGGAATCAATTTGGCCTATATAAACATTTTCAATAGCCACACCTATTTTGTCTAATTCACGCTCTAGCCATCTACGGTTAAAACCAATTGTTGCAAGTGGCTCATCTAATATTTTTCCATCCATAATCACTGTTTCAGGCTGTTTTATTGGCGCAACTTCAATTTGCATATCTTTTGGAGTTAAAGGCTGATAATCTTTTTTTAATAATACGTTAACTGCTCCATTTGGCTCAAGGACTGCGAACTCTACATCAGCCACACGGAAAACATCCTTTGTTCTCAATTTACTTAATAACTCATCTGTAGTATATCTACCCTTCCTTATATTATCTTCGAGTACTTTACCGTCTTTAATAATTGGTATTCCTTTCCCGCCAATAACATTTCGAAATGTCTTACTTTTTACTGACAGTGAACCGATAATATACGGAATAAAAATCCACATAAACAAAGCAATTGCTACATGTCCTGGGGGAATGCTTAATGCCACTGAACCGATTCCTACAATAATAGCCACAGCTGCAGCCACTATAAACTCAAAATATGAAAGTTCTCCAATTGCTTTACGAACAAAAAGTTTTGCTCCAAACAGAACAACGATAATACCAATTGAAGAACGCAAAACAATTTCTAACCAACCAGGCAAATGAAACCCTCCTTCCTTGAACTACTAGTATCCGTTATATTGAGGTTCTTGGCGTTCAAGTTCACCAATTCTTTTTTCTATATCACCAATCACTTTCCTAGTTGTTAAACATGTTTCATGAAACACTTGGCGTGCATCTTCATCTTCTGTTTCAATTGAGAATGTATTTAGTGAAGCCTCAATCCCCTTTAATGAAGAAAGGCACTGCTTTACCTGTGAAGCAACTGTCATATCAATCCCTCTCTATCCTTTTGGTTTAAAAAATAATGCTGCAATAAATCCAAAAATAATCGCAGCTGAAATACCTGCACTTGTAACTTCAAAAATACCTGTAATAACACCTACTAACCCGTGCTTTTCTGCTTCTGCCATCGCCCCATGAACGAGTGCATTCCCAAAGCTTGTAATAGGAACTGTTGCCCCTGCACCAGCAAAGTCAATTAGTGGCTCATATAACCCCAGCCCGTCTAGTACCGCTCCTATTACAACTAACGTGCTCATTGTATGTGCAGGGGTAAGTTTGAGAACGTCCATCAAAATTTGCCCGATAACACAAATGATACCTCCAACAACGAAAGCCCAAAAGAAAATCATCGTTCCTCGTCACCTCCCTGATTCGATAGCAACTGCATGAGCAATACACGGGATCGTTTCTTTTTGCTGAAACGATAAGGGGGATAGTAAAGCGCCGGTTGCAACTATTAACATTCGGTTTATTTCTCCTCGCTTCATACGATTGAGTAAGTGACCATAGGTCACTGCTGCAGAGCAACCTGAACCACTCGCTCCAGCTAAAACTGGCTGCCCCTCGCGATATATCATTAAACCACAATCTTGAAAACGCTCTTCAGTAAGCTCTAAACCATGTTTAGCAAGAAGATCAATCGCAATTGAATGACCAATTTTACCGAGGTCTCCTGTTGCTATTACATCATAATAATCGGGACCGACCTGTAAGTCTCTTAAGTGAGCTTCTATCGTATCTACAGCAGCGGGAGCCATAGCTCCCCCCATATTAAATGGATCACTTAATCCCATATCAACTACCCTACCAATGGTTGCAGAGGTTACTTTTGGTCCGTTTCCTATTTTTCCTAATAAGCCAACACCCGATGCAGTAACAGTCCATTGCGCAGTCGGGGGTTTTTGGGCACCGTATTCGGTTGGGTATCTAAATTGCTTCTCAACAGCAGCATTATGACTAGAAGAACCCGTCAAAATATAATTCGCTCCACCACCATTTAATATGAATGCTGACAATGCTAAACCTTCCATCGAAGTTGAACAGGCACCAAATAATCCAATATAAGGGATACTTAATGTTCTACACGCAAAACTTGTTGGCGTAATTTGATTAACTAAGTCCCCAGCGATAATAAATTCTACAGCTTCTTTGTCAATACCACCTTTTTCAATTGCTTTATTACAAGCCTCCTCGAATAATACACGATGCGCTTTTTCATATGAGTCTTGTCCCATCCACATATCTTCATGAAGCGTATCAAAATCTTCAGGGATATTTCCGTTCGCTTCAAATGGACCACCGACAGTACCAGTAGATAAGATAACGGGCTTTGTTTCAAACGTCCAAGTTCGATGGCCAGTTAGCATTATAATCCCCCCCATTGAATAAAAATCGTTTTAATAATAGCGATGACAAACGCTGCAACCGTTCCAAATACAATAACAGAACCTGCTAATTTAAACATATTTCCACCAACTCCAAGCACATACCCTTCCGTACGATGTTCAATAGCGGCACTAGCAACGGAGTTAGCAAAGCCAGTAACAGGTACTGCTGTTCCAGCACCTGCAATTTGAGCAATTCGATCATATACCCCAAATCCAGTTAGTAAGACGGAAAGAAAAATCAGAAAAGCAACCGTTGGGTTACCCGCAGTTCTCTCCGTAAAATCAAAGAATGTGTAAAAAAAGGTTTGTACAAACTGACCAAATAAACAAATAAGACCACCTATAAAAAACGCTCGAATACAGTTTTTTAACCAAGGACGTTTAATTTCATGTTCACTAGCAAATTTTTGATACTCTTGTTGTACTGGGGTTAAATTTTTCTTTTTTTGATCAGACATAGTTCGCTCCTCACTTTACCCTTTCATATCTTCTTCAAGTTTTTTTAACTGTTTGTCCAACTCTTTTTTTGTAATGTTTCCTTCTTTTAATTGCCTTTCTAACTTTTCAAGTTCCATAAATATTTTTTTATCAGTAGATAGAAACACTGTAGCGTTAGGATAACGTTTCTTTACTCGGTCAAAGCCATCTTTTCTAATTCCTTCGAGGTGCAATCTATCAAAATGTTTAACTTCTGGCGTGATATAAATATTCCCTTGATTTGCCACACCTCTTACATCAATAACTTCATCCATTGAAAGAACAATTTTTTTGGCGTTATCTGCTTGCGTTTGATCTACTACTGCTTCTTCACCGATAAAAAGTGGAGTTTGCTCTTGTTGTTGCAAATTCATTTGTCCACAACCAACTAGCGTACAAGTTAATGCAAAAAAGGCTAAAGTAAACATAAAAGAATTTTTCATGGTAACCACCCTATTCTAATGCTGTTATTTATTTAGTTTGACAAATAAACATTTATTTATGTAACATGAATAACTTCATTGTTATAATGGTAAGAAGAAGGTTGATGTAGAAACACCAACCTTTTGAGAAGACATTAGTTTTTATATTGCGGCTCTTCTTGTTCAATTTCTTGAACACGTGGAGATAATGTATCAACGATCCCTTGTGTTTGTTGTGCTAAATTTTGAAACATTTGCTTAGCTTGTTGATTTTCTGTTTGAAGAGCAAATGTTTCAAAACTTGCTTGAGCACTCTTTAATCCCGCTAATGTTTGTTTTACTTGGCTTGCAACTGTCATGTAGTGGTTCCTCCTAAAAATTATTAAATGTTACGATACTAATATTTGATTATTAAAAGTAAAAAATAGTAGTAAAATACTGGATGTCTTTTTGGAGTGAAAAAATTGTTGTTATCTCTTTTCCTTTTGAGTTTTATTGTGAACTTATCCATATTAATGTTGCTTATAGTTATGTACCGTACCTTATCTGTACAAAAAAAAATACTGCAAGAACAACTGGAACTTTTGCAACAACCGACCAATTTTAAATTAGCCGACAAGGAACGACTTTGTGAGGAATGGAAATCTTATGTTTTTGTTCAAGCCTTACAAGTTCGTGAAGCGATATCAAAACAAGTGAATAACTTACATCCAAAATTGATTGAAGATGCACCAATTTCTCATGGTCTAACTAATAGGGAATTAGCTGAAGCATTTGATTCAAAACAGATCGAGGCAATCACTCATTTTTGGAATTTATTTCACCAGTACATTGAAACCCATTGGAAAACTGAGCAAGGAAGAATAAAAACGGTATTTAAAGGTTCAATTAACATAGATGGAAGTGAGGTACATAGGATACATACAGTTTCGAACCGATTGCTGCCACAACTTGATCAATTACTTAAACGAATAAAAGGAGATGAGCATTAATCTGCTCACTCCTTTTTATTTTGAGTAATTATTCCATTGTTGGGACATTCTATAATTAACTTTTCTTATAAGTTGAGGTCGATCATGAATACGAACTTTTTATATCTAACAACAGAACTTATTACTGGTTTTTTTGCTTTACTAGTAATTACAAAAGTTTTAGGAAAGACTCAGATAACTCAACTTACACCATTTGATTTTATTTCAGCACTAGTACTCGGTGAACTTGTTGGTAACGCTATTTATGATAAAGAGATTGGACTTCAATATGTACTTTACGCTGTCTTTATATGGGGAACGTTAATTTACTCTGTTGAGTGGATTACACAAAAATATAAATCGTCAAGAAGTATTCTAGAAGGAAAACCAGCCATTGTTATTAGTGAAGGAAAAATCGATTACCATCAATTAAAGAAAAATCACCTGGATATTAATCAACTGCAACATTTATTACGTGAAAAGGATGTTTTTTCAATTCGTGAAGTGGAATATGGGATTTTAGAAGCTAATGGTTCGGTTAGTATTTTAAAAAAATCTATATATGATCAACCTATTAGAAAAGATTTAAACCTTAAACCAGAAAAAGTTTCTCTCCCTATCACTCTTATTCTTGATGGTGAAATCTTGCTCGATAATTTAAGGGAAAGTGGATATAACCTAGCCTGGTTAAAGCAACAACTGTTTACACATGGTATTACTGATGAAAAGGACGTATTTTATGCAGAATGGTTAGAGGGCGACTCTCTTTACATTAATACTTACAGTTCATAAGGAGTGGGAACATGTTTTTGCGAATTTTTATTGTTATTATCATATTATTTTTAACTGCATGCCAAGGAGGAAACGATCAAGGCGGGGCATCTATTCAACAGCTCGAAAAAGATAAGATTAAGCCAGATAAAAAAGTCGTTCTCGTAATGATCGATTCTATGATGGGGTCACTCATTGATAATAGTAAAGAAAAAGGTAAAATACCAGCGATTGAATTTTTAATAGAGAATGGACAATATCATAAGGATTTAGTTGCTCCATTTCCCTCAATGTCTGTAGTTATTGAAAGTACCTTAATGACAGGCGAAATGCCCGATGCCCATCAAGTTCCTGGTCTTGTCTGGTATAAACCTGACGAGAATAGAATAGTCGATTACGGTTCAACCATTGAAAAAATGGTTAAACTTGGAATGAAACAAAGCTTAATTGATTCACTTTATCATTTAAACAATTCGCATCTTAGTCCACAGGTGACAACAATTCATGAAATCTTACAACAAAAAAATTACTCTACTGGGTCAGTAAATTTCTTATTATACCGTGGACTAAAAACTCATGACATGACTTTACCGGTTCTCCTAGATCAATGGTTAAATCTTAATGAAACGTTACAAACAAAAGGTCCTGATTTATTAGCATTTGGTAGTGCTGTAAAACCAAAAGTGATGGAAGGAAAAGATGTCCCAGATACCTTTTTATCAAAGTTTGGATTAAATGATGAATATTCAGTTACGGTCGTAAGTGAAATGATAAAGCAGGGGGAGCAGCCTGATTTTCTCGCTGTATTTTTACCAAATTTTGATAAAGAAGCCCATAATCATAGCCCACATTACAGGGTAGGATTTGAAAAAGCAGAAGCCTTTTTCCAAGAAATATTAAATAGCTATGAAAGCTGGGATAAAGCATTAGAAGAAAATATTTTTATTATATTTGGAGATCATGGTCAAGATAAACTTCTAGATGATGAATTAGCCATGTCTATACCACTACATGATATATATCAGGAGTATTCTGTGGCGCCTTTAACTGACAATGTACTTCAAGGAGATATAGTTATTGCAAATAATCATAGGATGTCCTATATTTATCCGTTACAAAATACCAGTTTATTACCTACACTAGCTGAAACAGCGATGATAGATAAGCGTATAGAATTTGCTTCTTGGAAGGACGAAGAATGGGTATATGTCCTATCACCAGATTATAATGACGCCTTTCGCTTTAAGTCTGGTGGACCATGGGTGGATCGCTATGACCAAACTTGGGAATGGGAAGGTAATGAACAGATCGTCGGGCTCGAAATTGACGAAAATGATACTCGATTAAGTTATACCGATTTCCCTGATGTTTTAAACCAACTCATTACAGCCTTGGAGAGTAATCATCATCCAGCTGTTGCTTTAGTAGCAAAGCCAGGTCATACATTTCAATCAGAAGGTGCACCTTTACATGTAGATGGCGGTGAACATGGCGGTTTACACAAAAATGATACATTAGGTGCTATCGTTATTGCCGGAACCGAGAAGCCATTTGAAAATCCGCGTATGGTTGATTTAAAAGACTACATTCTTCAGTTTTTTGAATAAAAAAGAAGCTGACGCTTGCGTCAGCTTCTTTTTGGTTAAAATGGTTGCCAGCGTAACTCTCTAGCTTTTTTATATCTTTCATCCACGTGTGGCCAGTTAACAACATTCCACCAATTATTAATGTATTGTTCACGTTCATTTTTATATTGTAAATAGTACGCATGCTCCCAAACATCGAGTGGTAATAATGGCACAACGTCCCACTGACTTAAATTTTGATGTTTTTCTGCCTGAAGAATTTCTAATCGATGTGCTCTTGGTGCCCAAACTAATATCGCCCAACCGACCGCTTCTACTTTTTTTGCCGCTTCTGAAAAATGCTTTTTAAATTGCTGAAAACTGCTGAAGTCTTTTCTAAGTTGATTTGCAAATTCTCCTCTTGGTTCGCCACCACCTTTAGGGCTCATCACATTCCAAAAAATTGTGTGTAAATAATGGCCAGCTCCATTGAAAGCAGCTTCTCTTTCCCAATGTTTTATTAAATCAAAATCACCTGTCTTTCTCGCCTCTTCCATCTTTTTTTCTGCTTTATTTAATCCATCTACATAGCTTTGATGATGTTCTTGATGATGTAATCGCATAATCTCAGCTGCAATATATGGTTCAAGTGCTTCATAACTATACGGCAGGGGCGGTAGTTGATGTTCTCCAATCGGTATAGGTTGAAGTGGAACACTCTTTTGTCCATGTTCAGCACGGTTAAGATTCTGGGTTACGCGCTCCCAACTCGCATATAATCCCTGTGCAACAGATTCTAATTCATCACTATTAGTTCGTTGTTCTAATAATTCTTTAACACGAATTAATTTTTCTTCAAAGCCTCTAACTTCATTGTCATCTAAGCTTTTAATGATATCTTTGTTTATTTGAGCCCAAGCCTCTTCTAAATTCCCAGTCCATATTTGGAGTTGCTTATAGTATGCTTCCATTATTTATTGTCTCCTCCTCAAACGTACAGTCATCATCGGTTTACTATATGCCTAAACAACCCTAATTTGTGAAAGGAACCTTCTAGGCGTTTATAACATATCTTATAGATGATGAAGAATGAGGAGGGGTAATATTGAATAATTTTCAAAAGGTAGCATTATTTGAACACCGTTTCTGGCTTCAAGTGTTGGGTGACCACGCACGTTTTATCCGAGATGCATTATCTCCAATTGAAAAGGAAGAAGTTGAAATAGCAGTACAGTATATTGAAACATTTGATCAATTATTAGATGTGGCACGCCAAGATTTAACCGGTGAAACGCTACAACAGCTTACCGAGTCTTCCTTAGAACAAGCAAAAGGTATTAGGGAATTTAAGCTTTATTTAATTCGCAAGCATTTAGTGGGGGATATTGAAATCGGTTTACCTCCTACATTCTTAAATCATATGGTGAATGAAGTCGATGAATATTTACGGATCCTCCCATATATAGTTGAGGGTACTATACCTCCTATTTCTCACCCTCTTCATCACCATTTGGTATGGCTCCTTGATGCAGCAGGTCATGCTGATGCTATCACAGGAGAACTAGATATGGTCGAAAAAAAATTAAGTAAAAAGAGCGAAGAATTTACAGAGACATTCGAAGATTTTTATATAAAAGCTGTAGAGTTAGCAGGTTACTTAAGAGCCAACGTTGATAAATTCCCTGCATTAAACCGTTTTAACAATCAAGTGGAGTTAGAAATTGAACTATTTAAAGTTTTTCTAAGAGAACTTGAAGAACTTGAAATGAACAATAAATTGTTAGGAACATTTTCAGAACTAATGGCTGATCATATGGCAAGAGAAGAATGTTACTACTTAATGAAGTTAGCCGAATCAAGTGAAACAACTGCTCCAGACTGTGATCCAACGACCCCTAGAAACGAATAAGAAAAGTGCAGCATCTGCTGCACTTTTCTTATTTAGAATGTAGCATTTTTGTTTGAAAATCCGTTTCGTAATACTCTAATTCTTCACGAATGGTTTGGAATGGACCTTCAATCGACTTCATTAAATCCATTAAAGAATCGGGTACTGCTTTTGTAAATTTAATTGCGTTCTTTCCCGTATAAGCAGAACGGCTATCTTCATACCAGTTATCAATACGAGGATTAAAAAATTCCTCTATGCAATTATGGTAAACCCAATATAACGTTTTTTCAGCAGCAGCCTTACGAAATGTCTTTCCATTTAAAATAACTTCACTTGCATCTTTACCTTCTTCACAAAATACAAGCACACGACGCAATGAAGAAAGTACTGCTTTAAAAAACTCTTCATCTGTTTGGTTATCTTCAGTTAACATTTCTGTTAATTTGGTTTCATTTAAATAATCACTGATTTTTTCACAAATACCTTTTAACGTACCGTGAGCTAAAGTTAATTGGCTTTCAACCAATGTATTTCCCATCGGTGTAAACACCTCCACTTTTCTTTTATATTAAGGGTTTTTCTACAGGCTCGAAGATTATGAAAACAGCCGTTCTAAATGCTCTTTTTCTTATGTTTTGAAATCAACCTATTTGTATTATATTATACGACATTTAGGACGAGAACACCTTAAGAATTGGATCTTTTCTCAACACCAAAGTTTACGAAAACAGCCTAAGAATTTAATACAGCTTTATATGTACATATTACAATTGACACTTTCCTTGTGTGACGAGACTTGTCATTATCTCTTTAATTTGTTCTGGATCAACGTCTTTAAACAAAGACTCCATTTCTTTAAGTTCATTTATATAAATTCGCTTCTTTTCTGTATTACCCGGGTTTTGCATTAAGCAAACTAAAGCAACTATATCCTTAAATGTTACCTCCCTATCATTAATATCCAATAAAGGGTCTTCATTAAAAGGAGAAACTTCTGATAATTTCTCATCAAAGAATCGAACATATAACACATTTAACTGTTTTTCATTACCATCTAATGTATAGATAACAGTAGAACGATTAAAGAAATCTTCTGACGTGTTGGGTTTTTCCTTTTCAAGTTCAATTCCTTCAGCCTTTAATATAATCACAACAACCTCTCCTAACTGTAAACATAGTTTTAGGCTCATTGCTAAAATTGTTGCTTCAGCTATTTGACCGTAACTAAATGAAAACTTGGTTCTCACGCTTTTTGCGTAAAGTTTTTGAATAAAACTTAAGCCATATAGACAAATTCGTCTGTCCATTATGGCTAGTCTATATTTCAAGTACGGTTCATGATTAACATTGCAAGAACAGCCTAACTAATTATACCATATTAATTTTAACTATTGTCCTCACTTAACAGACTATCCATCCCTTCCTCAAACTTCTTAAAAAATAAATCTGCATCTTCATCCAATATTCCCTCTTCCACTTGTTCCGGTAGTGGTGGTAAGTCGTTCAGAGACTTTAACCCAAAGCAATCTAAAAACTCTTTTGTTGTTCCATATAAGATTGCCCGACCACTTCCTTCTGCACGCCCCACATCTTTTATTAAAAGCTTAGTCGATAAAGTTTGAATTGCCTTTTCAGATTTAACTCCTCGTATTTCCTCTACTTCAACACGAGTAATTGGCTGTTTGTAGGCAACAATAGCTAATGTTTCTAGAGCAGCCTGCGACAATCCAGTATGGCCTGGTGTTTCCACTAATTGTTGAAAATAAAGTGCATGCTCTGGCTTCGTTGTTAGTTGGTAAGCACCCGCTATTTCAATTAATTGCATTCCACGGTTCATGTCTTTTAGGTCAATTTCTAAATCGTTTAAAGCATCTTTTACCGTTTCTCTTTCCACTTTTAAAATGTTAACTAATTGTTCTTCCGTAAGTCCGTCTTCACCAGCTACGAATAATAACCCTTCAATAATACCTTTTAACTCAGTTAAACCAATTGGATTAAATAGCGTCAATGAATAGACCCCTCCTCCTTGATGTAGATCATGATGTCAGAAAAATTTCTCTCCTGTTCACAAATAATGGATTTTTTCTTTATTAGTTCCAATAAGGCCAAAAAAGAAATAACTATATGGGACTTTTCGCGTACGGGAAACAATGAATAAAAATTTCTTTTTCCTCCATTACGTATTAAATCCTCCATAATTTCTCCCATTCGTGACTGTATCGAATACTCTTGACTTTTAACAGTTTTTGCCACTGGGGCTTGTAATTTTTTTCGTTTTAGCATGGATTGATAAGCATCTAACATATCATAAAGAGTAATACCTTTTAATGTTACTTCTTTTCTCTCTTCTTTTGGAAAATACCTTTCGAGATTAACAGGAGGTTTGGTATGAATTAACGAGCGTTCAACTTGACGATCTTGAAGCTCATTTGCCGCCTCTTTAAACTTTCTATACTCAATTAAACGCATCATTAGTTCTTCACGTGGATCTTCTTCATCCAATTCAAAACTTTCATCAATATTCAATTCTTCTTGTTGTTTAGGAAGTAACATTTTACTTTTGATTGCTAATAGCGTTGCTGCCATCACTAAGTATTCACTCGCTATATCTAGTTGTAATTCCTGCATTGTGCGAATATATTGCATATATTGATCCGTAATTTTAGCTACAGGAATATCATATATATCTACTTCTGCCTGATTAATTAAATGTAATAGCAGATCTAGTGGACCTTCAAAAGTATCCAATTTAACACTATACTGACTGTTCATTTCATCACCAATTTCTATTAAACCCTTGCTAGACAGGATTATATCATACTTTTTAATGGATGGGCTTTTAAACACTATTTTCTTAATAAAAATACATATGATACACTTTAATTAACTTATTCTATGGAGGATTTTAAAAAATGAAATACCCACAAGAATTTATTGATTATTTACTTTATTTTCATAGTTCACGTGATTTTTTCGAATGTCATGAAGTATTAGAGGAATACTGGAAATCAGAAGAAGGGGGGAAAGAAAAGGTTTGGGTCGGGTTTATTCAAATTGCTGTTGGACTTTACCATTATCGTCGAAAGAACTACGAGGGTGCAAAAAAGATGATCTCAAGTGCACTAAGTATATTAGAAAGGGAAACAACCAAAATAGCTGAACTTGGAATAAATAGTAAGCAATTATTACTGGACTTACCTCAGATCAAGGACAGTATAGAGAAAAAGCTCCCCTACAGTGATTATAACATCCCAATTGAAGACAAAAGCCTTCTTGAAGCTTGTACAGAACAATGCAAAAAAGAGAATCGAAGCTGGTGCAGCCCGAGTGATTTTAACAACACTTATCTCATTAATAAACATACACTGCGTAACAGGGACGACGTCATACATGAAAGAGCTAGACAAAAACAATTAAAGAATAGAAAAACATAATTTAAAAAAGCAACTCTTGAGTGTTTTGGCCCTCGTTTTATAGGTTTTTACATACAAAAGTATATAACACCTTCGAGGTGCCTTACACTATGGGGCAACCTCTATACATCTAATAAACATGCAGAATAAAATTCTTTTGTATCTTTATTAGGTCTAAGTGTGCCAGTAATTCTCTCTTGTAACGCTTGAAGCATTTGTTTACCTATCCCCTCATCTCGAAAAGATGGGTTTACACAAACATGGCATAATTCAAAGTCTCCATCACTATCTTCAAAAATACCAATAACACCTACGATATCTTCTTCTTTCCATAAAAACAGTTGCCATCTTTCATCGTGTTCATATTTTTCAATTGTTTCTTGTAAAGTCTTAATCTGTTTTTGTTGCGGCATATACGATAATAGCCCCATCGCAATCTTTCTATAAGTAGATTTATATTTTATTAACATATTAATCCCTCTTTAATCATTTTAAGAACAGTGAGTGATGCATAAGCTTATCAAACTAAATTTTATCATATTCTTATGTGATATTGTGTGTCGTTTCTGAAAAATTAAGATAAACGTTACTTATAAAATATGTCAAAACGATTAAAATGTGAATAGGTTAAAGGTAGTTTTTTGTCAAAAAAAGCATAAGCCAGTGAAGTCTGACCTATGCTTCTTATGTAAAAGTATGTGATGAAAGTTTTTTTATACTGATTGTTGGTCTAGTATGAAAGCCTATTGGTTAAAAGAACGACTTAGGTTAGCCATTTCTATAGCTGCCGCTGCCGCTTCCCAACCTTTATTTCCTGCTTTTGTCCCAGCTCTTTCAATAGCTTGTTCAATTGTATCTGTAGTTAAAACTCCAAAGATAACTGGAATACCTGTTTGAAGTGAAAGACTCCCTACACCTTTTGCAGCTTCATTACAAACGAAATCAAAGTGAGGAGTGGCCCCACGAATAACCGTTCCAAGTGTAATTACTGCATCATAATTATTCGTTTCAGCCATCTTTTTGGCTGCTAACGGAATTTCAAATGCTCCAGGAACCCAAGCAATGTCTACATCTTCTTCTGAAACACCATGACGTTTCAATGCATCTTGTGCCCCACCTAATAGCTTACTTGTAATAAATTCATTAAATCGACCGACAACTATTCCTACTTTTAATCCTGAACCTACTAAATTTCCTTCAAATACTTTACCCATGCTATTTCCTCCTTATGTATGAGAAGGGGTGTCTCCCCTTCTATTTCCATTTTAATGTTTTTAATGTGATCGAATTATAACCTTTTTCAATTAGAATTAGTCCTAGAAGTGGAGCATATGTCCTAATTTTTCATGCTTTGTTTTTAGATATCCCTCATTATTAACATTATGTGGTAATTGCAGTGGTGCTCTGTCTACAACTTCGAGACCATATCCAGCTAACCCCGTGATTTTCCTTGGATTATTCGTTAATAGCCTCATTTTCGAAATCCCTAAATCCCTCAGGATTTGTGCACCAATACCGTATTCGCGAAGATCAGGAGCAAAGCCTAGCTTTAAATTTGCCTCAACAGTATCATAGCCCTCTTCTTGCAACTTATAAGCCTTCAGCTTATTTATAAGTCCTATTCCACGACCTTCTTGACGCATATATAGAAGAACCCCTCTTCCTTCTTGCTCAATTTGTGCAAGGGCAGCGTGAAGCTGTGGACCACAATCACAACGATGTGAACCAAATACATCACCAGTTAAACATTCAGAGTGAACTCGTACAAGCGTTGGAACATCTGGAGACAGTTCACCTTTAACTAAAGCAATATTCTCCTTACCATCTAACACATTCGTATATCCAATTGCTTTAAAGTCACCAAATTCTGTCGGTAAATTAATCTCAACTTCTCTTTCCACTAACTTATCTTTACGATGTCGGTATTCGATTAAATCTTTAATAGTGATCATCTTAAGATCATGTTCATCAGCGATCTTTCGCAAATCTGGGACACGAGCCATCGTTCCATCATCTTTAATTATTTCGCAAATCACACCAGCAGGCTTTGATCCTGATAGCCTAGCTAAATCAACAGCTGCTTCAGTATGCCCAGCACGTCTTAATACTCCACCATCTTTCGCTACTAACGGAAAGATATGTCCTGGTCTTTTGAAGTGATGTTTCTTAGTATTTTCGTCAATTAACGCTTGTACTGTTACTGATCTCTCATGAGCACTTATCCCAGTTGTTGTTGTATGATGATCAATACTTACAGTAAAAGCGGTGCCGTGCGGGTCTGTATTATGGTCAACCATCGGGAACAAATCCAACTGTTTTGCCCGTTCCTCCGTTATGGGAGCACAAACTAAACCTCTTCCATACTTAATCATAAAGTTAATAACTTCTGGTGTCGTTTTTTCTGCTAGTGAAACAAAGTCACCTTCATTTTCTCTATCTTCATCGTCACATACGATGACAACACGACCTTGCATTAATTCGTAAATGGCTTCTTCAATAGGATCAAACATTATATTCCCCCCTTATTATTTATACCCATGCTCTTCTAAAAAGCTCTCTGTTAGAGAACTTTTCGTTCCCTGCTGTGTTGCTCTTTCAGTTATAAACTGTTCAATATATTTTCCGACAATATCACACTCGATATTAACAATATCCCCTGGATGCTTTGCACCTATGACGGTTTCACTTAAAGTGTGCGGAATAATTGAAACCGTGAAGGATGTTTCATCTACTCCAAATACCGTCAAACTTGTACCATCCACAGCAATTGAGCCTTTAAATAAAACATATCTTCTCAAATCGGGTGAAATCTCTATTTGAAAATAAACTGCATTGTCAACAGCTTCTCGCTTTTTAATTTTTCCAATACCATCTACATGCCCTGATACAAAATGTCCACCGAATCGGCCATTTGCAGCCATTGCTCTCTCTAGGTTCACCTTAGAACCGCGTTGTAGAGTCTTTAAACTTGTGCTTCTAACAGTTTCTGGCATGAGGTCAACTGTAAATTTATGATTATCAAAAGATGTAACCGTTAAACAAACACCGTTCACAGCTATGCTATCACCTAGATGGACATCTTTTAGGATTTCATTTGCTTGGATCGTCATCACGATAGCTTCATTATTTTGACGGATATTTTCAATAGTACCTAATTCCTCAATAATCCCTGTAAACATACTAATTTGCCCCCTTTGGTTTTGAAATAATTTTTATATCAGGGCCTATTTGTTGAACCTTTATAAGCTCAAGTTCTAACACTTCAGACATCATTTGGAAACCTTCACCACCAAATGAGCTTGGCGCTAGCTTCCCACCAATTATTTTAGGTGCAATATACGTTATGACTTGATTGACTGCTCGCTCTTTTAAAAAGCTGGCATTTACAGTAGCACCACCTTCTACAAAAAGAGAAGTCACACCATTTTCCCCTAATAAGTTAAGAAGTTTATCAATTATAATGCTTTCTCCTACTGTGAGTACACGCACTCCTAATTGCTCTAGTTGTTCTTTCTTTATATTGTCGGCATGATATGTTGTAATAATCCACGTTGTTGCTTTAGTATCTGTAACAACCGTCGCATCTAATGGGGTCCGTAATTTTGAGTCCAAAATAACCCGAATTGGATTTTTGCCTCCGTTTGGGATCCTAGTTGTTAAACTTGGGTTATCTGCTATTACGGTTCCAACACCGACTAAAATTGCGTCGTGTGTATGTCTTAAATAATGAACATCTTCTCTAGCCTCACTACTTGTAATCCATTTACTGTCCCCTGTAACAGTTGCAATTTTACCATCAAGACTTACAGCAGTCTTTAGTGTTACAAAAGGCTTATTTGTTTTTATAAAGTGATAAAATACTTCATTCAATTCATCGGCTTCTTTTTTCAATAACCCGACTTCAACCTCTATACCAGCATTCCTTAACTTCTCTATTCCTTTTCCACTAACCTTAGGGTTAGGATCAGTTGTTGCAATAACCACTCGTTTTATGCGGGATTGAATAATTAAATCAGCACAAGGAGGTGTTCTCCCATAATGACTACAAGGCTCTAGCGTGACATAAATTGTAGCGCCTTCCACTTTAGTACCCACCATTTGAATAGCATGTACTTCTGCGTGAGCTTCACCTGCTTTTAAGTGGGCTCCCATTCCTACGACTTGTCCCTCTTTAACAACCACAGCTCCGACAAGTGGATTAGGCGTCGTTTGCCCTTGTGCAGAACGAGCGATTTGTATTGCAAGCTCCATATATTGTCGGTCATTCATTGTCCTAGCCTCTTTCTATCATGTAATAAAACTTGCGAAAGCGTACCTTCGGCAGAGCTAGACAGCTGCTAAAAAACTTACTAACAAAAAAGAGGCGCCCAAAGATCAATTAACCAATATCACCACACAGGAAATATCGTACACTTGATTTGGGACAGCCTCTTTATATTAAGAATTCGAAAGAAAAGACATCACTAAATAAACGTTCGTATGGTGTACAAAAAACACATTTTTTAGATGGATATGCTAAATAAGACAGATTCCACCTCTGTACACATTCGAGCTCTTCTCTTCCTTCTCCCATCCAGACTATCACTGTCGGCCCTGGAGTTTCACCAGATCCACCGTTATGAATAATCATCATAACGGGTCACGGACTAAGAAACTAATCGTTTCATCACCGCCGGTAGGGAATTCCACCCTGCCCCGAAGGAATAATATGAAAACCTATTCATTTCTTAAATTGTATCCTTAATTAACAAGTTTCGTCAACTAAAAGATATTCATAAAGAAGGAAGCCTTTCCTACAGCTATCAAGATGAATATCGTCATAAGGTCTTTTTTTACATAGCTGTTTTTGTAAGCATTGTTGCTTTTGTATCTTTTTTTGCAGAACATGAAGAGCCAAGTAATTGCATGGCTATTGGTTCTGATCGCAAAGAACAACCTCCTTGAGAATTAGAGCCTTTTACAAAAATACAAAAAAATAGAGGTTGACTCATATTAAGTCAACCTCCTTACTATTATTCTTCCCAAACTTTTACTTCAGACATTACGTCACCTTGATGAATACGTAAAACTGTGTCCATTCCTTCTACTACCTGACCGAATACAGTATGAACACCATCTAAGTGAGGTTGTGGTTCGTGGACGATGAAGAACTGGCTGCTTCCAGTATCTTTACCTGCATGTGCCATTGATAAAGTACCTGCCACATGCTTATGCGGATTACCTTCAGTTTCGCACTTAATTGTTTTACCACTCCCACCAGTACCATTACCAATTGGGCAACCACCTTGAGCTACAAACCCAGGTATGACACGGTGGAATGTTAAACCATTATAGAACCCTTTGTTTGCTAACTCTTCAAAGTTCGCTACAGTGTTTGGTGCTGCCTCAGAGAATAATTCAAAAACGATTTGTTCCCCATTTTCAAATTTAAAACTACCTTTTTTCATTATGTATAGCCTCCTAAAGGTTTATTTCACATTCGCTTCATTTTACTATAAAAATAACTCAATGTGAAATTTTCAACCACTAGAAAATTTTTTTTAGGCGACGCGCTGATTTTGAAGATACCTTGAACCTTTTATTACTTGATACAATCGAGGTGAGATCAGAGCTGCGACAGTTACTACCAAAATATCTAGAGGTAAATAAAGTATCATCCATGACCAAGCAATAAGATAACTAAACCCTTCTGGAGTCTCTAACCAAAAACGTAATGCAGCATACAACCAATGGGTTCCTATTAAGTAATTTAGTATTAAACCAATGAATGAAGCCATGAAAAATGCAGTGAGCTTCGGTTTAGTTTTTGCTTCAACCAGTTTACCTGCAACATAGGCCACAAAAATGAAGGAAACAACAAATCCAAAGGTTGGCCCTAAAAGAGTTGCAAATCCTCCTTTAAATTGAGCAAATACGGGTACCCCAATTAATCCGATTACCATGTAGGCAGTCATAGAGATTGCCCCAAGCCGACTCCCTAATAACGTTCCCGCTAATATAGCAAATAATAGCTGTAAAGTAATCGGTACACCACCTATTGTTAAATAAGGTGCAATATTAGCGCCGATTGCCATTAATGCCACAAATAATCCAGACACTGATATTTCAAACGGTTTTAATTTCATTCCACTTTCCACCTTTACCTACCATTTTATAGTAATAGTAGTCTATTAAAATAAACATTGTCAACTTAAACTTATTAAAGGTTTACAATATTACCTATTCGAGAGAACCCTACTAGTAAATTAAATATTATTTATAGTTAATTGTTGAAATTTTACAATTTTAATGTTAACCTTTCTATTAAATTTAGTTTACTAAACTTAGGAAGGGTGAATTTATGGCTGGTTTTTTTATAACAGGAACTGATACCGATGTTGGCAAAACAATTGTTACTAGTTTACTTTCATCTGCTTTAAATGCAAAAGGCACAAATACAATTCCTTATAAGCCTGTACAAAGTGGTGCAGAATATAGGGAAAAGCAGCTTTTTGCACCTGATGTTGATATGTATGAAAAGGTGAACAGAAAAACATTTCCCCATAGCTACACTTATTTACTTAAAGCCCCTGTGTCTCCCCATCTAGCTGCACGTTGGGACGAGGTCACAATTGAAAAAGACCGTATTTATAAAGATTTTCGTAATATTACTAATTCATGCGATTGCATACTCGTAGAGGGTGCGGGCGGTGTTGCTGTACCTATAATCAATGAAACATACTGTGTTTCGGATTTAATGAAAGAGCTAAAACTTCCAGTAATCATTGTTGCACGAGCTGGTTTAGGAACGATCAACCATACAACATTAACGGTGCAATACATACGACAACTAGGACTACCCATTACAGGAATTGTTATGAGTGGGTTTATAGAAAGTGAAACTGTAGCACAACAAGAAAACATTGATATGATTGAAAAAATGACTGATGTACCCGTTATAGGAAAACTTCCGTATGTTGAAAACTTAGAACAACGACTAGATGAAAAAGACATCTGTACACATTTAATCGAAAAGATAAACATTGATTATATTATTGAAAGGTGGAAGGAACAAGCTTATGAACGAAGCAAACAATATGATTGAAAAAAGTAAAAAATATTTATGGCTGCCATTTACCCAAATGAAAGATTACGAGGAAGATCCTTTAATTATTTCAGAAGGGGAAGGCGTTTATGTAACTGATATTTATGGAAAAAAGTACTTAGATGGATACTCCTCTCTATGGCTTAATGTCCACGGTCACCGTAAACATGAGATTGACGAAGCAATTAAAGAACAACTTACTAAAATCTCTCACTCTACTTTGTTAGGCGCATCAAATGTACCAGCTACCGAGCTAGCAGAAAAGTTAGTAGAAATTACACCTGATAATTTAACACGTGTTTTTTATTCGGACAGTGGCGCAGAAGCTGTTGAAATTTCCTTAAAGCTCGCTTTTCAATATTGGAGAAATCTTGGCAAAACGAATAAACAAAAGTTTGTTACAACAAAGAATGGTTACCATGGTGATACGGTTGGTGCCATCAGTGTAGGTGCAGTCGATATTTTTCACACTGTTTACCACCCATTGATGTTTGATAGTTATAAGGTCTCTTTTCCAAATGTCTATCGAAATGAACCTTCTGACCCAGAAACAATAAAAAATGAGTGTTTACTTGAAGTTGAACAGCTCTTTTCAGAAAAACATGAAGAAATCGCGGCCTTTATCATCGAAGGAATGATCCAAGGAGCAGGTGGAATGAATGTTATGCCTAAAGGTTATTTAAAAGGTATCCAAGAGCTATGTAACAAATACAACATTTTACTAATTGTTGATGAGGTTGCTACTGGCTTTGGCCGAACAGGAAAAATGTTTTCCGTCGAGCATGAAAATGTTCAGCCTGACTTGATGACGATTGCAAAAGGAATTACTGGTGGGTATTTACCTATCGCAGCAACGATGGCAAGTGAAAAAGTGTATGAGGCCTTTTACGGGGATTACACAGAACTAAAAACGTTCTTTCATGGTCACTCCTATACAGGTAACCAATTAGGCTGTGCCGCTGCCCTTGCAAATCTTAAACTATTTAAAGAAGAAGACATTGTTAATAATGTACAGAAAAAAGCGAAATTTATCTCCGAGAAACTACAAACCTTAACCGAACTTGAGCACGTTGGTGACATCCGTCAACTTGGATTAATGGTCGGTATCGAGCTTGTAAAAGACAAACAAACGAAAGAGCCATTCCCTTGGGGTGACCGTATCGGTTATAAAGCTACATTAAAAATGCGTGAACTCGGAATGTTATCTCGTCCATTAGGTGATGTCATAGTCTTTATGCCACCTCTTGCTACTTCATACGAGGAACTAGAACAAATGATTACCATTATGAAACAAGCGATCAAACAAACAACCGAAGTATTAACAACTAGATAAGAAAAGTGGAAGCGGCTGGTTAGCGGCGTATGGACTGGAGCCCTCCGTATGAGATAAAGGATACACAGTGAGTGTCAACGAGCTGATGTTGACTTATCGTAAAGAGGAGAGCGAAGTCCACTAGACGCTAGGCGCTGGAACTAGACATAGAAAAGTGGAAGGTGCCTGCTTATCGGCGACAAGCGCTGGAGGACCAGCAATTAGTGTCCTGCTCTTTGGACACGTTTGATGGACCGAAGCGACCTCGAGCAGATGGCACCTGGAACTGAATATAGAAAAGCTGAAGAACCATGATTAGGCCTTCAGCTTTTTTACGTGTTATCATCCCTATTATTTATGGTAATCTAAGAGTCTGACCGACATGAATAACCGTTGATTGTAATTGATTCAGCTCGGTAATCGCCTGAACCGTTGTTCCATTTCGTGTTGCGATTCCCCATAAACTATCGCCAGCTTGAACCGTATATATTTTTAGAGATGGAGTTGAGCTAATTTGTAATGGTTGCCCTACATGAATGACAGAAGAAGTAAGGTTATTCCATTGCATCAATTGATTTACCGTAACATTATACGTTCTACTTATAGTCCATAAACTGTCACCTGCTTTAACTGTGTATATAGCCCCTGAATGATTAGTTGCTGGTGTTGACGGTGATGCTTGATTTAATGGTTGTACTTGTAATGTTTGACCGAGGAAAATTATATCAGAAGTTAAACGATTCCAATCTCTCAACTGTTGCACCGTAACACCATGGTTTCTTGCAATTAGTGATAAAGTATCTCCTGATTTCACTACGTATGTTGAAGCTCTACTACTTTGAGTGGGAGCAACAGATTGTTCTACAGGAATAACTCGACGAGCCGTTACAAAACGATCATTCCAGTAATTAGAAAAAGGATTGGTGATATGAACACCACGACTACTAGAAGCGTGAATCATCTCATTATTATTTATGTATACGGTAAGATGATTAATTTGACCATCAAAGTTTGTATCATAAAACAATAAATCGCCTTTTTGTAGTTGCTGTAATGAGACCTGTACCCCTACTCTTGCCTGATCACGACTAACTCGAGGCAGAGTAATTCCATGTTCCCCAAAAATGGTTGCTGTAAAAGAAGAACAGTCAAAGCTCGAAGTATTTCCTAAAGGTGCACCAAATTGATACGGTGTGCCAATATACCTTTTTCCACTTTCAATAATTCGATCTGCGAGCGTATGAGAGTGTGCAAAAGCTTGGTACGGTAGTAAAAACATGAGTGCTACAAGTGCAATTAATATTTTTTTCATAAATTCGCCTCCTGTCGTCTATCATAAAGCGAATTTGACTTCAAAACATTAGTAGGTTGCTAGGGTAACTCCCAACTTCTACTATATTTAGGATAGCAATGAGCAGACGGCATATTCTTACAAGCTATGTTAAAGCCTATAATTAAATAAACGTAGATTTTCGATCTTTGTGTGAGAAGTAAATTCAAACCCCTTTAAGGAACAGCGCCATCATAAAAAAATCCACCCTCGTATATGAGAGTGGACCTCTAGTCATTCTTACACTTTTTGTTTAGTATTTAGTGGCAAATCAAAGCGAACCACGTCTTCATATGTTTCTCTTTCTATTACTAATTGCGCGTCCCCATCTTCAACAAATACAACAGCTGGTCTGGGAATTCGGTTATAATTGTTAGCCATTGAGTAACCATATGCACCCGTACAAAAAACAGCTAAAATATCTTTATGGTTTGCTTTTGGTAGAGGTAAGTCCCAAATGAGCATATCGCCACTTTCACAACATTTACCTGCTATTGAATATTTCGCTTCTACTTGATCAATTGCACGATTAGCTAAAATGCCTTCGTATTTCGCTTGGTATAAAGCAGGACGAAGGTTATCTGTCATTCCTCCATCTACAGAAAGATAATGACGAACATTCGGTATATCCTTTTGCGATCCTAGTGTATATAGAGTTGTTCCTGCATCACCTACGAGTGAACGCCCAGGTTCAATCCAAATTTCAGGCATTGTTAAATTTAACTTATTAACATGGTGCTGAACAGCTTCAATTGTTGCTTTCACATATTGTCCTACAGGTAATGGCTCATCACCTTCAATATAACGTATTCCAAAGCCGCCGCCTAAATTTAACACCTTCAAGTCGAAATTTGATGTCTTAGACCAATCTTCAATATAGCTGTACAGCTTTTCAACAGCCATAACAAAACCTGTTGTTTCAAATATCTGTGAGCCAATATGGCAATGAATCCCTAATAGTTCAAGTTCTTCACAGTCCATCGCCCACTCGATTGCACGATTAACTTGACCACTTACTAAATCAAAGCCAAACTTGGAGTCTTCTTGACCCGTTGTAATATAATCATGTGTATGCGCTTCTACCCCTGGAGTCGTTCTTAGTAAGATAGAAACCTTCCGCTGATGTTTAATTGCAGCTTGCTTTAACAATTCTAATTCATAGAAATTATCTACTACAAAGCAACCGATATTAGCACGAACTGCCATATCTATTTCGTCTGGACTTTTGTTATTCCCATGAAAGTGAACACGCTCCATTGGGAAGCCAGCTACCATCGCCGTATAAAGTTCCCCACCAGATACGACATCTAAACTCAATTCCAACTCATTTGCAAGTTGAACCATTGCAACGCAACTAAATGCTTTACTTGCATATGCAACTTGGCTTTTTACCCCAAGTTCGCTAAAAGCCTCTTTGAACGCTTTCGCTTTTTCACGTATTAACGATACATCGTAAACAAAAAGAGGAGTTCCATATTTACTCGCGAGTTCAACTGTATCGATACCACCAATCTCTAGGTGGCCTAAGTCATTTATTCTACTTGTACCATGTAAGTGCATCGTTTCTCTCTCCTATCTTCGCATCACTAACAATCAACACATATAGATAAGGCTCCTTCTATATATGAGAGATTGGAGATCCGTTTTATATTCTAATTGTATAATTGAAAGGTGAGATACCTACCTATTTGGTTAACAAAAAAACAGCTAATGTAGTTACACTAGCTGTTATGACCGATCCATAGCAAGAGTAACCTCATTTATAGAATAGTACTCCACTGTATATTACAGTGACAGTGTGTCACCTATTTAATGACACCCCAGTGAAAAAATAGGATGGTGCTATTATTCCACTTCGGCAAATCGACCTTTCTGTCTGTTTCATTGCTTCCATCTCGCTCTTCAGACATACTCATTCTCACTGCACCTCTACCCCGTGTTTCATAAAGAAATGAGGGACTTATACAATTAATAGGTACACTTTAACATAATCCTTGCTACGTGGCAATATCGGATTCCTCTTATATAACCTTTATGATTGTTTTATCGGATCTTTTGGACTAACGATACTAGGACGACGTTTAATCGATGGGACAGACACACGAACAAGTATTTGCCAAAAAGCAGATGGGTTAAATGGCAACAATGGCCATAAATATGGTTTATTTAAAGACTTTATCATTGTTAGTAGTAAAATAAATACCGTTGATCCAATAACAAGTCCTGGTAATTTAAAGATAGCCACAACTAACAATAATACAAGTCTTGCTACTTTCATCGCTATTCCTAATTCATAACTCGGTGTAGCAAATGTTCCAATCGCTCCTAATGCAACATATAGAATTACTTCTGGTACAAATAATCCTACATTGATTGCAATTTCACCAATTAATAACGCCGCTACTAACCCTAATGCGGTCGCAAGAGGAGACGGAGTATGAATAGCAGCCATCCTCAACAATTCTATCCCAATTTCAGCAAGTACAATTTGTGCAAAAACTGGAACATTTGTTGTTTCATTTGGACCAATAAATTCTAACATCTCTGGTAACAAATTAGGTTGCATAACAAACAGCAACCAAAGTGGGAGAATAAACAAGGCTAAAATCATCCCTGAAAAACGTACCCATCTTAAAAAGGTTCCTATAGCAGGAGCTTGACGATATTCTTCGGCATGTTGAACATGATGGAATAAAGTAGTAGGTGTAATAATTACACTTGGTGATGTATCAACCGTTATGATTACGTGTCCTTCAAATAAATGGGTGGCTGCAACATCTGGTCTTTCCGTATACCTTACAAGCGGGAATGGATTAAAGCCTTGTTTAACAATATATTCTTCAACAACTTTATCTGCCATAGTTAGTCCGTCTATTTCTATAGACTCTAACTCTTTTTTTATGATTTTTACCAGGTCAGGGTCAGCTACATCTTCAATATAAGATATACAAACATCCGTTTTGGAACGGACCCCAACTTGCATAATTTCATTACGTAATCGTTCATCCCGGATCCTTCTTCGTGTAAGTGCTGTGTTCTGAATGATATTTTCTGTATACCCATCACGAGCCCCTCTTACAACTCGCTCCGTATCTGGTTCATCAGGGCCTCTGCCAGGATAACTTCTCACATCAACAACAAATGCCTCATCTTCACCTTCAAGAAGAATAAAGATCAAGCCAGATAACATTTGCGTAATCGCATCATCAATTGTTTTGACCGTTTCAACTTGTTGGTGAACTAAATGATTTTCAATTGCTTGTTTTACATTTTGGTTTTTTTCATTTCTTACACCAAGCCTACTTAATTCTTTAAACAATTCAATAATGAATTGTGTATCACACAAGCCATTAACAAAATACACTTGAATTTGTTTTCCTAATATATTGAACTTTCTAATCCCAACATCAAAGCTCGTACCAATACCAATACGATTTTTAATTGCTGTTTCATTATCGAATATATTATTAGTTATCGGTTGCTTTTCAGGGTTAATTAAATTTTTACTCACCTTTTATCCCCTCCGTTCTAATATAAGTTCAACAGCCTTCCTCGTAATTGGGGCACCTTTTTCGATAGTATCAAAACCTCCCATCTTTCCAATATCACCAACACCAACAACGATAGGAATTTCCAATTCATCTAAAATATAGACTGTATCGCCATCTATTCTCCCTATTTCAATATCCTGCAATCCATTTTTATCAACACCAAATTCTGTTAACTTCCCAAATCGATCAATTGAAACATCCACCTTAGTCCATTCAGCAAAGTGAGTATGTGATGCGACAGCTATAGCACCAATCACCTCAATAGTTGGATCACTAGCTACATACCTTAGCGCCTGTTCTCCTGGGCCCTCCATTTTATAACCACAGTCATCGAACATAACAAGTATTGGGTCATAGGGAGTCTTTTGAATTAGATTTACTAATTCTTCTCCAGTTAAAGTAGACGGGTTTCCAGCAGAACTTGAAATACATCTACCTCCTATTTCTTTAGCAACATGTTGAACTGCCTTTTTAGCAGACTCATCTCCATCGGTAATTAAAATCACTCTTTTTCGTTGTTTCATCCTATTACCCCTTAGGTTTAAAAATAACGGCGACTAAAAATCCAAATAAAATTGCCGTGGAAATACCGACAGAAGTCACTTCAAATATTCCCATTCCTACTCCTAAAAATCCATAACGTTCAGCTTCTGTCATAGCACCATGGACTAAAGAGTGTCCAAAACTTGTTATTGGAACTGTTGCTCCAGCCCCAGCAAAATCGATGAGTCTATCATATAAATGAAATCCATCTAACAGAGCTCCACCAACAACTAATGTACTCATCATATGTGAAGGTGTCATCTTAAAAACATCGAGCAAAAATTGACCGATAAGACAAATAAACCCACCTACTGCAAATGCAATGAAATATTCCATCAGTGCTCGCTCACCTCGGATTCAAATACAACACCATGTGCAACGCAAGGAATTGATTCTTTTTGTTTCATCATTGTCGGACTCATTAATGCACCCGTTGCAACAACTAGCATTCGTTTGATTTTGCCTAATTTCATTTCTTTTAATAAGTGTCCATATGTAACGACTGCTGGACATGCACATCCACTACCTCCTGCAAACACAGGCTGGTCTCTACTAAAAATCATTACCCCACAATCTTGATGTTTATTTTTCAATTGAATACCTTGTTCTCTAAGTAATTCTTTTAATACTTTACTCCCGATTGTCGAAAGGTCACCTGTTACGATTAAATCGTAATCTTGCTCTGACCTACCTGTATCCTTGAAATGCTGGATAATTGTATCCACCGCAGCTGGTACCATTGCTGTCCCCATATTAAAAGGGTTCTTAATCCCCATATCAACAACCTTTCCAATTGTAGCGTGTGTAACTTTTATGGGAGAAGGTTTCTTACTTAAAAGTAATGCTCCAGCACCAGTAACTGTAAAAGTAGATGTATCTGGCTTTTGCCCACCAAATTCTGTTGGATATCGAAATTGTCTTTCTGCTGTTGCATTATGGCTACTCGTAGCTGCAATAACTCGATTTCCAAATCCTCCGCTTATTAGAGAGGCACCAATAGCAACTGTTTCCATTGCTGTAGCACAAGCGGAGAAGACTCCTAAGTAAGGTATATTCATCTGTCTTGCTACATAGTTTGATGTAACATTTTGATTAAGCAGGTCACCAGCTAACATTAAATTAACTTCACTTTCTTTTTTGTTAGCTTTTTGTAAGCAGATTGATATAGCATCTATCATTAACCTACGTTCAGCTAATTCCCAATTATCTTCACCACAATATAATTTGTCATAGCATTTATCGAAGCTTTCATTTAACGGGCCATTGGTTTCATAAGGTCCAACAGCTGTTCCCGTTGCTTCAACGAAAATATTCTCGTTAAAATGCCATGTTTGTTGTACATTCATATTCATTTGATTTCTCCAATTCATATGGGTTTAGAAGAAGAGTAATTAACCCTCTTAGGTAATTAACGTTTGAACTAATAACCTTGTTAATCCTACTAAGTAAGCAGATACAACTCCAAACGCAATAACAGCACCAGCAATTCGAAACATATTAGCCCCAATTCCTAAAACAAGACCTTCACTACGATGTTCTAAAGCTGCACTTGCAATTGCATTTGCAAAACCTGTAACTGGTACGATCGCTCCAGCACCTGCAAATTGACCTAGCCGATCAAAAAAACCTAAGCCTGTCATTATTGCTGCAATTAATATTAAAGTAGCAATTGTTGGACTTATAGCTGTAGTCTCAGTTAAATCAAAGACTCTTAGATAGAAATTAGAAATCCCTTGTCCAATGGCACAGATTATCCCACCAATTACATAAGCTTTAATTCCATTTTTCACAAAATGAACTTTAGGCTGAAAAGGTTTTATTTTTTTTTGAAATTCCTTCTGTAGCTTTTTATTATCCTCCATCTCTCCATGACCTTCCTTCTACCGATCTACAAAGTAAATCCAATGATAAAGCGACCCAAAAACCTTTCCTAAAACAATAGCCATTAATAATATTATTATTTTTTCAGCTATACCTAGACGTTTAGCTAGTATAGGTAACACATTAAGAACTTCTGTTAACGCAGCTGCTAACAAACCAATAAAAATTCCTTCTGCTAAGCCAATTGGAATAAGTAATAATGCACTTAAATATAAAACAATATCATTTAGACTAACTACCGACCCTGCAACTGCGCCTAATACAACTGCCCATTCATATATATGAATATACTTTGCTGTCTTCGATAGCTGAGTAAGTCTTGGAACGACACCAAGTACTGTTAAGAATGCTACAAAGCCACTACCAACCGCAAGCCCCCCTGCTAAACCGATTAGGATTGCTAATACAGCCTCAATTGTCATTCAGCTTCGTTTCACTTTCACTATTTTCGTGATAAGTAATGTATTGGTCTAAATCTTGCTGGTATTTAAACATTTCCACTTCAAGTGGACTAGGCTCTTCATTTAATCGCTTTCGAAACACATGATTAAAGAAGATAATCATCCCTAAACCTAATCCAATTGAATAAGGTACTTGAAGTAATAACGGTTTAGCAATTTCGTTTCCCGTTACTATAGTAAACATACGTTGATGGACCTCTCTCATGCTGACATCCTCATGAAAATTCATGATAGCCATACCAGCTCCGATAAATAAAAGTAGCCAAATGAAAACAAAATAAACAGGTTCAATTCTTTTTGATTTCATTTTAACTTCTACAATCGTATGTGCTGCTCCAATTGATTGAACATCACTTTGAGGATAAGCATCACGGATCGCCATAATGACTTTCATCACATCAATCAGTACAAAGTTTTTATCACTCGGCTCCACTTGGTGGATCGGCAGGTGAACGATTTTTTCTCTTATAGAAGGTTCAGAAATAACCTGTGCTAAATCTCCAACTTTCACATGCTGATCAACTTTAACCTCTACCTTATGCCTCATTCGGATATAGACTAAAAGCTCACTCATGCCTCTCCCTCCAAAGCAGGAATTACTATCTAATATGCCCTAGTATGGTTATGTTTTGCATTATGTACTAAATTATGTATTTCAGTTAAGAAAACCTAACTTATTAAGTATTCAACCAATTCACACGAACACAATAAAAAAGACCAAAGGACTAATCGCCCATTTGGTCTCTAATTTGTTCAAGTATTTTCTTTTCTAATCTTGAAACTTGTACTTGAGATATCCCTAACCGATCAGCTACTTCAGATTGGGTCTGATCTTTGTAATACCTCAAATAAACGATAAGTCGTTCTCGTTCATCTAAATGACGGATCGCCTCGGTTAGAGCAATCTTATCAAACCACTTGTTTCCAGTTTGATCCGCAATTTGATCTAATAATGTGATAGGGTCACCATCATTTTCATAGACTGTCTCATGAATTGACGTTAAGGAACGACTCGCCTCTCCAGCAAAGACAACTTCCTCTGGAGAGATTTCTAGTTTTTCAGCAATCTCATTTACTGTTGGGACTCGTCCCAACGTTTTAGAGAGTTCATCTTTTACTTTACGAATTTTATTTCCTAATTCCTTTATCGATCGACTGACTTTAACCGTTCCATCATCTCGTAAAAAACGTTGAATTTCTCCGATAATCATTGGAACAGCGTACGTAGAAAACTTAACATCATACGACAAGTCGAACTTATCCACCGATTTAATTAGGCCGATACAACCAATTTGGAACAAATCGTCTGCCTCATAGCCTCTGTTTAAAAAACGTTGGACAACAGACCACACAAGGCGCGTGTTACGATTAACAATTAAATCCCTTGCTTCTACATCCCCTGCTTGACTCCGCTCAATGAGTTTTTTAATTTCATCATCTTTTAAGTAGGCATCGTTATTTCCATGCTTAACCTCCACATCCATAGGCAGGACTCCTTAATTGCACATGGCTTTGCTTTTTGATAGATATTTCTTTAAATACACGGTTGTACCCATCATCGGTTCAGAGATGACTTGAAGTTCATCCATGAAGTTCTCCATAATCGTAAAGCCCATACCAGACCGTTCCAACTCTGGTTTCGTTGTATACAACGGCTGTTTAGCTTCGTCGATATTATCGATGCCTACACCTTCATCACGAATGATGAGTTCAATCGTATCTTGTTCCAGTGTTACTGAAATGAAAACCATTCCCTCTGGCTGGTTATGATAGCCATGAATAATTGCATTTGTAACCGCTTCGGAAACGACTGTTTTTATTTCTGTAATTTCTTCCATTGTCGGGTCGAGTTGTGCAACAAAAGCACCAACAGTTACCCGAGCAAATGCCTCATTCTGACTTAAAGCAGAGAACTTTATTTCCATAGAATTCTTCACGATTAAGCCACCCCCAACGTTTGCAAGGCAAATTGTTCACTTTCCTCAAGCCTTACAATTTTAAATAGGCCAGACATCTCAAAAAGTCGTTTAACTGCTGGTGAAATTGCACAGACTACCATTTCTCCACCATTATTTTTCACTTGCTTATAACGACCAAGTATTACTCCTAAACCAGAACTATCCATAAATGAAAGTTGCTCAAGGTTTAAAACGATATGTTTCAAATCTTGATCCTCAAACTGTCTTTCAACTTGTGTTCTTAATTGCTCTGCTGTGTGATGGTCTAGCTCACCTTCTAAGCGAACTAACAAAACACTGCCTCTTTGTTCTAAGTCAATGATTAAACTCACAGGTCTCACTCCCTCAATGGTAGTAGGAACATCCTTAATTAATGTCCCATATGTTCTGCTAGAGAGAGTTTCTATATTTCACCTGCTTACTCCTGCTCACTGACAAAACTAGTGTAATTTAGTCGAAAATAGCAAAGAAATTAAAAGCGTTTCGTCAAAAGCCAACAAAGTTTCACAATGAATAATAGCGTAAAGGTCTACTGAACTTGACCAAATTTACCTAATGTACGTTTGAATAGTTGCCACCAAGTAGCAGTTGGTACGTCCTCGACTGCAACTAAATCTGTTTCAGAAACGACTTTACCTTGATTTTCAATGATTAGAGTTCCTAGTTTATCACCTTTTTTAATAGGCGCCTTTAGGTCCTCTACTACCGTTACTTTTTCTGTCATATCTTCAACAGTTTCACCTTTTTTAGTTAATAATGAAACAGGTTCAGCTGTTACAGCACCTACTTTGTTCATTGCACCTTTACTTACTTTTACTTGTGCTAATTCATGATCACGGTCGTATAATTTATGGGTCATGTATTGACTAAAAGCATAATCTAACATTTCAGTAATTTGGCGGTTACGCTCTTTAGGAGACGGTGCCCCCATAATAACAGAGATGACACGCATCCCATTTTTCTCGGCTGTCGCAGTTAAGCAGTACTTCGCTTCACTCGTATAACCTGTTTTTAAACCATCCACACCAGGATAAAATTTAACTAGCTTGTTTGTGTTTACAAGCCAGAATTTTTTATCAGTATTCTGACGTAAGTAATCTTCGTAAATACCAGTAAAGTTTGTGATGTCCTCATATTTTAATAATTCTTTTGACATCATAGCTAAATCTTTAGCTGTCGTGTAGTGGTCTGGAGAAGGCAAACCATTTGAGTTATTAAAATTTGTATTTTGAAGTCCAAGCTCTTTTGCTTTTTCATTCATCATACGAACAAACTCCTCTTCGGAACCTGCGATATGTTCTGCCATAGCAACTGAAGCATCATTCCCAGACGCTACAGCAATCGCCTTTAACATATCAGTAACTGTCATTTCTTCCCCAGGTTCTAAGAAGATTTGAGAACCACCCATTGAAGCAGCACGTTCACTAGTACGAACCTTATCGTCATATTTAATTTTTCCTTTATCTAGCGCCTCCATAATTAAAAGCATCGTCATGATTTTGGTCATACTCGCTGGTGGTAATTCCTTATCACTATTTTTTTCAAATAATATTGCTCCAGTATCACGCTCAATTAAAATAGCAGAAGAAGCGTCTGGTGCTAATTGTACTCCTTTTTCTGCAGCAAAACTGCTTGTAGCAAACATACTCATAATGAGCACGAACGATAACATTGATGAAATAATAGCCCTCATGTTCCAATGACCTCCAATTTTGTAAGTGATTTTCAAGATTTTAGACAAATACTTTTCTAATAATTTTTTCCAATTTATAAAGGTTTATACATAAATAGTTTTAAAACTGTGGATCTCTCTAAAAAAGCTCTGTTTTTATTCAGTTTTATTTTGTCTAAATAATTATATCTGGTGTCTTCAACTTTGTGTTTTTGGTGCTTATAACACAGCCTGAAACTAAAACATAGAAAAAGAGACTAACAGTTACGTTAGTCCCTTAGTATTTATGAGATAGTATTATAAATAAGAGTCGGAGGCTTAACTTGTTCTTGAACGATTGTATAAGATCTCTGAACTAGTTCAACTACTTCATCAACATCTTGACTATTACTATAAAGAGTGGCAATTGCATCTCCTGCTTTTACTTGGTCGCCAATCTTTTTGTGAAGTATAATTCCAACAGATAAATCAATTGTAGATGCTTTAGTAGCTCTTCCTGCTCCTAATTTCATCGCTGCTAATCCAATTTTATTAGCTACGATTTCAGAGATATAGCCACTTTCAGTAACCTTAACTGGAATATCAAATGCAGCATACGGTAATTTTTCAAGATTATCTACTACGGTAGCATCTCCGCCTTGGGCCTCAATAAAGGTTTTTAACTTATCGATTGCAGCCCCATTGGCAATTACCTCTTGAAGTTTAACTCTCGCTTCTTCAATTGACGTTGCTTGTTTAGCCAGATATACCATATAGCTTCCTAGTGTTAAACAAAGCTCCAATAAATCATCGGGTCCATTCCCTTTTAACATTTCAATTGCTTCTTTTACCTCTAATGCATTTCCTACTGCAAATCCAAGTGGTTGATTCATGTCAGATATAATCGCCATTGTTTGCCTGCCAAGGTTATTACCGATCTCCACCATTGCTTCTGCTAACTCTTGAGACTTTTCAAGTTCCTTCATAAATGCACCAGAGCCCGTCTTAACATCTAATACGATTGCATCTGCTCCAGAAGCAATTTTTTTACTCATTATTGAACTCGCAATTAACGGAATGGAATTAACCGTAGCCGTGACATCACGAAGTCCGTAAAGTTTTTTATCGGCTGGTGTTAAGTTTGTCGTTTGACCGATAACTGCTAATTTATTTTTATTTACAAGCTCACTAAATTCAAGTGTGTCTATCTCGACATGAAAGCCAGGAATCGCTTCTAATTTATCTATAGTGCCACCCGTGTGACCTAAGCCACGACCTGACATTTTCGCAACTGGGACTCCTACTGCTGCGACTAACGGTGCTAACGCAATCGTTGTTTTATCCCCGACACCACCTGTAGAGTGCTTATCGACCTTGATTCCTTCTATTGCCGATAAATCTATCTGATCACCAGATTCAACCATTGCCATCGTTAATGAAGCACGTTCTTGTGGTGTCATATCTTGAAAGAAGATAGCCATCGCAAGTGCAGAAATTTGATATTCGGGTATTTCATCCTTCGTATATCCTTGGATAATAAAATTAATTTCTTCTTTTGTTAATTCTCCGCCATCCCGTTTTTTTTCAATTAAATCAACCATTCTCATCAAACGTTACACCTCACAGCTCCACATCAGACACAATTTTCTTTACAAGCTTGATAAATCTAGGCTTTGTTCGGTTTGCAACTTCAACTACTTGCTCATGAGTAATTCCTTCTAACTCCTCACCGATTGCCATGTCAGTAATACAAGAAATACCAATTACTTTCATTTGAGCGTGGCTGGCCACGATTACCTCTGGAACAGTTGACATTCCTATTACATCGCCACCTAAATTTCTTAACATGATTAATTCTGCTCCAGTCATATAGGTAGGTCCCGTAACTCCAGCATAGACCCCTTTTTGAAGTTTAATTTCTAGCTCATTTCCAACTCGCTCTACAAATTTAACAAGCTCTGTTGTGTAAGCACTGCTCATATCAGGGAAACGTGGGCCTAGTTCATTGTAATTTGGTCCAATTAAAGGATTATCTCCAGTCATATTTAAGTGATCCGTAATAATCATTAAATCACCAGGAGCAAACTCTTTGTTCATTCCTCCACAAGCATTTGTTACAACCATTACCTCAACACCTAATTGCTTCATCACACGAACAGGGAACGTTACTTCCTGCATTGAGTACCCCTCATAGTAATGAAAACGACCTTGCATCGCAATAACTTGCTTACCTTCAAGTTGACCGATTACTAGTTGCCCAGCATGACCTTCAACTGTTGAAACTGGGAAGTTTGGAATTTCACCATAAGGAATTCGGACTGGGTTTTGAATTTCGTCTGCTAACTCTCCAAGACCAGAGCCGAGAATTAAACCGATTTTGGGCTTGCCTGAAATTTTTTCTTCAATAAAAGCAGCTGACTCTTTTATTTTTACTAACATGTTTTCCATATGTATAAAACCCCTTTCTTATATATCTTTCACAATGTTTTTAACTAGAGATAGAAAATGCTCTCTAACTTGTTCAGTTGTTTCAATAACCTCATCGTGAGTCAATGGTTGATCAAGGATACCTGCAGCCATATTAGAAATACAAGAAATCCCGAGTACTTCCATACCTGAATGACGTGCGACAATCACCTCAGGAACAGTTGACATCCCGACTGCATCACCACCAAGTTTTCGTATCATACGAACTTCAGCTGGAGTTTCATAACAAGGACCTGTATTCCCTACATAAACTCCCTCTTGGACTGATAAGTTTAAATTCTCAGCAACTCTTTTCGCTAAACTACGTAAGCTTGGCGAATAGGCATTAGACATATCAGGGAAACGAACGCCAAACTCTGGATCATTTCGGCCAATAAGTGGATTTTGATTCATATTATTTATATGGTCACTAATAATCATTAAATCGCCTGCTTGGAAGCTTTCATTTACGCCGCCGGCTGCGTTTGTTACGATTACCGTTTTTACACCTAATTCTTTCATAACTCTAACAGGAAATGTTACTTTCTCCAAAGAATAGCCTTCATAAAAGTGAAATCTTCCTTGCATAGCAACAACAAATTTTCCCTGGAGTGTTCCTAAGACAAGTTGTCCTGCATGACCTTCAACTGTTGAAATTGGAAAGTTCGGTATTTGATCGTAAGGAATTTTAACTGGATTTTCAATTTCTTCAGCTAAAACCCCTAGGCCAGAACCTAATATGAGACCTATTTGCGGCTTCTCACTATATTTTTCTCGAATATAATTTGCAGCTTCGGTCATCGATTGCTTATTAATCATTCTAACTTCTCCTCCTAAATTTCATTTAAAAAACTAGTACCAAAAGCAGGCATCTTTACAGAGAAATTATCAGCAACAGTTGCTCCTACATCAGCGAAAGTTTTTCGAATAGATAAATTCTTACCCGATTTAATACCTTTGTAATAAACAAGAAGTGGTACATACTCTCTAGTATGGTCTGTACCATGGTGCGTTGGATCGTTTCCATGGTCTGCTGTAATGATAAGTAAATCTTCTTCTCCTAATTTTTCGATAACAGCTGGTAATTGTTGATCAAATGCTTCTAACGCTTTTCCATACCCTTCTGGATCACGTCTATGCCCAAAATTCGCATCAAAATCAACTAGGTTTAAAAAGCTAATCCCAGTAAAGTCCATATTGATACTTTCAATTAATTTATCCATACCATCATCATTTGAAGTTGTACGTAGCGACTTTGTAATCCCTTCTCCATCAAAAATGTCACTTATTTTCCCAATTGCTATTGAGTCAAGTTTGGCATAGACCACTTCGTTCATCACGGTACGACCAAATGGCTTTAACGCATAATCATGACGATTCGAAGTCCTATGCCAATTCCCTTCTTCACCAATAAAAGGTCTAGCAATAATTCGTCCAACCATATATTTAGGATCCATTGTTAGTTTTCGTACTTTCTTACAAATATCGTATAATTCCTCAATAGGAACAACACCTTCATGAGCCGCAATTTGTAGAACAGAATCAGCCGAAGTATAGACAATAAGAGCTCCTGTTTCTACATGTTTCTGACCCAATTCTTTTAAAATCTCAGTGCCACTAGCTACCTTATTACCAATAACTTTACGGCCTGTTAACTCCTCAATCTTTTCAATTAGTTCATACGGAAATCCTTCTGGAAATGTAAGAAAAGGTTCTTGAATGTTAAGCCCCATTATTTCCCAATGGCCAGTCATTGTATCTTTTCCATTAGAAGCTTCTTGCATTTTTCCATAATGAGCTAGTGGTTGATCTGCTTTTTCAACCCCTTTAATTTCTCTAATATTACTTAATCCTAACTTTGCCATATTCGGCATATGTAACCCATTCATATGTACTGCAATATGTCCTAACGTATCTGCACCTTCATCATTAAATTTCGCAGCATCAGGTGCTTCTCCGATACCAACTGAATCCATAACAATGATAAATACCCTTTTAAAACGATAAGATGACATAACTTGACCTCCATTATTTCTTTCCCCTTTTTACTATACCCTAACGTTATAGGAAATAATATGCACTTCTTGATGTACATATAAAAGGGAAAGATCACTTTTCGTGAATTCTACTATCTTCAAATAAAAATTAGTTGTTTACGTTTTGTAAACTACGTCGTCTGATGTCAGACAACTCATTGAAGTAAAGAAAATTACGCCCTCGGATGATACTGGGCGTAAACATCTTTTAATCTCGTTTTCGTTACATGTGTATATATTTGTGTCGTTGAAATATCAGCATGTCCTAGCATCTCTTGGACCGCACGTAGATCCGCACCATTTTCTAGTAAGTGTGTCGCAAATGAGTGGCGTAATGTATGTGGAGTTAACTCTTTTTCTATATTAGCCTTTTGTGCTAGCCCCTTTAAGACCTTCCAAAAGCCTTGTCTTGTTAGAGGTTTACCATGATGATTGACAAATACAATCTGATGTTGGTTTTTCTTCAGTAATTTCGGTCTAGCCATGGATAGATACTGTTGAAATGCTTCATTAGCCTTAGAACCTAATGGTATAATTCGTTCTTTATTTCCTTTTCCAATACAACGAACAAATCCCATTGTAGTATGTACATCTTGTAATTCGAGCTGGCATAGTTCAGAAACACGAATTCCTGTAGCATAAAGTACTTCAAGCATCGCTTGATTCCGAAGATCTAATTCAGTATTCCCATTAGGTGCCTCAAGTAAAGCCTCAACTTCTTGGGTAGATAGTACTTTTGGTAAACGCTTAGCTGCCTTTGGAGTTTCAATATGTACAGTTGGATCTCCTTCAGCAACTTTCTCTCGTAAGCAAAATTGATGAAAAGATCGTATTGATGCAATCGTTCTAGCAATTGTCGTATCAGCACGACCTCTATCTTTCAAATGATAGAGATAGTTTAGTATTCCATTACGATCAAAATCATTAAGTGAACGCAATTGCTCTACTTCTTTCATATAATTTATATAATTGTGTAAATCTCTACGATAGGATTCGATTGTATTATTCGAAAGTCCTCTCTCTACCATACTATAATGGATAAAATCTTCAATATATTCTAGCATGGCCATTTCCCCTTTTATATTAGCTACTCACCAAAATGATAGAAAAACAACAACCTATCAACCCATGTCGGTTGTTCATTTACTTGTTCCATCTGAATGACTTTCACAGCCCTTCCTTTTGGCTCATCATATCTATGATAACTTTCATATTCTTCACTTACCCATAGAATACCATAATAGAACAAAAGTGTGCATCCCATAAATAACACAAATACTTTTAATGTATTCCAAATGGCGTCTAACCATGTTTTCATTTCACTACGACCTCCTGGCAACCTTCCTATGTTACGAGAAATTTTTGGAAGATAACTCTCTTATTACAAGGTATGCCAAGATAAAATAGGTTTATACCTCATTAGTACAAGTTTCTATAAAAATTTGAACTTTTTGTTATTAGTCGTTTTAGTGATGTTTAATAAAATATAAATAAAAAACCCTTTTCCAAGTAGGACAAAAGGGTTACTCGCTTTCTTCTGATAATTTATTATCATGACATCTATGACAAATTCCATGGAACGTTAAACGATGGTCTTTTATTTGAAAGTTCCAATCGCGTTCTACTATTTTCTCAACATCTCCCAGCAGGTCTTCTTGAATTTCATCAACAGAACCACATTCAATACAAACTAAATGATGATGAAAATGATCTGCTCCTTCTTTTCGCAAATCATAACGCGAAACGCCATCTCCAAAATTAATTTTGTCAACAACTTTAAGTTCAGTCAAAAGCTCTAGCGTTCTATATACTGTTGCCAAACCTATTTCAGGTGACTTTTCTTTTACTAGAAGGTAAACATCTTCCGCACTTAGATGGTCCTCTTCATGTTCTAGAAGAACTCTCACTGTTGCTTCTCGCTGTGGCGTCAGCTTATAACTTTGTGAATGAAGCTGTTTCTTTATCCGTTCAACTCGTTTCTCCATTCGTTTACCCCCCTCATTGAAAACACCATAATCTTTATATATTATAATGTTTCCAATTGAAGGTGTCAAAGTATAATCATTATTAATAACTAATTATAATTAATTTTAAATAAAATTAATTATAATTACATTAAATTGCTAACAACTATTTTCATTAAATACGGTGAAACATAGGCCTCAAATGCAGATGCTACTGCAAGAACAGCTCCTACGCAAAGAATTAGCATCGAATATCGAATAAACAGAGGGAAGATTGGTTGATTACTTCTTTTTATAAATTGATTACGTATCATAATTAAAGAAAAAGAAACGGCTCCTGTTGCAACAATGATAAAAGCTGGTACGAGCACAAAATTTTGTGGCATCACTGAAACAAACGAAAGAAGAAATCCTGACATTCCCATTTGGTTAACTAAAAAACCTACAGTAAAGCCTACGACAACCCCTTTTAAGAACAATAAAATAAGTATAACTGGCAAACCAATAATCGATAAACCAAGAATCCACATTAACCCTACATATTTTGCATAGTGGGCAAAGCTTTGTGTGAACATTGCTGACGATTGAGCGATCTGTCCATCTGCCACTTGTCCGAAAAATTGATTTAGATACATATATAGGTCATGTTTTTGAGTAAGACTTAAACTATTTACAATAATCGCACCAAATATAATTCCCATCAAAAATAGGATGATCGTAAAAATATAAATTGAGCGATTTTCATCTATATGACTGGCCACAACTTGTCCAAAGCGATTACGATTCCCTCTCATAAATGCCCCTCCTAAACATCCTGTTAATTAAATCTATGATATTTAGTAGAGGTCTATGACTGTAATCTATTAAATATTATTCGACCTTGCCATATTTTCCAGCACCACCTGCGATGATGGACAGTTCTCCTGTCCTACTCAAAACAATTGCTTTTGCAATAGGTTCGTTCACAACTTCTTTTAATTGCGAGAAACTTGCTTGGTGAATAATGTTCATTTCATTTCCGAAATGATCTCTTAATTTTGTTAACGTTTTCGGCCCTAATTTGGGAATGAATTCTAATGGAATTTGATGAACATACGGTGGCCGTTCTACTTTTTTATGGTTAGGGTCGCTCAATTCCTGTAGTCTTTCAAATACACCTTTCGTTATTTTCTTACTTAGACAATGCGGACACACAGTATGTTCACCAACATGAGTAAAGCATATTTCACATGATGTATGATAATATTTACCGAGCCGAGGATTTAAACCGAAATTCTTTATAATATGTCTTCCCTTTTTTTTATGTAGAGCTAAAGCAAACTCCTCAAAACTGGGTTGCTCCATTTTAATCAATTGGTATTCACGACCTATTTTTTCTAAAGAATGAGCATCAGAGTTAGAGATAAACGATATATGAGCTAATTCAGAAATTCCATTTACTAGATTGGTGTCAGAGCTTAATCCGAGTTCGATCCCATCAATATCTGAAAGTCGAAACACCTCTGTTAAACTCTCTTGCACTCCTTTTCCATACACTCCTTTATGTGGTGTAAACGCATGAGCAGGAATAAATAAACCATTAAGTTCTTTTACTTTCAACTGAATGACATCACTTTTTTCATAAACTCTTTGGGTACTTAAATTAATATTGGTTACACGTTCTGAGAGCCAATCACTAAAGCTTTGCATAGCTTTAATAGTAGGAAAGTATGTTAGGATATGAAATGGACCAGCGCAATTCTCAGGGTAGATTTCTAGTTCTGACCCTAAAAGCAGCGTTATTCCATTACGGAACAGAATACCTCCTCCGCTAACTTCCTCGGCTTCACTTCTCTGAAGACATTCTTTAAGTTCCTCAATAACCTCTGGTGAGTGCGAGTCAATGATACCAATGATATTTAACCCTTTTATACGTTGACTATAATCAACAATATTCATTAAAGTTAATGATTTAGAGGCAGTAATTTTAACTGGCTTACCAGAATTAGTTCTTCCAATGTGTATGTGTAAATCAACAAAGTACTCTGGCAATTGCTTCACCCTACTTCTGATTTCGGAGTCTTAACCATTGAACAGCGAAAGCCGTTTTTGCATCAAAGATCTCATTGGTTTCAATCATCTTCTCAGCTTCCTCCAATGTAACTTCGATTTTTTCTACAAATTCATCTTCATCTGTATTCTCAACCCCTGGTTCGAGTTGGTCGGTGTAAAAAATATGCACCAACTCATCAGCAAAACCTGGTGAGGTATAAAAAGAAATCACTTTTTTGAGTTGATTGGTCTTATACGCTGTTTCCTCTTCTAGTTCTCTCATGGCGCACACTTCAGGCTTCTCTCCTTTTTCTAGCTTACCTGCAGGTATTTCTACTATTGCCCGCTCTAATGCTTTTCTAAACTGGCGTATAAGAACGATTTTCCCTTCCTTCGTAACAGGGATGATTGCTACTGCTCCTGGGTGCTTGACTAACTCACGCTTACTTGAGTTTCCATCTGGTAGCTCAACATCCTCAAGGACAACATCAATAATTTTTCCTTCATATAATGTCTCTGACTTTAGTGTCTTTTCATAGAATTGCTTCGACATACAATCTCCTCCCAGTTCTAAATCATTTTCATATTACATACAGTCTATCATAGTGTTTTAGAAAACTTACCACTCAAGAGGTGAATTCATGAAAGTATATATAACAGATAAAGGTGTTACGTTAGTCGGTAAAGCTTGGCAAGTGAAAACGATCTTAAAACAATATATGAAGAAGTATGAGACCGTCGAACAATGGCGTAATGCCAATACAAAACGGTAACCTCATTTCTTCTCAACGGCAGTAAAAACAGCTGCTGCAACTGTATAAAAAAACGTTGGGTCATCTTCATAGGTTCTCCCCATCGTTTTTATTTGTTTAGGATAAGATAATAAAGCACCTTTCAGCTCATGTTCATATCGTTTACTTTCTACCCAAATTATTGAATGCTTCTCTTGTATTGACTTTACTTGTTGCTCAAGGACTTTTTGCTTCTCCTCTGTTGCTAGAACTGGTAATGGTACAATACTTCTATTCCATGTGAATTTCTTCAAAGGTGTTAAAGTATGATGGCTAATTCCATAATGTCTTTCTCTCTTGTCAGCAAATGAAACTCTTGGGATCCATACTGGTTGCCCGTCTAAACTATTAACAATGTTTGCCCAATTTGCTAACTCCATCCCGCTAAACCCGTAAACGGTACCCGTTCCAACTACACCAGGTCCAAGGATGATAAGAATGACATCACTCTTTAATTTTTGATTGGCATATTGAAGTGCTGTAATTAAATTTATCGCTTCAAACTCTCCACCAAACGCCTGCCCAACAGTAATTGAATGAAAATTCTTCTCCTTGTCCAAAATCCTCATATGTTCACTTAATTTTAGCGGCAATGCTGCTTCATCACTAATAATAGCGGTTAACTTCATATTATGAGAAAAACTATTCATAAGGCCATAAACTAGTGGTAGCATGCTATGCAATTCAGCTAGCAAAATTCGCTTCCCGCTTAAACTAAACGATGTATGAAATAGCGAGTGGTCCACGCTCTCTTGTGCCTCCACAGCAAGAATGCTATGTTGATTAGGCATATATCTCGCTTTCATAATGTGGCCATTAGTGGCTTCTTCCTGATAAGAAAGTGCATGAGGAATGGACTTAACAATATCCCAACCTCCTGTACCTAAATTAAGCTCAGTAGCCGTTATGTTAACGACAATTTCTTGTTGTTCCTGTACTTCTGGAAAGAAGCTACGATACAATATCGCACGACCCGCTCCCCCTGATGTTTCCAATAGTTGAATATCTTTATCTTCAAATAGAATACTTTTTACAGTTACTCTCTCATCCCTATACATAACAACACACTCCTACTCCATAAACACACCCCTACTATCATAACCAATATTTAACAAAATATGTGGTGCCAGGCACCTTCACTGCTGTAAATTATTAAAGGAGACTGATTTATTCAGTCTCCTCGGCGATAGGCAGTACTAGACGTTCAAGCATTTCATAGTTAACTTCACCACGAACTACTTGTTGTATCACTCGTTCCCTATCAATAATATATGTCATCGGAAACCCAGGAGGTTGATACGTATTATTGACCTCTCCTTCTTTATCTAGCAGAGTCGGTAAAGTAACATTCACTTCCTCCATAAAGTTTTGTATATCTTCTTCAACCGTTGCTCTCCGTTCGTAGTAATACATATTTACAGTGACTACTTTAATGCCTAAATCACCGTAATCTTCTTGAAATTGCATAAAGTCAGGCATTTCATCTTTACAAGGCGGACACCAAGTTGCCCAAAAATTTAAGATGATGACGTCTCCTTCATAATCAGACAAGGAGGCCTCAACACCTTCTTCCTCTCCCCAGACAGGTAAGGTGAAATCAATTGCCTTCAACCCTTTCTCAACACCTAGTGGTTTCTCACGATCAGTTACGATGACAAAGATAATTAAGCCAGCAGCAATTACTAAAGTTAAAATACTAATCAAACGCCTATTCACTATCATTCCCTCATTCCTACCCAGAACTTCATATACGCCACTATAATAACATGGTTCTAAATTAATTACCTAAAATTAGATGACAATCTTATTACATTGTTATATTTTTTTTATCAAATTGTTTCTTTATTATTCTCTCAATTTTTGCTAGAATTAACACGGCTTAGTTAATTTATTTATTGTGCTCATTTAGAAAGGGGCTTATTATGTCTATCATTGAAGCATTTATATTTGGTCTCGTCCAAGGAATTACTGAATTCTTACCAGTATCAAGTACAGCTCATATCGTTATTACGCAAATGATCTTTGGATATACATTTCCTGGTCTTGCGTTTGAGATTTATCTACACTTAGCTTCTATACTAGCAGTAATGATTTACTTCAGAAGAGATATCGTCGATGTAGTAACAGGATTTTTTAAATTCTTTGTCGATCGTTCAAAAGAAAATAAAGTTCATTTCTTTTTTGGAACTTATATCATAGTAGCTACAGGAATCACGGGTGGACTTGGTATGTTATTAAAAGATGTTGTTGGTGACACCATGAAAACTCCATACTTCATCGCCGCAGCATTAACGGTAACAGGACTTTCACTTATTTTTATCGAAAGATTCCACAAATACGGTTCACGTACTGAAAAGGATATGACATTTAAGGATTCTATTGTCGTTGGTTTAGGTCAAACCCTTGCAGTTTTACCAGGTATCTCAAGATCTGGTGCAACTTTAATCGTTGCCCTTCTAGCAGGTTTAAGTAGAGATACCGCTGTACGTTATTCTTTCTTACTCGTTATCCCAGTAATTCTCGGTTCCTCTGTTTTAGCATTAGATGAACTTGGTTCAGGAATGTTTAGTTCAATCGGTGCACCAGCACTAATTGTTTCATTTATTTCAACGTTTATCTTTTCTTGGTTAGGTATTGTTTGGTTAATTGAGTTCCTAAAGAAAAGCAAACTTTTCTATTTTGCAATTTATTGCTTTATAGTTGCAATCCTTGTTGCATTGTTTATTAATCCTGATACAGTTATGGATATCTAATAATTTAACAAAAAGACTGACGCAAATGTGTCAGTCTTTTTGTTACCCTATAGATGAACTAACTGTTGAAAGTTTTTTCTTATTTTTTCTCCGTTCAATTCGCTTCCAATTAAAATAATACAGGGCTTCGCTACTAATTGATCATTAGCGCGATGTAACATCAACTGACCAGAGGCATATTGATACTGAAACAATTGTGGAGTCTCTGTTAATTGAATGATACCTTTACTTCTTACAACTTCAGGCATACTTTGCAGCCACTTTTCAAAGCCAACCCTATCCACTGCTGGTATGTCACGTAGTGTAATTGCTTCAAACATATGGTTATGTTGGTGATGGCTGTGGTCATGATCGTGATGCTCGTGTTCCTTGCAGCCGCAACTATCATCACAAGTAGCAATGGAATAGTCCCGATTTAAAACTCTTTCCTTTAATAGAACATCCGTACTAAGCTCACCATGTGTTGTCTCAATCAATTCAGCTCGCTTATCTACTAAATCTCCTACTTTTTTTCTAACCTTTGTTAATTCCCGATCCTTTGCTAAGTCAATTTTATTCAATACAACTAGCGATGATGAATTTATTTGCTTTTTTAATATATCTCTTATTTCTTTTGAGCTTGAGAAGATACTTTGATATTCTAAAAACTTACTGCCATCCACCATTCCAATAGTGGAAACTAACTTAACTTTATCAATTAAAGAGGGATGCGTTAATGCTTCTATAATCTCTGAAGGATCTGCCACTCCAGTTCCTTCTATAAAAAGAATATCAACATCTTCATTCACATCTAAAAATAGTGATAGTTCTCGCGTCATATCGGCAGAAATTGTACAACAAATACATCCGTTTAACATCTCTACCATTCGCTCTTTATCAAATAGCCCTTCTTCGACATTAACTTCTCCCAATTCATTTAAAATAAGAGCAGGATTAAAACCTTTATTTTTCACTGCATGTACAGCTTTTTGGAGAACTGTTGTCTTCCCACTTCCTAGAAAGCCTGTAATTAAATATACTGGAATGGATTTAGCCATTGTTAGAACCACCTTTATGAACATAATCTATCAGAAATAAGCATACAATAAATATAGTTTTTACACAAATAAGAATCATTACTATTTGTGTACTTCATTTCATTTTCTTGACAAATTATTCTGCTACTACGAAACATATATCATCTATGTTAAAATACTATTTAGTTAGAAATCTACCTTTTTAGGAGAGAATTATGAACTTAAAAACTTCAGTTTCATCATGGATGAAAGATTTATTCGGAGTCGTCTTACTAGTGTTTTTCCTTCTGCTGTTCTTTAACATTGAACGTTTCAAAGAAGGAACCTTTCCAATATCTGATGTGATGCTTAATGTAAATACAATTTTTCTTGGAATTGTCATTGAGGCTGTTCCTTTTATTTTGCTCGGGGTGTTTGTATCTGCCCTGATACAAATCTATGTTTCAGAAGATGCACTGCAACGTTACTTACCGAAAAACGCCTACATGGCACTATTACCAGCAGCTGTCCTAGGAGCAATTTTCCCGATTTGTGAATGTGCAATCATTCCAGTCGTACGCCGCCTTATAAAAAAAGGAATGCCGCTTCATGTTGGTGTTGTGTTTTTAGTTGCTGCTCCAATTTTAAATCCAGTTGTTGCTGCCTCTACCTTCTACGCTTTCCGTACAGATTTAACTGTCCTTTACGCCAGAATGGGACTAGCCTTTGTGTTAGCGATTATTATCGGGGCGATTATGTACCTATTATTTAAAAATAGAGATCAACTGAAGTGGACGAAAGAAGAGTTGACGGGACGTGTAATGATCCCAATTCAAACAACTAAAAAACCAAACCGAGTTAAACAAACTCTTTACCATGCTGCTGACGAATTTTTCTTAATGGGAAAATATTTAATTGCGGGTGCATTTATAGCCGCATTATTCCAAACGTTACTAGATCGAAATGTCCTGCTAACTATTGGGAGCAATGAGTGGTCATCAACAGGTGTAATGATGGCTTTCGCGTTTATTCTCTCCTTATGTTCGGAAGCGGATGCCTTTGTTGCAGCTTCATTCGGCAACACTTTTACTACAGGATCTATTATTGCATTTTTAGTTTACGGACCAATGTTAGACCTTAAGAACACGATAATGTTATTTGCGTTTTTTCGAGCAAAGTTTGTAATTAGTTTTATGCTCGTTGTTACTGCAGTTGTGTTCATTTCGGTTCTATCACTTCAACTATTTGTATTATAATAGATAAATAGGAGGGATAAAATGGATAGAGAAAATATTGACCTTAGCTTCCATAGTTATATACGAGGGATTATCCTTCTTGGATTTTCGCTACTTTTATTAGCATTTATCATTTCTGGAAATATCCGATACTATATTGCTCCTAAAATGATGCCATTTATGTATTTCGCTTTAGTTGTATTTATCATTTTAGGTGTAGTACAAATCATTAGAAGTACAAGGAAAAATGATCAAGACATTGATTGTGATTGTGGTGAAGATCATTCCATGACAGGTTCACCAGTAATAAAAATTGCTATATACTCTATCTTTGTCGCTCCCATTGTGATGGGATTTGTTCTACCAGATAAAGTTCTTGACAGTTCAGTTGCCGCTAATCGTGGTATACAATATGGTAGCGGTATATTAACAAAGCCAACCGACCCTAACGAGACAGCTAGTAGTACTGCACGAGCAGAAGCTTTTCTTGAAAATCCTGATGAATACTTTAGTAGCTTAGGTGAAACTGATGAGCACTATAGTGTCGAGGACTTTTATACAGAAGAAGGCTTTAACCAATACTATCTGGAACTAGCTGAAGAACTTGAAAGTCAGCAAAGAATTATTGTTACCGATGACAATTACTTAGATATAATGACCGTTTTAGACTTACACATGGATCAATTTTTAGGTAGAGAACTTGTCATCACTGGCTTTGTTTATCGTGAAGAAGAATTTGAAGATAATCAATTGGTCGTAGCTAGATTTGCGATGACTTGTTGCGTTGCAGATGCAGCAGTTTACGGGACTTTAGTCGAATCTGACTTAGCAACCGAATATGAGAATGATACGTGGGTTCATGTTTCAGGAACGCTTGATAAAACAGAATATAATGGATACCCTATACCATTAATCCATTTAAGAGAGATTACTGTTATCGACGAACCAGAACAACCTTACGTGTTCCCAAGCTTTAGATAACGAAATAGAGGCTGACAAATATGTCAGCCTCTTTCAATTCATCTATTAATACCCTTCTTGTAATAATCGCTTTACTTCGTTAACATCCTTATCACCGCGCCCTGAAATGTTAACAATAATAATATCCTCATTACTTAAATTAGAAGCTTCCTTAAGTGCGTAAGCAACAGCATGAGCACTCTCCAATGCTGGGATAATTCCTTCAGTTCTAGCTAATGTTTGAAAAGCGTCTAATACTTCTTTTTTAGAAACAGAATAATACTCCGCACGCTCTGTTACCTTTAAAAAGCTGTGCTCTGGACCAATTCCAGGGTAATCTAACCCCGCTGAAATCGAATGGGTAGGTAATGGATTCCCTTCCTCATCCTGCAAACATAGACATTTAAAGCCATGAATGACACCTGGTGTACCTTTTGTTAGTGTAGCCGCTTCCTCTGGCTCAACACCAACAAGCCTAACTTCCTCTTCAGGTAAGTACTCCGAAAATGCACCAATAGCGTTACTTCCTCCACCTACACAGGCAACGACTACATTTGGAAGTTTACCTTCTTTTTCAAGTATTTGTCGTTTTGATTCTTTACTAATTATTGACTGAAAATGGTGCACCATTGTTGGAAATGGATGTGGTCCAACTGCCGAACCAAGAAGATAGAATGTATTTTCATAGTTTTCAACAAGATCATTTAAAGCCTCATCAACAGCATCCTTTAATCGTCCTTGACCTTTATGAACAGGAACAACCGTTGCTCCTAGTAACTCCATTCGAAAGACATTTAATTCCTGGCGACGAATGTCTTCAGCTCCCATATATATGATACATTCCATCCCAAGCATTGCACATGCTGTAGCAGTGGCCACACCATGCTGACCAGCTCCTGTTTCAGCAATGATACGGTGAGCTCCCATTTTCTTCGCTAACAATATTTGACCAATAACATTATTTATTTTATGAGCACCTGTATGATTTAAATCTTCTCGTTTTAAATAGATTTTTGCCCCACCACATTTTTTTGTTAATCTTTCAGCAAATGTTAAGGGGTTTTCTCTTCCAACATATTCTTTTAAATAGTACAAATATTCTTCTACAAATTCAGGATCATCTTTGTACTTATTAAAATTCTCATCTAAGCGCTCTAACACTGCATTTAATTGAGACGGTACAAAACTTCCACCAAACTCACCAAAATATCCTTTTTCATTCTTCTCTACTTTACTCATCTCTACTTTGCTCATTCTATACTCTCCTTTAAAGCGAAAAATTATAATATTAACATAATATTATGACTATTTTTATTCTAACAGGTTTATAACCTTGTGACAATCCCTAATGATTGCTTACACCAATGGTAGATTCTGTTTTAGGCTGATTTACAATTTCTAACTGATCGTCTTGTTTTAATAAGAAATAATGAACACTATCGACTAGCGCATACCAACTAGCTTTAATAATATTACCTGACACACCAATCGTACTCCACTTTTCAATACCGTCTGATGACTCAATGAGAACACGAACTCTTGAGGCTGTTGCATCCGTTTCATCTAAGACACGAACTTTATAGTCTGATAAGTACATCTTATTAATACAAGGATAAAATTGTTCAAGTGCTTTTCGTAATGCGTGATCAAGTGCATTTACAGGGCCATTTCCTTCTGCAGCCGTCAATACTTCCTGATTATTTACAACGAGCTTAACGACCGCTTCCGTAGTAAAAGCTTCATCACCATTATTCTCAATAAAAATTTTAAAATGATCTAGTTTAAAAAATTCTAGATGTTCACCCAGTCCTTTTTTTACCACTAGTTCGAAAGAAGCTTCGGCAGCCTCATACTGATAGCCGTTTAGTTCTAACTCTTTAATTTGTTCAATAATTTTCTTTGTTGCTGGATTATTCTTATCTAAATTAAGGTTCCACTCTTTTGCTTTAAAAAGAACATTACTCTGACCAGAAAGTTCAGAAACTAGCACTCTTCGTTTATTTCCAATAGCCTCTGGCTCGATATGTTCATAAGTTTCAGGATGTTTTAATACAGCGCTGACATGCATGCCCCCTTTATGAGCAAAAGCGCTTTTTCCTACGAATGGCTGATTACTTGGTGGAACTTGATTTGCAATTTCATGTACATATTTTGATACTGAAGTTAAGTTAGTTAACTCATGGGACTCAATACAGGTATACCCCATCTTTAACTGTAAGTTTGGAATAACTGAAATAAGGTTTACATTTCCACAGCGCTCACCGTACCCATTAATTGTACCCTGCACATGTGTAGCCCCAGCTTGAACTGCTGCAATCGTATTTGCTACAGCTAGCTCTCCATCATTGTGACAATGGATCCCTACTTGAATTGAAAGTTCCTGTACGACATGCTGTACAATTGACAGGACTTCATGTGGTAACGAGCCCCCATTTGTATCACAGAGCGTTACACAGTCAGCTCCAGCTTCTTCTGCCTTCTTAATTGCTTGGATGGCGTATTTATCATTCCTCTTATAACCATCAAAAAAATGTTCAGCATCAAAAATAACTTCTAAACCATTCTCTTTTAAAAATTTAACAGAGTCATAAATCATGGCTAAATTCTCTTCAAGTGTCGTTTGCAATGCATGTGTTACTTGAAAGTCCCACGTCTTACCGAAAATTGCAACAGATTTCACACCACTTTCTAAAATTCGCTGCAAGTTTTGATCTTCATCAGCAGTAACTCCCATACGACGTGTACTACCAAAAGCTGTAATTCTTGCATTCTTTAAATCAAGATCTTTTACTCTTTCAAAGAAATTCATATCCTTTGGATTACTACCAGGCCAACCACCTTCTATGTAGTGAACCCCCAACTCATCTAGCTTCTTTGTAATTTTTAGCTTGTCATCGACGGATAAGCTAACTCCCTCACCTTGCGTGCCATCTCTTAGTGTTGTGTCGTATAATAACACATTTTGGCTGCTCATTTTTACTCCCACTCTCCTAGCATACTCTCTTCTATAAGTATAATTTGAGGCTTTTTAATATATCTGATTATTGCATTAAAGTATAACACATCAAACAAAAAAAGACTATGTAGCATTCTAAATTTTCAGTTAGTTTTTATTATTCTTTCATTGTTATGAATATACAACAATATCTATAAGAAATCTTATAATATGTATGTGTATAATTGTCTTTATACACGAACCACAATCTCTACTTAAATAAACGAGCCAATAATAAAAGCGTAACAGACGATTTTGTCCATTACGCTTGGTTGTTAAATTTGTAATTAAGCTTTTTCAACTACTGTCGCTACACCTTGTCCACCACCGATACATAACGTAGCAAGTCCGTATTTTCCATCACGACGTTTTAATTCATGAAGTAGGGATACAAGAACCCGAGCACCACTTGCACCGATTGGATGTCCTAATGCAATTGCGCCTCCATTTACGTTCAGAATATCCTTTGAGAATTCTAAATCACGCCCCACAGCTAATGCTTGAGCTGCAAAGGCTTCGTTTGCTTCAATCAGATTTAAGTCTGATAAGGCGATTCCAGCTTTTTCTAAAGCTTTTTTCGTAGCAGGTACTGGACCGATTCCCATTATAGCAGGATCGACTGCTGCACTTGCGTTTCCACGAATAACTGCAAGTGGAGTTACACCTAGCTCATCAGCTTTTTTACGACTCATTACAACAACTGCTGCAGCACCATCATTTAACCCTGAAGCATTACCTGCTGTTACACTTCCATCCTTTTTAAATGCTGGGCGGAGTTTACCCAATGTCTCAGCTGTCGTTCCAGCTTTTACATATTCATCTGTATCAAAAACGATTGCATCGCCTTTTCGTTGTGGAATTTCAACTGGAACAATTTCACCCTTGAATTTACCGTCCGCAATTGCTTTAGCTGCTTTCTGTTGGCTCCATGCAGCGAATTCATCTTGTTCTTCACGAGTTAGCTCGTACTTGTCACATAGGTTTTCTGCTGTAACACCCATATGATAATCATTGAAAGCACAGGTTAATCCGTCGTACACCATGCTGTCAATTAACTTCTGGTCACCCATACGGAACCCGTCTCTAGCTCCCATTGACAAGTATGGAGCCTGACTCATATTCTCCATCCCCCCAGCAACAACTACTTCCGCATCGCCAGCAAGAATAGCTTGAGTGGCCAAATGTACAGCTTTTAATCCAGATCCACACACCTTGTTAATTGTCAAAGAAGGAGTGTGTTGCGGTAGCCCTGCCTCTATAGCCGCTTGTCTGGCTGGATTTTGTCCTAAGCCTGCTTGAAGAACATTCCCCATAATAACCTCGTCAACTTGATCCGCAGCAATTCCTGCTCTTTCCAAAGCAGACTTAATAACAGTTGCCCCTAATTTCGTCGCCTTCACACCTTTTAAACTACCACCAAAACTACCAATAGGTGTCCTGACAGCGCTTGCAATCACTACTTCGATGTTACTCATTTTGTCGTTCTCCCTTCCGTTCTTCCCTTTTTGTTTGTATGCTAACAATATATCTACTGAATGAGCGTACGCTCGACAACTTCCTTTCTTAATAGTATACACAAATGATTAAACATATGTATAGTAATATCTCAATATTCAGGCTCCTCTTCCAAGAAAAGGAGCCTGAATATCATCTATCATTATGAAGTCTTCGTACGTTTACCAATGGAACGCCAACCTTCTATTCCTAAGAAGATACATAAAATAAACAATACTAAACCTGAACCAAATAACAACCAATTTTTTAATAAGAAGTTATTATACATGAGGACTCCCAATGCTGACACTGTAACAACGAACATAAAGAACATAGGGATAACAACATAGTATGCTTTAGCACCAATTTTTATTAACCATACAGATACAGCTAATAAAGCTAAAGCCCCAAGCATTTGGTTTGCTGACCCAAATAGCGGCCAAACTCTTTCCCATGTACCAGACAATGCAAGTGCACCTGCCCCAATTAATCCGGCAAGAGTGGCAACATGGTTATTTTTCACTGCAGGAATATGTTCTTCCCCTAACTCCTGAATCGCATATCTCATAAGACGTGTAGCTGAATCTAGTGTTGTTAGTAAGAATGCTGAAGCTGTCAGCGCCGTAAATGTAGTCGCTACCGTTAAGTCAATTCCCCAATGTGACATAAAGTAACCAATACCTGCAGAGAATGTACCAATCGGTCCACCTAGTTCTGCCATTCTTGCAGCGAAATCAGCTTGTGTTAAATATGCAACTGCACCAATTGCAATAATAGCTAAAAAGGCTTCTAACAACATTGACCCATAAGCAATAAACTTACCATTCTTCTCATTATCTAATTGTTTTGCTGTCGTTCCAGAAGAAACAAGTGAATGAAACCCTGAAATCGCACCACATGCAATTGTAATAAATAAGATTGGGAATAAGAATCCTAACGTTTCATGGTTAAATCCAGTATAAGCTGGGAGTTGTATCGTAGGTGCTGCAATAATAATTCCTAGTGTCGCCCCAGCAATCATTCCATATAATAGGAAAGCATTTAAATAGTCACGGGGTTGTAACAATACCCAAACAGGGAGAATAGATGCGATATAAGCATAGATCAATAAGATAAACGACCATGTTACAGCACTTAATTCTAATGGAAACGAAATCCCGACCCACACACTAATTAACATGGCAACTACACCTAAAATACTAGCAATTGGCAGGCTCAAACGAATTTGATTGATGATAAAACCAAACACAAGTGCCACCCCAATAAATAATACAGAAGCTGTCGCTGCTTCTGGAACAGCTACAAATGTATTTGCAACAAGTATAATAAATACACCCACAATTAGTATTAATGTGGCAATGGAGAAGATCAGAAATAGGACTTGACCGCGTTTACCAATGTACTCACGAATAATTTCTCCGATCGATTTAGCCTTGTGACGCACCGAGGCCTGTAACGAAGTATAATCATGTACACCACCAATAAAAATACTACCTATAAGGATCCAAAGGACAGCAGGTAACCAACCAAAGAAGGCAGCAGTAATTGGACCAACTATCGGTCCACCACCTGCTATCGTTGCGAAGTGATGTCCTAATAAAACAGGTTTTTTTGCTGGAACATAATCCACACCATCATACATTTCATTAGCAGGTGTTTTTCGATTCGGATCAACCTTCATTTGTCTCTCTAGAAATCTACCATACGTAAAATAAGCAATAAGTAGAATAAGACCAGATATTAATAACAATGTGAGTAAATTCATGTCTTATTTCCCCCTTTAATTGACTTTAAAGTGCTGCATATACTCTCTCCCTTTCCTATTTACATACACTTCTTTATTCTGTACATGTACAAGACCTACATAACACTCAAGCCAGCCATTCATACCAAACTTCAAAAATTTAAGTTTTTTGAGTTTCTTCACCTCCTTAACAACATCTTTTTCTATAGGCTTGTTCGTTATAATGACTCCTAGAAGAATAGAAGACATATGTTCATTATGAGATGGAACATATGATGAACTACTTTTAAGTAATTCTTTTGCAAACGTCTGGACATCATCTTTAGTGACTTCAGCATCTTTTTCCCAAACGAATACATACTGCTGATTATCTACGCCCCAAATTGGAATTGACTTTGACATAAAGTATTTTTCGTCACGTCTTTTGTATTCCGCATAAAACGAAATGGGGATACTCCCAAGCCTTTTCTCTTTATAGATATTAAAGTGACGACTATATTTCTCTACTATTTCATCAAGATAACTATTGGAAACCGTTACACTCAAGAGCTCACCACCTAAAATCGTTTTAATCCTGTAGCTGTAATTCCTTTAAAGAATGGAATTTTTGACAATTGAAATTGGACTTCATTGTTTTTAAACGTTAAGCTTTTTTCTACAAATATAACGATTTCATCATATTGATACATTGAAAAACGTCCTGAATTCGATGGTTTCTTTAAATGTACCTGTAATTCTTGTACACTACCTACACAACATTTGGTAGCGCTTTCAAAGAGGCCAACAGTGACAACCTTCCCTTCTCTTTTTACCCAATCTAATGCTTTCTCACTAAAATGAAAGGTTAAGTTTGTATTTCCAATCATCATCCCTCCCTTATTATTCTTATACTTATTATGAGCAAGTCATAATTATTAAAGTTTTCTAAAACAATATTGGGGAATATAAAAGAACCCTCCATGTTTAATTTTTAGTCATAACTAACAGAATAATCTAACAATTATATACAAACAAAAAAGGACTAACTCCTTAAATGTGATACACACCTATAGAATTTCACGTAGCATTTTGCGCCACTATTCTATAAAATGGTACATCCATTGAGTTAGCCTTTTTCATCTTTACTTTTATTCTGCCTTCATAGAGAATGTTACGATTGGTGTTTTACCTGCAGTGACTTCAGTGACTTGTTCCAAATTCATCGACTTAACTTGATCGGCATTCGTAATAACAATTGGTGTAATGGTGCTAGCAGCTTTTTCTTTTATTAACTCAAGAGAAAACTCAACTAATTTTGTACCAACTTGTACTTTATCTCCCTCTTTAACAAAAACCTCAAAGCCTTCACCTTTCATATTAACTGTCTCTATTCCAATATGAATGAGTACCTCTGCACCACTTAATGAACGTATACCAATGGCATGCTTTGTAGGAAACACTTGTATGATTTCACCTTCTACTGGTGAAACAACTTCTCCATTACTAGGTTCAACTGCAAAACCGTCACCGATCATCTTTTGCGCAAATGTCGGATCAGGTACATCTTCAACTTTTACATATGTACCATTCATTGGCGAATGCAGCACTTCTTCACTCGGTACTTCCTTTTTCTTATCTAGTCCAAATAGTTTTTTTAACATATCCAATCACCTCTACTTGTATATACAACTAAAGAGTAATAGTAAATACTTATTTTGTCAAAGCTTTACTACTCTAGTTCTAATATTTTGTAATGTTCCCTAATCTGTAGAAATAAAAACAATGAAACATATATTGAATATTCATAATTTCCAAACAATTATTAGGCTTACTTTGCAACAATTAACCAAAACACGAATGAAAATGAAAAAAAGCAAAAAAAAGTTCGTTAAATTTATCAAATTGCCTTACATTAAAAAAATGATTGTGCTATAATCACTTCATCAACAGATCAAAAAAATAAACTCGTATAATTGTTGGGAATATGGCCCAAAAGTCTCTACCGAATTGCCGTTAACAATTCGACTACGAGTGAACATATGACATCTAAGCGTAACATTCTATCGTAACTTTTATACCGTTATAATGAATATACGCGTAGTTACGGTTAAACCCGAATGTCAGTATTCACTCGAATAAAGTGGACTGATGTTCGGGTTTTTTATGTATTTGCAGTCGTCATGTTATAAGGAGGATTTTTAAAAATGAAATTACTTAAAGAAGAAATCTTAAGTAAAGGGATCGTTTTATCTGATGGAGTGTTAAAGGTAGACTCATTTTTAAACCATCAAATTAATCCAGTTCTCTCTTTGGAAATGGGTAAAGAATTTGTTAAACGGTTTAAAAGTAAGTCACCAGTTACAAAAGTGTTGACAATCGAGTCCTCTGGTATCGCCCCAGCATTTACTACTGCATTAGAGCTTGGTGTTGAACTTGTATTCGCAAGAAAAAAGAAGTCATTAACGATGAACGATAACGTCTATACAGCTGATGTTTACTCTTTTACTAAACAAGAAACAAATACAATTACCGTTTCAAAAGATTTTATTAAAAAAGATGATCATGTTCTAATCATTGACGATTTCCTTGCAAATGGACAAGCTGCTCTTGGTCTCGCTCAAATTGTAGAACAAGCTGGCGCAACCGTTTCAGGTATTGGAATTGTCATCGAAAAATCCTTTCAACCTGGACGACAAGTGCTTCTAGACGCAGGTTATCAAGTGGAGTCATTAGCAAGAATTGGATCGTTAAAAAACAATGAAGTCCGTTTTGTTGATGAAACGGTCCTAATATAATCAGAGGGAGAATATACGATGTCTACAAAATCAGTCAACTATCCTTGGTATAAGAAAGAAGATACAGATGCATTCTTTTCACTCTTCCAAAACAACTTAGCTAACTTTGTACTTATTACAATCACATTACTTGCAGCAGGTTTTCCTGCAAGTATCGTCTTTGGAAAGGTGATTCCTGGTGCTGCTGTTGCAGTTGTTTTCGGTAACTTATACTATGCATTTTTAGCAAATCGACTAGCTCAAAAAGAGGGAAGAACAGATGTAACAGCATTATCTTATGGAATTAGTACACCTGTTATGGCCGTTTTTCTTTTCGGTATTTTACTACCAACTAATGCGATTACTGGTGATCCTGAACTTGCTTGGAAAATCGCTTTAGCTGCAGCATTTATTAGTGGTTTACTTGAAGTGATCATAAGTTTCTCTGGAAACTGGATTCGTAATAATATTCCTCGCCCTGCAATGCTCGGGGCACTTGCGGGTGTAGCACTAACATTTATTGCTGGTGAAATGTTATTTAGAACATTTCAAATGCCAGTTGTCGGACTTGTTGTTTTAGCTATTATTCTTGTCGGTATCATTGGTAAGCTTTCAATGCCATTTAATATCCCTTCTTCATTATTTGCGATTATTATTGGTACAGTTTTAGCCTTTACACTAGGCTATTCAGACACAAGTAAAATCAGTGAAGGATTGGCAAATATCGGCTTTTACCCAATTTTGCCAACATTAGCACCATTTGAAGGTATCGGATTATTATTTACTACTTTTATAGCACTTTTAGCCGTTATTTTACCAATTACCATTTATAATGCCATTGAAACGATGAATAATGTAGATGCAATGAGTGCTGCAGGAGATAGTTACGATGTTAGGGAATGTCAAGCTGTCGATGGAGCTGGGACAATGCTTGGTGCTCTCTTTGGTGGACCGTTTCCAACAACAGTGTATATCGCAACCGTAGGATCAAAGTGGATGGGTGCTGGTCGTGGCTATAGCATCTTAAATGCTGTCGTATTCTTCTTTGCAGCGATGTTTGGATTAATTGCTGCAATCTCGTCGATTATTCCTGTATCAGCTATTGCTCCTATTCTTGTATTTGTCGGTGTTTCAATGATAGCAACAGCTTATCAGTCCAATGCTTCAAAGTATTATCCAGCAGTTGCGGTTGCTATGTTACCGTACCTTGCCAACTACGTTATGACACGCTTTAACAATGCAGCAGGAGAAGTCGTTGCTAATCTTTCGCAAGGGATTGTACCGCTCGGACAAGGTGCAATGTTCACTGGAATTATCTTAGGGGCTATCACTGTATTCATTATTGATCGAAATTATATTAAAGCAACGATCTTTGCTTTCGTTGCAGCATTATTCTCGTTTGTTGGATTAATGCATGCTCCATCTATAACAATTAATGCAGCTCAAGATTTCACGATAGGTTATATCGCAATTGCTTTGTTCTTTATTTATTGTCATTTCAAAGTTTCAAAGTCAACCATTCAAAGCCAACCAGAGAATGAAAAGAAAGTAGCTTAATAGATCTAAGAGATAGGTTTTTATACCTATCTCTTTTTTATTTTGCTCTTACTGGAAATTCAAACAAACTCCTAATTAATCTACTAACTTTTTAATGTACAAAAGTTATGCAAAAGTTATATAATAAATTATACAAAATTCTAGGCTATGTGCAACATGCGGATGTATTTGAGTCACAGCTTTGTTATCATCGCCAAACTTTAAGATTTTAGGTGGTTAATATGAAGGTACAAGAATTTACTTATAGGATGTTTATTTTTTGGTACGTGATCGGAATTATTTTATTATCACTTGACGTTCTTCCACCTTGGCTTGAATGGGCAAACGCAGTATTTCTAATTCTTGCAGGCATTCTGGGTGGGATCTACTTTATTCTTCAATATGGTGCCCCTTTAGGATGGACGGCAATTCTCGTTATCTTTTTCTTTACCATTCTTGCAGAAAGTCTTGGTGTTGAATATGGGCTATTCTTTGGTGATTACTATTACGAGCCAGATTTTGGTGTTCACCTTTTGAATGTCCCAATTACCATTGGGTTTGCCTGGCTCATGGTTATGGCGACAACACATGTTATTACAAAAGGGATTGTTAAATCACTGCCATACCGCTCGCTCGTTCTGGTTGTCTATCCTATTCTCGGAGCACTAGCAGCCGTCATTATGGATTTAGCTATAGACCCCGTTGCTTACCAAGTGAAGCAGTACTGGATTTGGATGGGGGATGGAGGTTATTACGGTGTTCCTTTTTCAAATTTTGTAGGCTGGTTTATTATTTCTTTTGTTCTCCATGTCTTCTTGTATAGTTTGTTTAACTTAAAACGTGTATGGAATAAAAAATCCATTAAACCGTGGGAATATCGGATGGTTTTACTTTATGCACAAATCATCATCATGTTTGTTGTTATTGCTTCAACTGCAAAGCTTTGGATGGCTGCATTTTTACCATTAATCCTGATGGTAAAATTACTCGTTATCTATTTTCTCACGAGAGGAGCACGCTGGGATGATTAAAGCTAAAAAAAGCCCAGTATTTGAAACGCTATTCCATCAATACAACAAAAACTTATTATCGAAATCATTTTCACAAATCAAGTTACGTAATGATTCAATCTTTAACTCGACAAAACCAACGCTTTTTCTGTTAAATCATAGTTCATGGTGGGATGGACTAATTTCATTTCACTTAGCAAAGACTCTTTTCTCCATAGATAGCTATGCAATGATGGAAGATAAAGGTTTAGTAGCCTACCCTTTCTTTAAAAGACTTGGTGCATTTTCTATTCAACTTCAAAGTGTAAAAGAAATCGTTGCCTCCTTACGTTATGCTGAACAACTATTATCACAAAACAAAGGCGTTTGGATGTTTCCTCAAGGACAGGAAGAACATTTGGAAAAGAGACCTCTTTCATTTAAAAATGGCGCTGCTTATCTTATTGAAAAAGTTCCTACGATCCAAGTTGTGCCAATTACTTATTACTATACGTTTAGCGGTCAACAATTACCTTATTTATATATCCATGTCGGGAGAAACCTCGTTTTCTCTGGCAAAACGAGTTCAAGAAAGCAATTAACAACAATGTTAGAAGCGATTGTCACAAAACAACTTGATCAACAACGACACGACGTTATTCACCATCTAACAGATCAATATAATGTCTTGTTAACGGGTAAACGAACCGTTAATGAATTGTTTCAAGCCTTAAAAAAACGAAAGTGGTGAACATATATGGTTTATTATGCGCTCATCCATCTCATCTTTTTAATATGGACAGTAATTAACTCCATGTTTATGCCAAAACTAAAACAGAATGTACAATTATCCAACTCCGTAATTTCTCTTGTTTCAGTTCTAATTCCATTGCGAAATGAGGAGCGGAATATTAAAAGATTAGTAAAAAGTTTAACATCCATGACTTATCAAAAAGTTGAAGTAATATTTTTAGATGATCAGTCTACTGACAACACGTATAAGCTACTCATGGAACTCACTAAAGAATATAAAAACTTTAAAGTCATTAAAGGTGCCCCTCTAGCCAACGGCTGGGTAGGTAAAGTACATGCTTGTAAACAACTGGGAGAACATGCCAAAGGAGAATACTTGTTATTTCTTGATGCTGATGTTGAAGTGTGTCCTACTATTATTGAGAAGACCATTTCAACTATGGACGTTTATGATGCAGGCTTATTAACGGGGTTTCCTAAATTCCCCAGCTCAACACTATTAAGTAAAATTCTAGTTCCCATGCAACATTATATTGTGTTTTTTCACCTCCCAATATTTATTGCTAATCGTACAACAATACCTTCTTTTACGGCTGCACATGGGGCCTTTATGTGTTTTCGTAAAGAGGTCTACAATAAGATCGGTGGACACAGTTCTGTAGCAGCTTCCATTGTCGAAGATGTTCATTTAGCACGTCATGTAAAACAAAAGGGCTATCGTGTATTACTCGCTAACCTAACCGAAGACGTGTCTTGTTATATGTACGAAACAAACAAAGAAGTTTGGAATGGTTTTTCAAAAAATATTTTCGTTGGGCTAGGTCGTTCTATTCCGCTGGCTTCTACGATCATCATCTTTTATAGTATATTTTTTGTCATGCCTTTTATCTTCGCAATTCTAGGTATTATAACAAACGAATTATTATATTTGCTCCCCTACATGATCATGCTTCTTCACAGGGCGATTGTCGATTGGAAAACCCAACAACGAAACTTGCAGTTTCTTTGGATGCCCGTCTCTGCTATGGTGATAATTATTCTTTTAATCTACTCCGCTATTTTAAGTGTTCAAAAAAAGGGCTATCGCTGGAAAGGACGTAGCTATACATGAAAAAAGTTGTCATTATAGGTGGTGGGTTGGGGGGACTAGCAGCAGCAACCCTTCTAGCTTTCAATGGATACGGAGTCACTCTCTTTGAGAAAAATACACATGTTGGTGGGAAACTTAAACGTATTCAATCTAATGGTTACATATTTGATTTTGGTCCCAATACGATTACAATGCCTTGCGTATTCAGGGGCATCATTGAACAAACTGGCCAGAAGTCAGAAGACTACTTTCAATTTCAAAAGCTTGATATACACACGAACAATCATTTTTCAGATGGGTCAACGTTCTCTTTCTCAACAGATGTAGACTTCATGATTTCACAACTAAACGAAATCGATGTATTTGGAGCTACCCATTATCAAATGTACCTAAAAGAAGTGACCCGTTTATACGAACTCTCACAATCTCATTTTTTACCTAGAACTTTTTCTTCTTTAACTGAATATTTGTCACCAAGTTTAAGCAAAGCGTTCCTTAGTGTACGACCTTTTGAAAATTTAGATCACTTTCACCGTCGATATTTTAAGGATCAGAGGGTACGCCAATCTTTTAATCGTTACGCAACTTACATCGGTTCGTCACCTTACTTAACACCCGCTACTTTTGCAATGATTGCTCATTTAGAACTAATAGAAGGTGTGTACTATACGACTGGAGGAAATGCTAGCATTGCGGAAGGACTTGCAAAACGAGCAAAAGAACTAGGGGTTCATATTCATCTTAATCAAGAAGTTTCAAAAATTAATATAAAAAACCAAGTAGCGACATCTATTAAGTTAACAAACGGGGAGACCATCGAAGCTGATGAGGTCATATTAAATGGAGATTTATTAGCATCAATTCCTGAGCTTATTGATGAAAGCCACCGTCCACGTTTTTCAAATGAAAAGATAAAAAAAGTTGAGCCATCTATTTCAGCCTATGTTCTTCTGGTCGGACTTAACACTCGTATGAAAGACCTCATCCATCATCAAGTGTATTTTAGTCAGAATTACAAAGAAGAATTTAATGAGCTCTCGGTTAAGCGGCAATTACCAAAAGACCCTTCTATTTATATATGTAACTCTTCATATACTGATTTATCAATGTCACCATATGGCGATAACTTATTTATTCTTGTCAATGCACCTCCTTTATCAAGAGACGATGGGACAAATGAAGATTACGAACACTACAAAGAAGTAATATATAAAAAGTTATCTCGAGCTGGATTAAATATTCGCCCTCACATTGAATATGAACAGCTCATTACTCCGCAATCAATAAAACAAGGATACAATGCTTTTCGCGGGGCGTTATACGGGAGAGCATCCAATCGAAAAATGGACGCTTTTTTTAGAACACCTAATCGATCAAGAGATATTGCTAATCTTTATTTTGTTGGGGGCTCCACTCATCCTGGTGGAGGTTCACCTATGGTCGTCATAAGTGGTCAAAATGTTGCGAACTTAATCATTAATTCGCGATAAATAAAGTAACACCCCGTCAATTTCTTACTTGACGGGGTGTTACTTATGCTAATGCTTCTTGTGTTGTCATTATTTGCTTTAGTAAGCGTTTTTTCTCTACATCTATAACATAAGCTCTCATTGTAAAACAATTATACTTATTTTTTCTAACTGAATGTAGGATGTGACGGTAAAAGTATAACGCAGCTTTTACTGGAAACCGTGCATCCATAGGATAGTCGTCTATTGTTTGCAAAGCTAAATCATACAGTTGTTCTGCCCTGTGCGCAATGTCTTCCCATAAATGAATAAAATTATCGTTAATCGTACTTTTTATTAGTTCTTCTCTTGTGTAGTCATGTTTCTCCATTAAATCAGCTGGTATATAAACTCTACCACGCTCTAGATCTTCACCAACATCTCTTAAAATGTTTGTCAACTGCATCGCAAGCCCTAACGATATTGCTCCATTTTTTAAATGTAGTTCATTATTAGGAGCTAAGATCGGTAATAACATTAACCCTACTGAACTTGCGACATGATACGAATACTGCTCTAATTGCTCAAGTGATTGATAGTCATGAATTTCGAAATCCATTTCTTGTCCACGGATCATATCAAAAAAAGGCTCCGTGTCCATCGAATAGCGTTGGAATACATCATTTAGAGCAATCCACATATCATCGTATACTGAAAAGCTACCTTTTAAGAACAACTTAAACTCCGTCTTAAAAGCATGAAGCTCCTCTAACGTACCACCGTTATCAACGATATCATCGACTCGACGACAAAATGCATACACTGCCCATACTGCCTTTCGTTTTTCACTCGGAAGTACATTAAAAGCTTTGGCAAACGAATTTGAGTGTTTTTCTATGACTAATCTACAAGACTCATAGGCTTTTTCTATTTGCTTCATTATTGTTCCTCCTCTCAGTCATGAAGAACGAATAAGTTCTTCATGCAATAAGTGTTCAGCTAGTAATTTTGCACCTTGCATCACGATGGGAATACCTCCACCAGGGTGAACACTTGCACCAACCGCAAACACATTTTCATATGGGGCGACTTTTACTTGTGGGCGGAATACTCCAGATTGCTTAAGAGTTGGAGCAATTCCAAAGCTTCCCCCTTGATATAACCCATCTATAAGTGCATCTTTTGGTGTCCGTACCTTTTTCCAAACAATCGCTTTTCTTAGATTTTCAAACCCTCTATCTTCAACCACAGTAATGATCTTCGCAACATAATCGTCGATGTTATTCCAATCGATGTCTTCATTTGCTGGGACAGGGACAAGGATATATAGAACACCTTTTCCTTCAGGTGCTAACGTTGGATCAATTACAGAAGGGTGGAACGTATAAATGGAAGGTTTTTCTGGTAAACGTTTATGATTAAATACATCATTCATGTGTTCTTCAAAGTTATCTGTCATAAAGTATTGATGAACGGTATTTTTGTCATAGACACGATCTAGTCCTAAATAGATTAATAGACAAGATGAAGAAGAGGTATAAGACTGTTTTTTCTTACGAGATGGAAGGAGCTGCTCCATCATCGGATAGTCACCATTCATGACTACCGAATCAAACGGTAGACCTTCTCCATTAACACTTATACTCCGACAATATCCATTATCAATATTTAATGATTGAACATGATGATTGGTGAAAATTTTAACTCCATTTTGCTTTAACTTCTTTTCCAACAAGGAAACAATGCTTGCATAACCACCCTTTACATACCATACTCCATGAAAATGTTCACTAAAAGGAATTAACGAATAAAGAGCTGGGGATTGAAATGGTGCACCGCCAACATAAAGCGTCTGAAAGGAGAATGCATCCTGTAACTTCGTATGATTATAATAGCTTTTTGCCTGTTTTCGAACGGATTGATAAGCTTTTAACTTCCAAAGTATCGACATATTATTTAATGTCCAAAAGTCTCGTTTATTGATGAAAGGTCTATCTAAAAACGCTCTTTTTCCTTGGTGAAACCTTTCTTCCATATCTGCAAGATACCTTTGAAAGTTCCCTTCTTCACCAGGGAAGTGCTCGTGAATTTCAGCAAGTTGTTTCTCTACATCGCTCCATTTATAAAATTCAAATCCATCTGGATATGAAATTTTATACAAAGGATCACATCGTACCATCTCTAATTCATCTCGGGAAATCCCTACTTCATCTAATACTTGAAAAATCATCTCTGGTAAGAGAACGATTGTTGGCCCTTTATCTATTTTATAGCCTTCGTGTTCAATAAACGCTAACCGGCCTCCAAGCTTTTCTTTCTTCTCGTAGATCGTAACGTCATGGCCAGCTTTACTTAAATAAAGAGCTGTTATCATCCCGCCAACACCGCCCCCAATTATTGCAGTTTTCATTGGGCACCCCTCATTCTTTTACTTTGTTCAAAAATTGGATTTACAGGAACGATCTTATTTTCTTGTAATATACTATTTGCAGTAATTCTTGCTGACTCAAAAATGGTAGGTAAGCCACTTCCTGGATGAGTTCCACCACCTACTAGCCAGCAATTTTTTAACTCTTGGAATTTATTATGCGGACGGAAATACATCATTTGTCTTAAGCGATGCGATAAATTAAACGTTGCTCCTTCATATACAAATATATCTTTCTCCCAATTAAAGGGCGTAATCATTCTCTCTTCTTTTATGTTAGCCTGTAGATCTTTGAATTCAGTACGTGTTTCAATTTGTTCAAGGACAAGTTGACGAAACTCACTTTTTTGGCTCTCCCAATCAATTAAACTAGTATTGTTTGGAACTGGCGCTAGAATATAGAGTGCTGACTTCCCTCCTGGTGCAAGTGTCGGGTCTGTAACACACGCATTTTGAATGTATATTGACGGATGATCTGAGATTACCTTTGTTTTAGTAATTTCTTCTACATTCTTTTTGTAATCATCAGAGAATACAATAGTATGATGCGGTAATTGAAACTCTTTATTCACTCCTAAATACATCATAAAAGTGGAACATGAATAATCTTTTTTCTTTAATTGTTGTTTTGAGTAGGATTTCAACAATTCATCGTCTACTAGATGGTTCATTGCATGAGCAAAATCGGCATTAATAATCACTTCATCACAATGTATTTTGTCTCCATCCTCTAATTCAACACCAGTAATTGCCTTGTCTTTATATATAAGTTTTTTGATACCCACTCCTGTTACTACTTCTCCACCATATTCATGAATAACTTTAGTCATTGCTTTTGGAATTTGATTCAGTCCACCTATTGGATGGAAAACACCATATTTATGTTCCATATACGATAAAATACTAAAAGCTCCAGGGCAGTCCCATGGTGACATTCCTAAGTATTTAGACTGAAATGTAAAGGCTAGCTTTAGTTTTTCATCTGTAAAATAGTCACCAAGTACATCGTATAATGATCGTCCTAAAGAAAGTTGTGGTAAAGCGCGAAGCGTTCTTAGACGGAAATAATCAAATAACGAACTATGGCGATTTTGAAGCATTGGCATAAGTGCATTTAGTTTCTTATCTGATTGTTTCATAAACCGCTCATAGCCCTCTCCGTTACCTGGAAAAATTTCTTCTATTTTTTTTCTTGTTTCATGACTGTTTCTCGAGGGCGAGAAGATAATGTCGGAAAACCTTAGCTCATACATAGGATCTATTTCCTCTAATGATAAATAGTCTTTAAGTTTTTTACCTGCCGCTTCAAAGAGCTCCTCTAAAATGTGAGGCATACTTAAAAAGGTCGGTCCTAAATCAAATGTATAGTCATCTAATTGAAATGAAGATGTTCTTCCTCCTACATAAGGCTGCTTTTCAAACACTGTCACTCTATACCCTTGACTAACGAGAAGCATCGCAGCTGCCAACCCGCCTGGTCCTGCACCAACAACAACAATATGCTTACGAGCCATTTTACACCTCCACTAATAATCACACAAAAGTTATACAATAGTTATACAAATAGTATATGACATAAACAACAATTGTTCAAACTTAAACGCAAAAAAAACTAATCCTTACAAAAAGTTTTTTTACTGAATTTAAATTTGTTTTTATATGTACAAAAAAGAGACGTCTTCTCATAAGACGCCTCTTTTACATTTCTTTTAATGTGCTGGGAAGAAGATCATTTGAATAACGAAAATTACACCAAACACATATAAAATTGGATGAACTTCTTTTCCCTTTCCACTAACTAATTTCATTAATGGATACGTAATAAATCCAATAGCAATTCCTGTTGCAATACTCGATGTAAGTGGCATCGTTAAAATAATTGCGAAAGCAGGGAATGCTTCATCAAATGTCTTCCAATCGATACGAGCTAATCCTTCCATCATAAAGCAACCAACAATAATTAAAACAGGAGCTGTAATCGCGGGTAAAGACGAAATTGCTGCGATAGCTGGAGAAAAGAACATAGCGAGTATGAATAGAACAGCTACTACTACTGAAGTCAAGCCTGTTCTCCCACCTGCTGCTACTCCTGATGACGACTCAATATACGCACTAGATGGACTTGTCCCAAAAGTAGAACCAACTGTTGTTGAAAGTGCATCTGCCATTAAAGCGGATTTAGCTCTTGGGAATTTACCATCCTTCATTAAACCAGCTTGGTCAGCTACCCCTAGCATCGTTCCCGTTGTATCAAAGATAGTCACTAGCAAAAAGGCAAATACAACGGTATACAAGCCATGTGTAAATACGCCAGCGATATCTAAATCAAAAAATACGGGTGCAGGTGGCATCGATACTACTCCATCAAATTTAAGCATTCCAGTAAATAATCCAATAATAGCCGTAATTAACATCCCAATAAAAAGGGCACCATTAACCTTTTTTGCCATTAGAATTAATGTTAAAAAAAGACCAAATATAGCAAGAAGCGTAATTGGCTGATGCAAGTCGCCGAACGTAACCATTGTATCTGGACTGGCTACAACAATTCCAGCCATTTTCAAACCAATAAATGCGATGAATAAACCAATACCTGAAGTAATTCCATATTTAAGCGAGTTTGGAATAGCTCGAATTAACACTTCTCTTAATGAAGAAAAAGTTAATAAAACAAATAAGATACCCGCTAAAAACACGGTTCCAAATACGACTTGATAGGAAACACCATGTGTTGCAACAACACTAGCAAAATATGCATTCATCCCCATTCCAGGTGCGATGGCTATTGGATACTTTGCAAAAATCCCCATATATAATGTCCCAACGACAGCAGCGATAATCGTTGCCATAAATACTTGATCAAATGGAACGCCTGCAGCAGATAAAATTGCAGGGTTTACTACGATGATATAAACCATTGTCAAAAACGTTGTAATACCAGCAATAAGTTCTGTTTTAACTGTTGTCCCACGTTCTTTTAAACTAAAAAACTTTTCCATACTTTAAACCCCCATTATTCAATAACGATTAGAAATGACGAAAAAAAACCCTAACTATAAACGGGTAGTATTTCACACTCCCGCTCGTAGTTAGGACTTTACGGTTCCTTCTAGAGACCCTCAAACCATATCATTGAGGATATACGAACAATTTATTAATAGTTTCTACATTTCATCACCTAGAGAATAATAATACAAACAATATCCCCGTGTCAACCATTAATTGTTCGTGTTTATTTGTGTTGATGTCTTTAAAAAATTAAAAATAATTAACGCGACTATTGATAGTATGCATAAAAGTAAAAAACCAATTCCAAATGCTTGATTTCCACTATTCCAGAATGGTATTTCTATTGTGTTAATAAACTGTGAATCAAGTATTTTTCCCGAAATCGAAACCCCAAAAGCTCCTCCAATAAATTGACAAAGTTGCAAGACACCTATACTAGAAGCAAACTCTTCACTGTTTAAATACAAGGATAAAAAGTTAGGTAACCCCATCGTAATTGAAGAAAAACCAATACTCGAAATAAGGTAAAAAAAGATAACTGTTACAAAAGAAAGATGACTAAATAATGCAAATAAACTTGTTGAAACAAGTAAAAAGCTAATCCCTAGCCCAATGATAAAGGTCGACCCTACCTGGTCCATTAGTCTTCCTATATAAATTGAGAGTATAGCAGATAACATGGCTCCAGGAAATATAATCATCCCAATCATAGCACTAGAGCTATTGAACACCTTTGCTAAAAGTAATGGACTTAAAAACAAAAGAGAAAAATTTGCAAAGAAAATCAGAAAACCAATAAGTACAGTAGAGATAAATACTTTATTAGACAAAAGCTTTGAAGGAATAATCGGGTTCTTTACTTTTTTTATATGAAACCAAAAGATAATAAAAAAGACACTGCCTATTAAGACAACGAAATAGCTTGTAGTAACAAAAATAAGTATAGAAACAACTCCAATAAACAAATAAGCGAGCCCTAAATAATCAATCGGTTTGACTAATGACTGTTCTTTAGGTAGGTTATATAAGTAAATGGGAACTGTTAATACAGCTACTAGGCTAATAACAAATAAAAAAGACCAACCTAAATATTGGGTAATAAAGCCTCCTACTAACGGGCCTAACCCAAATCCTAATGTCGATGCCGCGGATACAACCCCCATCCCGCTTCCACGCCGTTCAACAGGGATATACCTTGAAATTATTACAATACCTAATGCGGCAACACAACAAGCTCCAGAAGCTTGGATCACTCTTGAAAATAACAAAACTGTAAAATCTACCGCCAGTACACCAGCTATCGAGCCCACTCCAAATAAAGAAAGACCTATTGTAAACAACTTAGAAATTGATTTCAGCTGCGAAAGTTTACTATACAAAACTGTTCCAACGGCAAATACGACAGAGTAACTAGTGACAATCCATGATGCTGTTGATGGAGTTAAAGAAAAGTGTACAATTATTTCTGGAATAGCAACATTAAACATCGTTGTGTTCATAACGATTATTAATACATTTATGAATAATCCCACATAAAGTAACTTCTCACTCTTTACCCTAACATCAAGTTTACTTTCAGCAAGCTCCATTTCACACCTCTTTTTTTGAACACGCATTTAATTTTATTAATATATATTATTATCAGATTTTAATGTTTTTCTCAACAAAAAAGTAAACAGGCACTGTTTACTTTACGCAAAATACCTGTCAATGATTTATTAAAATTTTAGTTAAATCATATAATAAAAAACAAGTCAAAGTTGCGAATGGATTTACTCGCAGCCTTGACTTGTTATATTTAAATGTCGAGCTGATTAAGTATGGCTTTCAATTCAATTATTTCTTCTTTTGATAGTGTTAACCCTTTTCCCATCTTTTCATGGTTAGAGTCCCAGTCACGCAAATCATACTTTGCTTCTCGTCCATTCCAACTTACTAAATTTAATTCTTTTTTCCATCCTTTTGCATTTTCAGATAAGACTCCAATACTCTGCTCAATTTCATATTTAATTTCTGCCATTAATTTTCCTCCGAAATAGTTATTTACATTCTACTAGTATGTCAATACATAGTTTATTCATTCAATTTTTGACAAATCTATATTACTAGGTTTACATAAATCATTCAAATATTTTCTTTTTGAGATAAAGGTGAAATTAGGATTGTAGTCTGGTAAACATGAGGGTTCAAAACTACAGAAAAGTATCAGGGGATTAACTTCTTTAATATAAGGGGAGTATTAATATAATTTTGTTTTAATTAGATATAAATTTAGTTTGTCACCTCCTAATTAATAATATATACTAGATAACTTGTAAATAGTTTTAAACCTTTATTAATTTTTTGTTGATACTATTGGTCTATTAGAATTCCTCATATTTTGTACTATAATGTCACTATGTGTATTTTTATTTAGGAAGGTTGGGTACATCATGTTCTGCCACGCATGTGGGAATAAACGTTTAGACAATGAAAGATATTGTCCAAAGTGTGGGACAGCATTTATGGATAGCCTTGACGAAGTGAGTGCAACTACTGAAGAAAGTTCTTACTCAAATACTCTCCCACCTAAAAACCAACGAAGCAAAAAAAAGAAAATACTAACTATTTGGCTACTTCCATTATTAAGTACTCTTGTCATTACTATCGGACTAATTTCATATTACTACTATGAAACATCTATTAATGAACAGATTGTCTATTTAAATAAACAAATTGAATCTAACATTTCTGCTGGTGAATACGAAAAAGCCGAAAAAAGAATAACAGAGGCACTTCAATTAAGAGACGTGGAACTACTCTACGAATATCTTGATGCTGTTCTCTTAGCACAAAACTATGAACAGGAATTACTTGAAATTGATGAATTAATTCAAATGAATAAAGTCATTCAGGCATCTTATCAAATTAAGAATTTAAAAGACCATATGCAGGGGACTAATTATCTTTCCCTGCTTCAACCGATACAACAACAGATGGAGAAAACGGAAATTACCCTAACGGTAGCTGAAGCAAAAATAGAGTTAAATGAACTCGAAACAGTCGAAGAATTAGCACAAAAACTATCGAGCCTTTCTTCATTAAATGACGAAGAAGCAAATAAAATTAAACAGCAAATATTAAATAAAATTGTACAACTCTCATATGAAAAAGCAGAAATGCATTTACAAAAGCATGAGTTTTCCAATGCCCTCTACGCTTTGGAAACAGGGCTTCAATATGCAATCAATGATGAAAAGCTATTATCCTTTATTGATAGAGTCAACGATGAAAAGCTAGCTTTTGAAAAAGCCGAACAAAACCGTCTTGAAGCAGCGATGGTTGCTGCAGCAAAAGAAGATTTAAAAAACAGAACTGAAGCAGTAGAAATTACTTCGATTGAAATTGAACTAGATGAGTTTGGAGATGTGTATTTATTTGGAGATGTCGTTAATAATGGGACAACATCTATATATTCTATTGATATCCACTACTCTATCTTTAACGAAGACGAAGAATTAGTTGGCGAATCGGTAACTTCTGTTTATCCATATTTATTATCACCCGGAGAGACAGGGCGTTTTAGTCATTCTTATTATGGCGTATACGAAGAGTTAAATGTTTCTGTTGACAGTATTACATGGCAGATTGACTAAAGGATGGTTTAACAAATGAACAAGAAATGGCTAGTAAGCATCCTATCAACCATTTTTATTTGGATGCTTGGTGTTGCAGCATTTTTCTTTTTATCTGACTGGGTCCCAGCACAGCTGCATATTGAGTCTTCGGTACTTATTGAGGCAGACACTAGTTTATCAATAATAGAAAACGATGAGAAAAGTGTAAAAGAAATTATACACGAAACTCAAAAGTCAGTTGTAATGATTGAAGTTGAAAAAACAGGCTCCGTCGGTTCAGGTTTCATATACAACGATCAAGGCGATATTATTACAAATGCACACGTTGTAGCGGGGGCAGATGAGGTAAAAGTAAAACTAACCGACACTAGTGAGTATAATGGAACTGTAATCGGCATCAGCACAGACACTGACATCGCTGTCGTACGTGTTTCAGACTTAGAAGAGATTGAACCACTACGACTAGCGAGTACTTCTCCACCGGAATTGGGTGATGAAGTGCTCGCTCTTGGTAGTCCTCTAGGCTTCCAAAATACTGTTACAACTGGAATAATAAGCGGTGTCGATCGCAGCTTTGAAATAAACAACTATCATTATGATAATGCGTATCAATTTTCTGCACCTATTGCACCAGGTAATAGTGGAGGGCCACTTATTTTGATTAGAAGCGGAGAAGTGATCGGTATTAATTCTGCAGCAACAGAGGTTGGAACGATGGGGTTTAGCATTCCCATTATCGATGTTCTCTCACTTGTCACAAGTTGGTCTGAAACACCTATGACAACCTTACCTACAATGGACTATACCGTTAATGAAGATCAAACGGCTTCATCAATAGAAAATTTAGCAACATATCTTGTGCATTACTTCTATGATAGTATAGATCAACAAGATTATGTAACAGCTTATTCATTACTAGGTCATTCATGGCAATTAAACACGAGCTATGAGCAATTTAGAGAAGGATACTTAAATACTCGTTCCGTCATTATTGATGATATTTATACCATTACAAAGGAAGAAGAAATAACTGTTGTTGCAATTATTAGCGCAGAAGAACGCAAGAGTGAAGGAGTAACAACAACTGAGAAATATAAAGTAAACTATGATGTTGGCTATGAGAATGATAATTTAAAGCTGATTAGTGGTACTGGCGAAAAAATAGAATAGCTGGTCTGAAAAAAGAACTTCTTCTTTTACAAAACAAAAACTAGACTATAAATAAAATGAATTGTTTAAACGAAAAACCCCACCTTTTTGAAAAGTGGAGTTCCTCAACAATCTTGGAGTGTCATTGACACTCCTTTCTTTATGGATAAATATAAGGTTCCATTGGTTTTTCAATAATATCTAACTGTTTCACGCGAATGATCGGAACAACTTCATGCCCATGTCTACTCATATCTAGAATTCCCCTTATTGCTACCCAACTTCCTTCAGGGAAACGTATTTCTTTTTCAGTTTCGGCTAAAAATCCAACTACAGTCGCATCTGCAACACAGTGCGTAATTAAAAAACGGCCAATAAACAACTGATTAGGGGATAAACTTTCTTCTTTTAAACCAAACCCCTCTACGATAATTTCCCTACCTACAACCATTTCAACATTTTCAGTAATCGCAAAGTATTTTTTAGCAAAATCTGTTCTTTCCATGACAATTACTTCATTCCTATTTCCGCTCTCTAATAGCTCTGCTTCGGCCTTTTCAATAGGTAAACATATTTCTTCGGAAACATGATCTGAATGAAGATGAAAATGTCCTTCGTGATCATCGTGATGTGTTTCATCACTCAAAGACTGCTGTTGCATAAGCGCACCACGATTTACCGCAATTGAAGCATCTAAAGCATTGGCGGGTAGCAAAATGCCTGTAACTACAGGCAAGAAAATAATACCATAAATCATTCCACTGCGAACTGTTACTCGATTTGAAAATCCATCATCATGATTACAGCCCCATGGTCCACAGTTTTCATGCAGGTCTTCCCCTTTTTTATTACTCCAAATGCGTGGGACTTGAATAAAGAAGAGAAACAAAAACAAAATTGATGCTACTTGGCTAAACGCAATATACTTAGGATTAATATAATGAGCAATTTCCTCAAAATAATGGAGCTTAAATAGAAAGCCTGCAAAACCTAACAAAATAAGTGCTCTTATAGCTTGGTGAATATAAAAATACATAAGTCATACCGCCCTTTATAAAAATGGATGAGCAAGCATTAATACGCCTAACACTGTTACTGTAATGAGTAGCATTAATACGATAACAAAGCGAAAGCGAAATACCGCTAGTAGCATCAAAGAGTTTTTCAAATCAAGCATCGGCCCATAGATGAGAAACCCTAATAAAGAAGTTTGCGGGAATAGATGGCGAAAGGAAGCAGCGATAAAAGCATCAGCTTCAGAACATAAGGATAATAAAAAAGCAAGGCCCATCATGACGATCGTAGACATGAGAATACCTTCACCTAGACCTAATAGTGAAGCTGAAGAGACATATGTTTGGATAAAAGCTGCTAACAGTGCACCAATCATTAAATATTTCCCCATCTCAAAAAACTCATCGACTGAATGGTGACACATCGATTTTAACCGTTCGAACAAAGGTGGCTTCTGACTATTTTCAATTTGTATAGGAACGTGGGACCTTCTAAATTGACTCCCTTTGTAAAGCACACTAATCACCGCGCAGATGATAAGTGCAATCACTAGGCCCAAGCCCATTCGTAATAAAGCAATTCGCAAGTCGTTCCCAAAGGCCATATACGTTGAACCTACAACTATGGGGTTAATTAATGGTCCTGTTAAAAGAAAACCAACCCCAGCAAATATTGGGACACCCTTTGCAACTAAACGACGTACGATTGGAACTATCCCACATTCACACGCTGGAAAAAGAGCACCAATAAAACAACTTGCTACTACCGCAAGAAATCGGTTTTTCGGTATCCACCTGCGAATATGTTCCTCTGTTATAAAGACTTGGATTATTCCAGCAATGAATACACCAATTAAAACGAAGGGTATCGCTTCTATTAATATAGATAAAAATATGGTATTAAATATCAGTAAAGATGCGGGCAAACCTTGTCCTTGTTCAGCCAAAGTAGGGCTATAAAAGATAAAAAGAGATACTAGGCCGATCAAAATAAAACCCGTTATCTCAACCAAATAGGGGTTCGTACCTTTTTGCATAACGTATCCTCCAAATTAATTCATTATTAGAGGTATATGCGGACAAGACTAGAACATTCCTTTAAAAAAGAATAGTTCTGATTTAGACATTATCTATTGTACATATTCATTAGATAACTACTAACACTATTGGGTATGGTCTGTGTTCAAGAGAATTTTCTCTAAATGTGAGAAGGAACTGGATACGGGGAGAACAACCTTAACAAATTAGAAAAAAAGTAGAGGCTGGGACAAAACCCAGTAAATAAAAAATAGAGTGGCATTCACCCTAATGAGGGTGAGTGCCACTCTTTATTT
>NZ_WMKZ01000019.1 GCF_019024285.1 Alkalihalobacterium elongatum
GCATGTATTAGGCACGCCGCCAGCGTTCGTCCTGAGCCAGGATCAAACTCTCCATAAAAGTGTTTGATATAGCTCACAGTCACAAACGTGACGTTTTTTAAAACATTGACGAGATATCATGTATCTCTTTATTTCGCTTGGCTTTTTGTTCAGTTTTCAAAGAACTTTTTTCGTCGTCCTGATGGCGACTTTTAAATTATAACACCGATAAAATGTTTTTGTCAACACTTTATTTTCGTTATTATTCTTTCCTAAAATAAAAACATCGCCGCAACAGCGACGATTAATAATATATCACATCCATTTTTGTAGGTCAATACTTTTCAAAAGTTTTTTTATCTGCATTCGTACAAGCGATGGTAAATCCCCTTAGCTTTCGTTTCTTTATGAATAACTTCTACTACACCTTTTTGAACTAAGAAGCTAACTAACAGTTCTAAGTCAATGGAATACTCCTTTAACTCTGGGTGCTCCATTAATTCTGAAATCGTCCAAGGATCCATCGATCTGTTCATAATTTTAAGAATGTGCATACTCCCCAGCTGCGCTTTTGAAGTAATCGCAAATTCATTCGCAAGCAGGACTAACTCCACTCTTTTCTCAATCGTTTCATGACCTAATAGAAGTTCCTGATAAAGTTTAAACGTTTCTGGTTCAATATGTTTTACTTGATCCCAAACAGTAACCTCTGGATAAAACCCTCTTTCGATCACAGAAAGCCTCGCTTGGTGATGAAGCGCATGTAAAATATGATTAAAAGCATCGAAGTAATTCTCAGATTGATACAAAGCTTTACCCTTTTCAAATCGACGAATTAATTTTGAAAACTCAATTCCGAGTTTTTGCTGTCTTTCTTCAAACGGAAAATCATTTATTCGTTTTTTCATATTATAGACATATTCATTTCGATCAAAAAGAACTTTCCCTTTAAATACCCAGTCAATAAATCGACGATTAGAACCTGTAATCATCCATTGAAAAAGACGATCTTCATCAATAATGTTCATTGAAACGGTCTTATCTAAGTATTCATAATGTCTAACTAACCATTCACTGCTACCCTTTTCCTTAATAATTAATAGGATAACATCATGACCATCAGTAATAGTATCGAAACCAGACTCCTTCTCTACTATTAATATCCCCAACGTATCTGGCTCACTCGCTTTATCCTGATACAACTGTCGTAACATTACTTCCATCAAGTGGTCCCCTCTCTACAAAACACTACTAGAATATCGGAACATACTACTATAATTACTATTCCTAAAAAATTTCTCCACTCTTTAATATAATAAGTCAAATAATTCTTCGACAAGAAAAACCAAAACCCTCTTCTATTTATAAAAAGCTATTAAATAATTTTTTTAGATTGAACTCTATGCTATACTAAAACAAGGAGGGAACTACTATGTCTACTAAATACTCAAATAAAATAAATAAAATAAGAACATTTGCCCTTTCATTAGTTTTTATAGGGATTATCGTTATGTATGTAGGAATTTTCTTTAGAAACTCTCCTATAATTATGTCCTTAACGATGTTACTCGGTTTTTTATTCGTAATAGCTAGTACAGTTGTTTACTTTTGGATCGGTATGATTTCAACCAAATCAGTAAAAGTCGTTTGTCCTAATTGTAATACAGCAACGAAAGTACTCGGCCGAGTGGATGCGTGCATGAATTGCAACGAGCCATTAACATTGGATCCAGAGCTTGAAGGTAAAGAGTTCGACCTTAAATATAACCGCAAAAGAAGCTGATGCCATTGGCACCAGCTTTTTTAATGAGTTGATTTCTTTTTACAATCTGGGCATACTCCATAGATTTCCATACGATGGTTAGTTACGTCGAAGTTCGTAACATGTTCAGCAAGTGTCTCCACTTCATCTAAACCTGGATAGTGAAAGTCGACGATCTTTCCACAATCCGTACAAATGACATGGTAATGATCAGTTGTAACACAATCAAAACGGCTGGATGAATCCCCATATGTTAACTCTTTTACAATCCCTACTTCTTTAAACATCCGTAAATTATTGTAAACCGTAGCAACACTCATATTTGGAAAACGGCCTTCTAATGCTTTATAGATGTCATCCGCTGTTGGATGAGTCATCGATTCATATAAATACTCTAGGATTGCATGACGCTGCGGAGTCATGCGAACCTTTGTTGTTTTTAAAGAATCGATCGCTTCCTGCAGGAGATGTTTGGTCATCGTCATGCACCTCACTTTCAGAACAACAATTCTTAATTTATAATGTTTATAAATAGTATAATTAGTTTTCGGTAAATTGTCAATGTTTCCACTGTACTTTCAGTCAAAACTAAGGGTGTAAAGTTATTGACCTTGAAGTAGCGGTATGAGAGCTGGACTTGTTGGAATAATAAACGACGTGTAGCGATGCGACACCGACCTTTTTTTACCTTTTTGCTTTTCTACATGTAAGCACGCTTCTTGTAATGATTTCCGTAAATCCTCAAGATCTTTTTCTTCAACACCAAATAAAAATGTTGTATTTCCTTTTCTTAGAAAACCACCTGTACTCGCTAATTCTGTCATCCGAAAGCCCTTGTACTTTAACTGTCTTTCCACTTCATTAGCATAGTAATTTTCCATTATGCAGATCATTAACTTCAATCGTGCATCCCCTCTCTTAATAGCCTATGTTAACATCTATTAAATTAACCAAATCATTCTTACCCTGACTATACAATCCAAGGTTTTCTTTAAATATTTCAAATGCTCGATATTGATATTGAGGAGAAACTCCTGAAATGTGAGGTGTAATCGTTACATTGTCCATTGACCAAAAAGGGTGATCCTTAGGAAGCGGTTCTTGTTGAAATACATCCAATACCGCATGAGCAATGACTTTTTCATTTAATGCCTTTATTAAATCATCTTCAACTACTGTTTGACCTCTACCTATATTTATGAAAACACCGCTTGGTTTCATCACTTTAAAAAATTGATCATTAATCATTAACTTCGTCTCTTCTGTACTCGGAAGAACAGAAACTACATAATCAGAAAGTTTAAGCATATCGCCAAGAGACTCCATCGTAAACATCTGATCAATATATTCAACTTTCTTACCACTACGATTAATACCCAATGTTTTCATCCCAAACGCTTTAGCGAGTCTGGCGATTTCAGATCCAATCGCCCCTACACCTATAACTCCTATTGTTTGAGTGTTAATTTCAGTCATAGGTAGACGCCGATTCCAATCTTTATTCTCTTGTTGGTGTAATAGTTCTTTTGTTTTTCTGGCAACCTGCAATATCATTCCTAAAGTGTATTCTGCCATTGGCTTTTTATGGATCCCTTTTGCATTTGAGACAAGTATTCCTTTACTTTTTATTGCACGAAAAGGCAATTCTTCAACACCTGCTGAAATGACCATTATCCATTTTAATTTTTGTGCTTGTTTAATATGTGTTTCTTGCAGGTCTTCTCCGTATGTTATTAGTATTTCTGTATCCTCAAGATCTTTTCCTACTTCATCTATATTAGAATAAAAATGAAATGTTACCGATGGAAACTCTTCTTTCAGTCGTTGTTGTATATCTGGTTTTACTTTCGCAGATGAAACAACCTTCACATCGATCCCTCTTTTCACTTATGGTTATTATGCAAGGTTTTCTTTTATATAAGAAAGAGCTTCCTCTACATGACCTTTCACCCTAACCTTACGCCATTCCTTAACGATCTTTCCTTCTTTATCAATAATAAAAGTCGATCTTTCAATTCCCATGTATTCTTTACCAAAATTCTTTTTCAACTTCCATACATCATATGCTTCAGCTGCTTCATGATTTTCATCAGCTAGTAATAAAAATGGAAGTCCGTGCTTATCTATAAATTTTGTATGACGATCTACAGGGTCTGGGCTTACTCCTAAAATAACCGCATCCACATCTGAAAAACTTTCATGATGGTCTCTGAAGTCACAAGCTTGAGTTGTACAACCAGGAGTCATATCTTTCGGATAAAAATATAAAACAATATTTTTACCTTTGAAATCCTTTAACGATACCGTTTCTCCATTATTTGCTGGCAATGTAAATTCAGGTGCAGTTTGTCCAATTTCTACAGTCATTACTATCCCTCCAATTGTATTCTTTCCTTTCGTATAGATTAACGAAACTTGTCGCTAAGTACAACTAATCTGAACGTTTGTCCATATATATTACCGTCGTTACAACAAAAGCAGCTGGAAGTACATATCCAATTAACGCCTGCAGCATAGCGATTGGTCGGCCAAATCCTAAAGGCGTAATATCCCCGTATCCGACTGATAATAAGGTTACCGCACTAAAATACATCGTATCTTCTATGAGGTGTAAGACATTCCCGCCGACATGCCTCTTCCCTTCAGTGAGAACGGTATACCCTGCCATTTCAAAAGCCATATATAAGGCACCAAATCCAATGGTAATCGTTACATATACGATAAAAAGGACCAGAAAATTTCGAAGCGAGAGTGCTTGACCTCGAACTGGGCGGTTTTTTAATAACAACAAAATACTCATAAGAACTCCAAGAACAGCTATCAATATAACGGTTAATATCAATAATTCCCCCATAAAACCACCTCTAACCCACTTTATGTGCAAATTAGAAAAAATAGGACAACTCACAACTTTTTGCTAGAGACAAAAAAGGTGAAGAGTTTCCCCTTCACCTTAGTTTCCTGCTCCTCGATATTTAGTTACACCAACATTCCATATGAAGATAGCTAATATAAAGAAAACAATTCCCATTACTGGTGTTAACGCTGCATATATGAACCACTCTTCTCTTCCAAGGAAGTAGGCCGATGGATATACCCCAACAAAAGCAAACGGTAAGATCCAAGTTAAAATAAAACGAATAACTCCATTATATATATCAACAGGATATCTACCGTAGTTCCCAATATTGTACATCATCGGCATAAAGTCTGTTTTACTATCTGACCAGAAGCTAATACTTGCAAGCATCGTAAAAATACTTCCATAGATTAAAGCACCGCCAATGACTAACGCAATAAATATAAACGGATCGTACCAAGAAAGTGACAATTCTAATTGTATCCCTGCGTAAATCATGATCGCCATACCCGTAATAACCCCAAATAACGATTCCAATTCCATTCGTTCTAGCACAATTTGAAACAAACTATGAATGGGGCGAGTTAATACTCGGTCCATTTCCCCTTTTACAATATACCTATCATTAAAATCCCAAATATTAAAGAACGATGTGAAAATTGCATAAGGAACAAGGAAGAAACCATAGATGAAAATTATTTCCTCGCGACTCCAACCACTTAGAAATGACGTATGACCAAAGACAACTAGAATAAAAATGAGATTAACCGCCTGAAATAATAAATCAGAGAAGATTTCTACAACCGTATCCACCCGATACGTAAGTCTTGTTTTCAAATATTGAGAGGCGTATTGAAAAAACATGGATATATGAAACATCATTTAGCCTCCTTGTACTACCATTTGTTTTCTAGCAATTACCCATAAAACCTGGATTGGAACAACTAAAATAATTGCCCAAATGAATTGAATGGCTAACCCTTGCCAAACTTCAATTTGCGTAAAGCCTTCGGTAAAGATCATACTCGGAATATAACTAATCGCCTGAAACGGTAAAAACATCATCACATTTTGTGCCCAAATCGGATAAAAGCTAATAGGAAGTAATAACCCAGAAAACAGGTCAATAACTACACGCTTCCCTCTAATTAACCCAGTATTGTTATAGAGGAAGAACGTTAAAATTCCCGTAAGTAGATTTATTTGCGTATTAATAATAAAACTGAACAGAAGAGAAACAACAAAAAATAACCACGTAGAAGGACTTGCCGAAAATGTAATTGGGAAAATGATCCAAACTATCACCATACCAGGAACCGAGAAGAAAAATAATCTAAACAACCCTTCTCCAAGTCCTTGCATCGTCTTCATACCTAAGTAACTGTAGGGTCTAATAAGCTCAATAGCGACCTTTCCTTCTTTAATTTCCTGTGCAATCTCGCGGTCAATATTATTGAAATAAAACGCCCTTGCCATCCAAGCAACAGCAACATAGGTTGTCATTTGTAATACAGAGAGGCCTTGAATTTCATCGTTCCCCCCATAGATTGCCATCCATAAAAAATAATAAGCACCTATATTAATACTATAAATTAAAATCCCACTATAGTAGTTTGTACGGTAGGCAAGCATCATGAGGAAACGAATTCGAATCATCTCCACATATTTACTTGCCATAGAATACACCTTCTTCGTAAATATTACGGATAATTTCCTCTGTTGAAACTTCATTGATTCTCATATCCGACAACTTGAATTGGCTAGCTACTAAACTAATAATCTGTGAAACAACTTCTTCCTTTGTAACGACAGCTACCCAAACATTTTCTTGCTCACCTTGTTTCCATTCAACAGGCAGCCCTTCTGTTACATCCATTAATTTAGGTTTCACAACAACTTCATCAAACTGGAACTGTATCTCTTTCCCTTGCCCCCAGTTTCCACGCAAGTCCGCTAATGACCCATCATAAATGATTTTTCCTTCATCGAGCATAATGACTCGCTCACATAAAGCTTCAATATCACTTAAGTCATGTGTCGTTAATAGAATGGTTGTATTAAATCTTTCATTAATCTTCTTGAGAAATTCTCGAATTTTCAGCTTCACTAGTACGTCGAGACCTATAGTTGGCTCATCTAAAAATAATAAAGGCGGGTTATGAATTAATGCTGCAGCTAATTCACACCGCATTCGTTGACCTAAAGAGAGTTTTCTCACAGGTTTATCTAACAATGGTTCCAAATCTAATGTTTCAATAATTTCCTTAATATGAGGTTCATATTGTTCATCTGGAATATTGTAGACCTTCTTTAGAAGTCGAAACGATTCTTGCACCGCAATATCCCACCAGAGCTGTGAACGTTGTCCAAAGACAACACCAATGGTCCTTACAAAGCGCTCTCTCTCTTTATGAGGGTTCATACCATTTACGATAACCTCCCCCGCACTTGGCGTTAAGATCCCCGTCAACATTTTAATCGTCGTTGATTTACCTGCACCATTTTCACCGATATAACCAACCATTTCTCCCTTTTTTACTTCAAACGAAATATTATCGACAGCGGCTAGTATTTTATAATTTCTCGTAAGTAAATCACGAAAAGCTCCCTTTAGACCTGAACGACTTGAATAGGATTTAAACTCTTTTCGTAGTTCACGCACTTCTATCGCATTCATAATTACACCTCTCCTATATATCCTCGACGTTCATATTTAATATACTTATCTATTTTTTATAACTAAACTAGTTTAACGCAAACCCCATTTTCGCTCAAGATTAGAGCTTATGGTAAAATGAACTAGGTAAATTTACGTTAAGAGGTGTTAACAATGAATCACACGAAATCTGAAACCCTTTATGGTGAAGCAGTTGAACATATCGTTGGAGGCGTTAATAGTCCTTCACGTTCCTATAAAGCCGTTGGTGGCGGAGCTCCTGTTTTTATGGAGCGAGGAAAAGGAGCTTATTTTTGGGATGTTGATGGTAACCGTTACATTGATTATTTAGCAGCCTATGGGCCAATCATTACAGGGCATGCTCACCCACATATTACAGAGGCGATTACAAAGGCAGCCGAAAATGGAGTACTTTACGGTACACCTACAAACTTAGAAATTAAATTTGCAAAGATGCTTAAAGAAGCCATTCCTTCGATGGAAAAAATTCGCTTCGTTAACTCTGGAACTGAAGCAGTCATGACAACGATTCGTGTTGCGAGAGCTTATACTGGCCGTGACAAGATTATTAAATTTGCAGGCTGCTACCATGGACATTCAGATTTAGTATTAGTTGCTGCTGGGTCTGGTCCTTCAACACTTGGAACTCCTGACTCTGCTGGTGTACCGCAGTCGATTGCCAAAGAGGTTATTACGGTACCATTCAACTGTCTAGATAGTTTTAAAGAAGCATTAGACAAATGGGGTCATGAAGTAGCCGCAATCCTAGTTGAACCGATCGTTGGAAACTTCGGAATCGTTGAGCCTAAAAAAGGCTTCTTAGAGGGAGTTAATGAATTAGCGCATGCAGCAGGAGCCCTGGTTATTTACGATGAAGTCATTACAGCTTTCCGCTTTATGTATGGCGGCGCACAAAATTTATTAAATGTAGAACCTGATATGACCGCACTAGGGAAAATTATCGGGGGTGGACTGCCAATCGGTGCATACGGCGGAAAAAAAGAAATTATGGAAAAAGTCGCACCACTAGGGCCCGCTTACCAAGCTGGAACGATGGCTGGAAACCCTGCATCTATAAGCGCAGGTATCGCCTGCTTGGAAATTCTTCAAGAAAAAGGATTATACGACCGACTGGATCACTTAGGTGAAATCCTCGAAACTGGTATACTCGAACATGCAAAAACATACAATATCCCGATAACATTAAATCGCTTAAAAGGGGCTTTAACTGTTTACTTTACTGAAGAGAAAATAACAAACTATGAACAAGCAGAAAACAGTGATGGTGAAATGTTCGGTAAATTCTTTAAACTCATGCTTGAGCAAGGGATTAACCTCGCCCCTTCAAAATACGAAGCTTGGTTCCTTACGATAGCACACACAGAACAAGATATTCACCAAACCCTCAAAGCTGTAGAGCACGCATTTATGAATCTAAGAAAATGAATATTTATGCATTAAATACAACCAGAAAAGAAAACCCTTTTCTGGTTTTTTTATTGGAAAACCCCATGAAAACGCTTACACAATCATTATTTACTTACTCACTTTTCAGGGTAATTCCCGCTAAATTTGAATGACAATATCAAAAAAATGAATAAAAATAATTGAAATTATTCATTCCTCATGATATACTTGCTATACTATTCTGACAATTAGAACCTTCTCTATCGGGGTTCTATTTTTGATATGTTAGAATAGTATTTTGACAAGCTTTAGAGTCAAGAAGGCTGTTCGAAAAGTTCACAAACAGAGAACATGGAACTAGTTTCTTGAGTACTTAAAATTTGTTTCGGTATTTTTTGTAAGGTTTTATTACATGGTTACACACTGCTTGCAAATTTTTCGAACATGCACTTTCAACCTTAGGAGGTGAAGGTCAGACGATCTGACCATTCAGATGAAAAAAACATGGAGTCCAAGTACATTCAAAAACTTTAACACAATTGAACATGATAGCTGCGGTATTGTATCTGTCATGGAAAAGGCAAAAAAGCCAACGAAAAAAAACATTGATGACTGTATTGATGCTTTAGTTAAGATGAATCACCGTGCTGGCTTTATTAACGACGAAGGTGATGGAGTTGGGATTCACATTGACATCCCTAAAGCGTTATGGGAGCAAAAGCTAACAGCAGCTAATGTAGATAGCAGCCTCGCGCAACGCCAAGACTTTGTTGTTGGACATTTATTCATTGATAAAAAGGTTGACACAGAAGCTGCAAAAGAACGAATTCGTACGTTAGTTACGAAACATGAATTTAATCTTGTCTTTGAAACGGATCAAGTAACAAATAGCGATGCTTTAGGGCCACTAGGTCGGAAAGAAGAACCAGTATTCTTCCAAGTTGCTTTACTTCCTAATTTTGATATCGCTAAATTAAATCTAGCAATCTATAATCTAATGCTAGAAATTGAAGAAGATACAAATGTTCACGTTGCTTCATTAAGTAATTACTACGCAATTTATAAAGTCATGGGTGCTGGCGATGTTTTACCGCGTTATTATGATGACCTCGCTAACACGCTTGTGGCATCTGCTATGACTCTTGGCCATAACCGCTACTCTACAAATACCTTATCTACATTTTTCCGTGTCCAGCCTTTTAGTATCATTGGGCATAATGGTGAAATTAATACCATTTCAAAATTACGAGATGAAGCTCGTATGATTGATGTTCCACTCGTTGACGGAGCTAGTGATTCCCAAGACTTAAACCGTGTAATTGAAACAATGATTTACAGACATGGATACAGCCTATTCGAAGTATTAGATATTTTATTCCCACCAATCGTAAATGAAATTAAAGCATTACCTGAACACCTACAAGATTTATATACTTATGTTAGAGAAGCTTGGGGGCATTTTGCACAAGGTCCAGCAGGTATTATTTCTCGCTTTGGTAATGAAGCAGCATTTAGTGTCGATGCACTTGGTCTTCGTCCAGTATGGATGATCGAAAATGAGACATCATACTATTTTGCTTCAGAACAAGGAATTATTTCTTCTGCAGAGTTTGTCTCAGAGCCAAAACCTTTAGCTCCTGGTGAAAAAGTAGGACTGAAATGGAACGATGATGATACATTATCTGTCTACTTCCAAGATGAGTACCAAGAAGAAGTATACCAACGCTTAAATAAAAGATTAAATGTAGCAGGAAGTCATCTAAGATTAAACGCTCCTGCATTAGAAACAAATAAGAAAGTTTCTAGCTTACCATTAAAAGTAACGAATAATCATTACGCTGCATTTGGATGGGACCGGGAACACATTCAAATGGTTGAACAAATGGCTGAAAAAGGTGTTGAACCAATCCGCTCTCTTGGCCATGATGCACCATTAGCAGCTTTGCACCAAGGTCGTAAAAACATTGCTGATTTTATTAAAGAAAGCGTTGCTGTTGTTACAAATCCAGCAATCGACCGCGACCGTGAAATGGAGCATTTCTCCACACGCGTTATTTTAGGGAAACGCCCTTCGCTTTTTGATCATGAAGAAGGTCATACAAACTTAGAGCTTTCTTCACCTATCATTGTTGAAGGAGAAGCTGGAGTTTATTTAACAGAACAAACAGCACACCCATCCTATGAACAAATCGTCAATTACTATACAAACCTTGGAAGCAGTTACGTATTATCAGCAACATTTACTAAAGAAGAAACAGTAGCTAAGGCGTTAAAGCGTCTCGTCGAAGAAGCAGCAGAAGCTGTACAAAACGGTAAAGAGCTTATCGTCATTGATGACGCAAAATCACATGTTGACGGGAATCTATGGATAGACCCACATCTAGTTACTTCTGCTATTGACCAAGGTTTAACAGAAAAGCAAGTTCGTCGTAATTGTTCTTTAGTAGTGCGTTCTGCATCCATCAGAAGCCTACATGATATCGCTGTTCTTTTCGGCTTAGGTGCAGATGTTATTAATCCGTACCTATTAATTGCAACAGTTTGCGGCGATTCAAATGAGCCTGTCTTAAAAGTAATTGAAGCATTAAATAAAGGTTTAGAAAAAGTAATTTCCACAATTGGTATTCATGAGCTGCGAGGTTACGGACGATTATTTTCTGCGATCGGCTTAAATACTGAAGTGTCTGATGTTCTTAACATCGTTAACTTCCTTGGTTCAGATGAATTAAGTTATAACTTTGAAGAAATGAAGAAAGATGCTTTAGAACGTGTAGAAGACTTTGCAAGTGACAAAGCACGAGCAGGGAAATCTTTTCACTTTTTCCCTCGAATCTGGAAAGCAATTGGTGATATTGCATCAGGTTCAGGAGAATACAGTCAATATAGTCAAAAATTAAAAGACCAAGAGGAAAGCAATCCAATTTCTATCCGTCACCTTGCAGACATTAAAAAATCTAATAAAAAGGTTCCAGCAGAAAATGTTAATGTTGGAGTTAACAAACACAGCCTTCCTTTCATCATCAGTTCGATGTCTTTCGGTTCACAAAACGAAATTGCTTTTAGAGCATATGCCGAAGCTGCTGACCGTCTAAATATGATTAGCTTCAATGGTGAAGGTGGAGAAATTAAGGATATGCTTGGTAAATATCCGAACACACGTGGACAGCAAGTTGCTTCTGGACGTTTCGGAGTAAACGCTGAGCTTATTAACTCTACAAATCTAATTGAAATAAAAATAGGTCAAGGAGCTAAGCCTGGAGAAGGTGGTCACTTACCAGGTTCAAAAGTAACTGCGAAAGTTGCTGCTGCTCGTAATGCAACACTGGGCTCAGATTTAATTTCACCTTCAAATAACCATGATATTTATTCGATCGAAGACTTAGCTCAAATGGTTACAGAAATTAAAACAGCTAATGACCAAGCAAAAGTTTGTGTTAAAGTTCCAGTCGTTCCTAACATCGGGACAATTGCAGTTGGTATTGCAAAAGCTGGTGCTGACTACATTACCCTAAGTGGATTTGATGGCGGTACTGGTGCAGCACGTGTTCATGCCCTTCAACACGTTGGTCTTCCAGTTGAAATTGGTATAAAGGCTGCACATAATGCTTTAGTAGAGTCTGGCCTCCGTCAAAAAGTTGAACTTTGGGCAGACGGCGGGATGCGTAGCGCACTTGACATTGTTAAAATCATGTTGCTTGGTGCTAACCGCGTTGGATTTGGTACATTAGCAATGATCGCTGTCGGTTGTACAACATGTCGCGGCTGTCACTTAGACACATGTCATGTCGGTATCGCAACACAAATCGAATCAGAAGCTCAAGCGAAAGAACACGGTCTTCGTCGTTTCGTTCCTCGTCAATTTGACAATGCTGTTCAAGGGTTAATGAACTTGTTTACAGCGTTTGGAAAAGAGCTAAAAGCATTAACGGGTGCACTCGGTTTCGAAAATACGCAAGACCTAGTAGGACGTTCTGATTTACTAGAACAAACACGTGGAACGGACTTAATGGATTTAAGTAATATGCTACAAGTCATTGCGGCTCAAGATGTTCCAATGTTACCGCAACTCGAAGTTGCTGCTTCTTCTGAAGAAAATCAACTGGCTGTAGCTGCCGGTGCAGAATATCTGGACTATAATGTAGAAGATTTAAATAAATCTAGAGAGTTCAGAGGTGTGACTGCTGAGCAACGAATTCTCGGAAGTCGCGTCTCTTGTCACCGTGTGAGAGGTCACTTAGATGGCTCTTATCGCAATCTTCCTGAAGTTAAACTAAGCTTTAAAGATGGATCAATTCCTGGAAATGGTCTAGGTGCTTACAATAGTGAAGGAATTGCTATTCACGTAGATGGCGGCGCACAAGATGGGATTGGTAAGACATCTTTCGGTGGTCAAATGATGATCTTTAAAGCAAAAGGAAAAGATGGCAAGTTCTACAATGGATCAGTTGGTAAAGGAGCTGGTTATGGGGCACAACAAGGTGTATTCATGTTCCAAGGTAACGCCGATGCTCGTGCTGGTATTCGTTTATCTGGTGCTGACATGATCTTTGGAGGTCGCTTGACGAAACCATTAAAAGAAAACCATTATGCTAATCTAGGAGTCAATGCTAACCTTAAAGGATTTGCATTCGAATACATGACTAACGGACGCGGAGTTGTTTTAGGTGATCCAGGTCCATGGATTTGTGCTGGTATGACAGGTGGAGTCGTTTACCTTCGTCATCAACCAGAACTCGGTCTAACAAAAGAAGCATTACAAGCTCGTATTGCAAAAGGAGCTAAAGTGGAGCTTCAACCGCTTTCTGAAACTGGAAAAGCCGATTTAAATGAGCTTCTAGGGCTTTACCATGATCGTTTAAGTGAATACGGTCAAACAGAAGAAGCTGAATTAATTGCTGGTCTACTTAAAGACCTAGAAACAAACTTCATGCAGGTAATTCCTGTTAAGCAACAAGCAGACCCATCTGTATCAACAGAATAATACGTTTATAATCGCCCTCTCCATTGAGGGCGATTTTTTATACTACATAACTTTTGAATTGCTTTTGAGTTAAATGACCTACCTTATGTCTCATTACATTTTTGTTAACAATATAATATTGAGGAAAATTATGTTACCTTTATCTAAAATTACTTTTACTACTTGATTATTTTTTTATTAAGGTGTATATTACGTCATTGTCTTAGTTTTTAAATGCCTGTTAGCATGAAAGGGTTGTACGAATATGAAATTAGGTGCAAGAATATTTAAGACAGGTTTGGCAATCATTTTATCGTTATATATTGCAATATGGATCGGTCTAGAGAATCCATCTTACGCAGCACTTGCTGCAACATTTGCCGTGCAACCGTCTATACATCGTTCGTTTCAAACAATACTAGAACAAATTCAAGCCAATATTATTGGTGCCGTCCTTGCAGTCATCTTCGTACTCACTTTCGGCCCAGACCCATTTGTTGTTGGCTTAGTAACTGTTATCGCAATTGCCATTATTATAAAGCTAAAGCTAGAGGCATCTACAATACCACTTGCAATTGTAACAATTATTATCATTATGGAAAGCCCAGTAGATAACTTTATTGAATTTGCTTCATTTCGTTTTCTACTTATCCTTATTGGTGTATTTTCTGCATTTATCGTAAACTTAGTTTTCATCCCACCTCGTTATGAAACGAAACTTTATCATCAAGTTGTAGAATACACCGAACAGACCATCCAATGGACGATGTTACTTTTACAACGTGACGCGGATCATAAAGCCATGCGTAAAGATCTTTCGATGCTTCATGAAAAAATGGTGAAGCTTGAAAACCTTTTTTTACTATACAAAGAAGAGCGAAATTACTTTATAAAAAACAAATATAGTAAAGCCCGTAAAGTTGTTTTATTTAAACAAATGATCTTAAGTAGTCAAAAAATCTCAACGATCTTAAAAAACATAGAACGACGGGAAAATGAATTATTTCATATGCCAGAAAATCTTCAGGATCTCATCAAGGATCAATTAAGACGACTAACCGATTATCATAATCGGATTTTGCTTCGTTATGCTGGAAAAGTAAATTCACAACCAAGCCCTGAAGTTCTCGAGGAAATAGATGAGGGTAAAACCAATTTAATGGAAAGCTATTTAGACTTATATGAACAAGCCGAAATCAGCAAAGAAGAATGGCTTCACCTCCTCCCAATCATTTCTCATATCATGGAATACGAAGAAAAATTGGAGCATTTAGACCATCTAGTTGACAGTTTCTTTACGTATCATAAAAAGGAAAACAAAGTCCTTGTACAAAAAGAAGAAGAATAAGACATATACTGGTCTTATTCTCGGTTTATCAGTGCAACTTTCGATTTTTCGGCGCAACAATAAAAAAGGTAGCAGACACAACTACGTGCCTGCTACCTTCTTTTTGTAATTAATTTACGCTCTTTAATACTCGTCTTCTTTGGATAACCATGGCGATAATACCTGCTACTAATAGAGCAAGTCCAGCAAACAACCAATTATAGATCGTTGTTGCTGTGTTTGGTAGCTTTTGCCCTTCTTGTGCCTTTGGTGTTACTTCTTGTACGTTCTCATTTAATTCTTCTTCAGTAAGTTCAAATACTGAATAGATACTAAAATGATAAACAGTAGCCGTTACAACACCATTACGGTATGTTCCACCAATTAGCTCCCACTTATTTTCCTCTGCGTTCCAGTAGAAGACTTTTACATTGTTTGGATTCTTCACTTCCTTTTTATCGACATCAAAAGAAAGTTCAATACCTTCAGCAAACTCTTTTATTTTCTTGCCACCTTGTTCAAGGTTGAAATAATAAACAGAGCTTAATGCTTTCTCAATATCCGCTAACTTTTTCATAGTGAAGATCACTTCTTCATCACTTTCAAAAGTACTTGCAGGGATATTTACTACAAGATCACCTTTACTAATAATAATCGAGCCACCTACTGCTCTTAAGTGCTTGATTTGCTCTGGATCTAATGAGAGTTCAACATCCTCGAGCGAATTATTCAAGTCAATCTTTAGCGTACCATTTTTTCTTACTTCTTTTACTTTTGATGTAGGAACAGTTACTTTTTTGCCATTTACGACCAGCTTAGCTACAACTTCATTAGGTTTTGAAGTGTTAGTTTTATTGTTTTTTTGCTTTTCTGTTCCTTTCTCTTTTGACTTCTCGTTATCTTTTGTTTTGCCGTCTTTAGCAGACTCTTTATCTTTATATTTGTTATTATCTTTGTCTTTTGGCTTTTCATTCTTATCTTTGTCTTTTGGCTTTTCATCTTTATCTTTTCCTGTATCACCTGGTGCTGGTTTTGGATCACCTTCACTTGGGTCCTTAGGATCTACAACTTCTCCTTCGCCCATTTTCACTACTACAGCTGTTAATGGATCCAACCTAATGTGATCAGAAGAAAGCTCAAAACCTGTAGGGTTTACAACTTCTGTTGTCCCTGCTTCATTTCCGTCGACAATGACTTTACCTTCTGTAAGATCAATATCCGATAATGTTAGAGTACGCTCTTTATTATCAGCATTAACGAAGACATAATATTCTTCAGAGCCATCAGAAGATACTGTTTTATAGCCAATTGTTAAGTCCCACTCTTGGATTTCTGGAGCATTAATTAGTGAAACATTTGCATGTACCTGCTCCATCGTTCCTAATCTAAACGCATCACTTGAACGACGTAATTCGATTAAACCAGTAGTATATTCACGAGTTAGATTATGAATTGGGAACGTTTCTGCATTTGTTGCCATCTCCCAATCAACCTTGTTAATCATATCTGAAGAGTCATACGAATCATGGATGAAATACGGATAAACAAATGGCTTACCATTTTCATCTGTCATATAAGTTGATTTGTATGGCGCTTCTGACGTTTCGTCTCTAAATTGCTTCGTACGCCCAAACTCTTGCCCAGCATGGATAAATGCTGTCCCCTGTGCTGTTAATACCATTAAGTTCCCTAAACGAATTCTCTTATGAATTTCTTCTTGATGGAACTCTGGATCTTTCTTAATGGATTGCGCGATCACATCATGTAGTGTTAAGTTATCATGTGCTTCGATGTAAGGAACTACATCTCCAGGGTGTGTAGCGACAAAGTTATGAGGGTTAGCCGCAACATTATCAAAGATTTGCTGAATGTTTCTTGGGCCTCCTGTTAGGAAACGAGGCTGACCTTCGCTACCAAAACCAGATTTTAATTCGTTTCGGAAGTCATCAGAGAATACTCCAACACTTTCTGTATGCTGCACCCAGTCTTGGTCTGCCGCCATTACAGGGTCTCCTTCGTCACCAACGAACGTTCTCCAACCTTCACCAATCATAATGATGTTCGGGTTGATTTCTTTTGCTCGATCATAAGCGATCTGGATACTTTCTGCATCGTGATCCCCCATCATATCAAAGCGGAAACCATCTACTTTGAACTCATCAACCCAATACAAAATCGAGTCAACTAAAATTCTTCGTGCCATTTCATGTGTTGTACCTAAACGTCCACCACCGAAGCTCGTTCTTGGTGTACCGTCTGCATCCATAAAGTGATAATAGTTAGGAACTAGATCCTCAAAGATTTCAACACGTGCTGTATGGTTATAAACAACATCAAGCACGACTCCCATACCACGGCTATGGATTTCATCGATTAACATTTTGAACTCTGCAATTCGTAGCTCTGGATCATCAGGGTCTTTAGAATACATACCTGTCAGTGAGAAATAACTATGTGGGTCATACCCCCAGTTATAGTTGTTTCCTGAAGATGAGTACTCCATTTCTCGAATTGTTCGTGCCCACTCATCACCCCAGAAATAGCTCATTACTGGCAGAAGTTGAATGTGGGTTACACCTAAAGCTTCAATATAGTCAAGCTTGTCAATTAACGCTGTAAACGTACCAAACGGTGCATTTAATTGTCCTTCAATACTTGGGTCCGATGTAAAATCTCTTACGTGAACTTCGTAAATAATAGCATCTTCACGTTTTTCAAAACCTTCGATTGTTGCAAAATCTAATTCTGGACCAATTGTAGATGGATCTACAATTGCTGCTTTCCCAATAGGATATTTGCCACCACGCTCTTCATTAGCCCAAGTAGCCATTGATTTAGCATAAGGGTCAAGCGCTAAATTCGTTTCATCTCCATGCGTAATCGCAAAGTGATAATAGTAGCCTCTTAAACTATCTAATCCAGTATTGTCTTTGTTCAGTGTAACTTGCCATACACCACGATCTCCTAAAGTCATCGGAATGTCTTCCTTGATAACTTTAAATTGATCATTACTATCATAAAGAACGATAGAAACATTATCTGCTTTCGGTGACCAAAGCTTTAACGTTGCAGTTCCATCTTCATGTAACGTCGCTCCTAATTCACCTTCATAACTAAACATCTCATCGATCATTCTCCATCCACCCGTTACAGTGATTGTTTGCTCACCGTATGTGATCGTGAATGGTGTTGCTTCTAAATCATAAGCTCCATATACTTCAACGAATTTATCATCTTTAATTGATACACGATCAATAATGACTTCGTTCCCATTACGGTCAACAATTTCTAGTTCAGATTTCAATTCTTCTTCTACTAAATCTTCTGTTTTTGTAAAACGAAGTTGTATTTTCGAGTCAGAAAGAACTTCACCAGAAAGAAGCACTGTAGGCACTGAACCAAATGGATTTGTATAAACCTGATCATCGCCATCTTTAATAAAAATTTGATTATAATCTAATAACGAAAATTTATAATCGGTCGTTTGTGCATCGGTCTTTTTATTAACAAATAGGAAGCCGATCTCTTTAGCATTATCTGTTAATTGAACATCATAATAGGCACCATACTTACCTTCACCAGCAGCATCTTGTGCTCCATTTGGCCATCCATCTGAAGGAGAAATGACATCTCCCCATAACCAAGTTGACCATCCTTCATATGTTTTATCTGTTCTTTCATAATGAATTCGGATCGTATCTTTTGGAAGATTTACAGGTTCTATAAGGAATACTTCATCAGATCCTTGCTTAATCCAAACTTCATTTATTTCAGGAGAGAACAGTTCTACTAGCTTGTCATCTCCGTCCTTATCTCCATTCGTCGTATTTAATACGAGGAGACCTACTTTTTTTGCATCTTTTTTAAGTTGAATATCAACATATGCTCCGTAATCTGTACGTTGTCCTTCAATAAAAGGTGTTCCACCAGAAGGCCAATTTTCAGATGGTGAAACTACATCATGCCATAACCATAACCCTAGATTTTTATAGTTATTATCATCTCTTTGGTAATGGATACGTAAAGTGTCTTTTTCAACAGACGGAACCGTAATCTCACTTTCTCCATCCTTCTCACTAGAAGCGAGAATAAACGTCCCTCCGTCTTCTCTTCCTGGAAGCGTTAATGTTACTGTTTTATCATTTGCAACCGTAGTTGTTGTGTTATTGTAAACATCTTCTATGGTTTTTCCTGCTTTAAATGGAACAGGAATCGTTATTTCTGCAGCTTCTTTTTTTGTATTAATACCTACTAGTACTGATTGATCTTCATAACTTCTTTTAAAGATCATATAACCAGAAGCATTATTACCCTTAACTAGTTCATGACTACCTTTTGAGAAGATTTGAGAATAGTCTCCACGAATATTTAATAGTTTTTGATAATGTTCATGAACATCGTTTCCTTCGACTTCATCCCAAGGGAAGTCGTAACGATTATCATAGCGCGGCCAATTATCTTTACCAGATAACCCAAGCTCTTCACCATAATAAATAACTGGTTGACCTTTAGATGTAATCTGAAGTGCTGCAGCTACTTTCAGCTTACTCGTATCCTGGTCATTGATCAGATGAAGGAATCCATCCTCATCGTGACTTCCTAAAAATTGCCCTAACGTCGCACTGTTGTTTATGCTGTCATTTCTATCTTTAATTCTTCTATTGACCGATTCGACTTGCCCGTTGACTAAGTCACGTGCAATATATTTAAAATCAAAGTCTAATAGAGAGTCCATCATTCCTGAATTTAAATATTGTTCTGTATATTGGTTATTAGCCCCTGCACCCCACGCTTCACCAATCATCTTAAAATCAGGTTTTGCTAGAGTTAATTCGTTCTTAAAATGCATCCATGTTGTATCTTCAACGTGCTTGACGGTATCAACACGGAAATAATCAATCGTGTTTCCTTTAGCGGTAGTCGCTTTTTGTAACCAACCTACTTGCCAATCGACAATTTGCTCACGAACTTCTGGGTCTTCTGTAATAAAATCAGGAAGTCCTGCGAGTTCACCTGTTAAAGCATCACCGCCGCCACCATCTTGACGAAGCATGTCTGCAAACTTTTGACGGTCTTCATTTGAAGGAAAACCATTTGGCGGGTTCTTTACATTGTCATTTTCAAGTTTTAATCCATAACCTGTATGGTTTAGTACAACGTCAACCATGATCTTAATTCCACGATCACTAGCAGCGTCGATTAATTCATGAAAGTCTTCTAATGTGCCTAGATGTGGATTTAATTTTTCAAAATCCAATGCCCAGTATCCATGGTATCCGTAATATGGGATAGCTGCATTTGAGTCGTTGTACACTACATTATGGTAAACGTTTTCAACAATCGGTGTAATCCAAATCGTATTGATCCCTAATTCATCAAGGTAATCAAGGTTTTGAGTAATTCCTTTAAAGTCCCCACCTTGGTAGGATCCGCGGTTGTTTGGATCATAGCCATAATGATTATTGTTTGATTTATCACCATCAGCAAAGCGGTCTGTTAACATAAAGTAAATACGAGCTTCATCCCAATCAAAGTCACCTTCGTTTGCGAACTCACAAGGCTCGATATGAACTTCTGCTTCTCCACTATGGGTATTACCGTACACATCGACTACCGTAATCGGTAACGTCTTCGTACCAGCTGAGACATTGTCTCTTACAGCAATCGTAATCGCTTTCAATTCTGGATCAATTTTTGTACGTTCTTTTCCACCTAAAGCAGAAAGGTCTACGTACATTTCTCTTATCGCTTCAAGGTTTGCCTCGTTACCCTCTTGATCTTTAACCTCTAAAGCTAGCACTGCATTTTGATTATAGTTAATAGAGCTTGGTGTTACGTCTGTCGTTACTTCTATACTGATCGACGAAAGATTAATGATTGATTTTCCATCAGCATTAGTATTTAAAGGATCCGTAATTTCTTTAGTAACACCATTTTTTGTTACTAGATAAGTATATTCATACGTTCCTTCTTCGAGGTTTTCATAAGTAAAAATAAAGCGTTCGTTCTTTTCTTCGAAAGTCATATCGTGAACTTTTCCATCAAGCTTCACTTGTACAGCATCAATCGTATTCATTGCATCCTGTATATAAAGGTCAGCATCACGATAAAAGAAAGTTACATTTCCTTGTTCAATAGAAGGTGCTTGTGCGAACGGAACAGTAAAGAATTCATGCTTACCTTCTTGTACGTAAACTTTCGTCAGCTTTTCAGTTGGATTAATTTGGATTGAACGGTCTTCATCTACATCTACGACACGCCAATCAGTGCCTTTACGTAGTTTAAAGCCCATGCTTTTTGTTGATTTTCCAACCTCAATATTAGCTGTAGCAACATCGCTTACATCATCAAAGTCGATTTGGCCATTTTTTGCACCTGTATTCCAAACCCATATATTCCAATTGTCATAATCTTTATTTTCTCTTTCATAAACAAAACGGACAGTCGGAGGGAAATATGGATCAGCAGTAAAGTTTGGTTTCTCGTAATAGACTTGCCCTTCTCCTTGAACTAGCCATACTTCAACCTGGCTTTCCCCTTGAGGCATCTTGACTTTTCTTTCATCTTCTTGGCTTTCCCAGTTGCCAAGTCTAGTAATGACAGAAATCTCATCTTGCACAAACTTATATGAACCTTTAGCAAACTCTCCATCTAAAGCTTGGAAATCATACGCAGCACCGTTTAATCCAGCACCGAAAATCCACATATTCCAATCCATAGGCTTGCCATCATGACGATAGTAGTTGATGATAAACTCATTTAATCCACTAACGATCGAGATTTCTCTTTCCGAAACATACCCATCATGTTCCGCCTGAATTCTAAACGTTTTTCCAGCTTCTGCATCGCTTGCAACTGTTAAAACATTATCTACTAATTCAACACCTTCAACAGATGTTACTACTGACCAGTTTGGAGATACTTCAGAAGTTACCCCAGCCTCGTCAATAAAGCTTCCTTTGAGACTTGTTTCACTGCCTTGTTCTAAGGAACTAGGAATTTGGTCAACCACTACCCCTGGTACATATAGGATGGAATTGCCACCTTGATTATGGGGATTCAATGGGTCTATAAAGTCACCCTCATTCCAATTTTGCGCGAATGTATATTTATATTCGTATTTATTAGGGCTTAAGTTCAACGTTGTTGAAAAAACACCATTTTGTTTTTTCATAGGAATTGCGTTTGCAATATCCCACTCGTTAATACTTCCAACCACATATAGGTTGTCCCCATCATGTTCAGCATTAAACGTAACGTTACCTGCTTTATCGACTACTGGACTCTTTAATGAGTCTTTTATTTCTGTAGTAGCAAATGCCGGAAACGCACCAGAAAAAACACTGAAAAACATAAGAAATATTAAAAAGATAGCAATACTTCTTTGATTTTTTCTTTTTAGCATTATTCTTTCCCCTTCCGCAATTTTTGTAAAAACGTTTGCATAAATTAGGAATAAAAAAAGTTAAGGAACAAAGTAAATTCCTAAACATTTTTGCAAACGCTTTCCCTAAGTAAAAAGTTACTATGAAAATAGTTTTTTAGCAATATAAAAAAGTAATAATGTTGTATTGTTTTAGAAAATAATGTGAAATTTTCTTGATTTTTTAGGTTTTTCTTTGCCTCTAGTTGACACAATTACGTTTAAAGGTATGACTTAACACTATTACCAAATAGTTGGGTTGGTTTTTTAATTTATATTGATGTCCAATAAAGTTTAGGTTTTTTTATCTATCCTTCACCAATAAAAAATAACTTTAGTTGCACAAGATTGCGCAACTGTTTGCACGTAGCAATCACACAATATTTTTCTCACAAATCGTAGAGAAACTATTCTATAAAGAATAAAGGAGCTGTTAATATCAGCTCCTTTAACACTTTTTCTAATTCAATTGTTGGACTTCAAAAAGCCGCTTGTAACTACCGTTTTTACTCATCAACTCATCATGAGAACCAATTTCAGATATTTTTCCTTCCTCTATAACAACGATGCGATCTGCGTGTGTAATCGTAGACAGTCGATGAGCAACAATAAATGTCGTCCGATTTTTGGCCAAGACTTCTAATGCCTCTTGAATATAATGTTCACTTTCTAAATCAAGTGCCGACGTAGCTTCATCAAAGATAAGGATCGGTGGGTTTTTCAAAAACACTCTAGCAATGGCAACACGTTGTTTTTGACCGCCAGAAAGTTTTACACCCCTTTCACCTACTTCGGTGTCGTACCCATTCGGCAAATTCAAAATGAAATCATGAGCATTGGCAGCGATTGCTGCAGCTATTACTTCATCATCTGATGCATTCGGATTTCCCATCAAGATATTCATTTTAATTGTGTTGCTAAAAAGAATATTGTCCTGCAACACCATACCAATTTTATCTCTAATACTTTGAACTTCATAATTCCGAATATCGTGTCCATCAATTTCTATACTTCCTTCAGTGACATCGTAAAAACGAGGGATCAAGCTAATGATAGTACTTTTACCACCACCGCTCATTCCCACGAATGCGATCGTCTCTCCAGCCTTTACGTCGAGGTTAAAGTTTGATATTACCTTCGAGCTATCCTCTTCATAGCGGAAAGTTACATTCTTAAACGATATATCGCCTTTGACATATTTTAATGGTTTCGCATTTTCCAGGTCGACAATATCATACTTCTCATCTAAAAATTCAAATACCCGATCCATTGAGGCAATCGACTGCGTTAATGTAGTTGACGAGTTAACCAGCCTTCTTAGCGGATTGTATAGTCGCTCCATATACATTACAAAAGCAACCATAGCCCCAATTTCTAAGCGGCCCGTTATGACGAAATAACCTGAAACAAGAATGACTAAAAGTGGAGCAACATCTGTTATCGTATTGACAACTGCAAATGTTTTCGCGTTCCAACGGGTATGATCAAGTGCTCTTTCTAGAAAATGACCATTTCGTTTTGCAAACTGTTCTTTCTCATAGTTTTCTAAAGCAAAGCTCTTGATGACATTCATGCCTTGAATTCTCTCATGAAGATGACCTTGAACTTCGGCTAACGCTTGAGAGCGCTCTCGTGTTAAGTGCCTTAAACGAGAGTAGAAAAATTTAATTGAGAAACCATAAAACGGGAACATACATATAGCAACTAACGTTAACCACGGGCTCATTGTAAACATGATCGCCAGCGCTATTAATATAGTAAATAAATCAAGCCAAATATTCATTAATCCCGTTATTACAAAGTTTTTCGTTTGCTCCACATCATGGATCACTCGTGAAATAATTTCTCCTACTTTGCGATTAGAATAATACTTCAGACTCAGTTTTTGAATATGAGAGAAGAGTTTCTTGCGAATATCATACAAAACCTTGCTTCCAATCCACTGGGCATAGTATTGACGGAAATATTCGATAGGCGGTCGTACTACTACAAAAATGAAAAACATAATCCCCATGAGCCAAAGTAGTTTGGTTATTTTCTCTTCCTGTAATAAGGTTTCTGCTAATACTATGTCATCAATCACATATTTTACAATTAATGGTGTCAATAGCGGTATTCCGAATTTAAAAATACCAATACAGACAGCTACTAAAACGATCTTCCAATATGGTTTTACAAATTTTAAATATCTTCTTATAGAGGTCAGACCCGATCCCCCCATCAATCATTATGTATTACGTGTAACATAAAAGCGCAAGATACCTGCGCAATCATCATCACTAGTATTTACTCTTATTTGTGTGTTATAAAAAAAAGCAGACTCAAATGTTAAGTATCTGTGCACCTTATAAAAGATCTATAGGGCCTACATCTTATTGATGACCCTATTATCACAATATGAGGAGTACAGATACTTATGAGTCAGCCTCTACAGTCGGTATTGTAAAAAGCGCTCGTACCACATTTCTACAAACTGTGGTGCGAATGGTCCCTTTCTTTGATGAATCCAAGAAATAAGCTCTTCTACATTCCGTTCTAAAATATGGTCTAGTTGGTCAGGATATTTCATCTGCTTTCGATGAACTTCATATTCATCTTCGTCTAAAAGCTTATAGGTCATATCAGGAAAAACTTTAATATCTAAATCATAGTCAATATACTTTAACGCCTCTTCATCCCAAGTAAAAGGGGAACCTAAATTGCAGTAATAGTAAATTCCGTCGGACCTGATCATACCAATTGTATTAAACCAATGATTAGCATCAAAATAACATATAGCTGGTTCACGTGTCCGCCATTGGCGACCATCTGCTTCCTTGACTAAGATACGGTCATTACCACCAATTACTACTTTTGACGTCCCCTTAAGTACAACTGTTTCTTCCCATACGCGATGAATGAAGCCATTATGCTTATAACTATGGATTTGAATAACGCTTCCAGTCTTGGGGAAATCCATAAATAACTCCTTTCTCGCTTACTGATTTGGACGCCGGTGTGTAACTAAACGGTCATTAGGATCGATATATAAAGGATAATCTGGCTGATCGTGGTGGATATATTCCTTAATTAGAAAGTAACTAATTCGAAATGCTGGATCACCAGGTATTACTGGGATCTCGTTCTTTTCGCTTATATATTGATCGACAGCAATTTGCACTTTATCAATTGTTTTTGCCTTTTCAGCGTCTTCAAATACTTCAAACGTCTCTTTTGACATATAAAATTTTTGTCTCGGTATACCTTTTAAAATGCTTTTTAGTAACTTAAAGTTAATGGAGTGATCATCGTTTACTAACGAGCGCAATGAAATCCCCATCGGCATATCATTTGCACATTGCATGATAGCCTGTCTAACTTCATCAATTGACACATCAATCTCTTGGTACTGTCTTTCTTCTTCCTCCTTTTTACGTTTCTTCCTCCAGAACATGATGTTTCTCCTTCCCCTAACGAAACTGCCAATCTGAACACTTATTACGCTTCAAAAAAGTTTTATCTATATTATTATACATTTTTCAAATTTATTTTAAAATGAATAACCTAATTATTTATTTACGGATTAACTTTTAATCGATGCATTATACCAAAATATCTTGCACTAGCTCATTATTAAAAGCTTTACTTAGGCCAGAGGAGCCAAGCTATGCTTGGTTAACTAGGCAGCAATCTATAAGGAAGGTCCTATGTTGTTGATAAAAATAAATGTATGTATTGTTGGGGACTATTTTTGCTTTATCTCTTGATTTTGCCCATCCTTCACTTTCTCACCTATTTCTTACTTTTCCTGGTAATATTGATGCACTTCCTTCTCTTTCTTGCCTGTTTTTCCTTTCCTTGGTAGAACTAGCATGCTTTGCTCACTTTTTTCCGCCTCTTCCCTGCCAACACAAAAAAAGGCACTTTCTGAACGTCTCTCAGAAAGTGCCTGGCGTCAATAAAGATTATTGACCTTGTTGGTTTGAAGAAGCTTGTTGCTTACGTGCTGCTGATTGCTGGTTTTGCTGACGTACTTCTTGTGCATCAGTTTCACTAGCAAATTCAGTGTTGTAGCTTTGCCCTTGAGCTGAAGCAGCGTTTTGCTGTCTCACCTGTTGAGCGTTAGTTTTAGAAGCTTGGTTTTGTTGGTTGTTATTCATGAGTCTCACCTCCACAGAAGTTAATTTGTCCTGAACTTTATCATTTTATCCAAAAAATTTTTTACAAAAATATGAAATTAGACCATCAACTATTGTTCACGTTGGAAGGCATAGGACAAGTTCATCACACAAACAATATAAGTAAACAAGTTAAGGAGGCACTCTGAATGTACGTAGGACGTGATATGACAGAACTCTCAATGATGTCTAAGAAAGATTGGTCCGATAAGGAATTAGCTTATTTTCATAAAAACTTACAGCAAATGACCCCTTACTTAAATTCTGAAGGTGTTACGATCCATCGAGAAATTATTAGAGAAATTGAAGACAGAGGCGGATTTAAACAAGAAGCCGACTATGAACATGGCAGCCAAATTCATTACGATTAACTAACTTCTATATAGAGAACACATTAGATTTTTTCCTTGTGTTCTCTTACTTACCTTCCCAACTATAAAACTCCCCAAAAATTTGTTGCATTTCTTTTGTCCTTAAAATTTCGATCAACCGACCTTCAACAAAAATTCAAATTAAATTACACTTTAAAAATAAGGTTATTAAATAGGCAATTACCTTATTTTCCGTTAGAATATTCAGTAAAAGGATTTATTGGGAGGTTGAAAAATGATTAACCCTTCACGCAGATTAGATCACCTAACCACTAGTGTATTTTCAGAGATGGCCGAACGAAAAAGAGAAAAGATCAATCAAGGTAATGACATGATTGATTTAAGTATAGGAAGTCCAGATCAGCCACCACCCCTAATCGTACGAAAACATTTTTCAAACGAAGTGCTTCAAGACCATTCTTACCAGTATGCTATTAATAGCACTCAAGCTTTTAACGAGGCAGTCGTTTACTTTTATCGAGAAAGATATGATGTTGAAATTGAGCCTAGAGATGTCCTCCAACTAATGGGTTCACAAGATGGATTAGCTCACATTGCCTTAGCCTACTTAGATGAAGGTGACGTTATCATCGTCCCTGACCCTGGATATCCAATATATTCAGCATGTGCACATATTGCTGGTGCGGAGTTATATTATGTTTCTTTAACTGAAGAAAACCAATTTATGCCCGACCTAGAGGCGATCCCAGCAGAGATTCGAGACCGTGCAAAGTTAATGATTACGAACTATCCAGGCAACCCCACGGCTGCCCTTGCTACTAAAAGCTACTTGGAGAAATTAGTTCAATTCGGAATTAATCATAATATCTTGATCTTACATGATTTCGCATATTCCGAACTTATTTTTGACAATAAGAAACCATTAAGCATCTTTTCTGTCCCCAATGCTAGAAAGACAGCAATCGAGTTTAATTCATTATCCAAAAGTTTTAATATGGCAGGTGCCAGAATAGGATACGTTATAGGTGAACCAAACTTTCTTAAGCCACTTGCGGTATTAAAATCCCACTTAGATTACGGAGTATTTTTACCCGTTCAACATGCAGCTGTAGAAGCCTTAACAGGTGATTTCACCTTCTTAGAAGAACATTGTCAAACCTATCAGCAACGCCGTAATGTATTTATAAATGAGCTTAAAGAAATTGGTTGGTCTGTTCGACAACCTGATGGGGGGATGTTTGTTTGGGCAAAAGTACCTTCACACCATACTTCTATGTCATTTTCACTTGCTGCACTTGAAGCTGGTGTCGTCGTTACACCTGGAAATGCCTTTGGTAATGCTGGGGAAGGCTATGTAAGGATCGCTCTAGTTCAAGATGAAGAAAAATTAAGAGAGGCAGCCCAACGTTTAAGAGAAATATTATAATTACAAAATTCACAAACAATAAGAAAACACTTAAATACTGAAGTTCTCTCTATAGGAGGTCAAAAGATGAAAGCTGTTGCATATCAAAAATACGGTGGACCTGAAGTCCTCGAAGTCATAGAAGTCGCTAAACCTACACCACAGCCTAATGAAGTTTTAGTAAAAGTAGGCGCCAGTGGAATTAATCCTGTTGATACATACTTCCGCTCTGGTATTCGCCCTGTTGATCAATTTCCCTATATCCCTCACTTTGATTTAGGCGGAACTGTTGTTGAGGTAGGAGACAGTGTAACGAAATGGAAAGTTGGCGATCGAGTCTGGGGTACAAACATCAAAGGTACTGCAGCAGAGTTTGTTGCTGTGTCAGAAGAAAAGGTGTTCCCACTTGCAAGTCATTTAAGTGAAGAAGATGGTGCAGCCTTATCTATGGCATTTATGACTGCTTATTTAGCCCTTTTTAATCGTGCTCGATTAACAAAAGGCGAAACCGTGCTTATTTACGGTGCTGCTGGTGCTGTTGGGAATGCAGCTGTACAACTCGCAAAACAACATGGAGCAAGTGTTATTGCTACTGCAAGTTCACCTGAAAAAGCTAAGATCGCAACGAATGCAGGCGCTGATGAAGTCATTCTCTATAATGAAACAAATCTAGTTGATGCTGTAAAAGCTTGGACAAAAAACGAAGGGGTTCCAGTCATTCTCGATGTTTCATTAAGTGAAAATATGGAAACTGACTTTGAAGTGTTAGCAAATGGTGGACGAATCGTTACAATTGGCTCACCAAAAAACAATACACCAACATTGCCATGGCGATTTCTTAATATGAAGAATGCTTCGTTAATTGGCGTCCTTTTATTTACAGCGCGCCCACATGAATTAAAGGCTGCTGGAGAAGAAATTTCAAAACTGTTTGCAGAAAAGAAGTTAACTACTCATATCGCGAAAGTCTTTAATTTTAAAGAAGCAAATAAAGCGCACGAAGCTATTGAAAGTAAAAGCTTTAGCGGAAATATTCTAATCACCCCATAATACATGTTTATAAATACTCTCTCTTGCAAAACCTAACAAAAAATGAGGGCAAGGGGGAGTATTTTCTAATGAATAAAGATATTTATTACGTTAATCTAAATCCTATTAGTATGGATAACATCAGTCGTACACCTGTTCATGACGGACAAATGATTGAATATGAAATTGAAGCCACCGACGAGCAATATCGAGACCTGCAAAAGCTATTACAAGAAGTTCAGGCACATGACTTAGAAGCTGCTGATCTTTTTACATTTAAACACTTTAATGAAGAGTTCTCTGAAGCTGACCGTCGCGAAACACAGCGCGGGCTTAACCAAGTCTACCGCATTATCTATGAGCTTGGCACACCTACAACGAAAAAGGCGCTTGAAGAAATTCATTTAATGGATAATGACGAGGTATAGTTAACATTGTGCATTAAAATGAGAAGAGGCTGACTTCATATGAAAGTCAGCCTTTTTCTCATCAGGATAATCTCTTAACTTCGTTTGAGCATATTTTTGATAGACAAGGTTTATAAGAACTACCCTAAAAATACTGCTCCATATACTAATGCACCTGCGATAACGAGAGCGGGATGCACCTTCCATTTTTCTAAAAGTAAAAAACTAATAATGATTAATACTCCCGTTTGCCAAATTCCTGTTGCTTCGTATGAAGAAGCAAAGAAACGGTACGCTAATACTCCTAGTAATACAGCAATTGTTGGACGAATAAGCATCGTCATTTTTTTTACTTTTGGTGAGTGACGGAATTTGTATAATAGGCTTAGTAGTGCAATCATTAAGACAAGAGATGGTGCTACAGTCGCAAATACACCGACGATCGCACCGAATACTCCTCCTTGTTCGTAGCCAACAAATCCAGCCATTTTCGTAGCAATTGGACCAGGTAATGCATTACCTAATGCTAACACCTCTCCAAATTCATCAACCGTCATCCAACCATACCTATGGACAACTTCATGCTCAATTAATGGGATTGAGGCTGGCCCCCCACCATAACCAATGATACCTGGAATGAAAAACGCAATGAAGATTTCAATATAAATCATGATGGATCAGCCTCCTTTTCACTAGTTTTTCTTTTTCTTCCAACTAGTGCATATGTAAGGAGAACGGCAATAACAATCCCTGGATGTACTCCTAAAAACTCAATAATGACTAATGAAATAATTACGAGAGCTGAAGTTTTCACCCAGCCAAGTCCTTCTTTACCCTTATCGAAAAATTGCCACGTTAATACGGCCATCATGACACCTACCACAGGAAGAACCCCATGTGTCATTCCTTGAACCCAAGCCTGATCTTTATAGGCAGCTAATGACGTTAGGAATACAATCATTAGGATGATGGTTGGAACGATCGACGCCATAAGTGCATTTATCATTCCAACATAACCACCCACACGATATCCAATATAACCTGCCATCTTCGTTGCAATTGGACCAGGTAGAGTATTACCAATGGCTAAAATATCTCCAAACTCATCGTTATCCATCCATTTGTATCGTTCAACAACCTCTTTTTGAACGAGAGGGATGGACGCTGGTCCACCCCCATAACCAAAAATCCCTACTCTAAAAAAGGCAATAAAAATTTCCCACTGTAACTTCATGCTGCTCTTCCTCTCTATTACCAGACAGCAATTGCTCCATCTGTCCGCATCTCAGTTCCTCCTGCTAAGACACCCGTTTTCGGATCTCTCCAAATAATTTGCCCTCTACCGAAGCTGCCAGAATGAGGTGCAATTTGAATTTGGTGTCCTTTTTCTGCTAACGCTTGGACGAGATGACTTGGCATTGATTGTTCAACAAGAACTGTCTTATCTTTCATCCACTGCCAACGCGGAGCATCTAAAGCTGATTGTGGATTTAGATGAAAATCAATAGTATTCATAATAACTTGCATATGTCCTTGTGGCTGCATAAAACCACCCATTACTCCAAACGGACCTACAGGCTCATTATCTTTTGTTAAAAAGCCTGGAATAATTGTATGGAAAGTTTTCTTATTTGGAGCAAGAGCATTGTCATGCTCCGGGTCCATCGAGAAGTTATGACCACGGTTTTGTAGAGCGATTCCTGTACCAGGTACAACAAGTCCTGATCCAAAGCCCATATAGTTACTTTGAATAAATGAAACCATATTTCCTTCTTCATCAGCCGTTGCTAAATAAACCGTTCCGCCTCTTGGTGGTTCGCCAGCTTCTGGCATTAATGCCTCATCACCGATAAGGTCTCTTCTTGCTTTTGTATACTCTTCAGATAAGAGCTTGTCCACTGTCGTTTTCATCGCGTTTGGTTCGGTAATATACTTCATGCCATCTACAAACGCTAATTTCATGGCCTCAATTTGCTTATGTAATGTATCAACACTATCACGTTGTGAAAATTCATAACCTTTGGCAATATTTAATGCCATAAGGGCAATGAGCCCTTGCCCGCTCGGTGGAATTTCCCACACATCATAACCGCGGTAGTTAACACTAATAGGGTCTACCCATTCAGGAGTGAAGTTTTGTAAATCTTCTTTACGTAAAAACCCACCATATTGTTTAGAGAACTCATCGATCTTATCAGCAATAGTACCTTCATAAAAATCCTTTGCGCCTGTTTCAGCAATTGCGCGTAACGTTTCAGCATGGCCTTTTGATGACCAAAGCTCTCCTACTTCAGGCGGCCTGCCATTTGGTGCAAATGTATCGAACCAATACTTAAACTCATCACCATCCAGCTGTTTCTTATAGCTATTGTAAGCACCTTTCCAAAAGTATGCTAATATCGGTGATAATGGGTATCCATTTTCAGCGTACTCTATCGCTGGTTGGAGAACTTCTTTTAAAGGTAATTTCCCGAACTTTTCCGATAATTCAGCCCATGCTGCTGGGACACCAGGTACTGTAACAGGGATCCAGCCAAACTTCGGAATTTCTTCATGCCCTTTTTCTTTAACTGCATCGATAGAAATTGCGCTTGGTGAAGGACCACTTGCATTTAAGCCATGTAATTCTCCCTTTGTCCAAACGAGTGCAAAAGCATCTCCACCAATCCCGTTAGAGGTAGGTTCAACTACTGTAAGACAAGCTGCTGTTGCAATCGCAGCATCAATCGCATTTCCACCTTTTTTAAGAATATCCAAACCTACTTGAGCAGCAAGTGGTTGAGAAGTTGCCACCATTCCTTTTTTTCCATATGTGACCATTCGCTGTGATGAATAAGGATACTCATTTCCTTTTTCTAATAACATGTAAATGCCCCCTTTTTATGTCTTATTTTCTATTCTACTTTGTTTCCCCATTTTTCTGCAAAAATAAGTCCTTCTAATTGACGTCTTATCTCCCAGCCTTCTGCTTCTAAAATTGGTTTTTCAGGATAAGTATTAGTATATCCAATCGAGAGCAACGCCACAGGATCAATATGAGGTGGAATGTTTAATATATCTCTAATATCATTTTTCTTATAAAAGCTTACCCAGCCCAAAGCTAACCCTTCTACTGTAGCCGCAAGCCACATATTTTGAATAGCACACGCTGTAGACATAATATCTGTTTCAGGAATTGAGTTTCTTCCCAAAACATGAGATCCACCTCGGGTTGGATCACATGTCACACAAATTGTAATTGGTGCTTCTTTTAATCCTTGTACTTTTAGTCCAAGAAACTTTTGATGTCTTTCATCCGTATCTTCATAATGTATGGCAAGAGCCCTCTTCTCTTTATTAGCTGCCCAAGCAAGCTTCTCTTTTACTTCATTTGATTGAATAATAATAAAGTTCCATGGTTGCATAAAGCCTACTGATGGTCCATCATGGCCTGCCTGAATGATGTTCATAATTGCTTGCTCTGGAATTTCTTTATTTGTAAATGTTCTTACATCACGACGGCGTTTAATGACATCATATACCGTTTTTTTCTGCTCTTCATTATACATAGCCGTTCCCCCTTAGAAATTTGATTTTGATTGACCACCATCAACATTTAAGGTCGCCCCTACAACCCATGAAGCTTTTTCACTCGCTAAAAAAAGAACTGTATTTGCTACTTCCTCCACTGTCCCAAAACGGCCAGCGGGAATTTCATTCTCAACGAATTGATTGATTTTTTCAGGATTTTCCTCTAAGCGTCTTTGCCAATTACCTGTTGGGTGTAGAATTGAGCCAGGTGCAATACCGTTTACCCGAATCCCATCTTTAATCACTTCATCTGCAAGCGATTTAGTAAAACTAATCATCGCAGCCTTTGCACTATTATATGTCGGTTTTCCACCTGATTCCCTACCGAAAATCGATGAAATATTCACGATTGCTCCTGACTGGTTTTTCTTCATAACTGGTATTGCCAGTTTACTAAATTGAACAGCGGAGAAGTAATTAAGCTGCATCGCCTCTTCAAACAAAGATAGGTCTGTTTCTAAAGTTGTTGAACCGTTACTTCCACCTACATTATTAACAAGAATATCAATCGTTCCAAAGTGAGAGAGCAGCTGTTCAAATGCCCGCTCCCGTTCTATAGCATTCGTTAAATCTGCTGCAATACAAACAATGTTTCCAAGCTCTTGCTGCACCGCTTCTAAAACGGCAGTATCTCTTGCCATTATTGCTACTCTTGCCCCTTCTGCAATAAAGCCTTTTGCGATAGCTTTACCAATTCCTTTAGATCCGCCAGTTACTAATACTACTTTATTCTGTAAATTTAAATCCATACGTTCACCTTCTTATTTGCTGTTCAATTATTTTTTGATGCGAAACTGGAAAAGGATAGCTTTCGATTGAATTTGCATCCACCCATCTCGTTCCCTCATTATTCAATTGATTTTCTTCAATAACGGTTCCTTCATATACGGTAATATTCCAGACCAAATGTGAAAAAACATGCTCTACCTTCTGGACTTCTTCACCGATTTTAACCGACATCCCTAGCTCTGTACTTATGAAGTCTTTCAGGCAATCTGGCTCACTTTTTTTACTTTTTGTTGTTTCAATGTTAGGAAACTGCCATAGTTTCGCTAGCAACCCAGTGTCTGGACGCCGTTGGATAAGTACTTCACCCTTCTGATTCCTCAATACAATAGCAGCCATATCTTTTACCTTTACTTTTGTTTTCTTCTCTTTAATTGGCAAGCTCTTTTCTTTTCCAACATAGTAAGCTCGGCAATGTTCGCGAACAGGACACAACAAACAGCCAGGTGACCGCGGTGTACACACCAAGGCACCTAACTCCATTAAACCTTGATTGAATTCTGACGGCTTGTGCTGCGAGATCAATTTAGTTAATGCACTTTCAAAGATTGGCCTTGTCTTGGCCTTGCCAATATCTTCTTCAATTAAGAGAATTCTTGAAATGACTCGCATGACATTTCCGTCTACAGCTGGTTCAGGCTTATTATAAGCAATACTTAAAACGGCTCCAGCTGTATAGGGTCCTACTCCTTTTAATTGGCTAATTTCTTTTTTCGTATCTGGTACCTTTCCTCCGTACTCCTCTACAACTTCACGGACTGCTGTTTGTAAATTTCTTACGCGAGAATAATAACCTAAACCCTCCCACGCCTTTAAAACTTGCTGTTCTTCAGCGAAAGCCAAATCTTGTAGTGTTGGAAATTTATGTACAAAATTATTATAATAAGGGATAACCGTATCGACTCGAGTTTGCTGCAGCATGACTTCTGAAACCCAAATTCGATACGGATCCTTTGTCTTTCGCCAAGGTAAATCTCTTTGATGTTCTTCAAACCAATGAACTAGTTGTTCCTGAAAACCTTTTATGTCAAATTCTCGTAGTATTTCTGTCGTCAACCTTGTACCCTCCAGTTGTTACACTTCTTTCTTAGCACGAAATGCCCAACAATGAATTTTTTCCTTTCCACCTTCAACCATAGAATGAATTCTACTAAAAAGGTGATGTTCATCATCTCGTCTAAGTTTTTTCAAAGCTACATAATGTGCTTCTGTTGGAACCTTAAACATTTCTACATACAAATGTGGTTGATCTGTTGCAACAAACCACTGTATCTCTTTCGCTTCAAAGTTCGGAAGTTCGGCAATGATATGTTCCATAGCTTGTTCATATTCATTAACATTATCTGGTTTTATTCTATACTCCATGAAAATTTGTAAAGATTGTGTCATAATCTCAATTCCCCCTTTTTAATAAGGTCAATTTCGGGTATAAATAAAGTAATGACTGTAAATAAGAAAAATATAGAAACTAATATTCCACACTATAAATAAAATCCCCAAAAAGCCAATCTTTTCTGAAGGGTCACTACGTACCGCTTTTGGGTAAGATTTGTTTTTGAACAGGAGCGATCTGTATATAGTGAAACAGCTTATTTTTATCATCAAGCTTCACCGAAAGGAGGTAGTTCAGCTTGGATACTGGAACTCACGTTGTAATGGGAATTGCTCTCGGTGGGCTTGCCACACTAGATCCTGTCGTTGGAAATGACCCAGTAATGAGACAGACCGTGATGGTAGCAGCCATTATCGGCTCACAAGCACCTGACTTTGATACCGTTCTAAAGTTAAGAAATAATGCTGTTTACATACGTAATCACCGAGGAATAACACACTCCTTACCAGCTATCTTAATCTGGCCTTTTATAATCGCTGGAGGTATTTCTATGTTAGTTCCAGAAGTGAATTATTTACATTTATGGCTTTGGACATTTATTGCTGTTTTCCTTCATGTTTTTGTCGACATTTTTAACGCTTATGGGACACAAGCTTTGCGACCGATAACTCAAAGATGGGTTGCCCTTGGATCGATAAACATTTTTGACCCTTTTATATTTCTAGCACATGTTGTTGGAATTATTTTATGGCGTTACGGCTTTGATCCAGGCTATACCTTTTTGGCTATTTATTTTGTTCTTATACTTTATTATATTTGGAGGTTTCAAGCTCGATCAAAAGTGATTGCTCATGCTAAGTCTCTCCATCCAACAGCAACTCATGTGTTTATTTCACCAACATTTCGTTGGAATCAATGGCATTTAGTTATAAGAACGAAAGAAATGCTATATGTTGCAGAATCAAGAAATCATAGAATAAATTTCTTTGAACAATATCCTTTTGAACCTATTCCAGATGATCCCATTATTAATGCAGCTAGAAAAGATGCAAACCTTTCTGCATTTCTATCCTTTTCTCCTACATACCGGTGGGAGGTTGAAAGTGATAACTGCCAATATGAGGTAAGATTTATCGACCTAAGATACAGAACAAAAGGGCATTATCCTTTTGTTGCCATTGTGCAATTAGATGAAGATCTTAATATTTTGAGCTCATATACAGGTTGGGTATATAGTGAAGAAACATTAAAACGGAAACTTGAATTATCAACACAATCTTAAGGTTGACTCTTATGTGGCATTTCATTATGCCACTGGAGCCAACCGTTTCCTTTTTATAAGAGGTAAACACATATTTAGTTTTTTAAGCCATCATCTTCAAGTAAATGTTTAAATTTCTCATTTTTTGAAGCGTATGAATGCAAATATGGTCCATAATTCGTTATCCATTGCATTACAATTTGCTCGGTTTTTTCGGGTCCCTCATAGGTTCTTCCTGATTTAGCACGTGTTGCTTCAAAATCCTCCCATAAGCTTTCCACCCATTTTCGAGCTTGGCCATAAGATAATTTATCATTTCGTCTCATTAATTGGTCCGCTAAGCGCTCAAATCGTTCATTCATTTAACTTTACCTCCTATAACAATTATTGCATATCATATGATGGCTTGTACCATCTCATACTATAAGAGAAGCAAGCAATGATGCTTCAATGTTTGGTCCAACTTTAAGTTGTAGTTCAAAGGAGGGTTCACCGATGCGTAACAAAGAGAAAGGATTTCCAAACCGTATGTCATTTTCGGGAGAACCAAGAGCAAAAGAAGAATATTCTTCTAAACGAGCTGACGGTAGCATTCGAGATCATCCCCAACAGCGGATGAAGCAATCGAATCAATCTCGCTAAATGATTTTGATTTCATTTCTCTAAGCTATTAGGAGGTGTTTACCTTGCATAAGGTAAGAGGTAAAAACTACGCTGATCCATTCCAATCTCCACGAGCTAATCCAAAGCATGCATTCCATCAAGTGAACGGTGAAACAGAAAGAGGTCTCCACAACTACGTTCTTAAAGTTCAAACAAGAAAACGTTCGTAACTCTCATGAACGTTTAAGTCTTCACAACCTTTTCCTTCCTTATTTTAAAGGAGAAGCAACTCCTCTGCTTCTCCTTTTTTCTTGACTAAATTGACTTATTTATTTTTCAATAAAGAAATTGGTACCCCTTCTAGTTCACTGCTTCCATTTCGGAAACCCCAAGCAAACCTTCCGTTCATATACGAAATTACAAAGGTTGATTGATCATCGACCATTTCATATGTTGTCCCTGGTTGATAATCTTCAGGATCAAGTAAATAAGCTTTGGCAAGAAGCATTTTACGCTCATAGACAGCAAACTCACTAACCATTCCCATTTGTTCTGCTTTTTTTGCTTTTTCATTTAACCGTCCTATTTCATTATTGAGTTCATAGGCCGTCATTTCACTATAACGCTTTTCCATTTCCACGCCTCCATCGGCTTTAACCATATTATTTACTTATTATAATTGATTTTCGCTAATGGAACCAATAACAATGCTTTCCTCTCACGCTATAAAATGAGATAGGCAAAAATCAAACCAATCACACCTGAAAAAAATGCATAATAAAACATAGGTAATAATGTTAACCGAATGATGGGTCCTTCCTTACCTAATAAGCCAACAACTGAAGCTGCTGCCACTACATTTAGCACACAAATCATATTTCCTCCATTGGACCCTAGAACTTGTAATGCTAAGACTAACATAGGATCAACGCCAATTTGATCTGCAACGCTAAATTGAAAAAGGGAAAACATCATATTACTAAATGTCGCACTACCAGATACAAATGATCCAAGTGCTCCGATAAAAGGCGCTACAAGCGGCCAGCTTCCCCCCAATGCACCTGATACCGTATTTGCTAATTCCATCGGCATACTCTCCAAACCAGCTCCGTTTACGCCAGAATTAATGAAAATACGTACCATTGGAACTGCTGTAAACAATGTAACAGCGCTTCCTACAACAGCTTGGGCGGAAGAGCCAATTGCTGTTTTTATTTTGGCAGTGTTCATCTTATGAATCACAAAAGTAATTAGGACAACCATTACGAAAATCGTTCCAGGTAAGTATAGCGGCTCAAGACTAGTACTAATATTTGTATTTAAAATATTGGGCCAGCTTAATCGTACAGATTGAAACCAAGCTTTAAATGGCAATACTTCTAGTCGCGTTAGAACGAGAAAAAGTCCCACAAGTAAATAAGGCACCCAAGCCATAACTAAGTTTAATGAAGGATCTTTTTTTTCTTTCTTATGAGAAGTTAAGACTTTTCCTACCCAGTCAGGTGACCATTTTTCACTTGGAGCAAAGTCCCAAGCTTGTTTTGGAAGTAGGAAGCCTCTTTTAGCCGCAGGAACTACGACCATTAATCCAAATAATCCACCAAAGATAGATGGAAACTCTGGACCAAGAAAAACAGCTACTAGTAAGGCCGGGACGGTAAATGCTAGCCCTGCAAATAACGCGAACTTCCAGACTTGCAAGCCTTCTCGCCATGATTTGTTCTCACCAAAAAAGCGCGTCAACATGACGACAAGAATGAGTGGCATAAATGTGCCAACAAATATATCTATTTGCATGACTTGAGCTCCAACACCTTTAATATACTCTCCAATATGAGTAGGGTCAGTTAAATAAGGTGTCACTACAGCTGCTATTTGAGAACCTTCTTGCAACCCCTGTTCTACCCCGACAATAACAGGTGTCCCTACTGCCCCAAAAGAAACAGGGCTACTATCAGCTATCAAGGCGAGGACAACGGCTGCTAATGGAGGAAAACCTAGTGCAACTAGAAGAGGAGCTGCAATTGCTGCTGGAGTCCCAAAACCTGCTGCCCCTTCAATAAAAGCTCCAAAAAGCCATGCAATAATAATGAGCTGAACTCTTCTATCAGGGCTAATTTCTAAAAAGCTATTTCTAATTGTCGTTATAGCCCCACTTAGCTGCAAAGTATTTAATAATAAGATAGCTCCAAAGACAATATATAAGATTGAAAAACCAATAATAATTCCCTCTAAAGACGCCGCAACAATTTGAACAAAAGGAACTTTCCAATACAAGTACGCTAATAAGCCCGTTGCAACTAAGCTAATTGGCATCGCTTTTATCGCAGGCATCCTCAATACTACTAGAAACAATAAAACGGCAATGATTGGAGTTAAAGCTACGATGCTACTCACAAAAATTTACTCCCTTTCTATCGCTTAGATATAACCATAATAACAAAGTATGTTCAATCATTCACAATCTCTTTGTTATTATTTTATGACATTTTATTGTTCCCTATTTTCCTCTAAGTATTGATCAATGAGGTCTAGTGGAAATCCTTTTTTATAAAGCCACTGCTTCATTTTATATCGATATTCATAATCCCCTAAATGAGCAAACTTTTTTTTGCCCTTTTCAGCTTGGAATGAGATAGCTTCCCACTTTTGATCATTATCAAAGGAAACTGTGCTTGTCCTAATCCCTTCCTCAATGGCTTCATATGAATACCCTTTGGCTAGAAGTTGGCGTGTAATTCTTTGTTGATATGCTTGTTCTGACTCCCTTAACGTTTTCTTCGCTTGTTTCTCGATCCATTTTAAAATATGTTCTAATTGTTCAGCATATGTATATTCATCAAGAGCCTCTAATGCTATCTTTCCGTAAATTCCTTTCTTTGAAAGCTCCTGTTTAATATTCTTAGGGCCTTTTACTCCAGTATTTTTTTTCGTACGTACAAAAGCAGTTGCAAAATCATTATCATTTAAAAAGTTATATTCATTGAGCTTTTTAAGTACTAAGGATATTTCTTGGTCGGCAAATTCTTTTCTTTTTAAATAGTCGATGACTTCTTTTTCTGATCTCATCCGGTACGATAAATAGGATAATGCTAAGTTATAGGCTTTTTTCACTTTATCTTCAGCCAGTATTTTTTCAACTGCTTCAACATCAATCTCCATTCCTTTTTTAAGACCCCAAGAAATAAGTACATCTTGATCAACACTAAACCCGTACTCTTCTCCGGCTCCATTATCGATAAAGATATTAAAACGCTCAGCATTATTTTTTTGCGTAGTAATTTTTGTAATAACAGCCATCCAACCCAACTCCTTTCTTCAGTGGTTTGTATCATTAAAGGTTTTGTTAATATTATGGATATAGGTTGATTTAACAACCTTATTTTAAAAGGTATTTTACTTTTGTAATTTTTATAAATTACTTATACTATAACTAAACAATAGTTGAACATCCATTAAATTCTTGAAAGGCGGTGGTTTTATGAATATTGCAATTGCTGGAGGTACTGGCTTTATCGGTACAGAACTAACACAACATTTCACAAAACAAGGTCATCAAATTTATATTTTAACGCGAACGCCTAAAGAAAAGAAGGAGAACATTAACTTTATTCAATGGTTAGTTCCAGATTCTAAGCCACATGAGAAGCTTCCCAAAATTGATGTATTTATTAATTTAGCTGGAGAGTCGATTGGTGCTGGTCGCTGGACTCAGCAGAGAAAAGAGCGAATTTTAAAAAGCAGAATTACAGCTACGAAAGCTGCCGTTTCGTTGATGGAACAACTAGAACATAAGCCTTCAGTGTTTATTAACGCTTCTGCAATTGGTGTATATGGGCATTCTAATACGATTACCTTTACAGAAAAAAATACCGACGGAGGCAAACAAAATTTTTTAAAAGACGTTGTAGTACAATGGGAGAAAGAGGCAGAAAAAGCCAAAAATATCAGTATCCGCACCGTCCTACCTCGCCTAGGGTTGGTCTTAGATAAAAATGAAGGTGCACTACCTAAGATGTTGCTTCCCTACGAGTTGTTTGCTGGGGGAGCTTTAGGATCAGGAGAACAATGGTATTCATGGATTCACATTCAAGATGTTGTTGGAATGATTGAGTTTGCGATAAATAATGACCAAATAGAGGGAGCCTTAAATGTAACTTCACCTAACCCTGTTCAGATGAAAGAAATGGGCAAAGCTATTGCTTCTGCTTTAAAACGCCCGCATTGGTTACCGACACCTTCTTTTGCATTAAAACTAATTTTAGGTGAAATGAGTGCCTTACTCCTTGAAGGACAGCGAGTCATACCTGATAAAGCTATTCACCATGGTTTTACGTTTTCTTTTCCATCCATTGACGGGGCGTTAAAGCATTTATTAGCAAATGATTAATATGAAATCATAGTCCTTATGTAATTCATAATTTTGCTAATCCAAAATTTGCTTATAGTAATAGAATATTTTTCCTTCAATATACTCATACTGTAATTATCACTTCAATACTAGGAGGAAAAATTATGGAGAAAAAGAAACGTCGTGACCAACAAGAAAGACATACTCTAAAAAAGGCACAACAAGTAACATATCAATCAGAATTCAAAGCTGCTGATCGTGCTGCTCGCAGATAATTAGTCTGGGTACCTTTTTTGTGTTTGGAAAATATTTTATCACATGAACGTTAAGCTCCTTTCTCAAAATAACAATAGGTGTTGTTATAGATACAACATCGATAATTAAGCGAGGAGGGTTCTTAAATGGGTAAAAAGCGAAAAAAACAACAACAAATTGCTAATGTAGATAACGATGGAATGAATGTAGAGTACTCTGCAGAATTAGCTGATGCTGAAGATATTGAAGCAAATGAACGCGCAGCTGCTGCTGATCGACGCGCAAAAAAGAAGAAAAATAAATAGCTCCCAATAAAAATTTAAATACTTAAACTAGCGGTTGACTTTCGAAGCAGTAAGATAATGCTCTTAAGTCAGCCGTTTTAGTTTGATTTTTTAGTCATTAACAACTTGTTTTATAGCCAAAAATCAGCAACACAATGTTCTTTAAGACTGCTTATATAATAATTCGTCATCTTTTGTTAGATTTGCTCACATTTTTTCAAATTGTTCGAAAACACTAAGATATGGAAGGAATATGAAAGATACGTGCTCTTAATAGATGGTAACGTAAGTCATCCTAATTAATCATTGATTATCCTTAAATAGCTGGTTTGCTTTAATTTCCACATCCCCTTATCATTTATAATAGCTAAGTTAAATATTTATAAATCATCCATTTAAGGAGGAATACGCTATTATTTACAATAATTTGCGATTTGTAGGTGAAAAGCGATGAGTCAACTAACAAAGACACTTACCCAACCTATTCCAAACGTAACTTTTGAAAAGCCTTCTGTTGAAGATGGCGCTGCAATGTGGGAACTTGTGAATAACTCTACGCTAGATTTAAATTCTTCATACAAATACATTATGTTTTGTGAGTTTTTTGCAGAAACATGTGTCGTAGCAAAAGAAAATGGCAAGGTGGTAGGGTTTGTTACAGCTTTCATACCTCCTACGAAACCAGATGTCATTTTTGTATGGCAAATCGGAGTTGATGCTTCTCAAAGAGGAAAGGGTCTTGCATCTCACCTTTTACAAGAGTTGATTATCCGAGAAGGTTGCCAAAACATTAATTATCTCGAAGCCACTGTTACACCTTCTAATCAGGCCTCTCAATCACTATTCCGACGCCTTGGGCGAGATCTCAAAACGACCTGCGAAGTGTTAGAATGTTTCTCTGAAGATTTGTTTCCTGGGGACGACCATGAAGCAGAACTTACTTTCCGAATTGGACCATTCAATAAAGATAAATAATTACTTGTAAAAATTTATTAGGAATGCGCTTGATTCGATCGGCACATGTGAAACACTTCACAAAATTTTAGATTGATGATAATTCCTTTCTTACAAAATAAAAGGAGGATCTATATAAAAATGGAAACGAATAATTTAAGTATTTTTAATGAATTAGAATCAGAGGTACGTAGTTATTGTAGAAGCTTTCCCGCTGTTTTTAACAAAGCAAAAGGTTACAAATTATGGGATGTTGAAGGAAATGAATATATTGATTTCTTCTCTGGTGCCGGTGCATTGAACTACGGTCACAATGATCCTAAAATGAAGGCTAAGCTAGTGGATTATATCTTAAATGATGGAATTGCCCATTCCTTAGATAAAGCCACTGAAGCAAAAGCAGAGTTTTTAGAGAAATTTAATAATGTAATTCTTAAACCTCGTAATATGGAATACAAAGTTATGTTCCCTGGACCAACAGGAACAAACACAGTAGAAAGTGCATTAAAACTTGCAAGAAAAGTGACTGGCCGTACAGATGTAATTAGCTTTACTAATGGTTTTCACGGGATGACAATTGGTTCTTTATCAGTAACAGGTAATTCCTTTAAACGTAAGGGTGCTGGTATTCCATTGCAACATGTCGTAACAATGCCATATGATAGCTTCGTCAATGACGAACTCGACACTCTGGAGTATCTCGAGCGCTTTTTAGAAGATAACGGAAGCGGAGTTGAAATTCCTGCCGCTATGATCCTCGAGACAGTCCAAGGTGAAGGAGGCATTAATGCTGCCCGTTTCGAGTGGCTGCAAAAAGTAGAAAGCATTTGTCGCCGATGGGGAATTTTACTCATCATTGATGATGTTCAAGCAGGTGTGGGAAGAACAGGTACATTCTTCTCTTTTGAAGAAGCTGGTATTAAACCAGATATCGTTTGCTTATCAAAATCAATTGGCGGCTACGGTTTACCGCTTGCTTTAACTTTAATTAATCCTAAATATGATATTTGGGAGCCTGGTGAGCACAACGGAACATTCCGTGGCAATAACCTAGCATTTGTTACTGCAACTGAAGCACTTACTTATTGGGAAAATGATGCTTTTGAGAAAAGTATCCAAAAGAAATCTAAAAAGATCTCTGAGTTTTTAGTTGGGCTTACTGTAAAGTACCCACAAATTAAAGGTGAAGTTCGCGGTCGTGGATTTATGCAAGGAATTGTGACCGAGGTAGATGGCCTTGCTTCTGATATTGCGAAAGCTGCCTTTGAACGTGGTCTTATCATGGAGACAGCAGGTCCAAATGATGAAGTATTTAAACTCTTCCCTGCTCTTACGATTGATGATGAAGGACTAGAAAAAGGTTTTGCTATTATCGAAGAAAGCATCCAAAGCCTAGTAAACGAAAAAGAACTCGTATCTTCATAAGATTATAACTATAGAAAGGTATCAGCGCCATAAATGCGCTGATGCTAAATATCATATCTTAAATACAAAATTATTGGAGGAAACTACAAATGAAAGTCATTAAATTAGAAGATGTTATTGGAACTGAAAATGAAGTAAAAAGTGATAATTGGATTAGCCGTAGGTTATTATTTAAGAAGGACGGAATGGGATACTCCGTAAATGATACAATTATTAAAGAAGGTACAGAAACTCACATTTGGTACCAAAATCATTTAGAAGCGGTTTATTGTATTGAGGGTGAAGGTGAAGTAGAAACTTTAAGCGATAATAAAATTTATAAGATTACTCCGAACACTCTATATGCTTTAGATAAACATGATGAGCACCTACTTCGTGCAACAAAAGGCGATATGCGCATGGTGTGTGTATTTAACCCACCACTTACTGGACGAGAAGTTCATGATGAAAATGGCGTATATCCAGTTGATGAAGACTAATACTAAAACAACCTAAAAAAGCTGTGCTTAGGATTTGTATCCTACGGCACAGCTTTTTATTTTCTACTATGGTCTCTAATCATATTTCCATGCTTTGTACATATCTATGATAAAATAAAGGTGTATTATTATGTAAAGGAGACTATTATATGGAAGTGATTGCAGCGTTTAGTGTTATCTTATTTTTTATATTTGGTTTATTTCTTTTAAACATATTCACTAGTATTTGGGCTTATCGTGATGCTATTAGTAATGGAAATAGTAAGGAATATGCCCTGCTTGTTTTAATAGGAACCTTATTTTTTCCGATCCTAGGATTAATCGTTTATTTTTTCATTCGAAATGACTGAACCAATAATACCTTTATTAATGCAGAAGGATTTTTTGAAACTTAATATTATTCGAATTAATTCCAATTGTTTCTAATAAGTCCTTAACCTCATCTAATGAATCAGCAGGATATGCTGACTGACAAATATGATCTGTTTTGGACAATTTTTCTTCAGTTATTACTTCTTCTACCATGAGGTCTTTCATTGAAGATATAACTTTGATTACCTCTTCATCTCTCTCAAACGAAATGAGTCCAGTAACGTTGTTGTATAAAATAATAAGCGGTACATTTGTCAGTGGATGTACAAAATGTGCTTTATAAATAGCTTGTTCCATAGTTCAAACCCCTCCTTCTTACTTTAGTTCATATTCTACCATGAAAAAATGAAAGTCTCACATAAATTGAAACTTTTTCAGAACCAATCGAGTTGTTACAGCGCTTATCTCCCACTTAGCTACCGCTTCCTCGAAGGCTTAAAGTGGGAGTCTTAGTGCCAGTAGAACTAGATAAAAATAAGGATGACTCATAGGCTGCTTATATCGAAGCCCCTCCTTGAATCATCCTCATCTTAATTTATTTTTTCATGTTGCTATCAATCTCTGATAATAGTTTACTAGCATCTCTTGCTGTTAGCCTTTCAATTGAGTGAGCAATTCGATTACCAATTATCATAAAGCCTAAGAAAAGGGAAAAAAACACAATAACGAAAACAACAACAAAACCTTCAAATAACCCCATATGTCCCCTCCTTGTAATATGCTTTATGAAACTATATGAGGTTAGCAGGCGTTATATGTGCGGTAATTCTCATTCATACCACAATAAATTGAAGATCTTTTGAACTTTTTCAATCACATCCTTTAAAAAGATCAAAAAAAACACGAAGACCTCGCCATCTTCATGTTCTTTTTCTTAGTACGCTTGTCAGTTGTTTTCTAGCTCACTTACACGCCGCTTTCCTTTTTCCGAAACAGCCTGTTTTCTTACCATCGTCTTAATATTAGTAACATGACGAAAACGTAGTGCAGACCAATCTTCGTCGACTGCAACTTGACGTACAGGTTCATAGTCTTTATCTGCTAATAACTCTGCTACTGATTCGCGACTACAATTAGATCCTTTGTATGTTTTAGAAGATTTCTTCGGATAACATAACCAGAGTAATCCGTCTTCCGAAATTACCTCTACTGCTTTACCACCTAACTCTCGTAAAAGTTCATTTGAAGTGCCAAAAACTTGAACAAAAGTGTAGTTTTCTTCTTTCACCTCTGTATGAACTTCTGCTTCAAATGAAGCAATGACTTCCTCATATTCTTTCGGAGCATTTAGAATTAAGACAGGTTTGCTCTGGTCTTTTAACTGTAATTTTTTAATAACAAGGTTGATTTCTTTCATTATGGTCGCCCTTTCGATAATCATAAATTTTCCAATTTTATTATAGGTGAATGGTTTGTAAGTATCAAAAGGAGTAATTCCACTGAAACTAAAGCTGACTCGATAGTGATGACCCCTTCTATTCTAGAAGAGTGGATTATACGAGGCAGCTTCTTCTTCATTTATTCATAACGTTTATCTTGGTAGAAGTAATTAGGAGTCAACACTTCATTTTCATATGGTTTGTGAAAAATATGAGTTGTAGCTGGTGAAACAGGTGGTATTAGCCATGTCCAATCTCCTGTTATCGATCGTGAACAACGTTTTTCTTTTTCCTCAAAATGTTGAAATTGAGATGCTGCGGTATGATGATCGACGATACTAACGCCGTTCTTTTTAAATGAATGCAAAACTGCAACATTTAACTCAATTAAAGCTTTATCTTTCCATAATGTCGAAGCACGACTCGTATCTAACCCCATAATTGAAGCAATTTTAGGAAGCATGTTGTAACGATCTTCATCAGCTAAATTCCTTGCTCCAATTTCCGTACCCATATACCAGCCATTAAAAGGAGCCGCTGTATAGTGGATACCTCCAATTTCAAGCTTCATTTCTGATACAATCGGGACAGCATACCACTTTAATTGCAAGTCAGCAAACCCTTTAATCTCTGGATGAATAAGTGGAACTTCTAAAACGATATCCTTAGGAATATCAAACCATTGTGGATCTCCCTTTTTCAATTGAATAACGTAAGGTAATACATCAAAATGTGTCCCCTCATCCTTCCATCCTAACTCTTCACAAAACTTAGTAAATGAAATAGAAGCTGGATCACCAATGATCCCATACTCTGTATCATATCCTGCATAGCGTATTAGTTGATAGTTCCATATTCTTACTTGTTCTTCACCATTAATAACAGGTTTAAACACTGTTATTGTCGGGAGGATTTTCCCACCATTAGTCCCGTATGTAATATGCTTATTTAAGGCACTAATGACTTGTTCACCAGTATCTGCATTTCTTGCATCTAAGACATGAAGACTATCCCAGAATAATCGACCAATACAACGATTGCTATTCCGCCATGCCATCCGTGCTCCATGCTCAAGTTCTTCATATGTATGATCGTAATGTCCCGTTTTTTCAATTTCTTCTCTAACCTCTGTTAACCTTGCCTTAATTTGTTCCTCATTTTTACCTAGTTCTCTATAACAGATATATATGAAATTTTCCGCTTCTGTCAATAAATCTTGCTTTGTTTGCAAAACTGTCCACCCCATTGTTATAAATAACCCTTTTTTTAGTATGACCGTATTAATTATCATTATTATAGCCGACATTTTTATCTACAACTGTTGGTACAAGACTATTTCACTAAAACGACACAGGATGAAATGTTTAATGCCATGTCTAAATCTAACGTGACTCGGCAAAGATAATTGCTAAGTGTAAAGGGGGGAGTTCCATTTAAACTTAGAGTTTTATCGTTTAATATACGTCATGGTCTCGGTACGGATCGCCGTGTCGACTTACATAGAATTGCCAAAATCATTAAACAAAGTGATGCTGATATCATTGGTCTTAATGAGGTTGACAAAACATTCTCAAAGCGAAGTCAGTTTCTTGACCAGACGAGTTGGCTTGCCGAAAAATTGCAAATGGAGTATGTTTTTGCACCAGCTCTTTCCATTCAATCCCGTAAGGTCGAACGCCGTGAATACGGAAATGCTTTATTTTCAAGGTTTCCTATTAAAAATTCTACTAGCCACATTGTACGTCTCCAACCTTTTCTATGTGAGCCACGGTCTATAATCGATGCTACTATTCAAATTAACCAAACTTTAGTGAAAACGTTAATTACCCATGTTAGTCTGCATCCTTTATTAAGAAAAAAACAAATAAAAAAAATATTAGAGCATTCTACAGACGAACTCCCAACTCTGTTAATGGGAGATTTAAATTGTAGACCCCATTCTAGAGATTACCGTAAAATAGCTAAATATTATCACAATACATGCGAAAAACGTATAATAAAAGAACTTTGTACCTTTCCATCACGGAAACCAAAGTTTCAACTAGACTATATCTTTGTAAATGATAAGTTGGATGTCATTTATTCCGATGTTATTACGACCTATAAAGAAGCATCTGATCATTTACCGATAACCTCGTTAGTTAAAATTAAAAATGAAACATCGATCACTTTGTAAGCTTCCCCATCTTCAGGTCTGTCGAAGAGGGGAAGTTTTCTACATGGTCGCACCGTTATGGTTTCTTGTTGATGTGCCTTATTATAGCTCTCAAAATCAGCATGCACATAAGATTAACCTCATAACCAATCCTTACTTTTCCTTTTTCACAATATTGTTGTTTTTATTAGCAGCAACATACTGATATAATCACTGTATAAAGCTTGTTTACTACAAGAGGGAGGTTCAACATGTTAGATACACCGCTTAAATGGTTTCGAAACATTGGTATTCTAGAAGGCTGGTCATTTTTATTGCTTCTAGGTGTAGCTATGCCTTTAAAATACATTGCAGATCTGCCCCAGTTTGTTACTGTGATTGGTGCAGCCCACGGGGCATTATTTATGCTTTACTTAGCAATCGCTTTATATGTTACCGTAAAATACAAATGGCCTTTAACACGATTTATTGGTGCTACTCTTGCAGCTGTAACTCCATTTGGTCCTTTTATTTACGATGCTCGGATTTTAAAGTCCTACAAAACAGAGGTTAAGGAAAGCATCTAATTTATTTCTTTATCGAACAATTAACCGCTAATTCCATTTTGAGGAGCAGCGGTTTTTTCGTGTGGGTTTTAGAACAGCACTCTTCCTCTTTTTTCCTTATCGCTGTTCTAAGTGAGGATTTGGAACATGCATTTCATGTAATCAGCTACGCTCTCTTACTTCTAAGTAACACAGATTTGGGACAAAGTAATAGTCCCTATAACGCTGCTAGCAATTTGTTAAGTTCCTCCTCCTCTATTTCTTTCCATTCGCCTTCCTGTAGTGATCCGAGTAGTATGTTCATGATGCGAATTCTTTGAAGACGTTCTACTTTATATCCAAATACTTTACTCATCCTCCTAATTTGCCGATTGAGCCCTTGTGTAAGAATAATGCGAAACGTATTATCGTTGATACGAGATGTATGACATGGTTTTGTTTTTGTCCCGAGAATTTCCACCCCAGCTGCCATGCCATGAAGAAATTCATCTGTAATTGGCTTATCGACCGTTACAATATATTCTTTTTCATGATTTTTTTCAGAATGCATTATCTTATTAACGATATCACCATCATCTGTAAGTAGGATTAATCCTTCTGAAGCTTTATCTAGTCTGCCTATCGGAAATATTCGCTTCGGATAGTTGATGAATTGAATTATATTTCCTTCTACTAATGGTTGTGCTGTACATGTAATACCGACTGGCTTATTAAAAACTATGTAGGTTTTTTTATCACTTTCTTTGATCTTGATTTGTTTCCCATTAACACGGACAACATCTGTTAGCTCTACTGTATCTCCATGTTCACAAATTTTTCCGTTAATAGTAATGCTTCCAGCGTCAATTAAACGATTAACCTCTCGTCTAGAACATTCACCTGTTAAGCTAATAAATTTATTAATTCTCATCTTTTGTTCCTTTCCTAGGTGAGGGAACCTTATTTCTATTCTACTAAATCATATATTAATATACGCAAAAAGCTACGGTTTCATCTGAATACCGTAGCCTTCTTTTCATTTTTATTCATTTAAATTTTAAGCTCTGTTAATGTTGATAAGAATGAAAGGCCTGTGAAGCTTAGCTCGACATTTTGTCTTTATCTTTGTTATATTCATTTTCCCAGTAATCTGCGTTTTTAATATTTAACTTCACAGGGTCAAACACTGGATCGATCCCTTGTTTTTTCTGCTCTTCGTAATCTTTAAGTACTCTTAGTGCAGGTTTTGCCAAGATCAGAATAGCAATAAGATTTAACCAAACCATCAAGCCTAATCCGACGTCCCCTAAAGCCCAAGCAAGATCTGCTTCGCGAACAGCACCGAAGTATACAGCACCGAGTAAAACTATTTTTAAAATAAACATTCCAAATTTATTTCCTTTACCACGAATTAAGTAAGCGATATTCGTTTCTGCCATATAGTAATAGGCCATAATTGTAGTAAATGCGAAGAAAAATAACGCAATTGCAACAAAAGCTGCACCAAAGCCAGGAATTACAGATTCAATGGCAGCTTGAGTATAACCTGCTCCTGCAGGAACTTCACTAATATAACTTACAATTGTATTTCCAGCTCCATCAACAACATTATACATTCCTGTAAATAAAATCATGAATGCCGTCGCAGAACATACTAGTAACGTATCAATATATACCGAGAATGATTGCACTAACCCTTGTTTCGCTGGGTGAGAAACTTCAGCTGCTGCTGCCGCATGTGGACCAGTTCCTTGACCAGCCTCATTTGAATAAATCCCACGTTTTACTCCCCAAGCAATAGCTAAACCAATAATTCCACCAAATGCAGCATCAGCACCAAATGCACTGCTAACAATTAATGAAATAACAGCTGGGAGTTGTGTAATATTTGCACCGATAATAACGAAAGCAAGTAAAATATACGCAACAGCCATAAAAGGAACAACTAGCTGTGCAACGTTTGCAATCCTTTTAACCCCACCAAAGATAATAACAGCGATAATAGCAACAAGTATTGTTGCAGTCAGCCAAGGCTGAATCGAAAACGCATTTTCAACTGCAATCGCAATTGAATTTGATTGAATACCAGGCATTAGTAAACTCATCGCAAGAAGTGTAGCGACCGCAAAAATAACAGCGTACCACTTCCAACCGATACCTTTTTCAATGTAGTAAGCAGGTCCACCACGATAAAGACCGTCTTGCTTTTCTTTATAAACTTGAGCTAATGTCGATTCAATAAATGCACTTGATGCTCCGATAAAAGCAATCGTCCACATCCAAAACACGGCACCAGGTCCCCCGAAGGCAATCGCAGTTGCAGTCCCAGCAATATTACCAGTACCAACCCTTCCTGAAAGCGCTATCGACATCGCTTGGAACGATGATACACCAGCGGATGAACTTTTACCTTTAAACATCAAAGTAACCATATCTTTAATGTGCCTTACCTGTAAAAAGCGAGTAAGAATTGAAAATAACAAACCTACTCCTAAACAAAAGTAAATCATCGGATTACTCCACAAAACACCATTAAGCCAGTTAACTAAAGTTTCCAAATAAATCCCTCCTCTTTTTCTCAATTGAATTTTTAGAACTTTTTTTATATTCGAATTATAATTTAAAAATATCTTTATGGCAATATACTAAAACGTTAATTTATTAATTTACTAAAGTAATATAGTAAAAAAATTTGATTAAAAAAGCCACCTCAAACAATTGAAATGGCTTTGGTAATAATGGGAAATTACTCGCTTTAAAGAGATTGAGTTTTCCTTCTAAACCTTTGTACGGTTAATAATATCATCCCTAACAGTAATAATAATATTCCGCTTCCCATGTAGTTATACATTGGTGTTGCAGTATTTGGTAATTTATTTTTCTTAATAGGTGTTACAATTGTTTCACTTTTCTTTTTCTCTTTATTTATGGCTTTCTTTTGATTTTGTGCAGGCTTTTTTACTATTGCTTCTTCTTCAGTTTCTTCCTCCTCTACTGGCAATTCAGTTGGTGGTTCTTCTAAAACTGGTTCGTCCACTGGTGGTTCCTCGACCACTGGAGGCTCTTCTATAGGCGGCTCTTCTACCGGTGGTTCTTCATCGATTGGTGGTTCCTGTATATTCGTTATATTAATTAAGTTTACAGATTCATAGCCAAAGATATTCTTTACATAAACAGTATACGTCCCATTTTCAGTTACTTGAAACTCACCATCAGTAATGATATTCCCTTCTTCTTGAAAGTCTGCAACTGCTTTCTCACCTTGCAGCCATTTCATATCTGTAGCTTGTCCGCTAGCTGAAACAGCAATAGTAATAGGATCACTCGTTTGTTCCGATGTTGAAGCTGTTAACTCTATTGAAGAAGGAACTAATAGTGGGACTAACAATTGGTTCGCTAAGTTAGCAAGGACTTGATGACCTGCTGGATTCGGATGAACATCATAAGGAAGTAAGTAGTTTAGTTGTTGGTTAGTATAAGGACTATAAGCATCCGCTATGAAAGAATGGCTACGTGAACCTATTAACTTTATGACGTTATTCGTATTAAAGATCATTTCTTCAGCTAATGCATAAAACCCTGGTCCAATAGGGTTTTCTAATGGAATTGGATTATACAACGTATAAAGAATAATCGGTGCTTGAGTCTGTTGCCTTATAGTCGAAATAATGGTTTGCAAATTTGAATTTAATGCTCCTATAGCTAAAGCAACATTCATAGTAAGTGTCTCGGGATCAAATGATGTGGGGTCAGTTACTAGCCCAGCAAAATTCGAGGCCTGCAGTAAATCATTGCTACCAATATTGAGCGTTATTACATTTGCATTTTGTACTGCCTGAATAAAAGATGGTTGCGTTTGTAATGCTTCTAGAAGATCGGCTGATGTCGCACCTGGAACTCCTAAATTTGTTACATTCAATTGGTCTTCACCTATTAAATAAGGAAAAGCCTCACTACCTGGGTTTCCTAAACCATAACCATATGTAATCGAATCACCTAAAGCAACTAAAGATGGTCTAGTAGGTTCATTTGCCAGGGCAAATGAAGAAAACAATGTACTTGCTAGTAACAAGGTAATAAGTAACAAAACTAAACGCTTGAGCTTCAAAAAAATTCCTCCTATATTCAATTTTTCATACTAATCTTTCACATTATAATTCTATTTTACTGAATATTCTATAAATTATTTTGTTGAAATATAACATGTTTTGTAAAACATTCGTGACTTTCCTATCACTCATCCTACTCAACATTAAAAATGGTGCCAGGCACCTTTAAGGTGCCTGGCACCATTTTTTAGATGGAGTTTTCTGCATTAATATAGCCAGCTCCGTATATATAAACCTCTGGTACTCTTAGATTGTTCCATAAATCTGTACCGTTTTTCAGGTTCTGTTTTACTTGGTCAGGAGTTAATGATGGATTATGTTCTAACATTAAAGCAACAATACCTGCACAGATTGGGGTAGCCATGGAAGTGCCTGATAGAGTAATATAGTCTGAGCCAACGCGGTTTCCTTTTTGCAGTTTATCTATAAACGATTTCGGTGATCGAAGTGAGACGATATTTACACCTGGAGCTACAATATCTGGCTTTATCTGCCCATATAATGTTGGTCCTCTACTTGAAAAACTTGCAACATCATCATCTTCTCTTTCCACCGTATCTCTATCATCCAATGCTCCAACGGTAATTACTTGTCGACTTACACCTGGGCTGGCAATAGTCTCGAATTCCGGACCGCTGTTCCCAGCAGCAACACAGACAACAATTCCCGAAGTCCAAGCTTCATTTACAATTTGTACCATAGGGTCATCATTTTCACTATCATGCCTTAGAGCTGGTCCTCCTAAGGACAAGTTGATGACATCGATTCTATTTTCTGGATTACTTGCATTGTAATTTATACAATATTCTACTCCTTGCATGACAGTTTCTAGCGTGCCTGACCCTAATTTATCTAACACTTTTATCCCTACCAAATTAGCTTCAGGGGCGGGCCCTCTATATCTGCCATTAGATGCTGAACCGTCTCCAAGAGCATCCCCTGCACAATGAGTTCCATGTCCGTTATCATCGTATGGCTCAATTCTTTGATTAATAAAATCCACAAAATTAACAATCCTACCCGAAAGATCTTGATGAGGGTGAACCCCCGTATCAATAACAGCAATAGTGACTCCTCTTCCAGTAAGAGTCGTTCCGTTTCTCACAACATCTCGGGCATTTGCTGCAACAACAGCCGTATCTAACAAAGCTTGAACTTCACGATTTAAATATATTTTTTTTACATGAGAACAGCTTGTTAATATTTTTTCTAAAGCAATTGGTGTCATTTGAGCACTGCAGCAAGATACACTAGTAAACTCATTTCGAATTTTACAGCCAGAATGGCCATTGAAAATTTGTTCGACCTCCGAACACCCCTGTTCATAACACCCCTTTTCAAACTGAATGATTACTGAAAATCTTTTGGTCCTTTTTATGACACCTTCAAAAAATTTATGAAGAAAACAAGGTGTCCATTTAAAGGGCTTGTATTGATTTAATACTTTTTCCCGTAATGGTTTGTCTAACTTATGGGCATGAGCTCGCACCATTTGTACCATAGAATATCCAAACAAAAATCTCCCCTCCTATTTATCATTTGCAATACTCTATGGAATTTTTAAGAGTTTTGACTTGGTTAATGTCCATTCTCGTAAAAAATATGCTAGTGACTAGGGTTTTTTTGACTATTTGATTAATTTCTGAATTATCTGTTAAAATATAGTGAGTAAATTGATTATCGTGTTCGTTTCTATTTAAAAGGTTGTATCCGTATACTTTATAAATACCTTTCTTAGGTTCCTAAAAAGGAGCTTGGAAAATATAAGAGAAGGAGTTAAATGCATGAGTAAATTAAATTTACATTCACAACATAATAATGAGAAAAATAGTAGAGATATCTATTTAGAGGGGGTAGTAAATTTCCGAGATTTAGGTGGATACCCTACAGCTGATGGTCGAAAAGTCAAGTGGGGACAATTTTTTCGATCAGGGGCGCTTAACGGGCTAACAGAAAATGATGTGGTTCGTTTACAAAATCTAGGAATTAAGAGAATATGTGATTTACGCCGAAGTATTGAAACAAAATCAAAACCTAATCCGAGAATTTCTGGAATTGACTACATTCATCTGCCCGTTATTCCAGAAAATGAAGATAAAGAACAGGTTAGGCAAGTTGGCGAATTATCTTTACATGGTGAAAAGATCCAGTTGGGTGAGCCTGGTGAAATGCTTCTACGATTAAACCGTGTAATTGCCCACCAAACAAATACTTATTCTCAACTATTAAGAATGCTGTTTGAAGAAGAAAGTGTGCCCTTAGTTATTCATTGTGTTGCGGGTAAAGATCGCACAGGAGTATGTAGTTCATTGATACTAATGACTTTGGGTGTCCCTGAAGAAATAGTAATCGAAGACTTTACGTATACAAATAATTACCTTGAGCAATTAAAGCAAAAAATCCTTACTAAAAGGTTCTTAGAGAAAACCAAAGATGTTAACCCTCAATCTATTGATGCCCTACTAGAGGCAAGACCAGATTACTTAAAAGCATTTTTAAAAGAAATCGCCGATCATTATGGTACCTTCGACGACTATTTATCTCAAAATCTAGGGATAAGTAAACAAGATCGTAAAGATATACAAAATCGTTACTTAATCTAATGAGTTACATGTGTTATTGACTATACTTTTTTGTATGTTTACTAATTAAACCAAAAGTATAACTCCAACTGTACAAGGACTGGTTCAATTATGTCTGCTTCAGGGCCATAGGTTAAACGGTGAAGGCCAAATAACCAATGGAAGACAACGATGTCAAAGCTTGCAAAAAAATCCTGAAGCAGCAATTACACCGTGAAAAAAAGGCTAGAGAAAACCATTTTCTACAAATGATAAAGGCTGTTTTTCATAAACTTCGGTGCTAAAGCGTGAAGAACCAAGCTTATAAGTCTTATAGCAAAGAGCCAACAATCTTTGAGAAAACAGCCTAATAAAATTAGGAATGTTCGTACTCCTCCAAAGGCTTGATGACCTCTTCTTCTGTTTCAGCTACTCCTCTGGCTTCTTTCGGGCTCTTTGATGACCTCTTCCTTCTTTTCAGCTGTTCCTCGGGTTTCATTCCCGCTCTTTGTTGACCTCTTCCTTCGTTTCAGCTGCTCCTCGGGCTTCATTGAGTCTCTATGATTCCCTCTGTCTTCAGTATTAAAGCCTCTGAACTTTCTACTGTTATAGTTGCTGTTAATTCTAACGCATAGATAAGGTTGGTATGAAATAGCCGATCTATAAAAGCACCTTTTAAAAAAACTTTTATACAAAGGCGTTGTTTAAGCATTTTGTTCGACGTATTAGTGAAAATACTAAAAAAGGTAATCTTATAGATTATGAGCAATTGTTTTAATTAACTTTACTAAGTGTGTATGAAATAAGGATTTTCTCCTTAACATATTGTAAAATAACATTGGAGTGATTCAGGGCAAGTTTTATAAATGAGCGCAAAAAAGACTATTGGAGGATTTACTTTTTCATGGAAGAATACAATCAAATTAGCAGTAAATACACTTTTTTGTATGGTTTCCATTCACGAAAGTATTTTAAACTTTTTATTACCGATAATGGCATTTGTGGGGCAGTAATTGCAGGAACCATACCTGATCCCATTATGGCTGATATTATGCTACCTCGAAACCCTGCTGGCTTTTTCTTAGAACCAGTTTACAATAAAAAGATCATGAAACGCCATGATAAAGAAGATGAACTAGATACAGATACAATTGAAAGTCTAGATTACCTAAAGTTAGACAAAAAGAACTTCTTTTGGAAAAAGGAAGAAGTCTCTGAAATAAACATTCAAGCAAAAATGCATAATTTTACATGGCCAGCTAAAAATTCGGGTACAATTACTTTTCACTTACCTAAAAGAAAAAAGAAGACCTTTATTATGTATCCCGTGCAGGATATCGAAGGTTTAATTGAAGAACTAAAAAAAGTGATAGCTAATGTTAAAGTAACCCACTAACATCTGTTACTATCTCGTTTATGCATTCAACTAAAAGAACCAGGCTCTAAACGATAACAAAAAGAGTTGCTACATCATTATTAGCAACTCTTTTTTCTAATCTTTTGTTTTTAGTTTTTGTTTAAAATTAAACTTGTTGAGTTTCTAACACTTCATGAATATTTTTATATGGGAAATTATGCGCCCTCGCTATACCTTCATAAACGATCGAACCATTCATAATATTCAAGCCCCTCAATAAAGCTGGGTTATCTATACATGCTTTTTTATAGCCTTTATTCGCAACTTGGATAGCATATGGTACAGTAACGTTCGTCAATGCAATCGTTGACGTTCTTGGAACAGCTCCTGGCATATTCCCGACCGCATAATGGACAACACCATGCTTTGTATAGGTGGGATTAGCATGCGTTGTTACTCGGTCAACTGTTTCAAATATACCGCCTTGGTCAATCGCAACATCTACGATCACAGTACCTTCTTCCATTAATCGAACAGTCTCTTCAGTAACAAGCTTAGGTGCTTTAGCTCCTGGGATTAAGACAGCGCCAATAACTAAATCAGCTTCTGTACAAGCGTCACTTATCGTTTGAGGGTTGGACATTATCGTTTGAATAGATGTTCCAAAAATATCGTCTAGCTCCCGCAAACGGCTCGGGTTTACATCAATAATTGACACATCTGCCCCTAATCCGATCGCAATTTTCGCTGCATTGGAGCCAACAACTCCTCCACCAATAATTGTTACTTTGCCACGTTTAACTCCAGGAACACCTCCGAGTAATACTCCTTTACCACCTTTTGCTTTTTCAAGAAATTGTGCACCAATTTGGGTAGCCATTCTACCTGCGACTTCACTCATCGGTGTCAAAAGAGGAAGCGTACCGTCTTCTAATTGTACGGTTTCATAAGAGATGGCAACGACATTCTTTTCTATCAGTGCTTTAGTTAAATCCCGTTCTGCTGCTAGATGGAGATAAGTAAATAAGATCAGTCCATCATAGAAGTATGGATACTCTTCTGGAAGAGGTTCCTTTACCTTCATGACCATGTCACATGTCCAAGCCTCTTCTGCTGTTACGATAACAGCACCCGCCTCGGTATATAGCTCATCATAAAAACCAGATCCGAGTCCTGCACATGTTTCCACAAAAACCTGATGTCCTTCCTTCACTAGATTTAATACCCCTCCAGGAGTTAAAGCAACCCGATTTTCATTGTTTTTAATTTCCTTTGGAACGCCAATCCGCACAACAACGAACCTCCTTTTTCAGTGAATAATGCTATAAAGGGGGAGGTGCCAGGCACCTTTTTGGTGCCTGGCACCTCTTTCTTTTTATTTATCTTTTAACTCATTTAACGATTCTTTTAGTATTTTAACTAGGAAGGCAAGGTCTTCCTCTTCAATATTTAGTGGAGGTGAAATCGTTAAGACATTATTGTACCCTGCTACTGTCGCACCATTTTTACCAATAATGACGCCTTTTTGCTTACAAGAAGCAATAACTTTATTGACGATACTTACATCAATTGGTGCCTTCGTATTTTTGTCTGCAACGAGTTCAATACCAATGAGAAGACCTTTTCCACGAACATCGCCGACATAAGGATGGTTTTGCAGAAGATTTTGCAGATCGTTTTTAAGCCGTTCTCCTAACTGTTTTGATCGTTCAAACAAGCTTTCTTTTTCCATAATTTCCAAGTTCTTTAGAGCCAATGCACAAGCAGCAGGGCTGCCACCGAATGTGTTTACGTGTCTGAAGTAGTCATACTGCTCTGTTCCATTAAACGCTTCGTATATTTCTCGTTTAACTGCGGTTGCTGATAACGGTAAATATGCACTCGTAATCCCCTTGGCCATCGTAATTATATCTGGTTTGACACCGTAGTTCATAAACCCAAACGGCTCACCTGTACGTCCAAACCCACAAATAACCTCATCAACAATCATTAAAGCTCCGTGCTTTTCACACACGTCTTTTACAGCAGACATATATCCATCTGGTGGAACGAGAACGCCTCCCCCAGTAATGATTGGCTCCATAATCACAGCAGCGATCGTTTCACTTAATTCCCATGTCATCGTGCGATCGATTGCTTGGACCGCTTCTAATTCCTCTGGAGGACAATCGGGGGCATCATTGGAACGGTAGAGGTCAGGTGGTGGTACATGGATAAAACCAGGCGCTAACGGTTCATATTTGTACTTTCTTTCAGCTTGCCCAGTTGCAGCCAGTGCTCCCATTGAATTTCCATGATACGCTCGATACCTTGAAATGAATTTATACCGATTGTGGTCTCCTTTTTGCTGATGGTATTGTCTCGCTATTTTGAAAGCCGTTTCATTTGCTTCCGAACCACTATTTGAGAAAAAGAAAACATACTCATCCCCTAGTAATTCATTTAGTTTTTCCGCTAGCTTAATAGCAGGTAAATGACTTTGTGTTAAAGGAAAGTAAGCTAATTCTTTTAATTGTTCATAAGCTGCTTCAGCTAACTCCGTGCGACCATAACCTACATTTACACACCACAGCCCTGACATAGCATCTAAATACCTATTTCCGTCATTATCAGTAACCCAAGCCCCTTTCGCTTTAGTTACTACCATCGTACTTTGTGGATTGTAAGGCTTCATAGAGTGCCAAATATACTTTTCATCTTTTTCAAGAGCTTTCATATTTTCATTTGTTCTAAGCATGCCCTTCCTCCTTCCTTCCTTAAAAAATTTATTATATTAAAAAGCTGTTTTCGTTAGCTTTGGCTTCGGCTATTCAAGAATTGATTTGAATGCTAAATGAGTGGGCTTCCGCCCAAAAATGATGAAAGCCTTTTCTATCGATTAGCTCATTGAACTAACATGTTAAAAGTCGTATCTTGAAGTAATCATCTTCTTACGAGTAAAGAAATTAACACCGTCTTTTCCATTTACATGGAGGTCGCCATAGAAGGAATCTTTCCAGCCAGAGAATGGGAAAAACGCCATTGTTGCTGGTACTCCTACGTTAACCCCTAGCATTCCTGCATCCGCTTCTTCACGGAATTTACGAACAGCTTTTGCATCCTTCGTATAAATCGTCGCCCCATTTCCATAACGTGATTTTCGGATGTATTCTAGACCTTCATCTAAGTCTTCTGCACGTAGCATACTAATGACTGGTGCGAAGATCTCTTCTTTTGCGATAACCATTTCTGGTGTAACATGGTCAAAGATTGTTGGACCTAAGAAATTTCCGTCAGTCATTTCGTCTATTTCCTTACGACCATCACGAATGAGTGCTGCTCCTTCTTCAATACCTTTTGAAATATAATCTAATACTTTCGCTCGATGCGAATCGCGAATGACTGGTGTTAAAAGTACTTCATCATCTAATCCGTTCCCGATGATTAATTCATCAGCTCGCGCCTTTAATTCCCTTACAAAAGCCTCTCCATCACCTACTACAACAACTGCACTACAAGCCATACAACGCTGACCTGCACTACCATAAGCCGATGCAACAATATGTGTAACCGCCTTTTCTACATCAGCATCTGGCATAACAATGTGGTGGTTTTTTGCACCAGATAGTGCCTGAACTCGCTTACCATTTGCTGCTGCTCGTTCATAAACATATTTCGCGACAGGTTGAGAACCTACAAAGGAAATTGCTTTAATTTCTTCATGATCAAGTAATCCATTTACAACATCATGAGCCCCGTGAACAACATTTAGTACACCCGCAGGAGCACCTGCTTCTGAAAACAACTCTGCGAGTCTATTTGCTAACATTGGTGTTCTTTCAGAAGGCTTCAAGACGAATGTGTTTCCACACGCAACGGCCAACGGAAACATCCATAGAGGTACCATCATTGGAAAGTTAAATGGGGTAATCCCACCAATTACGCCTAATGGGTACCTGAACATTTCAGAATCAATGTCTTCAGCAATTCCAGATAACGTTTCTCCCATCATTAATGTAGGTGCCCCCGCTGCAAACTCTACACATTCAATTCCACGTTGTACTTCACCATGTGCTTCTTTAAACGCCTTCCCATTTTCTTGAACGATTAACTTTGCTAATTCGTCATGATTATCTGATAGTAATGTGTGAAATTTAAATAGAATACGAGCACGCTTTGGTACTGGTGTGTTTTTCCACGTTTTAAAAGCTTCACTAGCTGCTTGAACCGCTTGGTCAACATCCTCTTTTGTTGATACAGGAACGGTAGCCAATACTTCCCCTGTTGCTGGATTCGGTACATCTAATGTGCTCTCTCCGTTTGATTCCACCCATTGGCCATTAATATAATTTTTTAAAACATTTGTTTGTTTTTGTATCATAGTCATCGTTATTACCTCCTATATTTTCTGATTTTTCAATCAACTATTCCCTTGTAATCATTATCTCTCATTTTGAAAAGGCATTCATTAGACACAATGTCAAATATCTCACGAATAAAATTCCACAAAATGAACAATGAAAATAATAATGATGAAAATATAAAAATAACGAAAATGGTGCCAGGCACCTTTAGCGCAGTAGCGCATAAAAGGTGCCTGGCACCATTCTATTTCTCTGTTTTCTTCGAACTTTCTCTCTACCGTTCATTTATTTCCTGTGCGGGTATGTGTTCATTTTCATCGGTCATATGGAGGTAATCGTATGCTAGTAACATAAATTCGATTGCTAGTCTTTTTTCTGGATTCATAAAGTCTTGACCTAGTAGACCTTCTAGCTTTTCTATGCGGTGATACATTGTTTGTCTTACAACGAACAGTCTTTTTGCCGTTTCTTGTTTAGAGCCGTTACATGCTAAGTAGGCTCTCAAGGTTTCTATTAACTTCCCATTATATTTTTGATCATATTCCATTACAGGTTGTAAGTACTCCATAACAATTTCTTGTAAGTCACTATGTCTATTAATGAGTGACAAGATCCGGTATAAATGCAAATCATCATAGAAATAACTTTTCCCTTCATTCGACAATTTATCTTGTAGTATCAACGTTTCTTTTGCAGTTCTGTAACTCATATGTATGTCACTAAGCTGTTTCACAAATTTTCCTACTCCGAATGAAATCGTAGATACCTTTAACTTTTGACAATACTCTGCTGTATTTAAACGCTTAAAGCCATCAGTCATTCTCACTTTCCACGTTTTTACGGTTCGCTTATTGCCTAAAATGAAAATAAGGAGATGTCTAACTTCAATTGAAAAAACATAAAAACCCTGTTGTTCAAAGATCGTTCGAAATAGTAGCTTAAAGTAAGTACCGTCTAACGTAGACGATTTATCAGTTAAATTTAACTTACAAGCACAAACGACTCCTCCGTTCAACTTAAGACCTGGCTCAACGTAGGCTAAATGTTCTTTAATCCCCTCATTACTGTGATGACCCTCTAACCAATCTGTCATCCATTCAGCTTCTTCCATCCTTCTTTTTTCTTCAACATATAAATCGCGTAATAAATATTGTGCAAGTGCAGTTGTCGTTCGATCTAAGATGAGCAAATCAAATTCGTTTATCTCTTTATCTTTTGTCACAATTACTAACTCAGCAAATTGGTGGCCTAAAATTTGAACAGGCTGACGAGCAATAGAAGCCACTGGACTATTCTGTTGCTCACCCTCTATTTTTTCTAGTACTAACCGTCTTTCGATTGCAGATAATTGAGGTATAAAAATAGTATCTTCATCGAGAAAGGCAACAATTTGTACATCTAAGAATTTTTGAAAAAACGTTAAAATCTCTTCATAGTGGTTAATTTCTAATAGTTTTTTATTTAAAGTTTGGGAATAGCTTTCTAGGTCGGAAATCATTTGGTATTGTTGATTGATTAGTACGGAATGAATATCTTGTGTGATTTGCACAAATGCTACTTCTTCATGAAAAAGAATAATTGGAAACTGATGTTCATTTGCTATTTCAATAACTTCTTGAGGAATAATAGAGGTATGAGTTCCCATCTCAATACATAAGCCTGATGCATTGCTTTCAATTAGTTGTACGAGAAAAGAGATAAATAAAGCTTTATTATCTTTCCAGCCTAAACCAGTTGTAAGAATAAGTTCGTTACCATTCAATAGCTTTTTTATATTGATTACTTCAACGACATGAACCCATTTCACATTTCTATTTAAGCCTTCTGCCCCAGCAATAACTTCTGTATTACTAAAATGTTTTCTGTGTAAGATTTCATTAATCGTTATATATGATTTCATTGACTCACTCCTTCTTTAACATTTATCTGTTAACGAGGATACAACGTAACAAACTATTTCTATATACATTTTTAAATTACCTTTATTTTCAAACAAAACAAAAATAAAGCTTGATAGATTTTCTCTTAACCTTCTCAACTTGGAACTTGTCTTATAGAAAAACAAAAAGAGACAGGGATTTCCCCTGTCTCCTATTAATTCATCTTCATCCCACTTAGCCAGTTCGCTGATTTTGTTGAATAATAATAGAACTAAAATATTTTCTCGCATCAGCTGTTAAAATATGAAGTCGTTCGATTGAATTTTTATGACCAGATGGGTCTGGCTTTTTTAATTCAAACTCTACAAATGCTCCACTTAAATTTTCAGTTACACCTTTAATCACATAACCTTGTTCTATTAAAAAATCAATTTTTTCTCTTTCGGCAATAAATTGTTGATATTCAGCCATCAGTTTCCTCCTTATTCGTAAATGACTTCCTAAGGTGCAACTTTCTGCACTTCTTCCTTTCCTTCGCTAATTTCCCAATCTCTTCCTACCGTAATCCCTAAATACTTTTCATCACTAGGATCTTCAATTTCTGCTTGTTTATATTTCACAAACCACCAGTACTTAGCAAGGAAATAATAGGATACTAAACCTACAGCAAACCCAACAATAAACGAATAGTTGGCTAAGAAATACGCTGCAGCTCCACCTAGGATCCAGGCAATATATCCAGCCGCATTAAAACCTCCTGCATAACTATATTGACCATCTTCCTTATATAAATCAGGGACATTTACGCGACGTTTACGAAGGAGATAGTAATCAGCTACTAAAATTCCAACAATCGCAGATAGAATTCCACCGACAATAAGTAAAGCTGGGATAATAATGCCAAACAAGCTCCATGGTTGCACAAGGGAACCGATCACACCTGCTGCTACTACACCTGCCCAAAACGGAACTTTAGGTCCTCCAACATTAGAAAAGATAGTCGCAGCTGGAATTAAGTTTGCAGATATATTTGTAGACCATTGTGCAAATACAATCATAAGCAATAGAACACCTAGTACTAAACCACTCGCTGCTTGTTGAAGGGCAACGACTGGGTCATAGTTCGCAACCGCAATATAGGATACCCCTCCGATTACAACCATGAACGTTTGTACAATTGGTAAAGCAATTAAGCTTCCTGCAATTTGTGATCTATTTCTTTTAAACCAATTTCTTTCATGCTTTGGTCCTTTTATAAAACGAGAAATAGATGGCATATCAGCAGCAAGTGTACCCCAGAAGCCCATATTACTCATAATAACAATCATAAATGCAGTAATAGCAGCTCCTCCAGTTACTGGACTCTCAACCCACGCCCATACATTTCGACCCTCTGCTAATGCTTGATCAGATAATGTTAAGTACATCCAACCTGAAATGATAATAATAATCGGCGCAGCTAAATCAGCAAAACGTTCAACAGCTTTTATACCTAAAGCAGTATTTATAACTTGAAGTGTGGCAAAAATTAAAAAGCAGACAAACCAATTATCGAAACCAAATAAAACAAATAGTATTCCATTCATAGCAGTTGAACCGAAGTACGTATTAATACCAAACCAACACGCTGCAACAAAGCCGCGAATGACTGAAGGGATATGAGTTCCAATCGTACCAAAAGGAGCCCTCATATAGACTGGAAAGGATAATCCATGTTCAACACCAATGTCACCTGTTAGTGTCATACATAGACCTATCGCTAAACTACCGATAACAGTAGCTAATACAACCCAGCCAAGTGAGAGACTCTGAACACCAGAACCACCAATAGCAAATGCTGCTAGAACAACAGCCATTCCAACCCAAATGAATGCGAACCCAACTGACCCAATTTTCTTTCCACTATGTGGAATTGGTAACAAATCTGGAGACTTTAGATGACTTTGTTTTTCCTTCATTCTATCACCCTACCTCATAAAATTTCATAATATTCAGTTAAATAATGACAGATCGACGTTGGGCCTCGTACTTTGTTTATGAAAGCAACTGCTCGACCAAATGTATTTTGGCCAAGCAATTGTTATTTTACTGTTGGTTTGTAACAATTACTAATTACTTACTTTATCCGTTACATCGGTTGCTGATGAATTGTATCTTGCTCTCTTGATATACTGTCCTTTCCCTACTTTACCTACAAACTGCTTCTCACGAATAACAAACTCACCTCGAGATAACACTGATACTGGTTCACCCGTTACCTGCATTCCTTCAAATGGGTTATAGTCAGCAGCCATGTGATGAGTTTCAGCTGAGATCGTTCTCTCAATATTTGGATCAAAGATGACAATGTCTGCATCTGCTCCGACAGCAATTGTTCCCTTTTGCGGATATAAACCAAATAGCTTGGCATTTCTAGTTGATACAATATCAACAAATTGGTTCAAGCTAATACGTCCTTTTTTTACACCTTCAGAATAGAGAATACTGACTCGATCCTCGATAATTGGTCCTCCATTAGGAATTTTAGAGAAGTCTCCTTTCCCTAAGTCTTTTTGACCGTTAAAGTCAAAGGAACATTGGTCAGAACCTAATGTTTGCAGGTCACCATTCTTCAGTGCATTCCATAATACATCTTGATGCCACTTTTCTCGAAGCGGCGGTGACCAAACATACTTAGCTCCTTCAAAATTTGGCTTCTCTAAGTAGGTCTGATCAAGTACTAAATACTGCGGACATGTTTCTCCCCAAACATCATAACCTTTTCGTCTAGCTTCTGCGATCTTCTCAACTGCTTCAGCACATGATACATGAACAACATATAGTTGAGAGTTTGCTAACCCAGTTAATTGAGCAGCTCTTCCAGTTGCTTCTCCTTCCACTTCTGGTGGACGTGTTAAAGCATGATAGATTGGATCTGTATTACCTTGTTCTAACGCTTGATTTACTAAGTATTCAATTACATCACCGTTTTCAGCATGAACCATGACTAGCCCACCAAGTTCTTTTGCCGCTAATAATGTCCGGAACAGTGTACCATCATCGGCCTGGAACACGTTTTTATAAGCCATAAATACTTTAAAAGAAGTAATTCCTTCTTCTTCCATAACAACTGGTAACTCTTCTAAAACATCTTCATTTATTTCACCAATCATCAGGTGAAAGCTATAGTCGATAACGGCTTTATCCTTTGATTTTGCATGCCATGTTTGGATGGCATTTTTCATTGGCTCACCTTTATTTGTTAAACAGAAATCAATAACGGTTGTCGTTCCGCCAAAGGCTGCAGCAATTGTTCCCGTTTCAAAGTCATCCTTAGAAACCGTCCCGCCAAACGGCATTTCAAGATGCGTATGAGGGTCAATGCCACCTGGAAAAACATAAGAACCTTTTGCATCAATTACTTCTGCACCACCTACTGGAAAATCATGCCCAATAGCTGCAATCTTACCATTTTCAATAAGTAAGTCCGCTTGATACGTATCTGTTGCTGTTACAATTATTCCGTTCTTTACGATTTTCTTCATTTGTTTTCCCCCTAATACTCATTACTTAATAATATCTACTTCACAGCTTTGAACTGAACCGATAGCCGCCTGTCGTTCGTTCCACGTCATTGGTGGATGCTCACTTTTTACTTCAACCATATCGATAGCTCCGTCTACTGGACAAACAATTGAGCATAAGTTACAACCAACACAATCTTCCTCACGAACTTGTAAATAGTCGTTGCCATTTCCATCCTTAAGCATATCGATACACTGGTGGGATGTATCCTCACAGGCAATATGACACTTATTGCAATTAATACAAACATCATTATTGATCTTTGCAACAACTTTATAATTTAAATCCAAGTTCCCCCAATCCGAATAACGTTCAACGGACTTACCAATAATTCCATCTAGCGAAGAAATCCCCTTTTCATCTAAATAATTTGATAGACCTTCAATCATATCTTCGACGATACGGAACCCATGGTGCATCGCAGCTGTACAAATTTGCACCCCTGTTGCTCCCATTAATAGAAATTCGACTGTATCCTTCCAGTTGGAGATGCCGCCAATTCCCGAAATTGGAACGTTAATACGAGGGTTGCGTGCACACTCTGCCACCATATTAAGTGCAATTGGTTTAACAGCAGGTCCGCAATATCCACCATGAGCACCTTTTCCTGCTACATGCGGAATTGTATTCCATGTATCAATATCTACTCCTGCTAGACTGTTGATCGTATTAATCATACTAATGGCATCGGCCCCGCCTTGAACGGCTGATTCAGCAGTAACAGTAATGTCTGTAATATTTGGAGTCAGCTTTACGATTACAGGTGTTTGAGCTACTTCTTTCACCCAGTAGGTCTGCTTCTCAACGAGTTCAGGCACTTGACCAGAAGCCGCTCCCATTCCACGCTCAGCCATTCCATGCGGACAGCCAAAATTAAGCTCAAGGCCATCGACACCAACATCCTCAACTCGTTTCACAATCTCATGCCATTTTTCTTGCTTTGGTTCAACCATTAACGATGCAATAATTGCGTGATTAGGGAAACGTTTTTTCGTTTCATAGATTTCTTTTAAATTAACTTCAAGTGGGCGGTCTGTAATTAGCTCGATATTATTAAATCCAGCAACCTTTTGACCATTAAAACTGACAGCAGCAAAGCGTGAGGAAACGTTTAAAATAGGATCACCTAACGTCTTCCAAACTGCTCCTCCCCATCCTGCTTCAAATGCTCGTTGAACTTGATAGCCTGAATTTGTTGGAGGAGCCGAAGCAAGCCAGAATGGGTTCGGCGACTTTATTCCTGCAAGATCTATTCGTAAATCAGCCATAGTGAAATCAACCTCCTCGATTTTTCATTACGCAGTTTCTGTTACTTGCTTAAATAATTGCTTATGAATTGCGTAAGCCGTTTCTTTCCCTTGCTGCGCAGCAGATACAACCATCGCTTCTCCTTGTCCTTTACCAAAGATTACATCTCCACATGCAAAGATTTTTTCGTTTGATGTTTGAAATGTCTCTTCATTAATCTTCACGACTCCACCGTCATGCTCTAAACCAAACTGTTCTATTAATTGAATATAGCGTGATTGACCAATCGCTTTAATCACAGCATCTACTTGTAAAGTAAACTCAGACCCTTCTACAGGTAGAGGCCGTCTTCTCCCACCTTCATCAGGCTCACCTAACTCCATTTTGATACATTCAATCGCTGTCACCTTACCATTTTCATCCCCGACAATTCGTTTCGGAGCGGTTAACCATCGGAATTCAACACCATCTTGTTTTGCGAATTCATATTCAAAATCGTAAGCTGTCATCTCTGCTTCTGTTCTTCGGTAAAGAATTTTTACATTTTCAGCTCCAAGACGAACAGAACATGTCGCACCGTCAATTGCTGTATTTCCAGCTCCTATGACGACTGCACGTTTTCCTAACAGATGATCGGAAACTTTTTCTTTCGTCTCTTTGACAAAGTCAATCGCATCATAGACCCCATCTAAGTCTTCTCCATCAATACCAAGCTGGGGTACACTAGACATTCCAATTGCTAAAATGACAGCATCGTAGTTTTCCGTTAGCTCAATAACAGAAACATCTTTTCCAACTCTTGTATTTGTACGAATTTCTACATCTAAGCTCTTTACTTGATCAACTTCCCAGAATGAAATTGCTTGAGGTAAGCGGAAGGAAACGATACCGTACGTATTTAAACCACCCGCTTCTTTTTCCGCTTCGAATATCGTAACTTGATAGCCTAGTAGTGCTAATTCACGAGCTGCAGATAAGCCAGCAGGACCACCACCGACAATCGCAACCTTTTTACCGTTTTTCTGACCAGCTTTGAACAACACTTGTTCATTTTTGATGGCCCAATCGGTTGCAAACCGTTGCAGGTTTCCGATCATGATTGGTTTGGTAGAGTGATTAAGTACACAAGCACCTTCACACAATTCTTCAGTTGGACATACGCGAGCACAGCTTGCACCTATTGGGTTTGACGTCATGATCGTCTTTGCGGATCCTTTTAAATTTTCAGATGCAATTTTTTTAATAAAAGTAGGGATGTCAATTCCAGTAGGGCAAGCGGTAATACAGGGAGCATCGTAGCAATATAAACAGCGGTTCGCTTCTTCAATAGCTTCTTGATTGGATAGGCTTGGGTGGACTTCTTCAAAGTTTTTCTTCAAATCGACTAACGATATATTTGTAGAGCTCTTGGGATTCAATAGAAATGCCTCCTTTACAAATTAAAGTCGAAACTTTCGTAGGGGCTACAACTTTACATAAAGTTATGTTTTCAATAAAATTGGATGGTTTTTTTAGAAGAGTTATTTATTAAGACTATTAATGTGAGTGGTTATTGGGCTTATATAACAGCTTGAAGTTTGGTAGGGTGATTTATTTCTCTCGTTTATTTGATTCCAATATTAAGGTCCTTTCAGTATTCAAAAAGCAGACATTTTAAAGATAGAAGATGACTCAAAACAAAAACATCATCCAGCCACCGTCATCGTTCAATAAGAGTGGTGAAGCGGAGACACTTTTGATGAGTCACCCTCATTCGTTTTAGTTTTTTATGGAAGAAGTGAGGTCATTTCCTCATAAGTTTCTGGACGACGATCACGGTAGAATTGCCATGTGTCTCTGACTTCACGGATGAGCTTTTTGTTCATCTCACCAATTATGACTTCATCTTGGTCACGACTCCCTATTGAAACGAAGCTTCCTCTAGGATCAACTAAATACGATTGACCATAGAACTCTCCCATATTCCAAGGAGCTTCTACTCCTACACGGTTAATTGCACCAACATAATAACCGTTTGCTACTGCATGAGCAGGTTGCTCTAACTTCCAGAGGTACTCTGATAAACCAGCAACTGTTGCCGACGGATTAAAGATGATTTCAGCTCCCTTTAATCCTAGTAATCTTGCACCTTCTGGAAAATGACGATCATAACAAATGTATACACCGACTTTAGCAAAAGCTGTATCAAAGACTGGATACCCTAGGTTTCCTGGCTTGAAGTAATATTTCTCCCAAAACCCATGACCTTCATTTCCTACGCCTACTTGAGGAATATGTTGTTTTCGGTATTTACCTAAATAAGATCCGTCTGCATCAATAACCGCAGCAGTATTATAGTAAGTCGCAATTCCTTCACGTTCATAGATTGGTAGTACGATTACTACACCTAATTCTTTCGCTAACTCCTGAAACCGTTTGGTTGTCGGACCATTTGGAATTTCTTCAGCCGCATCATACCATTTCGAATTTTGCTCAGAGCAGAAATATGGGCCATAAAAAATCTCCTGTAAACAAATAATTTGAGCGCCTTTCTCCTTTGCCTCTCTTACTAACTTTATATGTTTTTCGATCGCCTTTTCTTTATGGACCTCCACTGCTTGGTCCCCATGTACATCGTTAGAAGCTTGAATTAGTCCAATTTTAACGTTATCTGACATTTCCATTCCTCCTTGATATATCAATACATTTATAGATAAAGTGAAACTTCACCCCGTAGATATTCATTTCTACAGAGATTAGTTAAACCAATCAACTACAGGTAGATTTACCTTACAAACGACTTGTAAGCGTTTACATATCTTTTTGGTTCAGTACGATTTTTTTCTACTATCCTTCTATGTACCTCCCCTCTTTTACTAGGCTCTTTTCTTAAAGATTGTTGCTCTAGTTTATTGGACCGTTAACTAAGCGAAAGCTTGGTTCTTCACGCTTTAGCGTTCAAAAAAACGGTCCAATAGCAACAAAGGTATAAAACACTTTACATAGAAGTATTTATGACTGAATATTTAGAAGTTTAAGTTAATTTTACTTATTATTTTAGGCTAATACACTATACAAAGTGTTAAATGGTGCTATTCAATTATTTATCATTTTGTAAAATATAGTTATTGCTTTCTAGTAAGGGAATTTATTAGCCCAACCTGTTTCATATCATTTAGCCAAGCTAGTTAATAACTCTAGTTATAACATAGTCTTTATGCAAAAATTGTTGTATTTTCGTGGGAACAGAAAATAGCTTGTTAACTAATCTCTCAATTTCCCCTCCAAAACATAACAACATTTTTGTAGGATGCATTAGCCCGGTTTATCTAAGGAGATCACTGATACTTTTCACAATTTTACTTATGAATAAATTAACATAATAGTTTGACAATTTTAACAAAAGGACATACAATATAATTTGTAAGCGTTTTCATGCAAGGAGGTTAGATCTATGTCCTTTACTTCTACATACTCGAACGATAAAGAGCATTTAATTGATTCTTTAATTAAACATCAACATTATAAAATGCCAGATGGTCGCCAGTTTTATCAAGCAACAGAACAAGAATTGAAGCTACTATTATGTTCACAGCAAAAAAATCAATATCATTTCTGTAATAACCACGAGAATTAAATTAAACCATTATAAAGAGCCTGTATGAGTTTAATCTTTCATACAGGCTTTATCATGTGCCGTGAATTAAGGCTAGATTAATGGCATATTCGTTATTTCCCTTGTGCTTGTTTTATTTGCTTACTTCTTAATTGTCCACAAGCAGCATCAATATCCGTCCCATGTTCTTGTCGAATTACACAGTTAATTCCATTCTTCTTTAATGTATCATAAAACGCTAATACAGATTCCTTCTCACTTCTTTGATATTGACTATGCTCATCAACTGGATTGTATGGAATTAAATTCACATACGTTAAACGACGTCTGTCACCAATTAAATCAGCAAGCTCTTGAGCAGTTTCACGTTGATCATTTACATCTCTTAATAAAATATACTCTAGAGTAATTCGACGATTTGTCTTTTCAATATAGTAATCAATAGCTTGCATTAATTTTTCAATCGGGATTGCACGATTGATTTTCATAATACGTGATCTGAGTTCATTGTTTGGAGCATGTAATGAAATCGCTAAATTTACTTGCATTTTTAAATCGGCAAATTCATAAATTTTATCCGAAAGTCCACTCGTAGAAACGGTTATATGTCTTGCACCTATCGCAAGACCTTTTTGGTCCTTCATGATTTCTAAGAAGTCAATCAGGTTGTCAAAGTTATCAAACGGCTCACCGATTCCCATGACAACAATATGACTTACTCTTTCATCTTGACCTGCTTCATCTAGGTGATGCTGTACATTCATAATTTGTTCTACGATTTCACCACTCGATAAGTCACGACTTTTCTTTAATAATCCACTCGCACAAAAACTACAGCCAATATTACATCCTACTTGTGTTGTTACACAGACAGAAAGTCCATATTTATGGCGCATTAAAACAGTTTCAATTAAGTTTCCATCCTGTAGTTTAAATAAAAATTTCACCGTGCCGTCAGCAGATTCTTGTTTTACATGTTGTTTTAATGTATGAATAACAAAGTGTTCTTCTAATAATTGCAAACATTCCTTGTTAACATTTGTCATTTCTGAAAAACTAGTTACCCGCTTTCGATATAACCAATCCCACACTTGTTGTGCCCGGAATTTTTTATGGCCATGCTCCATAAGCCAAACTGTTAACTTCTCTAATGTTAATCCATAGATGGATGATTTACTCATTTATTACCCTCTTTTCAACACTTAAAAATTTGCTTTGTTAACAAACTTGTAGTTATGTTTATTATTGTCTCAAAATTTATATATTAAAACAAGAATGGCGATCAGTCAAATAATGCAAGTTCGTATCATTACCCATTTTTTCTGTAATAATGCAACTTAACATGAAAGATATACAACTTAATAAGGACTGAGCCTATAATAAATAAGGCAACATAATTAAAACATAAGTTAGACCCGTATGATACGATTGTTCTATTAGGAGTTGAATATATGAAGAAGTGGGCTTTTGTTTCTGATTTTGATGGTACCATTTCACACCAAGATTTTTATTGGTTAGTAATCGAAAAGTATTATCCAGAGGGGCATGACCTTTTTACTAAATGGAAGGCACAGGAAATACTTGATATTGACTTTTTACGTAAAGTATTTTCTTCAATCCATCAAAGTGAGGAGAACATTATTGAAGACATTTTATCCATTTCAATTGATGAGTACGTTCCGACCTTTGTTAAAAAGGTCCAACAGCATGGTGGGGACTTTTTCGTGTTAAGTGCTGGGACAGATTATTATATTTACCACATCTTAAAAAAGCACGGAATTAATAACGTTAAAATCTTCTCAAATGAAGGGGTTTTTCAAGAAAAGAATATTCATTTAAACATAGACGAAGCTCACCGCCATTTTTCCAAGAGATATGGTATTGATAAATCTAAAGTGATTAACGAATTAAAACAAGAGTATACGGAAGTTTATTTTATTGGTGACAGTGAACCAGATAGTCATCCAGCACCCTTTGCCGACTTAACATTTGCTAAGAATGGTCTACAGGATTTATTACGTGAAAAGAACATTCCGTTTATCCCTGTTGAGACATTTAAAGAAGTTGAAGCCTATTTAATTACCAAAGGAGTGCTCACTTAATGATCACTCCTGTAACAAGTGTACCCATTCCTGCGATATTAGAAATTAAAAACGGTGTCATCCATCAATTAGGAGACATTTTAGAAAAGCATCAATTTGCAACAGCTATTATTATTTTTGACCCATTTACGTATGAAAACTTCAAAGAGGACATTCTTAAGGTTAGGACTTCTATAAATATTGAAACATTAATCCTATCTTCAAATCTTGATATACAAGATTTAATTAAAAAAGCTTTTGAGTTATCACGATACGATGTCGTCATTGCAATAGGTGGTGGATCTATCGTCGACTATGGAAAATATATTGCATTTGCTAGAAGAAGTCCGTTCATTAGTATTCCTACATCAGCCTCGAATGATGGCTTTGCAAGCAGTAATTGTTCCATTCTCGTTGATGGTAAGAAAACGACTGTACCTGCAAGAGTTCCATACGGAATTTTGGCCGACTTAAATATTATAAAACATGCACCAAGCCGTTTTGTTTTAGCTGGGATCGGTGACTTAATGAGTAACATTACAGCGATTTACGACTGGGAGTTTGAAGAAAGACACGGAAAAAGTTTTGTAAATGCCTTTGCATCAATGTTAAGTAAAAAAGCAGTAAATAGCTTTATTCGCACGCCAATGACAGACATTAAAAACCCCATCCTCCTAAAAGAGTTAATTAGTTCAGCTACAATGGGAGGAATCTCGACTGCAATTAGTGGAAACAGTTCACCTATTAGTGGTTCTGAACATCTTATTTCCCATGCCTTAGATAAAATTGCAGCAAAACCCGCGATGCACGGGATTCAAGTTGGAATAGCAACATATATTATGGCTAATGTACAAAACCACCGAGCTGTGAGAATGAGAAAAGTATTTGAACGCACAGGGTTTTTTCAGTATGTAAAGACACTCAACCTACTAAAGCATGAATTCGCTACCGCCATACAAATGGCTCCTAGTATTAAACCGAATCGATATACATATTTGCATGATCCAACCTACCAAGCAAAAGCATTACAATTCCTAGAGGAAGATCCGATCATAAATGAATTGTTAAAGTGAAAATGAACTTACTCATAGACCAAGGTTCCGTAAAAGAAACGAACAACAATAGGCTTTACAAAACATTCCAAAAAAAGCTGACTCAAAACCCTTCAAAAGAAGAGTTTAAGTCAGCTTTCAATTAGTTGCCAGACTGTTTTCTTTCAATAAATTTGAATATTTCCATCATAATTAACACTGAAGCAGCGACTGCCATCATAATGAACCATTCTATTAGGGTGACTGGCTCTACATTAAGAACCACTTGCATGAATGGAATATACGTCGCACCAATATGAATTGCTTGAGCAGCTATAATTGCCCATATGAGTAATCGATTGCTAAAAAATCGCATAGAAAATATTGATTTTTTCTCGGATCTACAGTTCAGTACATGGAAATTCTCAAAAAACACAACGAGTAACAGTACTAAATTACGTGCCGTAAATTCACTTAGATTAAATACATCAATCATAACAACCCAAGCTAAGAAAGCTACCGCACCAATAAATACCCCTGAAGTTATAATTTGACGAATCATAATAGGATTAAACACCGATTCTTTTGGTGAACGTGGCTTTTGTTTCATTTCGTCGCCTTCTTCTGGTTCAAAAGCAAGAGCGACGTGCTGAACACCATTTGTAACGAGATTTAACCATAAAATTTGTGCAGCCAGTAACGGTAGCGGATAGCCAAATAAGATGGATAATATAAACAATACAACTTCAGCAACACCAGTTGAAACAAGCAAGTATATAACCTTACGAATATTGTTATATGACACACGTCCTTGCTTAATACCAGCTACAATCGAAGAGAAATTATCATCGGTAATAACGATATCTGCAGTTTCTTTTGCTACATCTGTACCTGATCCCATCGCCACTCCGATATTGGCTTCTTTTAACGCTGGGGCATCATTTACCCCATCACCAGTTACGGCAACAAAGTGTCCATTAGACATCAATGCCTTAACAATCGTTTGTTTTTGAATAGGTTCAACTCTAGCAAAGACCGTTTTTTCTGCGACAAAATGATTAAACTCTTCTTCACTCATTGATTTTTCTAATTCCGTTAATTCTGCTCCAGTTACAACCTCTTTTTCAGAAGTAGCAATGCCTAGTTCTTTTGAAATCGCTAACGCAGTAACTGGATGGTCCCCTGTCACCATACAGACATTGACACCAGCTTCAATACTTTCTCTGACCGCAACTTTAGCTTCTTGGCGGATCGGGTCGATCATCGCTACTAAACCTAAAAATATCATTTCGTTGAGATGCTCGTGCTTTAATTGTCCCTCAACTAGAGCAGTTGTCTTTTTTGTAAAAGCGAGTACACGATACCCATTTCTCGCTAAGTCTAATGCCTGTTTTTCAATGAGCTCCGAGCTGATTGGCGCAAGGCCGTCCTTTGTTTGCATATGTGAACACATGGGAAGTAATGCCTCTAGTGCCCCTTTAACGTTAATATCCATTTCTGATTCGCTAACCTGGTTAGCGGTAGCAGCATATCGGTAATCTGCATCAAATGGAATAATACCAACCTGCGCATATTTAGATAAAAGGGAGGTCATTGATATACTTTCTTTTTCACCTAGAATTAGCAATGCAACGTCAACCGAATCCCCTTGATGATGCCATCCATCTTCTTTTTCATAAATCGTTCCTTCATTACATAGGACACTCGTTTGTATTAGGTTATAAGCTAGTTGTTTTTGGTCACTATTTGCCTCAATTTTCCCATTCGGCTGATAGCCTTCCCCAGATACTCGTAATTGTTCTCCGTTAGGTAGCGCTAACCTTTTTACAGTCAATTCGTTATGAGTTAACGTTCCTGTTTTATCACTAGCAATGACAGTACAACTTCCTAATCCTTCAACAGCTACCAGATTTCGAACGATTACAGATAGTTTCGTCATCCGATTCATTCCATTTGCTAACGTTACTGTAATCCCAACTGGTAAACCCTCTGGAATAGCTGCAACTGCTAAAGCAACTGCCATAAAGAAAATTTCTTTATGTTCATACCCTTTAAATAAGGCAAGTAATGCAAGAAGTATTGTAGCTCCCAAAATAGCAATAGCAACGTTTTTTGTAAATACTTCCATACGTTGAATTAATGGTGTTTTTACATCGCTCGGGGCAAATACTGAAGCCGCAATTTTACCAATTTCAGTTTTTTCTGCTGTTTCTGTTATTAACCCTAGTCCAGACCCTCTCGTTACAACTGTACTTGCAAATGCCATATTTATACGATCGCCAAGAGGGATATTTTCTTTTGGAAGCGCAGCAGTTTGTTTCGTTACAGGAATTGACTCCCCTGTTAGGAGTGACTCATCAATTGAGAGACTATTTGCTTCTATTAATCTCATATCGGCTGGGACTTTTAATCCTGGGTCTAATAAAACAATATCTCCAGGAACAAGATTTTCAACATCTACCATGGACTTCTGTCCATTTCGGATAACTTGAGCTGTGTGAGGAACAATTTTCTGGAGAGCTTTAGCACTCTTAGCTGCATTCCATTCTTGATATGTGCCTATTAATGCATTTAAAAGAAGAACGATTAAGATAAAACCAGCATCGATGAATTCCTTTAAAAATAAAGAAATAACGCCAGCCAACAGAAGAATATATATTAGAGGGCTTTTAAATTGCAATAAAAATATTTTATAAATCGAAGGCGGTGGTTCACTCGGTAAAACATTTTTCCCGTATTCATTTAACCGCCGATTTACTTCCTGATCGCTTAATCCATGTACTGTTGATGAATATGCTGAAAACATTTTCTCTAATGAGTATGTATGCCAGTTTTTCATGATCCTCCCCCACATTACCTTTTTATTATAGCTATAGCACCTTACTATAATAATTTACTTAATAATATCGCTAATTTAATCTTAACAAATGACTACTAAAATACTATTGGGGGATTCCCTGATTGAACAAATCAGGATGTCTCCTAATATATCAGAATAAAGTATTAGTTTAAAATAGATTAAGGAATATTACCTATTACCTTTAGGGGGGGGATTGCAAATATGGAAATTAAAGTGAATGAAGTTGAAGTATTGAGGCAATTATTATATGCTACTGTACAGAATAATGGGTTAAATTGCCCAGAAACAGTAAGGATTAGCCAACTGTTAGATGATAAATTAAATGATTTTTTATACTTTATAAATAAATGATTACAGAAAAAGGCGGGCCTCTATAAAAAGAGCCCGCTTTTTACTTAGATTGTTTTCGTAAGCTACGTTGCTATTTTTCCCCTGAAGTTTTCTCAACCCTATTTAAGGGATTTTGGTATAAAAAAATTCAGGATTTCTCCCGATAACATTAATTTAAAACGCCTGTTATTATTTAGGTAATTACAATAAATGACCGAAAACACTAATTGAAATCAGTTTATAGAAAAAACATTTAGGAAGGGAGTTGGCACATAATGCTAAGCCTTATTGGAATGTTATTAATCAGTTACTTACTATTAACGATACATTTAAATAATCTCTCAAATAACTAACAAAACACTATTTCGTTTTAGCAAAGGATGATCCTCAATGTGGAAGATAGTACCGATTTGTGAAGATATTTTTGGTTTATGGGCAGAACAAAGTGACAACGATGCTTGGACTGCAACAATGATACTCAAAGAGTCCCATTATCAGATAGAAATAATTGCAGAAATTCATATCTCCTATTTAAATCATATGGATGAAGTAGATAACCTCCTTAATGAAATTCGTGATTTTTCTAATTTTATTAAAAAAGCAAAAGAAAAAGAGTATGGAGAAATACACTTTCATTGTAAGGGGATATCTACCTTTAATAATAGCTATCCCTTACCTTCATTCTCACATTCCAGTGGGCTTACTTTTATAGATACAGAGTTTACTGAAGAACTACATAACGCTTACAAAACAGTAACTATATAACCAACCTAAACTTAAAGAAACGTCCTCTCGCAGAATTGAAATTTATTAAGATTGTATTTCAATAAAGTATTGATTTACCTTCTTGAATGTAGTCATGAGCCAAGCAAACTTGGCTCATTTTTTAAGTTCAATTCATGGTAAAACGTGGTGGTTTAACTCATTTAAAAGCCAAAGAAAAAGTGACCTAACTCTGCCTGCAAAAGGCAAAGAAATGTCACTCAAAGAGAATTCTCATATGTTTTTTTAAGAAATTACTTAGGAAACTTTCCGCTCCTCATACTTTCCTTTGATCATTTTCAGATAGTAATTTTCTTTTTCATTGCTTGCCATAAAGCTTACGTAAGATTGTTCTGTAACTGCATAATATACGAATATTTCTCCAGTTTTGAACCGTACGTGAAATTTTTTTGTGGTTTTGTCATATGCTATAGATTCAATATTTTCCGTATCAATTGTCGTATAAGATAGTGTCATTTGCCTTCTCCCCCTGTGTTCCTCTATTATTTTATGATACTTTTATTTTTAACCTAATTTTACCTTCGCTTTTTCTAACGATATTCATTTATTTAACAACGTAAACATCGCATGATGCTTTCTGTACCACATGGAAACTGACACTTCCTAAAAAGAAGCGCTTAATACCCCCAAGCCCTCTATTTCCAAGGACAATTAAATTGACATCCTGCTTCTCTGCAAATTCGATAAGCGTAATTGATGGAGAGCCTTTTAGAATAAATGATTCCTTTTCGTTTGGTAAATCTTGAATCATTTCTTCAGCTACTTTAATATTCTCTTCTGCTTCTTTTTTATAAATATCAGCAATATAATGATAGTTATGAGCTTCATAGGACGCATTTGGGAGATCCCAAACAGTTACAATTAAAACCTTGGTTTCGATATTTTTTTCTGCAATCTCTTTGGCTTTCAGCAAAGCTTTTTTACTAGTTTCAGAGCCATCATAAGCAACTAATATTTTTGAAGTATTCATCGTTTTTTTACCTCCTAAAATTGAATGTTGAAACTTTGATTTATATAAAAAATTTTATAATTAGCTATTTGAGAGTCTACTATGATGCATAATCAGTAGTATGTAACAAACTAAAAACGTTGCGATTAGATAAAGCATTTTAAGTAACTCCCTTCTTTGTCTTCCTTATGTAAATCATAACAATTGTTTCTATTAATTGTTATCGGGAAATATCCTGAACTTTTTCGGAACTAAAACCCTGAAAAATGAATAATAGTACTCCTACTTTTGTTCCGTTGTACTTAAATAACCCTAGCTTTCATCAAGTAACATTGAATAGTCCTTAATCCCCTTGACTGAAGTTCTTCAGGTGTCAAAAGAGCAAACAAAAAAGCCAAGCTATGCTTGGCTTTCAGTCACCCCTATAAAAATCAGGATTTTGGAAAAGTTAATGTTACGGTTGTCCCTTTACCTAATTCCGAGTCAATTTGGAAGGTGCCTTGAACACTTTTAGCACGTTCCTCCATACTAAAGAGACCTACACCCTTTCCATTATTTTTTCTATTAAATCCTTTTCCTTTATCCTCAATAGAAACTTCAATATTATCTTCTTTCTCTACTAAGGTAACATGAGCATCAGAAACATTTGCATACTTTGCAATATTCGTTAATGCTTCTTGAATAACCCTATAAATTGTCGTTTCCTTTTGCATACTAAGACGTTTACGTAAATTAGTTTCGAACTCAACTTTTATTCCGTAATACTGTGAAAATTTGTCAATATGTCTATTTATCGCTGGAACTACACCTAAATCATCTAACAGCGATGGCCTTAAATCCCAAGCCAGACTTCTTATTTCCTCCATGATACCTGATACTTCATTCCGAAGCATTTCCATTGATGAATAGTTTTGCTCACTCATCATTCGGTCCATATGAATAATTAATGAGAATAAACTTTGACCAATGCCATCATGAAGTTCTCGCGAAAATCGCTTACGTTCTTCTTCTTGAATTTCCATGACACGGTTCATCATTACTTTTAATTCTTCTTGTGCTTTTTTTAACTGTGTCACTTCATTACGAATAGCCAAGTATTGATAGGGTTCACCATCACGTGCTAAAAAGGGAACAATTGTTGTATTTACCCAATAATAAGAACCATCCTTCGCCCTATTTTTTATCTCGCCCTTCCATACCTTCCCTGAAGATATAGTTTTCCATAGGTTTTTCATAAACTCTTTGCTATGATAACCTGAATTAATAAGTCGATGATCTTGATCGATAAGTTCTTCTTTATCGTACTTAGAAATTTCGCAAAACTTTTCATTAACATATTTAATTTTGCCTTGATGATTGGTAATAGCTACAATCGTTGACTCATCTAATGCAAACCGAATGTCTGCCATTTCTTTAAGAGACTGCTTTAGTTTATCACGAAACATAGAGTCATCAATATGCTGATCAAGCTGTTTTAGTAAACTCAACTCGTTCTGTTCATAACCTTTATTTACGTTATCAAAGGCTTTTTCCTTAGTCAAAATTAAGCAGTCCTTTCTGTAGAGCATATTTCACTAATTCTGGTCTAGTTCTAAAATGAAGCTTCTCCATGATATTACTCTTATGTGTTTCAACTGTCTTTACGCTAATGATTAGATTTTCAGCTATTTCCTTGTTAGAATAACCTTTTGCAATCCACTCTAGTACTTCTTTTTCGCGTTGTGACAGAGATTCAAACGTTTTAGAGTTGCCTCCGTCGTTTAACTTTTCCATATACTCGCTCATTAATCTCTTAGTGGCAGTAGGATTTAAGTAAGCATTTCCCGTCGAGACCGATTGAATAGCTGCTATTAAATCTTCATGTGGGGAGCTTTTTAATATATATCCAGATGCTCCTGCATGAATTGCGTTAAATAAATACTCGTCATCATCATGCATAGTAAGAACTAAAACCGCAGTTTTAGGTAATAGCTCCTTAATTTCTGCCGTAGCCTCTAATCCACCCTTACCTTGTGGCATACTCAGATCCATCAATATGACATCTGGTTGCAACTTCTGAGCTTTTTCAATAGCTTCATCCCCATCAGCTGCTTCTCCAACTACTTCTATATCATTTTTTCCATTTAATAGCATAGCCAGTCCAGAACGAACGACAATATGATCATCGACAATAAGAAGTTTTATCATGATGAAAACCTCACTTCCCACTATATATATCTTTTTTAACCTATATTTATAGTAATAATATTATTATTACTATAACATAAAGCTTTACATTTATATTGAACTTTATGGCTTGTTACCAATTACAATATTACCCTATTTCATTATTGTAATGTCTAAATATGTATTATTTGTGAGCATTATATCTGCATCGGAGCTGAAAATCAACGTATACCAAGAATAGGCTTAAACAGCTAAACAACAAAAAAGCGATTCCATTTTTCAAGCTGTAACTTGATCAAATGGATATCGCCTACATTATATTTTTTATTAGTGGAAATAAAAATAATTACAGCCAGGGATTTTTATTTTTTACTATTTTCTTCATCTAATAGGAGCGCTATTTCTCCTGCAAGGTTTGTAATTGTTTGTATGTCTTGTTCGTTATATATTCTATTATTGCGACTACCTACAAGAAGTACGCCTACTATACTATTATTTAATAGTATAGGTGCCGCAATTGCGGATTGTAGTTGCTCCGCAAGCATAATCGGTGATTCTAATCGTCTCTTTTCCGCATTAGCTGAACTATCATCAATTATAATAATTCGACCGTGCCGAGCTACCGCACCAACTAAGCCACTACCATATTTCTTTCGCATATTCTTATACTTTTCATTTAAACTACCAGCGGCTTCTCTCCAGCAAATTTGGTGACTGATTGGAACTACTATGGCTATTGCTGCAAAATCACTAGAAGTTTTTGAATTAAGTTCCTCTAATATTTCCATTTTGACTACATCCCCACTAATGTCTTTTTTAATCTATACTCATTTTATACCTTTTATGAGGAATTGTAATTCGGGAAAAACCCTGATTTTTTTATAATCTTAATAAGTTTTTTTTCTACTATACCCTATAATTTAGCTTGTTTGATGTCGCTGATTTCAAAGGTGGAATAATGTTATAAGCTGCATCTTAAGCTAAGTTACCTAGGACCCTGCTGCTGTAATAACAGCATAAGTCACAAGGCTTTTCGGAGTAACTAAGCTAAAACTATGACTTTTCTGTTAACTATTGCTAGAATCCCTTTAAAGTATTATCGAGTTACAATTACTTTGAAGCTATAAAGTAATTCTTTTTAGAATTTTTCTAAAATAACTAACGAAAGAGATAGTAATTATGTTGGTTTGCTAAATTAAGAACACTCTTCTACGATTGGCAATCGAATATAAAAATTAGTTCCTTCATTCACTGTACTGCTTACACTTAATTTACCTCGCATTGTCTCAATAATATTAATAGCTGCCATCATCCCAAGACCCGTTCCTTCCCTCCCCTTAGTTGTAAAGTATGGTTCTCCCAACCTGGAAACTTGTTCTTTAGTCATGCCTTTCCCATTATCAGAAATTACTACTATAAGTTCACCGTTTTCTTTTTTCGTTTCAATATACAGCCTCCCGCGATCTGGCATTGCTTCTATACAATTTTTAGTAATGTTTAATAAGCATTGTTGAAAGACTTGAGTCTCTCCTTCAATAAAATAATTTTTAAGCTTTGTTACTATTTCGACACCGTTCATATTAGCTAATGGTGTAATGATTTGTATAGTCCTTTCTAATTCTTCTTTGACGTTCAAATTTCTTTTATTTTCAGGTGAAGGTTTGGCAAATGTTAAATAATTACGAATAATATCATTAGCCCGATCCACTTCTTCGATGGATATTTTTAAAAACTTTTTTCTTTGCTCTTCTGGAATGTCATTTTGTTCCATCATTTGTAAAAAACCTTTAATCACCGTTAACGGATTTCGAACTTCGTGTGAAACTGAGGAAGCAAGATGACTGACGATATCCATTTTTTCCGCCTTAATAAGTCTTTTTTTAATTAACAAGCTTTCTTGAAAAACTTCATAGAGATATATAGTTATAGCAGTCGTACAGTATGTTAACGTTAAGAAAATGAGAAGAAATGAATAAGAGAAAGGAGCACCAAATAGTAGCGTTGAGTTTACGATCGCCAACAAAGCTGCAAATAGGGATAGAGAACTTCCTAAAATTATTTTATTCTTACGGGATGATTTTCCGAAATAATCGGTTAATAATATGATACAAAATAAAAGTATTATAACCACTATTAACGTAGCGTGAACTCCAGTTCCCCCTACTAAAAACCGATAAAAAATGGTAACCGCAGCTAATAAAATACTAGTGGAAACCCCTCCGTAAAGACCCGCAACCGTCAGCACCACTAGGCGTAAATCAAAAATATAACCATCCATAATCGTAATTGGAAACGAAATACAGCTGATAATTGCTAAAGAAGCTGATATTATAACGATCCAATTCTTTCGGATTTTCGATAATCTTTGTGCATTCACTTCTACTAGGATAGGTATAAATAGTAAAAAAACAATTACAAAAAGGACATTTAACAATAATTGCTCAATTCCTTCCACAATAATCATACCTTCTTTCTAGAATAATAGTGTTTAAATCTACTTATGTAATATATTTTTATATTCAAAATTAATTATTTAGATTATAACATTGGATAAGCCTAATACTACAACAAATAAAAGAGGCTGGGACAAAACCCAGTAAATAAAAAATAGAGTGGCATTCACCCTAATGAGGGTGAGTGCCACTCTTTA